>JAUNVP010000001.1 GCA_030537615.1 Actinomycetaceae bacterium | reverse complement strand
CCAGGACTACCAAATAACCCAATCCAAAAAACGGGGACCACCACAGGGGGTTTAGCCTCTGCCTAACCGTGAATTCAGGGGGTGTAGGCTCTCCCTAACGAAAAATAGTGCGGTTAGACAGAGCCTAGAACACCGTGAGCCCGCGAGAGCGAAAGATGTCCCGGGCGGCCTCGACCTCGTGTTTTTCGGGAGTGGGGGTGTTGCCAAGTTCGTAGTGCATATTGAGCTCTTCCCACTTGTCCTCACCCATTTTGTGGAAAGGAAGTACCTCAACACGCTCAACGGAAGACTTCCACCGCGCGGCAATATCCGCGGCAGAAGCAATGTTTTCGGGATCGTCAGTCAAGCCGGGAACCAGCACATAACGGATCCACTTTTTCACGCCCGCCGCTTCAAGCCGGTCACCGAAGGCAATCGTGGGAGCGAGGTCGCGGCCAGTTACCCGTTTATAGGTCTCGGGATTCCCACTCTTAATGTCGAGGAGGACGAGGTCGACAAACTCTAGATCCTCATCGGTTAGCGACGCGCCCAGAAACCCGGAGGTATCGATTGTCGTGTGTACGCCGCGCTGGTGGACGGCAGATAAAAGATTGCGGACAAACGCCGGTTGCATCAAAGGCTCGCCACCACTGATCGTCAGGCCACCTCCGGTGGCGTCAAACACCGTCTTGTACCGCATCACTTGATCTATGGCGTCCGACAGTAGAATCGGATGCCCATCGCGCATGCGCAGGGTGTCAGGGTTGTGACAGTACAGGCACCGCAGGGGGCATCCTGCGAGGAAGAACGTCAAACGGGTGCCTGGGCCATCCACCGCGGTGACCAGTTCCCATGAGTGAAGTGAGGCAATCTGTCCGTGACGAACCGCAACGATGTGGTCGTGTCGATTCATCAGCGGAGCGCCCGGCATGCCTGCTAACCCGGTTCCGCGAACACGTGGAACCGCGTCCTCCAGTGGCTCAGGTCGGTATTCGCCCGTGGAGCCATCGCCGGGAATGAGAGGGGGCGCAGCGGGAGCGTCGAGAGGGGTACGAACAATACGCGAGGGCGCATCCGGAAGAATCCGGCTACGCCCCCGCTGGGTCAATTCAGTCATTGATAGTTGTTAAACACCCTGGTGGAACGTGCGGGAAATGACGTCGAGCTGTTGCTCGCGAGTCAGGCGCACGAAGTTCACGGCATAGCCGGACACGCGTACCGTCAATTGCGGGTACTTCTCCGGGTTTTCCATGGCGTCCTCGAGGGTATCGCGATTGAGGACGTTGATGTTGGCGTGGTAGAGGCCCTGCACACCGCCGGTGCAGTCACGGGCTTCTTTCATAGAAGCGAGGCGCTCGTCAAAAGTCTTGGTGGACATAGTGTTGTGTTCCTTTCACACGTATCGGTTGAGGGTTAGCCTTTTTTGATGAATCCGGCATCCATGATGCCGACCAGGTTGGTGATCTGTTCATCGAGGGTGCGTCCCAGGGAGGACGGGACGATGGTGTTCGTCAATGAAATACCGTCAAGCGCATCGTTGTAGTCGAGTTTGCCGACCGACAACATCGAGGCAAGCATGCCGTGGGTATCCATACCGTTTTCCGGGTTTGCGCCCGGAGCAAACGGAGTTCCAGCCTGGTGGCCAGAAGGGAAAGAGCCGGTGGCCTTGCCGTACACGACGTTGGACGTGATGGTCAGTACCGACTGGGTGGGGATGGCATCCCGGTACATGGGGATTTCCTTGATCTTCGCCATAATCGTATGAACGATGGTGGCGGCAATATCGTCTGCGCGATCGTCGTCGTTGCCGTAGATCGGGAATTCACCTTCGGTAATGTAATCGACCACCAGACCGGTTTCATCGCGAACCGGCGTGACCTTGGCGTACTTAATGGCAGCCAGAGAGTCGGCGACGATGGAGAGTCCGGCAATGCCGCATCCCATGGTTCGAACGATCTCTGAGTCGTGGAGTGCCATTTCCATTGATTCGTAGGCGTAACGATCGTGGCAGTAGTGAATGATATTGAGGGCTTCGACGTAGGTACCGACCACCCAGTCGAGCATTTCCTCGTACTTCTGCCACACGTCATCAAAATCAAGTGGGCCGTCGCCTTGAACGGGTTCGTATCCTTCGACAACCTGCTTGCCGGACACCTCGTCGCGGCCTCCGTTAATGGCGTACAGCAGTGCTTTAGCTGCATTGACCCGAGCGCCGAAGAACTGCATCTGCTTGCCAACCCGCATGGGGGAAACGCAGCACGCAATAGCCGCGTCGTCTCCCCACTGTTCGCGGATTTGGTGATCGGATTCGTACTGCACAGAAGATGTCTCAATCGACACCTTCGCGCAGAAGTTCTTGTACCCAACAGGTAGCTGCGGAGACCAGAAAATAGTGATGTTTGGTTCGGGAGCAGGACCCAGGTTCATCAGAGTCTGAAGCAGACGGAAAGACGTCTTGGTAACGAGAGTGCGACCGTCCTCTCCGAAACCAGCGTCTGACCAGGTAGCCCAGTAGGGGTCTCCGGAAAAGATGGCGTCGTAGGAGATGGTGCGCAAGAAGCGGACAATGCGGAGTTTAATGACGAGTGCATCGATGATCTCTTGGGCGCCTTCTTCGGTGAGGATGCCGCGCTTGAAGTCGCGTTCGAAGTAGGCATCGAAGAAGCCGGACAGTCGTCCAATCGACATGGCCGCACCGTCTTGCGATTTGACTGAGGCGAGGTAGCCGAAGTACGTCCACTGCACGGCCTCCTGCGCGGTTGTAGCTGGCTTCGAAATGTCGAAGCCGTAGGCCGCCGCCATGTTCTTCAGCTTCTTCAAAGCCTTGATTTGCTCGGCGTGCTCCTCGCGGTAGCGCGCCCAGTGCTCAGAGAACGGCTGGTCGGCAACCTTATCTTTGTCTTTTTGCTTTTCTTCGATCAGCTTGTCAACACCGTACAGTGCAACTCGGCGGTAGTCGCCGATAATGCGGCCACGCCCGTATGCATCCGGCAGGCCGGTGATGATGTGGGAGGATCGGGCAGCTCGAATGCGAGGCGTGTAGATGTCAAAGACCGCGTCGTTGTGTGTTTTGCGGTACTGGGTGAAGATCTTTTTGATGTCAGGATCGGGTTCTTTCCCAGCTTCTTTGATGGCTGTTTCAACCATCCGCCAGCCACCGTTAGGCATCATCGCACGTTTGAGAGGAACGTCAGTCTGGAGGCCGACGATGACGTCATCATCTTCGCTGATGTAACCGGCGGGGAAAGCATCGACATCCGCCGGAGTTTTCGTGTCAACGTCGTAGACGCGTTGCTTGCGCTCAACAGAAAGGAACTTGCTGTCAAGCGTGTCCCACAGCCGAAGGGTTTTATCTGTGGGGCCGGAAAGGAAGCTCGCGTCTCCTTCGTAGGGCGTGTAGTTCAACTGAATAAAGTCACGGACGTCGATGGTGTCATTCCACCGTCCGGGTGTGAAGCCTTCCCACGCCTCCTGGATTTCAGGTGCAGGGGCTTGCGTCGCTATGGACACGATTTTCAACTCCTCATGGTTAAGACTCTCGTGTGGCGCATCTCTATGAGACGTTCATGCGTCGTGGTGTGCGGTGTCTGAACATCAGTGAGTGGGGCTCGTATGTGGTCCCCACGCGATGAGCTGTATCCAGTTTAGGCGGCCCTAATTTTAAAAGCGAGAGCACACTGTCGGTGGTGCTCATTACATCAAAGCATTTGCGCTGATCGTGCCGAGTGCCGTCTCTCACACCCGGGCCTAAAGGCCTAAGTTGCGAGTGGGTTGAGAGGCGGGATGGCCTGGTGACGGCAGTGTTCGTCTCTCATCTCGATGCGACAATTGTCGCCCCGCAACACGACCGAAATGGTGGTCGAATTCGGCAATGAATGCAACAGGTTGCAATACCCGGCATAGATTTGATTGCGGATTCAAAACATGAAGATACTTAAACAGTTACTTGACACAACGTCCGTGCGGGAGCACGGATAGGGCTCCTGCCGGCAAGGTATAAGGAGAAAACATGTCAACTCACTCAACTTCTATCAATCTGTCTGACTTCGCTCCCCGTTTTGGGCTGTGGGTCATCACCATCGCACTGTTCTTCGTGGCACTCAGTATCACTGCTGTCGGCTTGTCGGTCGGCAACACTACCCTGATCGCGGTTGGTTCAATCTTCGCTGGAGTCGTCGCTGTCAACGCATTTGTCGAGGCCGTTCGCGAGGCTCTCCACCGCTAATCAATGCCGAGGGGCGACCCTTCGCCTCGAACGCAGAATTCACATCCGTCGAGGGTGAACCTATGCAAGCGTGTAGGTTCGCCCTCGACGTTTTACACTGGGAGCACGCGCCGGGCCGAAGGGGGACTATGCGAATTCGACACATCAATCCGTGGGATCTGGCTGCCCCTGCGTATCGGCGTTTGCTGTCCGTCACGTATCCGGGTTTCCGTCAGCTGTACCGAATGATTCGGGCGCAGCTGCAACCGTCGATGAACGTCCTAGAACTCGGATGTGGGCCGGGTAATATTTCCATTCACGTAGCCGAGGCGTGCAGGCATCTGACCGCTACCGATTACGCGAAACAGATGATTCGTCAAGCGCGCACCTACAACACGCATCCTTCAATCGATTACCTGCAGGCCGACGCGACGAATCTTCCCTTCGAGGCTGATTCCTTCGATGCCGCGTACACCGTCAATATGTTGCATATCGTGTCTGATCCGCGTCGGGTGCTCGATGAGGCGGCTCGCGTCCTCAGGCCGCACGGGCGCCTCATTGCCGCGACCTTCACGCGCGATATAACCGTGCGCTCACGGTTCGCGGCGCAACTCGCGCCGCTCGTCGGACACAGCCAGTTCTTCGCGTGGACGGACGACACCTACCGGCAGTTCTTCGCTGACGCCGGTTGGACAGTCCGTCGCCACGCCACCGTGCGCAGTCTGTTTCAGATCAGTATTGTCGTCGCCACGCCCGCGCAGAATCTGAGCGCATCGAAACGATAGGGTGGAGGATGTGAGTAAGAAAACCCGCGCCTGGCCGCCAACCCCCGAGCCCTTGGCTCGACCGATTACCGACAACCACACCCATTTGCCCGTAGGCGAATGGGAGATTCCTCGCGCCCAGGGGATCAAGCTCAGTTTGGACGAGCAGCTTGAGCGTGCCGCGCAGGTGGGAGTCGAACGCATTATTACCGTCGGGTGCGAGATCCCGGATTTCGATCCAACCCTGGCGATCGCTCGCGATCATCGCGACAGTTTTCCGCGAGTGCGCGCCGCACTTGCTCTCCACCCGAATGAAGCCCCGTTACACGCCGGGGTAGCTGAGCCGTCCCCTGACGGCCTTCAGCCCCGCATAAAAGATCACCACTGCGACCTCGATACCGCCCTTGCGGAAGTCGATAGGCGACTGTCGGATCCGGGAGTTGTCGCCGTCGGAGAAACCGGGGTCGATAAGTTCCGCACCGCCGAAGCCGGTATCGCCGCCCAGAAGAGGTCGTTTGCCGCGCACTTGGAGATGGGGTTCGCCCACGGCCTCCCCGTGCAAATCCATGATCGAGAAGCGCACGCCGAATGTCTTGACGTGCTCTACGACACGGGAGCAGACCAGGGCCATGTCCCCATCGTGTTCCACTGCTTTTCCGGGGGAGTTGAACTGGCGGAGCACTGCGCAAAGAACGGCTGGTATGCGTCCTTTGCGGGGCCCATTACGTTTAAGGCAAATGCGGAGCTGCGCGCTGCTCTTCTCGTCCTTCCTAAAGAACTTGTACTGGTGGAAACCGACGCTCCTTACCTCACGCCGATGCCGCACCGCGGTCACCCCAACGCGTCCTACGTCATGGCCCACACCGTGCGCTTTATCGCTGACCTGTGGGAAACGGGAGAAGCTGACGCATGTGACCAGCTCAATGCGAACTCGGTGCGCGTCTATGGGCAATGGTGACCCAGGCAACTGCGTCCTTGTGATGTTCATCCCCTCAGCTCGCACGCGGGATAACAAATTGGTTACGGTGAACAAGTCCAAGAACCTAACATAAGGAATTCACTCGTGAATCAACGCAACAGTTCAACACTGTCGTGGGCGACCAATGCTTCTCGCAAAGCAGTTCTCGGTGTCGCCGCAGCATGTGCACTCGCAGTATCGGCTGGAGCCGGAGTCGGGGTCGCATCCTCACACGCCAGCGTGACCGTTGAGGCGGACGGGGCCATTACGCCCGTCTCCGTATGGGGAGGCACAGTTAGCCACGCGGTTGACAGCGCCAATATTGAAGTCGGCGAACACGATGTCGTCACTCCCTCACCGAATACTCGCGTTCAGGACGGACAAAAGATCACCATTGATCGTGCCCGCTCCTACACCATTGCCGAAAATGGGCAGAAACGGGAAGTGTGGTCAACGGCCTCCTCCCTGTCTGAAGTTATGGATGTTCTGCGCGATTCTGGACGCGACGCTATGCTCGCTGCCGATCGTTCGACAACCCGTGACGCTCTTCCGGGCGTGCTCGGTAGCAGTGGCACCGTGCAGATCCGCGTTGACGGAGAAACAGTCGAGGCCGAAGCGAAAGCCGGTCAGAGTGTCCCCGAGATTCTCGAAGCTGCAGGGATCGAGGTATCACCGATCGACCGGGTCTTTCTCGATAGCCAAGGTGCAACCATCGTTATTGACGTGACGCGGGTGAGCCGCGGTGTCGAAACGACGGAAGAAACCCTTGCGCACTCCAGCGTCGAACGAGAGACTTCCGACCTGTACAAGGGCCAGTCCCGCGTGGTTGCTGAAGGCGCCGATGGTGTGAAAATCACCAAGCGCTACGTGCAAACAGTGGGCGATGAAACCCTCGTTGACATCCTCATAAGCGAGGAAGTGACTGAGCCACACGATCGCATTGTGGAAATTGGAACGAAGGAACGTCCGGCTGTCGCGTCAGCGCCTGCGGGGGGTTCCGGAACCGGTTCAGCTCCGGCAGGAGTATGGGCGGCACTCGCGCAGTGTGAATCCGGAGGTAATCCGGCAACAAATACCGGTAATGGCTACTACGGTCTCTACCAGTTCTCTGCCTCCACCTGGCGAGCGGTAGGCGGTAGCGGACTGCCGTCTGACGCCTCTGCTGCGGAGCAAACTCAACGCGCACAGATTCTCCAGCAGCGCGCCGGGTGGGGCCAGTGGCCCGCCTGCGCCCGCAAGCTTGGATTACTATAACTGCAGCATCAATCGTTACGGGCGATACCGGTTGTGATACTGGTATCGCCCGTATGAATTTGCTCCGAGAATTCGTCTAAGATAGGGAGCAACTGTCCTTTTTCAACCTCGCTAGGAGTCTCGTGCACGGTCTGCCGAAAAGAAGTGCCCTCGCGCGTGCTCGTCGACGCGTGTGGCGTGCTACTGCGGCCGCTTCGATTGCGGTGCTCGGTATTGCCGGCGCAGGTGTAGCGAACGCCCATACGACGGTGCTCGTTGAAGTTGATGGAGTATCTCGTCCAGTATCCGCGTGGGACAACTCCGTCATGGGCGTCTTGCGGGCCGCAAACGTGTCACTTGGACAGTACGATCAGGTCGATCCGTCTCCTGGTGCGAAGGTTTCCGCATGGGACACCATCGTCGTTAGTCGAGCACGTGAAGTCAGAATCCACACTAAGGACGGTCCAAAAAAGATTTGGACGACCGCGAAATCTATTGACGATATTCTCGGTGAAGTGCGCCAAGATGCGTACATTCCCGCACAACGATCAATGCCACGTGAACTCGTTGACCCGATTGCACCGGCTGGAACCCCGGTCATTGTCAAGGCCGACGGAGAACAAACGACAGTCGTTCTTGAGCGCACATTCGATGTCGCTCGGGTGCTGGAGCGCGCTGGGATTGACGTATCTGCCATTGATCGCGTACACCTGCGCCACGCCCCGAACGGCGATATTCAGCTGATTGTTGAGCGAGTCACGCGTGGCACGGTCACAAAGACCGAAGAAGTTGATTACGAAGTCATCGAGGAAGAAACTGACGAGCTAGCCCAAGGCAAGAGGTCGGTTGAGACTGAGGGCGTCATGGGAGAGCGGACTATCGTTCGCTATCAGCAGTCTATTGACGGCGAACTCATCGTTGATAGCGAGATTTCGAATGAAATCACTACCGAACCCGTCAACGAGGTCGTCCTTGTCGGCACAGCTGACCCCGACGAGCTCGCCGCGCGCCTGCGTTCACAAGGACAGTACGTCGATGCCGTTGGCGACCCCATCCCGATGGGGACATATTCCGGCGCAGACCCGCGTGGTATCGGACAGCGGATGGTGGCCGAACGTGGCTGGGGGGACGATCAATTCGGTTGCCTGCTGACGCTGTGGGACCGTGAGTCTCATTGGAATCCCTACGCGCACAACGCGTCTTCTGGAGCCTATGGAATCCCGCAGTCACTCCCCGGATCGAAGATGGCGTCGGCTGGTGCAGACTGGCAGACCAACCCCGAGACTCAAATCCGCTGGGGCCTCGGATACATTGCCAACCGTTACGGAACTCCCTGCGGTGCACTGGGCCACTCGAACTCGGTGGGGTGGTATTAGTGGCCGTGGCGCTTTTGACGCCAACCAACGTGAAGGACATCTGCAAAGCACTGCGTATCCATCCCACGAAAACTCTCGGCCAGAATTTTGTTCACGATGCCGGTACCGTGCGTAAAATTGTGGCCGCTGCGCGCGTGACTGCGGACGAACACATTCTTGAAGTTGGTCCCGGACTCGGTTCGCTCACACTCGGCTTACTGGAGGCTGGCGCGCGCGTTACCGCGATTGAAATTGATCCGGTTCTCGCCACCGCCCTCCCCGCTACCGTGGCCGGACACGGTGGTCGAGAACTGCGTGTGATCAATCGGGATGCGATTGCTGTGACCGACCCGGCTGAACTCAACGAAGCGCCGCTTCTCAGCGGCGAATATGTCGAGTGGGATGCGCCGAGTAAACTCGTTGCCAACCTGCCGTATAACGTTGCCGTGCCGCTCGTACTCTCTGTTCTAGAAAACTACCCAACGATCAGTGAACTGCTCGTTATGGTGCAAACGGAAGTCGCAAAGCGGCTCTGTGCTGCGCCGGGGGGACGCATTTACGGGGTGCCCACCGTCAAAGTTGGCTGGTATGGCACCGCGACGATGGCGGGGTCGATCAGTCGTTCCGTGTTTTGGCCGATCCCCAACGTCGATTCGTCACTCGTGCGAATTCAGCGGCACACGCCCGGTGAAGTTGATCAAACCGGCACCACCCGCGAGGCCGTGTTCGCCCTCGTCGATGCGGCATTTGCGCAGCGGCGTAAAACTCTACGGGCAGCCCTGAAGAACTGGGCTGGCTCATCACAGGACGCCGTGCGTATCCTGGAATCTGCGGGTATTGAGCCGACCCGACGCGGTGAGACTCTCAGCGTGAGGGAGTTTATCGAGTTGGCGCGCGCTCGGGAGCGGTGATTGTCGTGTCAGTGACTGCGAGTGCGCCGGGCAAAGTCAATCTCGTGCTGTGGTGCGGACGCCAGGACGAACACGGATACCATCCGCTTTACACTATTTTTGAAGCCCTCAACCTGCGCGAGACCGTCACGGTTTCTTTTGCTCGGCCAGTACGCGATAGGCGCACAGTCGATGGGATCGGAGTTCGTACGGTTGTCACGGTTGCCGATAGTACGACCAATGAGCGGCTATCCGATCAGATCAACGCCCTCGATCCCGAACGAAATCTGGCGGTGCGCGCAGTCCATCTCGTGCGATCCATTGCGCGCACGCAGGGGAAAGATATTCCACCGGTGGATATCGACGTAGTGAAGCGGATACCGATAGCTGGAGGAATGGCAGGCGGATCCGCTGACGCGGCAGCCGCCCTCACTGCGGCTAATGAACTCTTTGGCACCGGCCTCGACGCAGATGATCTCGAAGAGTGCGGGCGACGTTTAGGCGCGGATGTCCCCGCGTGCCTTGCCGGTGGAATTAGCCTTGGTCTCGGTTACGGCGACCACATGACGCGACTTGATGGAACGAGCACTCCAACTCACCACTGGGTGTTGCTGCTGGCACATGACGGGCTCGCAACGCCCGCGGTTTTTCACCATTTCGATGCGCGCGGTATGGGTAGGGAAGAACTTCCCCATACTCTTTTGAATGAGCATGAAAACCTCGCTCGTGTCGATGGCACCGAGTTGGCCGGAGCCCTCGACAACGATCTCGAGCAGATCGTGCGGACTATCCGTCCCGATCTGGAAGCGACGTTCCACGCCATTGAGCGCACCGATGCCCTCGGTGCGCTACTATCGGGTTCCGGTCCGACGATTGCTGTCGCAGCTCGCGACCGAGACCACGCCCACTCTCTTGCGGCGACACTGTCGCGCGAACCAAGTGTTGCGGGAACGGTCATCACCTCGGGCCCATCTAACCCAGCGAAAGTAGAAAACACCTGACGTGGCTCACCTATTTGGAACTCAAGACCTTAAAGCACTCGGCGGCTCTCGCATCATCCTTGACGATGTGAACGTATCGGTCGAGGACGGGGATCGGATCGGTGTTCTCGGTCCGAATGGAGCGGGAAAATCAACCCTTCTTGATCTCCTCGCCGGTGTGCGCACGCCGGACGGTGGGAAATTGATTGCGCGCGATGGTTTGGCGTTCGCGCACCTGTCCCAGCGCGACCTCGTCGATGCGCCGACCGTGTTGGAAGCTATTCACCCCGGACGAGAAGCCCACGAATGGGCAGCGAACGCAGATATTCGAGACATTCACTCCGGTCTCTTGGACGACATTGATCTCGAAGCCCCGGTTGCTACCCTCTCAGGAGGACAAAGACGCCGAGTCTCACTGGCACGCGTATTGTCGCAGGGACTCATCGAGGAGCGTCCCGCCGATGTCGTTATTCTCGACGAGCCAACCAACCACCTCGACGTGGAAGGGATCGCGTGGCTCGCGCAGCACCTATCGAAACGGTTTGGAGGTCGGGGCAGTCGCGGGACCGGAGCTCTCATCGTTGTCACGCACGATCGCTGGTTTCTCGACGCCGTGTGTACGCACGTGTGGGAGGTCATCCCCGGCGTTGATCCCGGATATGGGCGCGCGCAGATCCCTGGGCGCATAGAAATCTACGAGGGATCGTACGCCGCCTACATTCTCGCGCGAGCTGAACGGGCTCGGCAGGCGCAAGTCGCGGCGCAGAAGCGCTCGAATCTGCTCCGCAAGGAACTGGCCTGGCTGCGGCGCGGAGCTCCAGCGCGCACGTCAAAGCCACGATTTCGTATTGATGCCGCTGAAGCACTCATCGCCAACGAACCACCGCCGCGCGATGAGGTCGAACTCGTGCGGATGGCGAGTGCGCGATTGGGGAAGAAAGTCATTGACCTGGAGGATATCTCTCTGACATTTGGTGAGGGCGAAACTGCGCGAACTCTCCTCGATGGAGTTACCTACCGCTTCGCACCCGCTGAACGAGTCGGCATTATCGGAGTTAATGGAGCGGGGAAGACCTCCTTGCTTCGGCTACTGGAGGGGACTCTCGAACCGACCTCAGGTACTGTTCGGCGGGGGAAAACCGTTCAAGTCGCCACCTTGTCGCAGGATGCTCACGAACTCGATGACGTCTCTCACCTGCGTGTTGTAGAAGCGGTAGCTGACGTCGCGTTGTCGGTGATGATCGGAGATAAAGAAGTCACCGCCTCGCAGCTCGTTGAACGTATTGGCTTTACTAAGGATCGAGCGTGGACTCCTGTTGCCGATATTTCGGGAGGGGAGCGTCGCCGCCTCCAACTCATCCGGCTGCTCATGGGGGAGCCCAACGTTATCCTGCTCGATGAGCCAACCAACGACCTCGACACTGATACGCTCGCGGCAGTTGAAGATCTGCTCGACTCATTTGCCGGCACTATCGTGGTGGTCTCGCACGATCGTTATTTGCTGGAGAGGGTAACCACACATCAGCTTGCCCTGCTTGGTGACGGTCAGCTTCGCGACCTACCCGGTGGTATCGAACAGTATTTGGAGATGCGCAAACTGGCGCGTGCAGGCCGGTCGCAGACGGAGCCGACCGAAGCAGATGCCGAGCCTCCCGCGCTCACTGACGCGCAGACGTTCCGTAATGCGCAACGTCAAGCGCGCCGGCTCGAGCGCGCGATGGAAAAGCTAAGCCAACAAATTGACGGTATCGAAGCCGAGCTGGGGGAACTATCCGCCAGCGGGCAGCCGACCGCAGACGAACTCCAACGCATGACCGAGTTGTCGCGCACGCTTGCCCAGTTGCGCGACAAGCATGACGCCGTGGGGATGGAGTGGCTCGAGGCCGCTGAAACAGCGGAACGACACGCCTGAGCCGTCCTCTAGTGCCCCGGCCACGAACGGATCAGGGTGAGTAAGTGCACCTGGCCTCGATCAAATACTCGTGCGCCGATAGCCATGCCCGCGATCAAGATGAGTAGTGACCACGGGAGTGCGACCAGGCTCATGACGATTTCGCCGGTGGTCGTGGTCCATACGAGGTAGGGGATGACGAAGGGAACGATGAGTATCATCGTGACGATACCGAGAGCGGCCATGACCAGCAAGGAGGCGAAGATGTTTCCGGTGCCTTTAGACGATAGAGGATTGGTGCCCGGTGGTTGGGCTCCGATGCTGAAATACCCGGTGAATGTCGAGGACAGACCGGTGGCGATGAAGAAAGTGGCGAAAAGGACAACGATCCACGATGCGGGTGAAAACGAGTCGGAGAAGTACCCGGTTCCGCCGCCGACGAGAAGCAGGATTGGGATCGCGACGGGGAGTGAGCCGAGAAACCGTCCCCATCGGTCTTGTTTACCGGTAATGCCTGCGGACACGTGCATCCAAAATGCAGTCGAATCGTAAGAGACGTGAACCCCGACAGTGAATCCGAGTAGCATTGGGACGAAAAGGACCATCCACAGCATTCCGTTGCTACTGGTGCTGATATTCGTCGCGTCAGGAAAGCGGGGAATGAGAAGCACCATAGCCGGGAATATGAAGAGGGATACGAGCGAGGATGATAGACGAGGGTCTTTGATCCATTCGCGCGTGGTTCGCGCTGCCACGGCAACGGTTGGTGGTGTACAGCCGAGTTTTCGCCACAGATTGACGGTGTACAGATCGTCGGCGAGGTCGTAGGGCGCGGCTGGGTCAACGGTTCGCGCAACCGTCTCATCGATGAGGTGGCGACCCTCATCGAGTGCTTGTTGGGCTTGCGGGCTCACTGGTTGAGAGGGACCGATCATCGCCCGGTGAAGGGTGCGCGTCCACAGTTTGAGCAACCCACCGATCAACATCACGGTATAGACCACTTGAAGCCCAGCGGTGATCCACTGTCCTGAATCGACAAGCCACGGAAGTGCGATCGGGGCAACGAGTGGTGTCCATATCAAAAACCGCGCCGCGGTCATCAAAGACTCGAGTGACACGTAGAAGCTGACATAGCTCATGTACATGCCGATGGGGGCAAAAAACACCACGAAAGCGACTGCGGTGACGAGGCTCGTGCGATCTCGTCTCTTGTTGGAAGAAACGAGGGCGTGTCCGAGATGAGTAGCGCAGAGACGACCGATGAGCGCATAGATGTAGAGTGCTACCGGCACGACGGCGATCGCAAGGACTCCTGCGACCCATCGCTCGGCCATCATCCAACCGGTGACTGGCACGATGAGGACGAGGGCGGTAAGGAGGCCACCGAATCCCAACGTCGTCGCGAGAACGAGGGCGTGCCCGAGCTCGTCACTGGCGGCAACAAAGGGGGAGAATCGGCGCGGGTCCAGTGAATCATCGAATCCGTATCCGAGGATCGGCGCGAAAACCCACATGAGGAGTATGATGAGGGCTCCGATAGTTGAGAAACCACCGATTTGGGCGGTATATCCCGCAGAACCGCTGACTGCGGTAAATATTTGGAGCCCGAAATACATGAAACCGATGTAGATGGCGGCAAGCCCAAAGATTACGATCTTCCATGTCTCGCGCCTAATGCCAGCCCACATCATGCGCAGCTTCATTGCGACTATTGCTGAAGCCATTCGAGACCTTCCGCGTGGTGTTCTCCACCAATGAGGTGGCGGAAACGGGTATCGAGGTCTTCGCCTGCCGCGACCTCGTCCGTCGCTCCGGCCGCCAAGACTCGTCCGTGATCAATGACGGCAACGTGGCTACAGAGTTTTTGCACTGTTTCCATGACGTGACTGGAGAGGATGACAGTTCCGCCACCGGAGACGAAAGACTGCAAGATTTCTCGTATGCCAGCCGCGGAAATAGGATCGACTGCTTCAAAGGGTTCGTCGAGGACGAGGACGCGCGGACCGTGCACGAGTGAACATGCCAGAGCCACTTTCTTAGTCATTCCCTGGGAATAGTCGGCAACGAGTTTCTTTCCGGCCTCGGCGAGTCCCAGCGCGTTCATCAACTGGTGCGCGCGCTCTTGGGCGACCTCTTTTTCTAAACCGCGAATCATCCCCATGTAGGAGATGAGAGCCGCGCCCGGGAGCCGGTCAAACAAACGGAACCCATCGGGCATGACGCCGAGCTTCTTTTTTGCTTCGCGGGGATTTCGCCAGATGTCGATACCATCGACGGTGGCTGTACCTCGATCGGGAGCGAGCATGCCGGTTGCCATGAGCAGTGTGGTGGTCTTACCCGCACCGTTTGGGCCAACCACTCCGTAAAACGATCCGTGAGGGATCGAAAGACTGAGGTTGGCGACGGCGATCGTGTTGCCGAAAACTTTGACGAGATTATGCATCTCGAGTGCCGCGCGATGCTCGCTATCGACGTTCTCGGTGAAGCCAGGCAATCGCATCGCTGGTTGCGCAGGAAGGACGTCTGCAAGATTGTCATGTGGCAAGGGATCAGTGTCCGGCATAGGAATCCTTCTATTCTGAGCGATCGAAAGGCAGGAGAAGCGGTTTCAGCAGATTCGCTAGCGCTTGTTGTTCTTCAGGCGGCAAGCTGTTGAGAGCATGCCGCTCGCATTCAAGCAGGGATTCTAAAGCAGAGTCAACGCTGTGTTTTCCTTGGGGCGTCAAGGTGACGAGTACCGCTCGACGATCGGCTGGGGAAGGAGAGCGTTTCACTAACCCCTTGGTCTCGAGACGGTCGATCCGATTTGTCATTGTCCCAGAAGAAACGAGTAGTTCGGACATGAGAACGCCGGGCGTCAGCGCAAACGGGGTTCCCGCACGGCGCAAAGATGAGAGGACATCGAACTCCCACGGTTCGAGATCGTGTGCTAGGAAAGCGGCCCGTCTGGCAAGGTCAAAATGGCGCGAGAGGCGCGTGATGCGTGAGAATACGAGCATAGGAGAGGTATCGAGGTCGGGGCGTTGCTTCTGCCACGACGTCACAATGCGATCAACTTCATCCATCGCAGTGCTCGCTTTCTCAACTCAAAAAGACGCTTACGTGACTAAGATACTCGATATCGAGACTAATGTCGCGTATCTCACTATATTGTCGTTGAGTTGTCGGTGTGCTCATTGAGAAGTTGTGGGTTTGGTCTGAGGTTGCGCAAACCCAGCCATGTGAGATTGACCACGTGGGCGGCTACGACCTCTTTCGCGAAAGCGCGCTCTTCCAGCCACCACTGGCCGACCTGGGCAATGAGACCGACGAGCATCTGAGCGTACAGCGGCGCCCACTTGGCATCAATTTCCGCATCGGAGAAGCGTCGGGCGAGCAGGTGTTCTACCTTATTCGCAACGTCACCGATGACCGATGAGTAGGATCCAGCCGAGTGCTCCGAGGGGGCGTCGCGGACGAGTACACGAAACCCATCCTCGTGTTTGTCAATGTAGTCGAGGAGTGTGAGGGCTGTGTTTTCGACCAGGAGACGCGGGTGTTCTGTCGAAGAAAGAGAGTCGGATATCGTCGTCACGAGACGCAACACTTCGCGGTCAACAACGACAGCGTACAAGCCCTCCTTGCCGCCAAAATGCTCGTACACGACGGGTTTCGTTACTCCTGCGGTCGAGGCAATCTCCTCCACCGATGTGGCATCAAAGCCTTTGGAAGCGAAGAGTGATCGACCAATATTAATGAGTTGTTGCCGGCGTTCGATGCCGGTCATTCGGGTTCTTTTATTTGGAGCCATTGGGTTTCCTTACATTCGACTTCACAGTGTACCTGTAAGCGAGTTGTGTATCGGAGGGGGAACTGTGGCACAATGATTGTTGCTTTCCGCCCTGGTGTAATGGCAGCACGCGGGCCTTTGGTGCCTTGAGATCCGGGTTCGAATCCTGGGGGCGGAACTTTTGTGCCCAAAATCCGTATCCGAGTTGGGTTTCGTTAGGCAGAGCCTACGGTTGCTGGAGAGAGCCTACGGGGCGAACGGCAGAGCATGTATTGTTTTTTCTCTAAATGACCTTCGACCCACTATGATCAAGATGGTAGCCACGCGAGTGGAATAGGCAGCCAACCGGAAGACAGGAACCGTGAACCGTCCGAGCGCCGTCATTGTCCTAGCCGCAGGCCAGGGCACTCGAATGAAATCAACTACTCCTAAAGTGCTTCATGAAATGTGTGGCAGGCCCCTCCTCGGGCACGCGATTGTCGCAGCAGAAGCCGCAAACCCCCACCACGTCGTCGCAGTTATCCGCCACCAGCGAGATCGAGTGGCGCAGGCAATTGAACAATTTGCGCCCGACACCATTCTCGCCGATCAAGACGAAATCCCCGGAACGGGTCGAGCGGTGCAGTGCGGTCTCGACGCGCTTCACGAAGCCGTTGGCTCGGTCGATGGAACTGTGCTGGTGACTTCCGCTGACGTACCGCTTCTCAAAGGTGACACTCTAGTGGAACTGACCCGCGCACACGAAGAAGCCAACAACGCGGTGACAGTCGTAACCACCATCGTGGACGATGCCACCGGATACGGGCGGATTATCCGCACGGGTGGAAATGTCACTGCTATTGTCGAGCACCGCGATGCCACCGAAGACCAGTTAGCTATCAACGAAATCAACGCCGGCATCTACGCTTTCGACGCGCAGTTCCTCGCCAAGACCCTCCCGAGTCTCGGCACGGACAATGATCAGGGCGAGGTGTACTTAACTGACACCATTTCCGCCGCCGTTGATGAGGGGCGTCAGTGTGGCGCATTTGTCCTCTCCGATGAGTGGCAGGCACAAGGATGCAATGATCGAGCACAACTGGCCGAACTACGCGAAGAGATGAATCGCCGGATCCTTACCGAGCATATGCGTGAAGGCGTGTCGATTATCTCGCCCGCGAATACGTTTATTGATGTTGATGTAGCCATCGGTCCGGATACGACGATTGAACCCGGATGTGTCCTCGAGGGCGAAACAACGATCGAACCTCACAGCGTTATCGGCCCTCACACGACGTTGCGAAACACCACCGTTGGAACTGGATCGATTCTTCCTCACTGTTTTGCTTTCGATACAGAGATTCCCGAAGGCACCGTTCTTGCACCATTCACCCAAGTGACCCCTGCTGATCGAGGAGAATGATTTTGTCTGGCATTATCACCACCGGAGAGAAACGACTGGTTCTCGTATCCGGTCGGGCCCATCCCGAATTGGCTGAAGCGGTTGGAAGAGAGCTCCAAACCGGCGTGCTCCCAACCACCGCCTACGATTTCGCCAACGGTGAGATCTACGTTCGCTACAACGAATCGGTGCGCGGGTGCGACGCGTTTGTCCTCCAGTCGCATACCGATCCCATCAATCAGTGGATGATGGAACAGCTCATCATGATCGACGCACTCAAGCGGGCGAGTGCTAAGCGCATTACCGTAGTAGCCCCGTTCTACCCCTACGCGCGCCAGGATAAAAAGCACCTCGGACGCGAACCCATTTCCGCCCGGCTGATGGCCGATCTCTACAAGACAGCCGGTGCTGATCGCCTCATGTCAGTCGATCTGCACGCCGCGCAAGCCCAAGGTTTCTTCGACGGGCCGGTCGATCATCTGTGGGCCATGCCGGTCCTCGTCGACTACGTGCGCACCCGTGTGGATCTGAGCCGAGTAGCTGTGGTCTCGCCCGATGCCGGTCGCATCCGGGTGGCAGAAAAATGGTCGAATAAACTCGGCGGTTGTCCGTTGGCTTTCGTCCACAAGACCCGCGACACCAGCCGGCCGAATGTCTCGGTAGCTAACCGCGTGGTCGGTGATGTGGCCGGACGCCAGTGTGTTCTCGTTGACGACCTCATCGACACCGGAGGCACGATCGCAGAGGCCGTTAAGGTCTTGCGAGCTTCGGGAGCCAAGGATGTCATCGTGGTGGCAACGCACGGAGTCCTATCCCATCCGGCGGCGCAGCGTCTGCAAGAATGTGGGGCGCGTGAAATCATCGTGACCGACACGCTACCGATCACTACCGACAAGCGGTTCCAGAACTTGACGATCCTGTCGATTGCTCCGCTCCTGGCGCGCGCAATACGTGAGGTATTTGACGACGGTTCTGTGACGTCTCTATTCGACGGCGTTGCCTAGTTTGCGCTAGTATTCATCTGTTGCCTCGGCGAGGGCGGATTTGCCGCCGTTATCGACTGGGCGTCTGGTTTTCCTTGCGTCCCCCGGGGTCCGAACGATTAGTACAGATTTCCGAGGAGGAAACATGGCAGATATTACCCGCATGAGTGCGGTTGTTCGCAAGGAATTTGGTAAGGGAGCATCGCGCCGCGCCCGTCGCGCCGGTCTTGTCCCCGCAGTGGTCTACTCCAGTGGTGCCGACACTTTGCACGTCGACCTTCCCGGTCACGAGGCTTTCCTCCTGGTCAAGGACAACCTGAACGCGCTCGTCAATCTCGACATTGAGGGCGATGAACAGCTCGCTCTGGTTAAGGATATCCAGCGCCATCCGGTCCGCCGCGACATTCTTCACCTTGACCTGCTGGCCGTTAAGCGCGGCGAGAAGGTCGAGGTCGAGGTTCCGCTGGTTCTCGTTGGAGAATCTGAGCCTGGCACCGTGATCAACCAGGAGTACTACACGATTCTCGTGTCCGCTCCGGCTATTGCGATTCCCGAGAGCCTCGAGCTTTCCGTCGAGGGCCTGGGCGAGGGCGAAGTGGTGTATGCCTCAGCCCTCAAGCTTCCCGAGGATGTCACCACCGATCTCGAGGACGATACCGTTCTCGCATCGATCGTCATTCCGGAAGAGATTCCGGAGACACCGGTCGACGATGAGGATGCTGAAGGTGCCGAAGGTGCTGAAGGCGAAGAAGGTTCAGAGGCCGAAGGCGATTCGGACGGCTCGGACGAATAACAGCTATGCATGTGTGGCCCGGTATTCGATGCGAATGCCGGGCCACATGTGTCGGTGGGTAGCGTGAACGGACGGGAAATAGTGCGGGTTGCAATCGCTGCAGCGGTTGCCATCGGGGGCGTGTGGGCAGTTTTCTTGCTTCTGCCCGCAGGCACTCTTGTTGCCGATGTCCACTACTACTACGCGTGGCTCACCTTTGAGGGTGGCCCTCACTTCGACCGGGCCCTCATCGAATACCCGCTGCCGGCGACGTTACTCCTCGCCATCCCTCTGCTCGGTGCAGACAGCGTTGATGGGTATGTCATCGCATACACGACTGCGATCATGGTGCTTATCGGCCTGTGGTTTGCCATCTTGGCGCACGCGAATCGAGGACGCCGTGTGAGCGCGGGTGCGCTCGACCCGGTGATTGCCTGGGCTTTCCTCGTGCTCGCCACGGGGCCTTTAATTATTTTCCGATTCGATCTCGTACCTGCTCTATTCGTCGGTGTCGCGCTCCTGCTCGTTGCCACGTCTCCCGCGTTATTCGCGCATGCTATCGCCTGGGGAACGGCGATGAAGCTGTGGCCGATTGTGCTGATCCCATTCGCGCTCGCTGATCGGCGTCGCTGGCGTGCGGTAGGAGTATTCGCCCTGTCCGGGGTGGTGTTCGTCGGCATCTCAGCCCTGGTTGGAGGCGTCGGGCGGGTGTTTTCTCCATTGGCATGGCAGGGGGCGCGTGGCCTTCACACAGAATCGGTCGCCGCGTCATGGATCACCCTCGCGCGTGTCGTCCGACCTGAGAGTTGGAATGCGAGTCTGTCGGATAACAACTCGGTGGACTACTTCGGCCCCGGCGTTGATGTCACGGCACATGTGGCGACAGTTGCGACCGTCCTCGTCCTCGGCTTCCTAGTCGTTCTCGCAGTGCGAGCGGTACGCAACCAGGTGAGCGATCCAGTGACGATTGCGATCGCCGCAGTCGCCGTAATCAGCTTATTCATCGCGTCGAACAAGGTCTTCTCACCGCAGTACATCGTCTGGATTTTGCCCGCGTGGACCGCGTTGCTTGTCCTCAACGCGCGGGCCGAAGAGGACGCCGTAGACACCGGCTGGCTCCATACCCAAACCCTCCTTCTCATAGCCCTCACCGTCCTCACCCAGCTCGTCTACCCAACCCTGTACCGCTACCTGTTTTGGGAGCCGGAGGGCGTGGGTTTGGGCGTCGCGAGTCTCCTCCTCGTGCTTAGAAACGTCATACTGGTGGCATGGGCTATCGCCGCGGCACGCGCGGCTTGGATACGAACGGGGACACGATGACTCAATTGCACGCCATCATTCCAGCTGGGGGAGCGGGCACCAGACTGTGGCCACTATCGCGAGCCAACTACCCGAAGTTCCTTCTTCCCCTGGCTCACCCGACCCGGTCATTGCTACAGCAAACGGTCGAGCGCCTCGCTCCGGTGGCCGAAACCATCACCGTCGTCACCGGAAGTGCACACGCGGCAGCCGTCCACGACCAACTTACCGATACCGATGTGCGGGTGGTATGTGAGCCGTCCGGTCGCAATTCGATGCCCGCCATCGGAATTGCTAGCGAGTTGATCCGGGCAGAATTCGGAGACGACGCTGTCATAGGATCATTCGCGGCCGACCATATTGTGCGCGACAGTGAGCAGCTACGCGACCATATCCGCACGGCGATACGAGCCGCCCGCGCCGGGTACATTACCACCTTGGGGATCACGCCGACTGCGGCCTCGACTGCGTTCGGATACATTCGCCCCGGTGACCTCATCGATCGAGAGGTCGCGACAGTCGCCGAGTTCGTGGAAAAGCCAGACGAGGCCCGCGCCCAACAATTCGTTGAAAGCGGCTACTTGTGGAACGCGGGCATGTTCATCATGACAACGCGAACTCTCAGCGAGGCTCTTGCCGACTACCAGCCGGATCTTGGGCGCCGCCTGCACGCGCTCGCGGCCGACTGGCAGGACCTCTCCGGTGATGCTCGCGCCGAGCGCTGGAGTGAATTGACGGCGATCGCTTTCGATTACGCGGTGGCGGAACCCGCCGCGCGAGATGACCGTGTCGCCGTCGTCGCGACCTCACCGACGATCGGGTGGTCTGACCTCGGTGATTTCGATTCTCTGTGTGAAGTCTCCGGGCACGGCTACGAGACACAAACCCCCATCGCGGTGGATTCGTCTGGCGCGAAAGTCTTCACCGGTGATTCAGCTCCGTTGATCGCTGTGGTGGGAATCGATAACTGCGTCGTTGTTCATACCGATGACGCTATTCTTGTCACCACTCGTGACGCCGCTCAGAAAGTAAAGGATGTCCCTCAATACGTGCGACAGATGGGGCGACACGAGCTCTGCTGAACTTTTCGGCGGCGGCCATATGTAACTGGAAGGTCACGAAGCGCGTTCTGCTTAGAGTTATTTTCAAAGATTAGATACACTGGTCAGGCACGCGAGCGGACCCCTCCGTTTTCAAGGGGGAGACTCGTACAGACCACTTTGTACATCCCCACAGGAGGAACTGTGAAGAAAACGATTAAGGTCACGGCACTGGCAGCCGCTGCAGCACTGATGCTCGGCGCATGCGGTTCCGCTCCCGAAGAGGCTGCTCCAACCAGCGGCGCTGAAGACTCAGCGAAGCCCGGTGGTGACGCCTCTGCTGTCAAGGCTTGCATGGTCTCCGATGAAGGCGGCTTTGACGACAAATCCTTTAACCAGTCTGGTTTCGAAGGTCTCCAGCGTGCCGAGAAGGAACTCGGCGTTGAGATCAAGACCGCTGAATCAAACTCGGATGCCGACTACGATCCGAACCTCAACGCAATGATTCAGGACGGTTGCACCATCATTATCGGCGTTGGCTTCAAGATGGCCGACCAGATTGACCAGAAAGCCCAGGAAAACCCAGACGTGAAGTTTGCTCTGGTTGACTCCGGCTTTGCCTCAGAACCGGCAAACGGTAAGGCTCTCGTGTTCAACACCGCCGAGGCGTCCTACCTGGCCGGATACGTTTCAGCGGGCATGTCCAAGGGCAAGATCGGCACGTTCGTCGGCATGAACATTCCGACCACCGCGATCTTCTCGGACGGCTTTGAAGACGGCATGAAGAAGTACAACGAAGACAATGGCACGAACATTGAACTCGTTGGCTGGGACAAAGCAGCTCAAGATGGCATGGCTACCGGGGACTTCTCCGATGTTGGTAAAGGCCAGACCTTCTCCAAGCAGCAGATTGAGCAGGGCGTTGACGTGATTATGCCTGTCGCTGGCCCGGTTGGCGCGGGTGCTCTTGCCGCCGCTAAAGATGCCGGAGAAGGCAATGTCGCTATCGTGTGGGTTGACGCTGACGGCTACGAAACTCAGCCGGAGTACAAGGAATACATTCTGACCTCGGTCGTGAAGGAGATCGGCGCCGCCGTCTTCGATTCGATCAAGTCCGTTGTCGATGGCAACTTCACCTCGGATCCCTACGTCGGTAACCTCGAGAACGGTGGCGTTTCACTCGCTCCGTTCCACGATTTCGACAGCAAGGTTCCGCAGGAACTGAAGGACGCTGTGAACAAGGTTCGCGAACAGATTATTTCCGGTGACATCAAGGTTGAAACTGTCAACCAGCCGTAATCCCGACGCGATTGCCACTATTTGACGAAGCAAGGTCCGGCCACGAGCAGGCGCGGACCTTGCTTCGTATGTGAGCACGTGTCACGACATAAAGGACCACACTCGTGAAACTCGAACTTCGAGGCATCACCAAGGTGTTCGGCCCCCTCGTAGCGAACGATCACATTGATCTGACCGTCAACCCCGGGGAGATTCATGCTCTTCTCGGTGAAAACGGTGCGGGTAAGTCGACCTTGATGAATGTACTGTACGGCCTCTATCAACCCGATGACGGAGAAATCCTCATCGATGACCAAAAGGTGAATTTCAAAGGTCCTGGCGACGCAGTTGCCGCCGGAATCGGTATGGTTCACCAACACTTCATGCTCGTCCCCGTATTTTCCGTCGCGGAATCTGTGGCGCTCGGATACGAACCCACTGTTGGGGCGGGTATTATCAAACACTCCGAAGCCATCGATCTCGTCAACACTCTGTCGAAGCGATTCGGATTCGACATTGACCCCAAGGCGCTCATTGAGGATCTGCCGGTTGGGGCGCAACAGCGTGTCGAGATCATTAAGGCTCTGTCCCGGGACGCGGAAGTCCTCATTCTCGATGAGCCGACCGCCGTCCTCACTCCGCAAGAAACAGATGAACTGATGGAAATCATGGTGCAGCTCAAAGAAGCGGGTACCTCCATCGTGTTCATTACCCACAAGTTGCGCGAAGTACGTGCGGTCGCTGACCGTATCACCGTCATTCGACGCGGCAAGGTGGTCGGAGAAGCATCCCCGACGTCGACTGAGACGGAACTGGCCTCCCTCATGGTGGGGCGCGCAGTCAATCTCGGCGTGCACAAAGAACCGGCGAAAGTCGGCGACGAAGGTCTATCGGTTAAGAACCTGTCGATTCTTTCCGAAAGCGGTCACACGCTGTTAGATCACGTCAGTCTCGACGTCCACCGCGGCGAAATCGTCTGTGTTGCCGGAGTGCAGGGCAACGGACAGACCGAATTGGCGGAAGCTATCCTCGGCCTGACCGACCCCAACTCCGGTTCCATCACTATCGACGGACAGAACATAGCGAAAATGTCGATCAAGGAACGTCTCCAAAACGGACTCGGATTCGTGCCTGAAGACCGTTCGACTGACGGCATGATCGCCACGTTCTCGATCGCGGAGAATATGATTCTCGATCAGTACGACCAGCCTCCGTTTGCCAAAGGCATCTCGATGAAGCCGTCGGTCGTTGAATCCAATGCGGAAAAGCTTCGCGACGAGTTCGACGTCCGCGTTACATCGGTGCACGATCCGATCTCGACGCTTTCGGGAGGTAATGCGCAGAAGGCGATTTTGGCGCGCGAGCTTTCGCGTCCCCTCAACGCTCTCGTTGCCTCGCAGCCCACTCGCGGCCTAGACGTTGGCTCGATTGAGTTCGTGTACAAGCGGATCGTGGAAGAACGCGACAAAAACACCGCGGTTCTCGTGATCTCAACCGAACTTGATGAAGTCGATGCGCTCGCTGATCGAATCGCCGTCATGTATCGCGGCCGCATCGTCGGCATTGTGCCGGCGGGAACCTCTCGCGATGTTCTCGGCCTCATGATGGCGGGAGTCCCACTGGAAGAAGCCCAGCAGCAGGCTGCGGCACACCCCACTGCCATTGAGGAGGTGTCCGATGAGTGACAACATCACCCCCACTCCGGGTGAGCTCGGTCCGCAGGTGGATCCGGATGCGGAAACCACTGACCAGCAACCAAGCGCCGCTCCGTGGGCAAATCGCCTATTGCAACGCGTGTTCTCCATGAACACGGCGGTTATTGTCGGTGCCATTGTGGCTTCCTTGCTCATTGGAGCAATCATCGTCGTTATCTTCGATAAGGACGTTCAGCGCACTGCCGGTTACCTGTTTGCGCGTCCGGCGGATTTCTTCACCGAAGCCTCGGCCACCTTCCAAAGCTTCTTCTCATCACTGTTCCGCGGCGCTATCTACGATTACAAAGCGTCGACGGCAACCGGTGCGGTCAAACCACTGTTTGAATCTTTGACCCGTGCAGTTCCGCTCATTATCGCGGGCCTGGCTATCGCGGTTGCATTCCGCGCGGGTCTGTTCAACATTGGCGTGCAGGGCCAGTTCATTATGGGTGCTCTGACCGGAACGGTGGCGGGCATTCACTTGCACCTGCCGTACGGACTCCACCTGCTCGTTGCGATTCTCTGCGCGATTATCGGCGGCGCACTGTGGGGCGGAGTACCCGGTTTCCTCAAGGCAAAAGTTGGTGCCAACGAGGTCATTGTGACGATCATGATGAACTCCATCGCGCTCCTATTCCTGTCGTGGACTTTGCAAAGCGAGTTCATGCACGGAGAGGGCGTATCGGGCAAATCCATGTACGTTGAGCCGACGGCTACCTATCCGAAACTCCTCGGCGGAGCCTTCCGTCTCGACATCTCGATTATTATCGCGCTTCTCGCCGCGGTCTTCGTGTGGTGGCTACTGGAACGCTCAACGTTCGGATTCGAACTGAGAGCAGCTGGAGCCAACCCGCACGCTGCCCGCACCGCGGGTATATCGGTCACGCGCGTCATTTTCCTCACGATGGTAATCTCCGGTGCCCTCGCCGGACTCGCCGGTACTGCCCCCGTACTCGGGACGGAACGATTCCTCACCGGTGGTTCGGCCGGCTCGTACGGGTTCGACGCCATTACGGTTGCGCTCCTTGGTAAATCAACACCGTTAGGAACGGTGTTCGCCGGGCTCCTCTTCGGAGCCCTCGCTGCGGGTGCCGCAACCATGCAGGCCTCGGCCAGCATCCCCGTGGACATCGTCCAGATTACCCAGGCCGTCATCGTCCTCTTGATCGCCGCGTCTGAGGCCGTTCGCTACTATCGTGAACGTCGCAAAGTGGCTGCCAAGACATCGGCGGCAACCGTGAAAGGAGAAGCGAAGTGACTACGCAACAAGCCGTTGTCGCGAATGACATTCGCGTAAAAATGTCGCTGCGCGATCCAATCGCGGCGACTGTTATGGCAGTGCTCACCCTCCTCATTGCGATGACGACGAGTGGATACTCGCGGATCACCTGGGGAACGGACGAGAGCTTCTTGTTCCAGATTCCTGAAACCACAGTTCCAGCTTTTGGCACATCAATGGCACTCGCGGTCATTGCTATCGTCCTCACTGCCCTCATCTGGTATTTCTCGATCAAACGTCGACCCGTTAATGGGTGGCTACTGGTGGGAACCGGCGTCGCTTTCGTCATCACGTTCCTTATTTCGACCGTGGCTGGCAAAGCGTCCGCGCACCTGCCGGTGACTGCGCTCTTGACGGGGGCACTCGCGTTCGCGACCCCACTCGTCTTCGGCTCCCTCGCCGGTGTCGTCTGCGAGCGGTCGGGCATTATTAACATTGCGATTGAAGGCCAGTTGCTCTTCGGCGCATTCCTCGGAGCCGTCACGGCCTCCGTCGCTTCGAACGCTTACGTTGGCCTGATCGGTGCCCCGATTGCGGGCATGGCCGTGGCCGCACTACTCGCTCTGTTCACCGTTAATTTCAGAACCGACCACATTATCGTCGGCGTCGTGCTCAACATGCTCGTTGTCGGTATTACGTCGTTCCTGTTCTCAACGGTGCTCAAGTTCAACGCGGAAACACTCAACTCAGTTGAGCGCCTTGCGCCGATCAAGATTCCGTTCCTGTCGCAAATCCCGGTTATCGGGCCCGTCCTGTTCAACCAATCAATCCTCATTTACCTCATGTTCATCACCGTGATCATCATGCAGTACATGGTGTTCAACTCGCGGTGGGGCCTGCGAATGAGGGCGTGCGGTGAGCACCCGAAGGCCGCTGACACCGTCGGCATCAAGGTCAATGCGACGAGGTGGCGCAATGTCCTCCTCGGCGGTGCACTGGCAGGCTTGGGAGGCGCGTTCTTCACCATCGGACAAGGTCTTGCCTTTTCCAAAGACATGGCTGCTGGTAACGGCTTTATCGCCCTGGCAGCAATGATTCTTGGACGATGGAACCCGAAGGGCGCTTTCGCGGCTGCCCTCCTGTTTGGTTTTGCCACGAACCTCGGTGCAACCATGCAGGCGGTGGGATCAAAGGTTCCCGCCGAGTTCCTGCTCATGACCCCGTACTTCATTACGATTCTCGCAGTGGCGGGCTTCGTTGGTGCAGTGCGGCCGCCGGCCGCTGAAGGCAAACCCTACCCGTAAAGCGATTGGGGAATCGCGCCCTCCATCATTCGATGGAGGGCGCCTGACCCAACCCAATGACAGGAAAAACGATGAGTGAGCTCACTGAACACATGTGGGACACTTTGCGCGAACAGGCAACTGAAGCCATGCGACGCGCCTACTGTCCCTATTCGCACTATCCCGTTGGCGCGGCAGCCCTCGTTGACGACGGTCGCATCATTACGGGCTGCAATGTAGAAAACGCCGCCTACGGTGTAACACTATGCGCCGAATGCGGTCTCGTATCCGACCTCATCAATGGCGGAGGAGGCCGACTGGTCGCGTTTGTCTGCGTGAATCAACAAGCCCAGCCCATTGTGCCGTGTGGGAGGTGCCGCCAGTTGCTCTACGAGCACGGCGGTGGTGACCTTCGGGTCCTTCTCCCCAGCGGAATCCAGCCGATGGCAGCGGTACTTCCCGACGCTTTTGGCGTCGAGGACCTCGACGAAATCAAGGAGATCTCCCAATGACCGAACCATTCGACGTCGTAGACGTCATCCGAGCGAAACGAGACGGGAATACGCTCGATCCCGAGCAGATTGATTGGGTGATCGATGCGTACACCCGCGGAGTCGTCGGGGACGAACAAATGGCGGCTCTGGCAATGGCTATTTTCCTGCGCGGTATGAACCGTCAAGAAATTGGTCGGTGGACTCAAGCGATGATCGACTCGGGAGAGACGATGGATTTTTCCTCCCTCCCCAGGCCCACCGCTGATAAACACTCAACCGGGGGAGTGGGGGATAAAATCACCCTTCCCCTCGCGCCGCTCGTCGCAGCGTTTGACGTGGCGGTGCCGCAACTGTCGGGCCGCGGCCTTGGACACACCGGAGGAACCCTCGACAAGATGGAGGCAATTGCCGGCTGGCAGGCCGAGATCCCCAACGAGCAGATCATGGATATGCTCGGTACCGGTCCAGGCGCGGTCATCTGCGCGGCCGGCGCGGGGCTTGCCCCCGCCGATAAGAAGCTCTACGCGCTCCGCGATATCACTGCGACGGTGGACTGCGTGCCGCTGATTTCGTCCTCGATTATGTCGAAGAAAATCGCTGAAGGCACTGACTCCCTCGTTCTCGACGTGAAGGTCGGTTCCGGCGCGTTCATGAAAGATCGTGATGCAGCCCGAGAACTGGCTTCAACCATGGTTGCGCTGGGAGTCGATCACGGTGTCAAAACCACCGCTTTGTTAACCGACATGGATACTCCGCTGGGCTTGACTGCTGGCAATGCGCTGGAAGTGCGCGAATCAGTAGAGGTTCTAGCCGGAGGAGGTCCGAAGGACGTGATCGAGCTGACCCTCGCACTCGCCCGCGAAATGGTGAGTGCTGCCGGTAAGCCTGACGCCGATCTCGAAGCCGCATTAAAAGACGGACGGGCGATGGATCGGTGGAAGGCGATGGTCCGTGACCAGGGCGGTGACCCGGATGCGCCGCTTCCCGTCGCCGAGCACACCCACGACATTGTTGCGGAGTCCGACGGGTATCTTTCGCGTCTCGACGCGATGGCCGTCGGCGTTAGCGCGTGGCGTTTGGGTGCGGGACGGGCCCGTAAGGGGGAACAAGTACAAGCAGTCGCAGGTATCGAACTGCATGCCAAACCCGGCGACCAGGTGCGGCGCGGACAGACGCTCATGACACTACATACGGCAACTCCCGAGCGGTTTGATCGCGCCATCGCCGCCCTCGATGGAGGATACTCGATTACCGCAGACAAACCCGCGGTACGGGAATCTGTGGTGCTCGAACGGATAGCTGGCGTGTAGTTGTGCACCGACAGATGACGGACACGTCGTGCGGGATCGCCGCCGCGCTTGCCATTGCGTCTCGCCATCGGCGGGGTATGCAGTGGTATACCGACGGCGATCCCGCACGCGTTCGTCAAGCACAGGAGCGTCTACACACCCTCGCCGCACAGCGAATGGGGCCGCGCTGGCCCGAAAAATACGGAACCGCGCCCTGGGCCCTCATTCACATGCTTAACACGGCTACCGGGCTACGGTATCGCCCGTATCTGTGGAACGCAGACACTATTGATCACGTTCGATCAGCACTGGATAAAGGCGATGACATTGCGCTCTACACGGGAGGAAACACGCTCCCTGCCCGCTTTGCCCGCTTCGACATAGTGTCTCGGCACGTTGTGACCTTACGAGCCGGGACGGATACCGGGGTCATCGTGTTCGACCCGGCATCTGGACAAGACCATTCAATGACGTGGGATGAGTTCGTGCGCGTGAGCCGGTCCAAAGACAGGGTTCCTGCCTTCGGCAACTGGAGGCGCGTCACCCTCGCCCTCATACCAGAAAGATAAGGATATTTATGAAACGCTCAGATGTGGCATCGATTATTGACCACACTCTCCTCAAACCAGAATCCACTGCAGCAGATGTTCAAGCTCTCGTTGCGGAGGCTGATGAGCTGGGGACGTTCTCGGTGTGTGTCAGCCCGAATCAACTTCCCATTGAAGTCCCGGAGTCCGTCAAGGTGGCTACCGTCTGCGGCTTCCCCTCGGGTGCGCACAAGCCCGAAGTGAAGGCTACTGAGGCCAAGCAGTCCGTTGAGTTGGGAGCCGACGAGGTTGATATGGTCGTTAACCTCAAACTCGTTAAGGAAGGCTTGTGGGATGAGGTTGAGGCCGATATACGCGCGGTGCGCGAAGCGACTTCCGGAGCTTTGCTCAAGGTCATTATCGAGTCGGCTGCTTTGACTGATGATGAGATCGTGGCCTGCTGCCGAGCAGCAGAGGCGGCAGGAGCCGACTACGTGAAGACTTCGACCGGATTCCACCCGGCAGGAGGCGCCTCGGTGCATGCAGTTGCTCTCATGCGCAAGACCGTGGGAGACCGCCTTGGAGTGAAGGCTTCGGGAGGTATTCGCGATGCGCAAACAGCCCGGGCAATGATTGAGGCGGGGGCAAGCCGCCTCGGATTGTCAGCCTCACGCGCAATTCTCGACGGACTGGACGACTAGCCTGATCCGTACGCTGATCGGGGGTGAACCTATCTCAAATGGTAAGTTCACCCCCGGTCATTGTATTCGCGACGACCACCCCACTGTTCTGCGATTTTTCGCGATAGACCCCTGGGAACTGTTAGTCAGGCTAGTCTTAGTAGACCAACATCAATCCGGGGAACGGGAGCACACAGCATGGGGTTATTCGATCGATTTCGCGGGGTCGCGCGCTCGGGCAGTCGGCGCAGTAAGGCAGCCGCCCTAGATGAGCGGTACGCGGACAAACCACAGTTGAGGTTTCTCGACGCCTATGTGCTCGATGCTCTTGGTGTCCTCGATGATATAACCGCGGATCAGATGGTGGAACTATCTCCTCGTCTCGCTCACATGTACGAGGTTGATGAAGGACCGTGGCAGCGCGTCCTCGAACAGGCTTTTTCCCTTGCGCCTAACGTCCGTGAGACGATCCTCAACGAGTGGGGTTTCCAACTCGAAGAAGCAGTATCTAAGGGAGCGCGACTTAACGAAGTTGATTTCGCTCAGGCAGTCGCGGATTCGATCGCGGAAGAGGACGCTGCGGACCCGCTTGACTTTGATCTCGTGGTCAAGCCGGTCGAAGCAAACGCGGACATGGTTGATGCTCTGAGACGCGCACACGTGCGAGCGGCAGACATGGGTGCGACTGCCAGCGGTGAAGAACTGCAATCGGTGTTTATTTCCCAGCGCAACGCGTGGTACCACACTCCTGAAGACCAGCGTGAAACCCCAGACGCCGTCATTGAAGCGCTGGCTGTTGCCGCTGGTGAAATGATCCGCGAAAGCACGAATACACATTGGGTCATCTACTCCTACGGTGATGATGCGGTGGAGTTCGGCCTGACCGATGCGAGACATGAGCGTCTGTACAAAATTGTTGAATCCGTGCATGAGCGCTGGATGTTGTGGAATGACACCGGACTTGATGAGTATGTCGACGGCACGATTCGTTCGTTGACGAAAGCCGCCGAGCACACCCAGAATGATCCCGACGCCTCATAGCGCGGGATAGGACTGTACTATCGGTGCCGTATATCGGCGGGAGTAAGCCAACCGTGCTCAAAGATGGAACAATCACCTCATGGGTGGTGTTCTATCGGGGTTGAGCGTCGTGTGGGCGGTCATTATCCTCGGCTGGTTTCTCGGTCGGGTGCGGCTGCTGGGAGATTCTGCGCAGCTCGTCCTTAATCGACTGGTGTATTTCATTGCTCTGCCCGCTTACATTGGTTTAGCTCTCGCCCAAGCGGACGTTCAAGCGGTTTTTGGTCAACCACTGCTAGTGGCCGCCGTTTCAGCACTAGTCACGGCGACCGTATTCGCACTTCTCGGCCGCTTCGTATTGCACCTGCGCATCGGTGACACGGTCATCGGCGCGATGAGCTCGGCCTTGACGAATGCCGGCTACTTGGGCATACCGTTGTCGCACTACATTCTCGGTTCCACGACCCACGTTATTCCGGTACTTCTATTCCAACTGGGATTCTTTTCACCGATGTTTTTCGTGCTTGCCGACCTCGCCTCTGGGCGTGGTGACGTGACCATGAGCCGGGTGGTGCGGACGGTGCTCCGCAATCCTCTCGTCTACGCCGCCATCATTGGAAGCACGATTTCTCTCAGCGGGTGGCACCTTCCGACCGTCGTGGTTGGGCCGATCGAACTGGTCGCTGGAGCGGCGGTTCCGTGCATTCTCATTGCCTTCGGGCTATCTCTGGCGGGAGAGAAAATGACCTATCTGCGCCCCGCGCTCATTCCGATTGCGTTAGCAACGGCAGCAAAACTGCTATTTCAACCGCTCGTCGCTGTGGTTTTCGCTCACGTCGTACTCGGTGCCAGCGGTTTCCCGCTTTTCGCGTACGCGTGCATGGCGGGGCTCCCCACCGCGCAAAATGCCTACTTAGCGGCATTCCGTGCCGAGACGGGCGAGACCCTGGCTCGCGGAACCGTCATTGCATCGACTGTGTTCGCCACGCCCTCACTCATGGCAATCGCGGCGCTGTTAGCGTGAACCACCAAGCGCCGCGATCACCATCACACGGTTAGATTCCCAGAGCGGCTCTCATATCCGCCTTCATCGCGTCGAGGCGCTGAGCGGCCTCGTCACGAACAGCATTGAGATCAGCGCCCTCGTCGACGGAGATGATCGTTTCGAGATAGCACTTGAGCTTGGGTTCTGTACCCGAGGGCCGGGCAACGACGCGGTCACCGCGTTCGGAGGTGAACACGAGGCCGTCCGTGGGGGGGAGTTCAGCCGAGCCGGCAGACAGGTCGACTGTCGATGCCAGGGGTGATCCGGCGAGTTCGGTTAGCGTACCAGCTCGCAGATTCTTCATGCCTTCAGCAATGAGCGACAGATCCTCAACGCGAATCGACAGCGGCGCGGTGGCGTAGAGGCCGTGAGCGCGCGCGAGATCGTCAAGCTCGTCGAGAAGCGACGATCCTTGCGATTTGCGTTCAGCCGCCATGGTGGCGAGCTGCAGGCACGCTGTAATTCCGTCCTTATCGCGCACAAAGTTCGGGTCTACGCAGTAGCCGAGAGCTTCTTCGTATCCAAATACAATGCCGTCAACGCGTGAAATCCACTTGAATCCCGTCAGCGTTGCGCGGTAAGACACCCCGTGAGCAGCCGCGATACGCGACAGCAGACGCGACGACACGATTGAGTTGGCGAGGACGGAGTCGGTATCGCCCTCGTGAGCACGGGCGACTGCTTCACCAAGTAGGGCACCTACTTCGTCTCCGGTGAGCTGTCGCCATCCATCGGTTCCACGCGGATCGGGGACAGCGGCGGAGAACCGATCGGCATCGGGGTCATTGGCGAGAATAATATCGGCGTCAATCTTCCGAGCTAATGCAAACGAGAGGTCGAGTGCGCCGGGTTCTTCCGGGTTGGGGAAGGACACGGTGGGGAAGTCGGGATCGGGGTCGTGCTGCTCGGGAACGACGTGGACGTCGGCAAACCCGGCTCGGTGGAGTGCGGCAACCGCGGTTTCCCCACCCACCCCGTGCATGGAAGTGAGTACAATCGTCAGGTCCTTGTCGCCCGCAGGAACGAGTGAAACGGCTCGGTCAAGGTAGGCTTCAACGACCTCATCGCCGAGACTCTCCCAGCCGGAACTTGCGCGCGGCACGTCAGCGACAGCTGTGACAGCTTGAATTTGCGCGAAAATCTCCGCGTCGAAAGGCGGAACGATCTGCGCTCCCTGTCCGGAGCCGCCCACCGCGCGACCTCCGAGATACACTTTGTACCCGTTATCTTGCGGAGGATTGTGTGAGGCGGTGACGACGACAGCCGCGTCTGCATTGAGATGTTTGAGTGCGAATGCGGTGACGGGGGTGGGGAGTTCACGATCAAATAGCGACGCACGCCCTCCAGCGCCGACCGCGACAGCCGCAGTATCCTCCGCGAACTGTTTGGATCCGTAACGCGCATCGTGACCGATAACGAGGTGGAAATCGTCGCCGACTTTCTCTCGCAAGAATGCGACCAGTCCGGCGGCCGCGCGAATAACAACCGCGCGGTTCATGCGGTTGGGACCTGCGCCGATTTTCCCGCGCAAACCGGCGGTGCCAAAGGTCAGAGTCGAGCTGAAACGGTCAGCGAGATCTGCGCTCGCCGACTCATCTCCATTGCGGTGTGCGTCCAGGAGGGCGGAGAGCTCGGCTCGGGTGCTCTCATCCGGATCGTCTGCGATCCACGATTCGATCAAGCCCTCATCGAGTGTAGTCATATGTGTTCCTTCCGGGTAACAGCGCGGTGCGCTGGGGCGCCCAATGACTCAAGGCGCTTAGAGCCGCTGGATAATGTCAGCGAGCAATCGGGAAATTCGGGGGCCGGCTGCTCGACCGGCTGCAATCACCTCATCGTGCGACAGCGGAGTGGGGGAGATCCCAGCTGCAGGGTTGGTGACCAAAGAGATTCCGAGGATCTCCATTCCAGCCTCACGAGCGGCAATCGCCTCCAACGTTGTTGACATGCCAACGAGGTCTCCGCCGATGATTTTTGCCATCTGCACTTCGGCGGGAGTTTCGTAGTGGGGGCCGCGGAACTGCACATAGACGCCGTCGGGAAGAGACGGATCAACGTCGCGCGCGAGATCGCGAAGCCGCGAAGCATACAGATCGGTGAGATCGACAAAAGTGGCGCCCTCAAGCGGGGAGGCTCCGGTGAGGTTAATGTGGTCGGAAATGAGGACGGGTTGGCCCGGCTCCCATTCCTCACGCAATCCGCCGCACCCATTTGTCAATACCGCAGTTGTAGCCCCGCACGCGGCTGCGGTACGCATGCCGTGGGCAACTGCGCGCACGCCCTTTCCTTCGTAGAAATGAGTGCGCGATCCAAGCACGAGAGCGATCTTTCCACTATCGACGCGGATCGATCTGAGGGTGGCGCCGTGGCCGGCCACAGCAGGAGCGTGAAAGCCGGGAATCTCCCCGGCAGGTATTTCGCTGACGGTATCGCCAATTAAATCAGCCGCTCCACCCCAGCCGGAGCCGAGGACGAGAGCGATATCGTGTCGGTCAATTCCGGACCGCTCGCGGATTACTGCGGCGGCCTTTTCTGCTAGAGCTAACGGGGAATTCGTGGTTTGATCAGAAGCGTCGTTGGTATTCATTATCCCTATCTTACGGCCTAACCGAGGCACAAGCGTAATGGAAGTGCGATAAGAATAGGGTATGCAAACCAACCCGTTTAATCTGCCCGCGAAGACGCAGGCAGACAGCTCTCAGGACAGTTCCGCACCGGCTCAAACACCCCGGAAAAAACGCAGTCGCTCAGAACCCAATGCTTCTCCCGTACGAGAAGGGTCGCGCGTCGTCATTATCGGAGGTGGCCCCGGTGGCTATGAGGCCGCCACCGTAGCCGTGCGCTTGGGAGCCGAAGTTACCCTCATTGAAGATCAGGGATTAGGGGGTGCGGCGGTTCTCACTGATGTCGTCCCCTCAAAGACTCTGATCGCTACCGCTGAGTGGTTAACTGAAACTGAACAGGCTGAAGAACTGGGGATCAACGTCGGGTCGGTCAAACCGACGGCTGACATGGCGACGATCAATGCGCGGGTGCGTGAGCTGGCGTCGAAACAGGCGGCGGATATTCGTGCCAGCCTCGAACAACTCGGTGTCGAAATCATCGATGGACGAGGACGCATCGAATCCAAGTTCGGTGACCGCGGAACACGGATTATCTCTGCGACGACAGCCGAGAGCACGGAGTATCTGGAAGCAGAAATCGTCCTTGTGGCCACGGGAGCGAAGCCGCGCGCTCTGCCCGGCTCTGAGCCCGACGGTGAACGTATCTTCAACTGGGCGCAGCTGTACAACATGGAAGAACTCCCCGAACACCTGATCGTCGTCGGTTCCGGTGTGACGGGCGCGGAACTCGCCGGCGCATACCAAGTGCTCGGCTCACATGTGACGCTCGTGTCGTCGCGCGATCACATGCTTCCCGGTGCAGATATGGAAGCGGCAGTTCTGGTCGAGGATATTTTCCGCCGCCGCGGTATGGAGATTAAGTCGCGCTCACGAGCGGTGTCTGCCAATCGAACGGAAAACGGTGTCGAAGTCCACCTTCAATCGGGTGAAGTGTTGAGCGGGAGTCACTGTTTGCTCGCGGTCGGTTCAATTCCATCGACAGCCGGGATTGGCCTAGAAGAAATTGGGGTTCGACTGACCGATCGCGGTCATATTGAGGTCGATCGCGTGTCGCGCACGTCCGCTTTCCGCGTCTACGCTGCCGGCGACTGTACCGGGGTCCTTCCTCTCGCATCAGTTGCGGCCCAACAGGGACGCATTGCCATGTGGCACGCCCTCGGCGACGCGGTGACACCGCTTGACACGAGTCGCATTGGATCGACGATCTTCACTCTCCCCGAGGTTGCAACCGTCGGCATGAGCGAGGCCGACATTGCGAAGTCCAGTCTCGATATTAAGACGGCGAAGCTTCCGATTGCGCGCAATCCGCGTGCCAAGATGCATGGTCTGCGCGATGGTTTCGTGAAGATTTTCTCTGAGGCCGATTCGGGGGTGATTGTCGGAGGCGTCATCGTGGGCGAGAGCGCGTCCGAACAGATCTTCCCGCTGACGCTGGCGGTTACTCACCGGATGACTGTCGATCAACTGTCGTCAGCTTTCACCGTGTATCCATCGATTTCCGGCACGCTGTCTGAAGTGGCTCGTATCCTGCATTAGAATTTCGCTCCACGGAGTTCGGTTTACGCTGCCGAGCGGTGTCGTTATACGGTGATCCGGGGAGATTACGTACCATGGGCACTACGCCGACAGTAAGGAAGAACAATGACTCCGATGCGCCGCCCCTCCTACCGTAAAGGTCCGGTTCTGCTCAGAGGGAAGCAGATTCCCAGTGAAACAGCAGATGCGCGGCTATTAAAAAAACACCAGGACGCGGACTGGCTCCACGCCGACCCGTGGCGGGTCATGCGAATTCAAGCGGAGTTCATTGAAGGTTTCGGAGCCCTCGCCAACATTGGGCCAGCTATTTCTGTTTTTGGTTCGGCACGTACCCCGGACACCCACAAGCATTACGAATACGCTCGAGAAATCGGTAGTCTCCTGGCAGAAGAAAATCTCGCCGTTATTACTGGGGGAGGCCCCGGAATTATGGAGGCGGCGAATCGCGGAGCAGTTGAGGCCGGTGGCACCTCGGTTGGACTGGGGATCGAACTACCGCACGAACAGGGAATGAATAAGTGGGTAGATCTCGGCATTAACTTCCGGTACTTCTTTGCCCGGAAAATGATGTTCGTCAAGTACTCCTTCGGTTTTATTGTCCTGCCCGGCGGTTTCGGAACCATGGACGAACTGTTTGAAGCACTCACCCTCGTCCAGACCCATAAGATCAAGAGCTTCCCCATCGTTCTCGTTGATGCCGCGTACTGGACCGGACTCGTTGACTGGCTTCGAAAGGCAATGCTTGCCGAAGGAAACATTAGCCCCGGCGACCTCGACCTCATCAACGTGGTGGAAACCCCGCAGGAGGCGATCGGAATTATCCGCGAGTTCTGTAACGGGAATGGGAGCTAAACGAAATCAGACCTCTCGTGGCAATTAATGTGGGTGCTCGTGCTCAACTTCACAGATATGGATAGAATAGAAGTGATTAGCCACGGCACATGATGCTCGATATCCGATCGAGTATCAATGGAGTACGCCGAGAGAGGAAGTACACTATGGCTGCAATGAAGCCCCGCACAGGTGACGGGCCTATGGAGGCAACTAAAGAGGGACGCGGTATTGTTATGCGAATCCCCAGTGAAGGTGGAGGACGTCTCGTCGTCGAGCTCACACCAGACGAAGCAAAAACCCTGGCGGAGGAACTCACCGCAGCAATTGCGTAGCGCCTGAAATCGTTGTACGAGGCCGAGGTCACTGACCTCGGCCTCGTACTATGAGCTAACGTTAGCGTCGCACCGCGACGGCTAAACCGTCACCGACGCCAATGACGTGGGTGAGGAAATCATCCGAATCTGCGAGGTCGCGGATCAGTTGGCGCATTGCGACGGTATCTGGCTCTCGGCGGGCTGGGTCGGCAACGTGATCATGCCAGAGGGCATGGGCGATGAGTAGGAGACCTCCCGGGCGAAGCATTCTGCGCGCGTGTGAGACGTATTCGACGTTTTCACTTGGATCCGCGTCGAGCAGCATGAGGTCGTAGGCACGCGAGGCCATGCGTGGAAGAACATCGAGAGCGCGACCGGTAATGAGACGAGTGCGCGGGGGACTCATCCCTGCGCGGGAGAATACTGCTCGGGCTACCCGGTGGTATTCGGACTCATGGTCGATGGTGGTGAGAACGGCGTCGTCGCTCATTCCAGCTAATAGCCATAGGCCAGAAACGCCGCCTCCGGTACCTACTTCGGCGACCGCCTTAGCGCCACATGACGCAACGAGCATACGCAACGCCGCCCCCATGCCGGGTGACACGGGGGTACATCCAAGGTCCTGAGCCTGCAGTCGGGCGGCCGTGAGAATCTCGCTTTCTGGGACGAATTCTTCACAGTAAGACCAACTGAGTGCCTTTTCAGTACTGATGTCGATACTCACTTTCACTTAGTGCACGCCGGGGCATGCAATTACTCCGATGTCACTAGCTTAACGTTCCGGGTACGTAGTTTGCGCCCTCCTGTGAGTAGAATGTTCATATGTTTGGAATTAGTGGCCTGCAACTCCTGTTGATCCTGTTCGTGGTCGCGGTCGTTGTCGGTCCATCGCGCCTTCCGACGGTCGCGGCGACGATTACGAAATGGGTCAAGACCTCCCGCGTGCAGCTTGCGAAACTGCGGGAGACTCTCGATGAAGAAGTGGGAGAGGACCTGAAAGATCTCGATCTTTCTAAACTCAACGTTCGCCAATATGATCCGCGCCGAATGATTCGCGAGGCTGTGCAGGAAGAACTTGATGAGTGGAAACAACTCGTCAGTCCGCTTGGCATGGATAAGCCGAAACCGTCGCCCTCGCGCCCACCGGCACCGCGTTCGCCTGCGGTCAGTGACGATCAAACCGCGGCTCAAAAACCGGCTCCTGCGCGTAAACCATACGGTTATTCTCAGCGCCAGTACACTCACCGTATTCCGAGCCGAGGTGGTCGCCCCTATCTCGCCGGATCGAAGGCCCCCACGTCGCGTAGTAGCGTGCGTCGTTTGAGACAGGCGAAAAAGAAAGCGTAATTAAAGGTGTGTGCCGCAGGCACACACCTTTAATAATATCGACGATGCTTACACCGGACTTACGCCGAGCTGCCGACCGGAAAGGCCACGTGCTCGCTTCCCGAGCGTTTGGGCAATATCGTTGAGGACGCGTGAGGCCGGAGAATCTCCGAGGGCCACGGGTGTCCCCGCATCTCCTCCTTCTCGCAGATCCACGTCGAGTGGAATCTGGCCGAGCAACGGGACCTCATATCCCAGATGAGTCGATAGTCTCGCGGCAACGGTTTCGCCACCACCTTGGCCAAACAGGTTGAGCTGGGTCCCGTCAGGTTGAGGCAGATAGGACATGTTTTCGACGACTCCAATAACCCGTTGGCGCGTCTGCGCCGAGATGGAACCAGCCCGCTCGGCGACCTCCGCCGCCGCCACTTGCGGGGTCGTGACGACGAGGATTTCTGCGTTCGGGATAAGTTGCGGAATCGAAATAGCGACGTCGCCAGTTCCCGGTGGCAGATCGAGAAGGAGTACGTCGAGGTCTCCCCAAAATACATCGGCGAGGAACTGTTGAATAGCGCGGTGGAGCATCGGTCCGCGCCAGACAACAGCCTGTCCGTCGGGAACGAACATGCCGATCGAAATGATCTTTACGTTGTGTTCAACCGGAGGAATGATCATCCCATCAATCACGGTTGGCTCATGTTCGACACCCATCATGCGGGGAATTGAAAAGCCGTAAATGTCGGCATCGACGACGCCGACTTTAAGACCATTTTTGGCCATCGCTGCGGCGAGATTAGCGGTAACCGATGATTTACCAACCCCGCCTTTGCCCGAGGTGACGGCAATGACGCGTGTTAATGAACCGGGCTGGGCAAAGGGAATCTCACGTTCTGCGACTCCGCCATTGAGTTTTTCTCGAAGCGCTTTTTTCTGTTCTTCATTCATGACTCCCATGACGACTCGAACGGAGTCGATTCCGTCGACTTGTTCCAGACGCTGCTCAATATCGGAAGTAATCCGATTTTTGAGCGGGCATCCCGCAGTCGTTAAAAGAATCGTGACTTCTACGCTCGATCCCTCAACTTTCACGGTATCAACCATGTTGAGTTCGGTGATCGGGCGGCGGATCTCGGGATCCATCACATCGTTCAATGCATCGCGGACAATTTCTTCGGTGACCATACTCATAGTGTCTATCCTAGTCTTAACTCACGGTCATTCTCCTATCGGGGGTAGGCTCGTAATCGCTACTAACAGATCGTCCAGTAATGAATGGGCCCGAGGCGTGACCACTCCTGAGAAAGCAAATCCCGCACGCACAGTTACAGATACCGCTCCACGACCTCCCGTTCGGCGCGTCCGCGGTCTTGACGGTATGCGTGCCCTCGCTGCTGCTGCAGTTCTCGCTTATCACCTGATTCCGGGACAGGTGCGGGGAGGTTTCCTCGGCGTCGATGTTTTCTTTGTTCTGTCGGGATTCCTCATTACAGCGCTACTCGTTCGCGAACACGAAGCCAGCGGACATATCAATCTGAGGGCGTTTTGGCTTCGGCGGATTCGTCGTTTGCTCCCCGCGGTCGCCCTCATGGCGATCGTTACTCTGATTGTTGCCGGCCTCATTGACGTCAATATTCTCGCGGGTATTCTTCCGCAATTTCTCGGTGTCATCACATTTGCATACAACTGGGTGGAAATAGCAATTGGCGCATCGTATTTTGATAGCGCGAGTCCCCATCTGTGGACGAATGTGTGGTCTCTGGCAGTAGAGCAACAGTTCTATCTGGTGTGGCCCGTTCTCGTCCTCGGTATCCTCGCTCTCGCGCGGAGGTATCGGTGGCTCGTTCCCGCTGGGTTGGCGGCCGCTTCGGCCGGTTTGATGGCGTGGCTGATTGAGGGCGCGGATGACTACACCCGTGCCTATCAGGGGACTGATTCGCACGCATTCGGTCTGATGCTCGGTGCAGTCCTCGCGCTGGTAGCCACCCGTCCTCTGCAAAATCCCGTTCGTGATCCGAGCCGCTGGGTGGTGTGGGTCCGGGGGCTGATTGCGTGGATAGGGTTCGGCGTCGTCGTTGCCGGATGGTTCCTTATTCCCGACAATGAGCCGTGGGTGTACCCGGGAGGCACTCTTATTGTCTGCGTCGGGATGGTTGCTCTCATGCAGGGTTTCCTTTCGAGCATTGACACGCAGCTCGGGCCGGCCCAGCTTCTGGCCAATATTCTCGACAACCGCGTGTTTGTCTGGTTCGGTGAGCGCTCGTACGGAATCTACTTGTGGCACTGGCCGATCCTCGTCATCATGAACAGCCAGTTTCCTCGGATGCGCGTTGGAACAATGGCTGCGATCGTCGGAGCAATCTCAATTCTTGCAGCGCATCTGTCCTACACCTTCGTTGAGACTCCCATGCGTTTCCAGGGGATCACTCCGACGCTTCGATCGTGGTTTGGCCCAGCGTGGAACATTATTGATCCGTCGAAAGCTGGAGGAAGAAGACCGGCTTTTCGCGACTATGTTCGTCTAATTGCCCCTGGCCTCGCCATGATCGTCACGGTCGGAGCAGCTATCGGCATGCTCCTTTCCGCACCGGAACAGACGACCGCGCAGCTTGCCGTGCAACGCGGCCAAGAGCATGTCGCGCAGAACGGGCTAATGAATGAGGCCGCTGAACCCGCACAAACCAGTCTTCCAACCCCGATCCCCACAGAAGAGCCGACGCCCACAGAAGAGCCAACACCGGGGCCGACCGTGCCACCAACGGGGGAGAATGTGAGCGTCATCGGTGACTCGGTTGCTCTGGCAGCGGCACCTGCTCTAGAAGAACAGCTTCCAGGAATCGCTATCGATGCTGAGGTTTCCCGTTCCATCATCGCGGGTCTGTCACTCATTGAGCAACAGCTCGCTGCCGGAACGCTTCGTCCGTACGTTGTGCTTTCACTGGCGGCTAACTCTGAGATGTCGGTTGAGCAGATCGAGCAAGCGATCGATCTTGTCGGACCTGAACGGCGGGTCGTCCTCATCACCGGATACGGTCCGCAGCGTCTATCGTGGATCTGGGTTTCTAACGACTCAATTCACGCGGCTGCATCAGCTTACGAAGGGATCGTCGAAGTCGCTGATTGGGCAACGGCAATAGCAGATCACCCCGAACACCTCGCATCGGATTACGTGCATCCTGACGCTGTCGGAGGAGAGATCTTCGCCGGACTTGTCGTCGATGCGTTAACGCGTTTCTGATTCCCTATCGGAACTGTTTTCGCGATTAATCTCGGCGAGAAGATCGCGCAATTCTGAGCGCACAAAATCTCGGGTAGCGACGTCATTCAGGGCCTGCCGTAGTCCGGCTATCTCGCGGGTGAGGTATTCCGTGTCCGCCAGGTTTCGCTCAGCTCGACGCCGGTCTTGTTCCGCGGTTACCCGGTCGCGATCATCCTGGCGGTTCTGCGCGAGAAGAATGAGCGGAGCGGCATAAGACGCTTGGAGCGAGAGCATGAGCGTCAAGGCTGTAAATCCAAGTTCCGCTTTATCAAACTGCCAGGCTTCCGGAGCCCAGGTATTCCAGCCGAGCCAGGCAAACACGAAAATTGAGAGATAGACGAGGAACTGCGGGGTTCCAGAGAATCGGGCGATTGCTTCGGCGACTCGCCCCACGCCCTCAGATTGGAGATTAATACGGGGGAGTCTGCGTCGTCGGGTCAGTGGAGTGTCAAGCCGCTCAGCCATCGTACCGATCCTCCATCTCAGCATCTGTTACTTCGTCATCCTGATCGCGCCAGTCGTCGGGAAGAAGATTGTCGAGGACGTCGTCAACGGATACCGCGCCGACGAGGTAACCGTTTTCATCAACGACTGGTATCGCGGTCAGGTTGTAGGTCGCTAGTAATCGCGTCAGAGCGCCGATAGTGGCATCTGCTTCAACGGCGGGCACGTCGGTGTCGACGATTGTTCCGAGCAGTGTCTGTGGGGGCTCTCGCAAGGCGCGTTGGATATGGACTGCACCGATGTATTTTCCGGTCGGAGTCTCCAGCGGTGGTCTGACGACGAGTGTGAGGGCGGCGAGTGCCGGTGGAATATCTTCGCGTCGCACACTGGCAAGCAACTGCGCGACTGTTCCATCCGGGGGGAGGATGACGGGTTCGGTTGTCATGAGACCGCCGGCGGTTCTCTCTTCGTATTTCATTAACCGGCGCACGTCCGCAGCTTCATCGGGCTCCATGAGGGCGAGGAGATTCGATGCGATGGTGGGCTGCATCTCGGAAATGAGGTCGGCGGCGTCGTCCGGTTGCATCACATCAAGGACGTCGGCGGCCCGATTTGCTTCGAGGGTGGCCAGGATATCGATGGAAGTATCTTCCGGGAGTTCTTCGAGGACGTCAGCGAGACGTTCATCCGACAGCTGTTGGGCGACTTCGTACATGCGTTCATCGGGAAGATCTTGGAGTAGATCCGCGAGGTCGGCTGCTTTGAGATCATGAGTCGAGGCAATCAGGCTCGTAGCATCTTGGATACCGACTTGTCCGAGGAGGCTGGACACTTCTGAGATTCGCACGAGGAACGTCTCACCCGAGCGTTTGATTCCCAGGGTAGATTTCCGCACGCGTTCGACGAAGAGTTGGGTTATCCGCCAATCTTTGGGCATGCGTTGTTCGATAGCGACGTCGGCTATACGGACTGGACCTGATCCATCACGCATGGAGACAACGCGATCGAACAACTGGGAGACCACGAGAGTTTCCACGGGGCGTTGGGTGAAACGTCGCATGTTGAGTAAGCCGGTGGTAATCACGGCGCCAGGTTTGATCGATGTCACCCGAGAGAACGGGACGAATACGCGGCGTCGCGAGGAGACTTCCACCACGAGACCGACCACTGTCGGCGCTCCAGAGACGCGAATGATCGTAATGACGTCGTAGACGCGGCCAACTTTATCCCCGATGGGATCAAAGACATCGGTGCCGGCCAAACGCGCGACGAAAATTCGCGTGCCGAGGGTGCGGAGAGTTTTAGTTCCAGTGCTCACCTATCCAGATTAGACTGTGGCGCACGAAAATGGCGTAACTCAACGCGGAGCAATGCTGCGCGTTGAGTTACGCCACTGCGGTTACCCGAGGGAAACCATTTGTTTAGCGTCCCGGTCGGCGACTAGCGTGAGCCACGGCAGCCACACCAGCCACGAGGAGGCCTCCGACGATTGCCGCAGGCAGGGCCAAACTGGTTCCGCTTTCACGCGGATCGTTGATGGAGCTTGCCTTCTGTTGGACCGGCTTCGTTGAAACCTTCAGCGGTGGTTCTTTGGGGACCGGAGCGACTGACTCCCGCTCGTAAGTCGGTGCGGTTGGCTCAACGACGACGGTAGGTGTCGGTTCCTGCTCGGTTGCAGGGTAACTGGGCTGAGGTGTCGTAGGCCGTTGGACCGGTGGCGCACTGAGGAATGGAAGTTCGTCCGTTTGCGGCGTGACGACCGGAGTGGACGGTGCTGGTCGAGCCGGCCGGGCATCGTTAGTAGCAGGGCCCTGACTTGGAGGGACATTGGGTGCCACTGAAGGCCGAGGGCTAGGCTCTGGGCTTGGTACGGGGGAGGGCTCTGGGGCAACACTCGGTTCAGGAGTGGGCTCGACTGTGGGTTCCGGTGTCGGCTCTGGTGTCGTTTCGACTGTGGGTTCCGGGGTCGGCTCAGGAACTACCGGATCTACGCCAACTGGTCCAGTGCATTCCTTGAATTTGTCTGGGCCGGGCGTGTAATAGGAGACGGCCAGTTCTTCCGCACTATCTTCACCAATCTCGACAACGGTGACTTTGATTGGTCCCTTGGCAGGAGCCGTCAGGATGGGATGGGTCACCTGTGCAGATTGCTCTCCGTCAGCCAGTGTGAAGGGGTAGTTCCCAAGGGTTGAATTCGCATCGGTGATAATGACGCTGTAGTCACGACCGGAGAGAAGACTACTGACCGCGATATCCAACGAGCATCCCTTGCTGTCAATCCAAATGGACGGCTGGGGGAGCGGTTCGGGTTCGACGCTCGGTTTAGGTTCAGGTTCGGGTGTTGGTTCAGTCGTCGGTTCCTCGGAGGGTGTCTCAGTAGGTTCAGCGCTCGGTTCTGGATCGGGAGTAGGCTGTACCGTCGGTTCCTCGCTAGGCTCAATCGGTTGAGGCTCACCACCGATGGTTCCAGAGGTACATTCGGAGAAGGCTCCTGGCTCAGCAAGATAGGTGTGAGACGCAACTTCTTCAATGTCGGTTTCGACCAACCGAACGACGCTGATATTCACCGAGTCTTTGGCAGGTGCCGAAATAACCGAGTGGGCAACAGTTGCGCTTACTTCACCTTCATCGAGTGTGAAAGGGTAGTTCCCGAGTGTTGCGTTATCGTCCGAGACGATGACGCTGTAGTCGCCGGGCTCTTGGAGCCCTGTTGTCGTAATGTTCAGTGAACACCCATCCGACGCAACGCTGACGGTTGGTGAGGTCGACTGACCTTCGGATGCTGCGCAGGCTGCCGTAATCGGGCCTGAAAGTGGGAAATCATAGGCGCTGAGTTCAGCAACAGATGTGCCTTCGTTATCACGGAGATAGATGTCAACGCCCGGAGTAGTCGGATCGAAAGCACGTGTGATCGTGTGCCATGCGGAGGCTGTAGTACCGCTGTCATCAGCGAATAAATCAACGGAAGCGATTTCTTCACCTTCGTCGACGATCTGAACGCGGTACGCATTGAGATCGCCTTCACCGAGATCGGTGGCGGTGAACGCTAGATCGCAACCGTCACGCTCGACCGAAATGCTCGGCGTGGGGGTTGGAACTGATGGCTCTTCCGGTTCTTCGGATGGTTCTTCGGGTTCTTCCGTCGGTTCTCCAGCATTGGCTGTTGCTTCGCATTCGCGAGTGATGGTAGCAGAGTCAGGGAAATCATAGGGATCGATCTGTGCGATCGTTGTGTTACTCTGCGAATCCATGAGGTAAATGCCGATTCCAACGCCCATCTCGGTGAGGAATTGCCGAGTGATCGTGTGGTATGCGGTCCAGTCAGTGTCGCCTTCTTGAGCATCAAAATCGTAGGTGCCAAGCACAGCACCGTCATCGTAAATCTCGATTGCGTAGGAGCCTGGGGTCGGAAGATGTGAGGCATCAATTTGGAGCAGGCAATTATCTCGTTCTACGGCCAGCGTGGGAAGTAGTGGTTCGGTTTCTTCGCCCTCACCGACGGGTTCGGTTTCTTCACCCTCAGACCCTACTTCGGAGTCTTCATCGGTTGGTTTCGTGGTTGCATCGTCGTCGCTCGGTGCACTCTCTTCGCCTTCGACGTCCGCTTCAGTTTCAACAGTCTCGGTAAGTTCGTCACCGCTAACCGCAGTCCATTCTTCCTCAGATGCAGAGATACTTGAGGGATCTGTCTTTGATGATTCCTCAGTGACGACACTGGTTGTCTCTTCGTCAGTAGTCGGTTGATCGCCGAGATAAGCAGAGAAAGATGGAACAGTGGTAACGCTCAGAGACAAAAGTGCGAATACTGCGCTTGCTGCGAGCACTCTCCGATGTGTTGCCATGTGATGTCCTTTTGTGGGATTCGGTGTTGATGGGGGGGGAGAGGAGTATTTCAACTATTTTACGCTGTTTTCGCTCGTAGATGCCAAGCTTGCAAGAAAAATACCCCATAAATTGTGTTGTGTGCTACATCGGGTGATGAATACCGTCTTCAACGGTGAGATCGAAGCTCCCTTCTGCGTCACAAGGAGGCCCGTACAACGGGGAAGAGAGGGCGTGAAGTTTGTAGGAGAAAACCTGCTGACGTAAGCGTCGGGACGACAATGAGAGAGCCGCGGCCCCAGGGAGCAGCAACCCTCCAGCTAGTCCAGCGAGATTCGTCACACTCTGACCAACGCCGAGATAGCGGCACTGTCGGGGAAATCGAACGGATCGATTTGGGCGAGTGTCTCCCCGGAATTTCGATCCCTCAGATAGATGCCTATGCCCGGTTCGGTTGTACTCCACGCCTTCTTCATGGTTTGAGTAATCGACTCAGTGCCCTTGCTTGAAAACAGCGGATAGGTATACCCGTATGGCTGGCCGTCCTCGTAGAAGAAAACTTCGTAGTCACGTTCCGGATCGAGATTATCTGCTGTGACACTGACGTCACACACGTCGCGCGATGCACTGAGCGTCGGTATAGGCTTTGAGTCCGGCGGCTACGGTTCGCCTGTCATATCGCCGTGCGTTGCTTTACATTGACCCGTGATGTCGTAGGCGTTGGGGAAACTGCTCACCCGTTGGCTCAGCAGTGGTTGTGAAGCGGACGGTTGTCACAGATCAATGCGGAAACGGCCGTTTGGTGACGCGAGTTGCCGAGTCGTCACGTGAGGAATAGTGAAACTCGTTGCTCCACGAGTGAGATTAGCGCTTTTTCAAAATCGAGCGGAACGGTGTCAATCGTTCCTTGGTGGAATGAAAACAGAGTAATTTCGATGCCCGGCGTAGTTTGGTCAAAGGCCTGCGTAATTGTGTAGGGGAGTGCCTTCGGTCGATCGGGTCCTTCAAACATTGTCGACGTGAGCTCCTGGCCATCATCGGAGAAGACAATGTTGTACATATCGTAGTAGGGAGGGAGATTCTCTGGTACCGCGGTAATGGTGCAACCGTGTTGCACTACGCGTAGGGACGGAAGTGGCCCATTGGCCAAGTCCGGATCATCATACAAACCGTTGGGTAGCGCGCATGATTCACTGACCGAACGAACATTTGGGATGGAGAAGTGGTCCATAGCGGTGAGCGTATTTGTCTCGAGGTTGCCCACCAGGATGTGTAATCCGTCGTTGTTTCGGTCGTCGATTCGCTGGGTGATGAAGTACCGCAGATCATACGTGTCATGGTCCGGTGTAACCTCGAAGTCTTCACGATGGAGCGTGCGACCATCATCGATGATTAAGAGCGTATAGTCTCCTGCCTCGGGAATATTTTGGACCTCGATACTGAGTGCGCAACGAACGCGATGCACGTCGATGACGGGTTCGGGGGCGGGGATGACAATCGGCCAATCAGGCAGACGATAGTTGTCACCGGGTCTAGCGTCGGAGTCGAATGGGGGCTTATCAGTGGGAGGTTTGGGCCGAGGAGGTCGCAACGGCCTTCGCTGTGCATTGAAGCGGTCCAATTCGTTCGTCGGCGTGTCGTCATTCAACGTACCTGGGACAGACTCAGCCACGGGGTCCGTTAATGGTGAAGGAATGATGTCTGACAGTTCGACAGTGGTCTCGGAGGTTCTTTCGGCGAGAGTTTCATCGTTTTCAATCTCGGTCGAGTGAGCGGGGGGAAACGGAAATGCCGAGTAGTGCACATGCGACAGTTGCTACGGTGGCACATATTTTACGAGTGGGAATGGTGAGTCTCATGAGGGTTGTCCTTTAGGCTGAGGGATTGACAATGCGGACAAGATGTGTGCTGTGCCACAAGATTTACTGTTTTGGTGGGGTGAAAGGCGCTTTTCCCTGTGAAAATGCGATGGATCCTTATCGGAAACAACGACATTGAGCTCGGATCGTGGTCATTGAGACCATTCGGTATGGCGCGCGGTACAGCGAAACGAACCGCAGTTTCAGCCCAGAGATAAATCTGTTGCCAGGCCGCGCAATGTCTTGCCCCCATGTGCCAGGATGAGGATATGAGTTCGAATATGCAAAGTATGAGTGCAGTTGGATTGCCGACACCGCCGACCGGCACAGAGGTTGCATCGTACCGTTCCTACGCGGAAGCGCAGGCAGCCGTTGATCACCTGTCAGACCGTGAACTAGACGTTCGTGTATTGACTATCGTTGGTACGGACTTGCGATTGGTGGAGCGGATCACTGGGCGTTTGACCGTCGGTAAGGTGGTGTTGTCGGGGGCTCTCTCAGGTATGTGGTTTGGCCTCTTTATCAGTATTCTCATGACGTTGTGGTCATCGGAGCCGTCCTACATGATCCTTCCGATGGGGATTGCCATGGGTGCGTTGTTCGGCATTATTTTCAATGTCGTGCCCTACCTGATGCGTCGGGGGGAACGTGATTTTACGTCGGCGACACAGGTTGTCGCCTCCCGGTATGCGGTTCTTGCTCGGGAAAATGTCAATGAATACCGGCAGATTCTCGCGAACTCTCCGGGTAATCTCACTCGTCCAGTTCAGACACGAGTGCAGTCCGATCCGAACGTGCCCACTGCGTTTGGTTCCCGTCCCGATGAGGAACCCAAATACGGTGTCCGACTCAGTGATGAGGAGCGTCAGCAGCGAAACGAAGCTCCGGTTGCCCCCGCACAGGACGATCCACAACCGACAACCCCCGATCAAGGCAATGGTGTGGCACCGGAGTCGTCGGATTCTTCTGAGAACAATAAACCCGGCGATTAACGCCGCGATCTGTCGCGCACATAGTTGGCTCAGGTGACAGCGATATTCGCTCAATCACTAGTAGGCTGGGCACATGACAACCACAGGTAAGACAGTCCTCTATGCCAGCGCAACTGCATTAGCATTGATTCTCGCCGGATGCTCGTCAGGTGGCGAACCACCGACGGGCAATCCGAATTCCGATTTACCAACCGTTGAGGCTCCGTCGACCGGTTGCGATGCCATGAACAGTGTTCTCGAAAAGGAATTCAGGACCTCTGCGTCAGGTCAGGAGTTTATCGAAGCACAGGCGAGTGAGGACGCCGGCGATGACCTGGCGAAGAGCGAAGAACGAAGCAAAAGGGTCGAAACCGCGTGGATCGCATTCCTTGAAGATCTCGAACAAGAGGGACGCAAGCAGGAGTTCGAAAAAGCCGCCGGAGACGACTCACGTGCCCGGGAAGCTCTCACTGCTTTGGCCACCTACACCGAGGTCTCGAAAACTCTGAGTTCAGGGGAGGTCGCCCAGTTTGATGACCCAGAGGCCGCGGAGCTCGCAGTTAAAGAGGGGCGCGACCCCGAAGAGAACCCGGAGTTTGTTGAGCTCACCACCAAACTGATGGAATCTCACCGGGTTCTCTCGGAGTGCATGCCAAACTGGCCCGTGACGTTCTAGTAGCGGTTTACGGGAAAGGACGCACGACGTCGCTCGCCGTTCCACTCCAACCAAAGTTGAGGAGGAAATGCTGGACGCGTGCTGGCCTACCCATGTAATCGGTGTGGACTACTTGGTTATTGCCCAGATAGATCGCTACGTGAATAACGGTTCCACCGCTCTTGTAGAAGATGAGGTCACCGCGTTGACGCTGGCTGAGCGGGTAGTGCTTGAGCTTTGGATGCTTGTAGAGTTCCTGAGAACTGCGGTACTGCGGCCAGGCGTGCTTGATCACGTTGATTGGTTGTGGATCAAGACCTGCTGCATACAGTGATTGGAGAGCAAGCCCCGAGCAATCGTAGCCGAGGCTGTAGTATCCAGCTCCGCCCCATGTGTAGGACGATCCACGCTGAGCCATAGCGTAGTTGATCATTGCTTCGATGCGCTCCGAGCGCGTAGCTTCAATACCGATGGGGCTTGCCTGATACTGATCGACATACCAGGAGTACCCGGTGCCGAGTTTGTTCCACGTCGTTTGTCCAACAATGCCATCGGCGTAAATGCCTGCGCGCCGTTGGAAGTTACGGACAGCATTTTGCATCCGGCCATCGACACTCGCGAGGGTCATGGTTCCCCAAATGCCGAGCTTGCGCTGCGCGATACGAACCTTGACGCCATTCATGCCGTAAGTGAGAGTGTTCGTGCTCCAGCCGAGTGGCGTAATGCTATCGGTTGGCTGAAGGTAGCCGGCCGGGGCGAAGTAGCCCTGGTAGTAGAGCGGAATACCTTTCTTTTGAAGTAGCCGTGTGGTGGTGGAACCGACCATGCCATCCGGATTGATTCCGAGAGCTCTCTGTGCGGCTTTCACACATGCGGTGGTTTCAGCGGTGAACACGGTGTCGGCCTCAAACGTGCACGACTGTGGGTACAGGTATGTCAGGGCTAATTCGAGCGTGTGAACTGCCTGCCCTCGTGATCCTTGCTTGAGGATTGAATCCATCTTGGTGGATGGAATGTACCACAGGGGAATATTGTTCTTTCGCAGAGCTTTAGCAGTCGTTAAGCCGATCATCCCATCAGGACTAATGCCCTGCGAACGTTGGAACTGCTTAACTGCGCGTTCGGTGTAAGCCCCAAAAATGCCATCGGGTCGGAAACCAGCATACTGGGGGAAATACTTGTTCAGTCCTACCTGGAGCGATCGCACCGCATTGTTCTGGCTTCCTTTCTGGAGCATGCTCGTGAACATCTGACGTGACGGTGCTGGCGCAGGATTAACCGTGATGTAGATCTTGTGGGCGAGCAGCTTCGCGGACAATTCCTCATCGATCAGGCCAGTTTGCTTGAGACCATAGTGGTCTTGAACCTTCTGAACACATGCCTTAGTCAAAGCGCCGTAGCCGCCGTCAGGCTCGAAGGAACACATGAGCGGGAATCCGCGGACTAGCCAAGTCTGTGCATCTTTCACGTGTGTGCCACTTTGACCTGGACCAATGGGCCAGTCTGTATTAACGGCAGCGGCAATCCACGCATCGACACCATAGGTCCGAAGTACACGGGTGGTTCCGTAACCGTAGCCTCCGTCAGGGGAGAGCCCGTGTAGTTTCTGGAATGCTTTGAGCGATGCGGTTGTACGGTTGCCGAGAATGCCATCTGGCTCATATACCCCGAACTGTGGGTACATATAGACGAGGAACGTCTGCAAGTGGTACAAGAAATTGCCACGATTTCCGTACCACTGCACGCGCGGAGCGAGCATCGAGCCGTAGTTGGGGGCGGGGCCAATAGTGATCTTCGCGCCGTGATTTTGCACCGAATTCGCAAACGTGTCGTCAATAACTCCGGTAGCCGTCAGTCCAAGACTCTGTTGGACTCGCTTGACACATGCTGCGGTTTGATTTCCAAAAATGGAGTCCGTTGACGAGAACTGACAGTACTGCGGATACGTGTAGGCAAGCCACGCTTGCGCATAGCCGACGTTCGAGGACCACTGGCCAACACTCAATGCCCGCTGCGAAGTCACGGGTTGGAGAACCCAGAAATCGATTCCCTTGTTTCGTAGCAGGTTGGCGGTGATCAAACCGACTTGTCCGTCGGGAGAAATACTATTTTGCTTCTGGATATCCCAGATGACCTGCTTGAATGAGCGCGTATATTTCCCATCGACGGTGATACGGCTCTTGAATGCGGGGAATACGCGGGTGAGCTCCTGTTGGAGGAACCGAATCTCCTCACTCGAATCGCCTACTTTGAGCACTCGGTCAACAGTGACCGCGTTCGGGCGAGCTGGATTGGCGCTACTCCTCAAGGAAAAGACTCGAGGGGCGGGGTCGGTCGTTTCGTCGGATGGTTCAACTGTTGCCTCGTCGGAGGGATCAACTGTTGGCTCATCGGATGGAGACGTCGGTTCCGTCGCAGGAAGACCGGGGGATGATGGTTCGTCGGTGGTCTCAGGTTCGGGCGTGGCCGAGCTGGAGGGGGCCGACTGTGATGGCGCGGGGGATGGAGTCGTCTCATCTGCTGACGCGGGAGTAAATCCAGCGAGTAAAACGCTCGCGAGAGCAACCGGGACGACAGCTAGTCGTAGCTTATGTAACACAACGATTCCTTGAATTTGAGTTGATAGGAGTGGGATCGCGGAGCTGAATTCCCTCTTGCGGCTAAGCCTAGCCGAATTCCCAGAGGAGGACGAAGGGTTTTTGACTATCGCCACTGCGTTCCAGCTTGAGAGAAAACAAGCACGAGGCATATTTACGACGGGAGCGGGCGTTCCCAATCCGCAATCGGACCGTCGACCAGGACAAAGAGCGGGTGCAGTTGCGGAGATCGGTGCTTTGTCTCCCGATAGAGGTCGGCGCTTCGCTTGTCGAGTTTGGCCAGTAGATGAGACCACTCGTAGTCCAGCTGGCCCCGGGTGACGGGGATGGGATCGCACGGTTCATCGGGGTGAGTAATGCGGCGACGATCGAAGCGATAGCCGCGCGCATCGGCCTCATCGGCAATGGCTGAGAGAAACTGTCCAATAGCGGCTGCCGGATTATCCGTTTCCCGGAATCGTTGCAGCTGCGGGTGGTTGATGTATCCGCGCGTCTTCCCCGCGAGAACCTTCTGAGCAAGAAGAGCCTCTCTCCACGCTCCGAGGAGTCCGGGGCGATCAAGGTAACGGGGGTGAATGGACCACAGGCGCATGCTCTTACGGTAGCACTGGGGCTGAGTGATACCTGCTGGCCCGGCGGTAAATACCCGTGGATCAGCGGTGCTTTTAGAAAACGATTCGGGTTCGCATTCCTCGTTCGGCGCGGGTCTGTCGCTGCGAACTTGGCCGGGTGTGGAGATTTTGCGACACAATGAGTTCGACGATGCGCTCCCAGGGAATGTGCCGTCTCACCGCACCGCATTGAGCGGCAGTGTGGCGGTGCTGGGAGGCTTCATCGGCAGCGGCTTGAACAACCGCCGGGTCTTCCCCAAGTGCTTCGGCCAGCCAGATCAAGCCCGCCGCGCACTGGAAACTGTTGTACCCCTGCTTGGCGCGGCGCCCGCGGGTTTTACGATTGTAGCCACCGGGGCCGGCAAGCTCGTCAAACCATCTGATGAGGTGCGCTTTTTGCGTTCCATACCAGACGGTCGTGGGCTCACCGGGATCGGTGCCTTCAAATGCACGATAGATAGGTGTTTCTGCTGGAAGATGCGTGAGCATCCGGGCAAACGCGCGGCCAGAAAAGTTGTATTCGGTCATGGGAGAGCCTTTCTACTCAGAGGTTGCCCGCGCATACAGTTCAAATAGGTGGGCAACTATTTTCTTTTCGTCCCCGTTAAAGTCAACGCCGTAGGCTTGTTCAACCGCACGGTCGAGGGCGTTGTGAGCATTGACGAGGGCGGGGTAGAGGAAGTCATTATCGGGATCGTAGAGGTCGGCCAAGGTGGCTCCCTCATACTGTTCGCGTGCGTCGAGGACGGCTTGTGCGCACTGCTCGATATTGAGGCGTTGCTCGTCAGTCGCATCCGGCCAAATGAAATTGTTATAGACCACGGTGTTCGCGTAGCGATATCGCATCTCTAGCCTGCCCGCGACAGCGCGTATCCAGGCATTGTGGAACTGCGACATCATGAGACCAAATACGTAGAGGGAGCCGGTGGGAATAAAATAGAGCATATTGCCGGGAATCATACCGTTTCGGACGAAGCCGAGGGGAACGTACTTTCGCCGCTCCGAGGTCACGACCGGAACCCCGATATAAGGGCCATCTTTGAACTTGTTGCACGGGCGCAACAGATGCGGAGTATTTCGGAGCTTATAGGCGTCGCCGGTTGTCACCTGTTGAGTTCGCCAATCTCGACAAGCCTCAATGCGCTCGCGGATCAGCGGTAGTTGCTTGAGCTCCGTGCCAGTAATCTCTGGCAACCACAAGCAGTATCGATCAATACCTTTGATAAATTCTTCCCCCATAGAAAATGGCCTGATCCATTTTTCAGCACCAGGTTCGACGGTAATGAGAAGCTCTCGTTCCTCAGCGGTGAGCAACAGTCTCTGATTGTCGGTCGGTTGGAATCCCTTTGCCATGTAAGGTACGTCACATAGTGGCTTCGATCGTTTATCAATAAAGACACTTGGCGCATCCGCGAGGTAGCCATTGATTTCCTTGACCTCGGTGACCGATATGAGCTCATTGCGGTGGTAGTCGAAGAGCAGGCGAGGTTTACGAGTGCCGTAGGAAAAACCGACAATTACGACGTGTACTTGTGCATGGGCTGCTGATTCGTTACCCCATTCAAAAGATCGATGGGCAAAGTCAATGGATATGCCGCGCTCAAACAGCGGCTTCCACAGTGGGGTCACCTGCTGGCCCTGACAAATTGAGTTGGTCGAGACGAATGCGCAAGGAGTTTTTAACCCTTCGGTATAGTCCGCGGCTTTCTTGTACCAGCCGGCGACGTAGTCGAGGACGCCACCCGAGCGCCCAAAGAGCGCCGCGCGATCCTCCTTCTGCTCCTTCGAATGATTGGAATACCCAATAAAGGGTGGATTACCCATCACGTAATCGCACTTCGTGGCAGGCACGACCTCATTCCAATCCATGCGCAGAGCATTACCTGTCACAATGGTGGCCGCATCAGACAGCGGCAAATCGTCGATATCGCGCAAAATAATTGATTGAGATTCAATATTCGCTTGCAGCTCCGCAATCCACAGTGCGGTGCGGGCGACATTGACGGCAAAGTCATTAATCTCGATGCCGTAAAACTGATCGAGAGTGACCTTGATTTGGCTCGCGCCCATCTCTTCCATCTCGAATGACGTCTGCCCCGACTCCAACTGAGACAAAACCGAGTTCTCCAGGCGGCGCAGGTGAATATAGGTCTCGGTGAGAAAGTTCCCCGATCCGCACGCGGGGTCAAAAAACACGAGAGAGCCAAGTTTTTCCTGATACTTCAACAGTCGGTTTCGGCGCCTGCGTTCCGTCAGTCCTTTTTCAGTCAAGATCGCATTGAGTTCCTCGCGCAGATCATCGAGGAATAGGGGGTCGATGACGCGGTGTATGTTCTCCGGACTCGTGTAGTGCATGCCTCCGGAGCGACGGGTCTCTGGATTCAGCGTGCTCTCGAATACGCCGCCAAAGATAGTCGGGGAGATCTCCGACCAATCGGTATTTTCGCTCACCTCAAATAGGAGAGAGCGAATCTCGTCGGTGAAATTCGGAATTTCTACGGGACCTGTGAATAGACCTCCATTGACGTACGGGAACGCGCGGAGATTCTGTGTCAAATACGGATCGCGTTGTTCCACGGGGGTATCGAGAACGTCAAAAAGTTCAAGCAGAGCATTGCGCATCTGGGGTGCGGAAAAGTCTTGCAGATAGTGGAGAAAAGCATCTCGGCGGTCGAACAGCCCTGAATCCTCGGCGAACAAGCAAAAGACGAGACGCACACACAGCACATTGAGGCTGTGTTGGCTCTGATCAGTGTCTGGATCGATATACTGCTTCGACAATGCGGCGTGTAAGCGACCGATTTGTTCACCCGCTTCAATCGATATCGCTTCCTCGCGTTTCGAGCGACTGAAAGCAGGATCGGTGAGAAAACCCAGCAGATAGAACTGTTCGGGTAGCTCCGCGAGAGAAAACTCAACGAAGTCATCGCGGGGATTGTCTTTGTTTAAATCATGAATCCTGAAGGTGTGAAAGTTCGAGACGATGATGAAATCTGGGCGATGAATGTTGGGGAGTGAATCGGCGTACCGTTTCGCTTGTTCGAACGGCGTCACCATGACACCTTGACGTGTTTCTCGCTTATCGAGATCGACGTTACCGGACTTTTGCTCGACAATCGTCTTTGCTTCCCCAATAACAACGTCGATAAAGCCACCGGCACTTGTGGGCTGTTCAAAACGGCACTTCGTCGTCACATCGGTCATACCGAGTACGTTGCGAAGCAGTTCGAGCCAAAAGCTATGCGTATCGCCTTTTTCATATGAACGATTCGCCCACTTGTCCGCGAACTCAGTAGCTGCTCTTTGCTGCTCGGCATAACTCAGCACATCGACCTCCGGTTGTCTGCCTGCATACTAGCTTAGCGACGACCTCGGACATATGGCTGACGGCGCTTCGTATAGAGGGAAAACAACCGGGCTTTCACCCCGTTGGTCAAATGGATAAGCCGGTTGGTGGAGAACACCAACCGGCTTAAACTGCGCCGTATTACTTCAACGCGGAAAGTGCAGAATCGTAGTCTGGTTCTGTCTTGATTTCGTCAACGAGCTGAACATGAGTGATCGTGCCCGTTTCGTCCGCAACGATAACCGTCCGAGCAAGCAGACCCTTGAGGGGGCTTCCTTCGAGAATGAGGCCGAAGTCTTCGCCAAAGCTCGAGCGGAAAGCAGAGGCAGTGGTCACGTTGTCGATTCCCTCAGCGCCGCAGAAGCGACCGAGTGCGAAGGGAAGATCCCGAGACACGCACACGACGGCGGTATTGTCTAAGTCTGCCGCAGCTTCATTAAAGTGGCGGACCGACGCGGCGCAGATACCGGTGTCGACCGACGGGAAAATGTTGAGAACAATGCGTTTGCCAGCAAAATCTGCTGACGTTACTTCTCCCATGTCTGTGCCGACGAGAGAGAAATCGGGGAGCTTATCGCCTACCGCCGGAATATCGCCGGATGTAGTGGTTTCTGTACCTTCAAAATGTGTTGTAGCCATAGTGCCAGACTAATCAACGCTCTAAATGTCAGCAATAGATAGAGGACACACGCCGATGCATCAACGCTAGGGAGAACGGAGGGTCGCATTTCGATGAAGGTGAGACACGACCCTCCGGCAGGGGACTAGCTTCGTTTGCGGCGAAGCATAACGAGGATCGCACCGACACCAAGCAAGGCGAGGGCACCAATCCCGCTTGGGAGCACGTCAACGCCGGTTACCGGGATGGACTGCTCAGCCCGCTGAGTCGGGGCCGCGGACGGGGTAGGGGTTTGTCCGCCAGTCTCACTGGGCGTCGGAGAGGTCGAAGCAGACGGATCCGCTGTTTCAGATGGGGAAGGCGTCGGAGCCACGCTGGGGCTAGCTTCTTCCGGCTCAAGATAGGTCACTCGCGAAGTACCGACCTCGTCCTCAGTAGTAACGGGAGTAACGCCAAACTCGACTGTGTCCGACCGGTCAATATCCGTTAGTTCCGCAGTGCGTTGATCGGGAGTCACGGCTCCGACGGGTACTCCATTAACTGAGATGAGCCACGACTTGGAAGGAGACTCAGAAGCCGTCCATTCTAGCGTCACTTCCGTACCGGTTCCGCTCGCGCTCAGAGTGTCGGCCGGTGCCGGGCCCGTCGGCATCTGAGTACCGACCTCGACGGGAACCGACGCACTGGCTACTAGTCCGTTTGCATCGGTAATACGCAACTGTACGACGCCTGAGAATGGTTCAGTATAGGTGTGATCTGCCTGCGGTGAGCCACCGAGAACTTCGAAGGTACCGTCTCCGTCGAAGTCCCAATCCCACGTGCTAATAGTTGATCCGACAGAATAGGAACTCGAACCGTCGAAGTGGATGGTTTGACCCGGTTCAGCACGGTATGCGTTGAGAGCTAGTTGAGCAATTGGCCGTGACTCGATCCGAGTCAATGCGTCGTTCAACGCTTCTGCGGTGTTTTCGCCAATGGGTACCACCTGGCCAACAGTTGCTTCGGCCAAAGACGTGTACTCTTCTGCCAGGTAATCTGGCACGACCGGATACACGTTAACCGGGTCAATGGAGAGGCTGAGCGCCGTGATCTCGTCGAGTGTCGAACCATCAACCTCGTCAGGATCGTGGTAGCCAGCATCGGTCAGAACGATCGCTGCTTTAGTGGCACCTGGACGCCAGTCGACACCATTCATTCCGGTCTTGAGGGCGTGAAGCAGAGCCTCGGGACTATCTCCTCCGCCATCGACAGTAATGCTGTCAAGCGCAGAGTAGAAGCCATCGGTGTCGTCGCTGAGGTTTGAGAGGATCCGGGCGGTGAACTCGTCTCCTTCATCGCGATATTCAACGAGAGCAACTCGTCCGTTAACTGCCGACACAAAGCGTGACAGTGTAGTCGCGGTTGTTTTTGCCTCGTCGATGTACGGTTCCATTGAACCCGTTGAATCGATAACGAAGACGACGTCGAGTCCGTTCAATCCGCCTTTGAGCAGAAGTGGTGTGGTGTCGAGCCCGCTCGTATCCTTCTTTTCGTCCGCGAGAGAATCTTTCAGTCGGCGGACAGCTTCGAGAACGCCAGTATAAATCGCTCCATCCTCATTGCCGTAGGTCATGTGGCCGCCGTAGTCGAGGGCGAATTTGGAAGAGCCGCACACAAAGTCATGGTCATTGCACCACAGTCCCGTGCTGTCCTCCCAAGTTGACGGCAGATACGGTTTTCTTGCGCCGAGAGACCCATTGTCGGTATCGCAGTTGGGGACATGACGGCGCCAGGGTGAGAATTCTTCGCCGCGACACGCGGGTGGATTAAACCCTTCACCTTCCGGAAGGTGGAGCTTGGGATCCCCGAAGAGCATGTTGAAGACCACCGCTGATCTCTTACTATCATTCAGGCGTTGAATGTAGATTTCACCGATAACCTGCGCTCCTTGGGAATAGCCGCCGAGAATGAACTTTGTGTCGGGACAAGTCAGTAGGCGCTGCGTAATATAAACGGACGCTTCATTCGCACCTTCATCAACACTGTCTCCATACGTGAACCCTTCACCGCCGGAGATTTTGGCGCCGGTGGTGATGATCGGATGGCTGCCGCCAACAGCTACAGCCGGGTACGTGTATCCAGATACTGAGCCATCGCCTAGTTGGACCACGTTCAACACCGTGGGGGTTTTTATTCTGCGTTCAAGCTCATCGTTGAATCGCTGGTACTCGTCGTCGCCGAGCTCTTGGCCTGAGCCACGGACCCAAATCGCTTCAACGGTGTAGCATTTGTCAGAATCAGCCAGTGCGCTACTCGGATGAATCGCGCCGATGGACAGAGTGGTGATGGTGAGCGCCCCTATGGCGCCCAGTGCAAGCAACTGATAGGGAGTTTTCATCGCGAACCTCTCAGCGTGAAGGGAATTTAATCGGAGGGTTCGATAGTGATCGTTGCGGTATGGGGTGGAAGAAGGTTTCCACGGTCGGCTACTGAAGCCGTTCGAACAGTGATATTCCACTGATCGATTTGGCCGGTGAGGGAGCACAAAGGAGCCTTGTCATTGGAATAGTTTTCGGGGACTTCGCACCTCTCGTTCTCGCTGCGCCACCGGAGCGAAGGCTGAGGGAGTTGCAAGTCGGTGACCACCCGCGGAGGAAAAGGCATCGATAGCTCGATGGAAATTGAGGGGCAGCGGGTAGCGCCGAAGTTACAGGTGGTGCCAAACAACGCTGGGGGTTCACGACGCTCATCGAGAATTGTCCAGCCATCGGGGAAGGAGATACTGTCCCGCACGGTAGTCAGTTCAGCATTAAGCTGATGTCTACGCACGGTCAAAAATCCCCCGACTGCAACTGCTACGGCAACCGCTGCAATCAGACTCACCACAATGACTTTCTTGGTAATCCGGTGAGTGCGTATCGCCGTTCCGCGCATCGCTCTACTCACCTCCCTCAGCTCTGATGGGGAGAGGATTGAATTGTATGTTGCACTGTTCAAGAGGGGAGGATGACGGGGACGGGCATTCGCCGTCCTCACCCGTGCTTGAATCGGCAATTGTGGAACCACTTGCAGAGGAGATAGTGCGCCGTTTGTCTCGCAGGGTGAGACGAAAAAGTACGGATCGAATCCACATGAGGCCGCAGTAGTCGGCTACTGAGGTTGCGAATAGTCGTTTAACTGCGGCCGACAGTACTCATCAGGCAGGTTCGTGCATGGCGGTCTAACTCGTGTGAGATGAGCGAAAGCGACTTCCCACTCGCGCATGCTCGGAAGCAGATTTCACCGAGTTCACCATCTTTGCGAAACACCGAGAACTCGTACCTGCTTATCAGCCGCCAGCCATCATCCCCATCGATGTCTGGGTCACTTTGACAATCCTCAAGACACTGACGGCTATTTTGACCAGCTCCTCACCAGCAGTGATACTCACACCGTTGCTGTTTCGCCGCTTGAGCTACGCACTCAACGGGATACTTTTGCGGGCGTCATCAGGGCCTTCCGTCTGGGCCGCGCCACTGATATTTGTCTACCCAATCCGCGTTCTAGCCTGGTGGAATGTTGACGACAGTGATTCAGCACAAACACACAGGGGATGGGTGCGGTTATTACAGGTCAACCACGTCGTGGGCATCCTCATTACGATGATCATCATCGCATCCGCTTCCGGGTGGTTTCCGTTCTCGTAATACGCCCTTATAACGGTGGAGCGCACGCGTTCGCAAACTGACGAATTGTCTCTCCCACCTCTTCGGCATGAGTGATCGGCGCGAGGTGCGTGGCCCGCGGAATAATCTCCAGATGAGCACCTGGATTGAGCACAAGATACTGTCTTTCATTGACACGCATTTGATCAAACTGACCATTGAGCAGCAAAATCGGGCATTGGATACCGAGCATGAGGGATGGGGGACACTGTTCCATCACGGCTCGCCAGGCCTGCGGTAAGGCCTCGTAATTGACATCTTCGGCAAGTTTCTCCGTCGGAATACCAAGCACTGCGACTACTCGATCGCGAGTCTTCTTCAACGGAGCGTGCGGAATAATTTCGGTCAGCTTGGCAAATCCCCTGTATCCCACCGATAGGGGACCCGTCGGATTCGCACTTGCCCCGATGAGGACGAGACCGGCAAGCTCCGTCGGATATTCCGCCGCATACTTCAACGCGATATAGCCACCGAGACTGTGTCCGACAAGCACTATACCGGCATCCGAAGTGTCGTGGAGATGAGTGACGGCCTCATCAATGGTGTCCAAAGCTCCGCGGAGGGTGAAGGGAATGTCGATCAAATCGCCGTGTCCGGGAAGATCAATGCTCAACGTATTGTGAGGTTGGAGAAACTCATCGTATCCATACCACTGAACGCTCGACGACATCGATCCGTGAAGGAGGAGGATATTCACTGTCGTCTCCCTACCGGGGCGTCCGTTTGTAAAACGGCATGAGATGAGAAATCGCAAACGAGCCGAGTTTCGAGTCGTCGGAAACGAAATGGACTTGTTCCTCCGGTGACATGTGCGGTTGAGCAGTGTCGTAGAGATCAGTTAAGAGCTTATAGGTGAGGCCGGCTGACTGAACGACGACGAGATAACCGGGCACTTCTCCCCGTTCAACAGAGCGCAACCACATCTTCTCGATCCGCTGATCGCGGGCGGCGAACCTCGAGAGAGCGTCGGCGAGCTTGTGGGGAAAATCCTCGGAATGGGCAACAAAGACCGTCATGTTGCGATCCCGCACGGCCCTGCTTTTTACAGTGACTTCCTGCCGTTTCTCCGCGATGGCGTCGAGTGCATCTCGATCAAAAATCCACGCCATACTCGGCAAGTCAACAACGATTCCAGCAGCGTCTGGAGCCTTGTCGAGCAGCCGACGGAGGTCATCGAACGACACCGGAATCCAGCGGTCATCGTCAAGCGCGTCAGGAAAGTTCACCCGCAGATCGTCTTCATTTGTGTACACCGGAATACGTTGTGCACCGTCAATACTGGGGATCAGGGGAGGCGCGTCCGTCGTAATGAACGGCATGACAAGCAATACAGTCATCGCGAGATGATAGTACAGTTCACCCCACATTTCGTCGCGGTTCTCAACGTCGGGTGACGTATCGAGTCGCTCCATGAGGTCGCGTAATAGATGAGCGTTAGCAAAAGGGTCAGAAGTCACCCATCTATTTTTTCACACCGAATGGTCTGGACGTAGGGATGCGAAACATCTGCTCGGACGATCCGACGGCTACCGCTGGGAGCCCTGCACTCTCGCAATCCACGCTTCGACATCGGCAATCGTGCGAGGAATCTCCTCAGAGATTCGGGTCACGGACCCGTCCTCATTCACCACGCAGTCATCTTCGATACGAACCCCAATGCCGCGAAACTCTTCAGGTACAGCGAGATCGTCAGCGCGGAAATACAATCCCGGTTCGATGGTAAACACCATGCCGGGTTCGAGCTTCGCGTCGAGATACATGTCTCGCCGGGCCTGCGCACAGTCGTGCACATCGAGGCCGAGATGATGGCTCGTGCCGTGAGGCATCCACCGACGATGCTGCTGGCCCGATGCCTTAAGTGATTCGTCAGCAGGTACGGGAAGAAGTCCCCATTCTTCCAGCTTGTGAGCAATGACGTGCATTGCCGCTTCATGAATCTCACGGAATACACAGCCCGGGCGATTCGCGGCCTCCAGTGCAGCCTCGCAGGCTTCAAGAACGGCGTTGTATATCTTTGCCTGAACGTCAGTGAAAGTGCCGTCTACCGGAAGCGTGCGAGTAATATCCGCGGTGTAGAGCGAATCAACTTCAACACCAGCATCAACGAGCACGAGGTCACCCGGACGCACTGCACCATCGTTATCAATCCAGTGCAGGGTATTGGCGTGATTCCCGGCCGCCGCAATCGTGTCATACCCCAGGCCGTTGCCTTCTTCACGCGCATGGGCGCCGAAAGCGCCTTCAATCACTCGCTCACCTCGACGATGACCAATGGCGCGCGGAAGAGCGCGAATAATCTCATCGAATCCTTCATGCGTTGCCTGAACGGCACGTTCCATCTGCTTGAGCTCAAACGGATCCTTGCGCAATCGAATCTCTGACAGATGTTCGAGTAGAGCATCATCGCCTTCGCGCGCGTCTTCCCCGTGAGGCAAGCCCGCCTGCTGGCGCACTTCATTGACCAAAGCGAGCACATTCGCATCGGCCTCTCCCACAACGCGGATCTGTACCTGACCGGCATCTTTAGCTACCGCATCGCGCAAACCATCGATGTGTGCGCAGGTGAGCCCCGTCATCGCTTCCATCTCCTCCAGGGAGGGACGCGCCCCCACCCAGAACTCTCCGTAGCGCGGATCGGCATAAAACTCTTCTGACGAACGTGGCGCTCGCGGCTTGAAGTACAGGACAGCTTCGTGGGTGCGTGCGCCGTCGGTTGGCTCAAGAACGAGAACGGCATCAGGCTCAAGTTCACCGCCCAATCCCGTCAAATGTGCGAATGCTGAGTGAGCTCGGAAACGGTAGTCGCAATCGTTATTGCGCACTTTCAACCCACCGGCGGGAATAATTAACCGTTCACCGTCAAATGGTTGGCCAGCGGCATCGTGTCGCTGAGCGAGGTGGTCTGCGACCTCATTGCGTTCGGGCATCGTGGTTGGGCGTGGCCCCCACTGGGAGCCAATAAACTCGCGAAAAGCCTGGGAATCTGGGCGGCGAGAACGATTCGACCCGCGTGCCGCCATTGATTGCTCTGGTAGTTCTTCTGTAGTCATGCTCTTATTGTCTCCCTTTCGATGGGAAAAGACATCTCTACTAGTTAGAAGCCGAATGAGAACAGGTAGCCTAAAACCATGAAACGTATCGACCCCCACACTCACTCAACGGTTTCCGACGGAACACAAACCCCCGCTGAACTCATGGAATCCGCGGCCCAAGCAGGACTCGATATTATCGGCTTGACCGATCACGATACGACAGCAGGGTGGGATGAAGCCGCCCACGCTGTCGCCTCAACCGGTGTCAAACTACTGCGCGGTATGGAAGTGACCTGCCGACACCACGACACGTCTGTGCATCTGCTGTCCTATCTCCACGACCCAGCTGACGACACGCTCGTCGCAATCTGCGCGCGAACGATGGAATCCCGGGCAACCCGCGCGCAGAAAATGGTGGAGAACCTGAGCGCAGATTATCCGATTACGTGGGAACAGGTGCAGCAATATGCTCCGAAAGATGGACCAATTGGACGACCTCATATTGCCGATGCACTCGTTGCCGTTGGCGCATTCACAAACCGAAACGAGTGCTTTATTCGCGCCCTCCACCCCTCCGGGCCCTACTATGTGCCCCACTGGTCACCTGATCCCGTCGAGGCAACGCGGGTGATTCGCGCCGCCGGAGGCGTCCCGGTGATCGCTCATCCGCGCGCTCGCGGGCGGAATAACAGAGTGCTTGAACTCGAGATTATTGAGGCCATGATTGACGCGGGACTTGCCGGCATCGAATGTGATCATCGCGACCACAGCGTCGAGGATTCCGATGCCATGAAACACCTGGCTCAGACGTACAATCTCATTGTCACCGGATCGTCGGACTACCACGGAACCGGTAAACCGAACCGACTGGGGGAAAACCTGACTGATCCCCACGAATTCGCTCGAATCGTCGAGCAAGGAAAGCTAGAGGTTATCCGTCCATGAGTCAGTGGTTTGACGCGATTACGTTTCTCACCCTGTTTACGACACTGTTCGTCATCATGGATCCCGTGGGCAACGTTCCCGTCTTTCTCGCACTGACGTCACGGATGGATCGGGGAGGACGGCAACGCGCGTCATTCCAAGCGACAATCACATCTTTTGCCGTTATCATCATGTTTGCTCTATTCGGGCAATACATCCTCGATTTCCTGCAGATTTCAGTGGAAGCATTGCGGCTCTCGGGCGGCGTCCTACTGTTCCTAGTAGCGATGGAACTCCTCACAGGAAAAGATCAGACGCCTGACGTTACCGACAGTGAGGCCGTAAATGTCGCACTCGTTCCCCTGGGCACACCGCTACTAGCCGGACCTGGCGCAATCGTTGCCGTGATGGTCGCCGTATCAAATTCCACCGGTTCCTTTGCCGGGGTACTCGCCATTGCGGCCGCGATTATCATCATGCACCTGGTTATGTGGTTATCGATGCGCTACTCCGTCCTCATCGCCGACATGCTTGGGGAGGGCGGCATTATGCTCTTATCTCGCATTGCTGGTCTATTACTGGCGGCAATCGCCACGCAGATGGTGGCAACCGCGGTATTTGATTTCATTCAGCTTCACAGCGTCTAATGGCGTCATTTTGAGGACGACAGAACAGAGGTAATCTTTGTGCCACTGCGCTATGCGTTCGGCCGATTTCGACGTGTCCGCTTACGTTGGCGTGATTTCCCGCGAGGTGCATCGACTTGACGCCCCCGACCGCGGCCGCCGGAGCGGCCATCCGACCGAGAGGAACGACTCCGATTCGATCGGCCTCGGCCGCGCCCCTCTTTACCCGACACATCTTCAAATCGCTCGGCATCGAGGCCGGCGCGCGTACGCTGCGATCGGGGCAGTCGTCCAGTTACCTCACGCGGAATATCCAGATCGGTAAAGAGATGGTCGGAGGTGTGGTACGTCTCGAGCGGTTCGGGCACACCGAGTCCCAGCGCCTTAGAAATCAAACCCCAGCGAGGCACATCATCCCAATCGACAAAAGTTACAGCCGTACCGGAAGCCCCGGCGCGGCCGGTGCGCCCAATCCTGTGCAGGTAGGCTTTTTCGTCTTCCGGGCACTGGTAGTTGATGACGTGGGTGACGTCCTCCACATCAATACCTCGGGCCGCAACATCCGTTGCTACCAGGACATCGACCTTACCGTTTCTAAAAGCACGCATGGCTTGTTCGCGCGCGCCCTGGCCGAGGTCGCCGTGGAGCGCTGCCGTAGCGAAACCGCGCGAGCCCAACTCGTCCGCAACATTCGCAGCAGTGCGCTTAGTGCGTGCAAAAATGATCGTCAAACCGCGCTCTCGCGCCTGCAAAATGCGAGCTACTACCTCGATCTTATTCATCGCGTGACAGCGGTAGATCACTTGCTTCGTCGTCTTAACCGTTGCGCCCTGATCATCAGGGTCCTGCGCGCGAATATGAGTGGGTTGCTTCATGTACCGACGCGCGAGTGCAACAACGGCGCCAGGCATCGTCGCTGAAAACAGCATGGTGTGACGGTCAGCAGGAACTCGTGACAGGAGCACCTCGACATCAGGTAAGAATCCCAGGTCGAGCATTTCGTCGGCCTCATCAAGCACGACAGTTGACACATTTGTCAGGCGAAGGATTTGTCGTTTGAGTAGGTCGATAAGTCGCCCGGGAGTTCCCACGACGATATCCGTTCCCTCTTTGAGTTGGCTCACCTGCGGCTCGAATGCCGCTCCACCGTAAATCTCGGTGATGCGATGCGACGTGTGTGCGGCGGCCTCACGCAGGTCGTTTGCCACCTGCTTGCACAACTCGCGGGTGGGAAGCACGATCAGTGCCTGGGGGAGGCCGGGGAACGGAACTTTTGTCGCGTAGTCCGGATCATCCGGTTCGATCGTGTGGGTGAGTGTCGGCAGGCCGAATCCGAGCGTTTTACCGGTTCCGGTTTTGGCTTGACCAATGATGTCTCGTCGGCCAAGTGCCACCGGAAGGGTGAGGGCTTGGATCGGGAACGGGTAGGTAATACCGCGTTCGGTTAAGGCATCGCACAGGCGTTGATCGACACCGAAATCGGCGAAAGTCTTTTGTTGCAAATCATTGTGTGAGAGCTTTTCACTCACGTCGGGAGTCGCATCCGAGTCAGAAGGCTTTAGCTCTACGCCCTCCAAATTGACTACTGCTGCCGAGTAGGTTGCCGATTGTGGTGATTCATTTTCATGTGTGGTCACAGGTATTTTCGATCTTTCTGCGCGGAACCGGGCAAGTTCCAAACGAACTCGCGTCTGACAAACAGTGCCGCACTACGGTGCCGATCGCGCATTACCTACGCCCGAGGGCGTGTGAACAAGTCAACTGAACTCAATGAAATCCCGTGCGACCGGTCTAGGGACAGTCTAGCCGCTTCACGATCAATCGCCAGAAAAATACCGGAAAGCCGGTGGGAATGAGGTCAAGGCCACGTCTGCAACGTGACTTCCCATACATGGCGTGTCCGCTCGCTACGGAAGCAACTAGGATAAACATGATTGCTTCAACGGCGTTGTTGTAGCCCCATAGGTGAAGGAGAGTTAGTTGACTGACGAGAGCACCGGTTCGCCGGTAAACCAGCTACTCGGTCTATCCGCATACGCTGCGGTGTCCGCGCAGGCGCGACTGGCAAAAGATGCTGATCAAGCTCCGAAAACATTCGAACACATTGACATGGCGAGAATGTCCGGACAAGCGTGGAAGATTTTTGAGCGGATTGAGAAGCGGGCGCAGGTATCCGATGTTGATCTTCTCAATGAGGTTCGCAGATATGAGGGTATCCTCGACGACCTCGATGCGCGGACTCGTCCAACGACGTGGTGGGAAAGGCTCACCAAAACCTACGTGACGGTGGGAATATTCACCGATGCACTGCGTGAAGTGGCTCGCGCGGTGGGTGAAAACGAGTTAGCCGAAGAAGTGACTGATTTTGGTCACGGGGAATGGGTCCGCAACCGTTTGGCACCCTACACGAACGATGACGAACAACTTCGTGCCCGGCTGTCGCTGTGGACGCGCAGAGTCGGTGGAGAAGCTCTCGGCCTCGTGCGAGCTTTCATGTTCACCAATCCTGAACTAGCAGGCAGTGCCGATCCCGATGCGCTGATGGAAAGACTGTCACATGCACATAAGCAACGTCTTGCCGACATCAACCTCCTGGCCTAGTTAGTCGGCCAGTAAGGCGAGTCAAGATAGACGGACGAATGCGCACTCTCATGTGAGAGTGCGCATTCGTCCGTGTTGCTCTACCGGACTAGGCCACGGTGAAACCGACGGGACGAGGCTTCTCATCAGACACCATGATGTATCCGAGCTGGTGCGCTGGAATGAGTAACTTGCGTCCCTTTGTGTCTGTCAACTGGAGTGGAGTGTTCGAATCGATTGCTTGGTTAACGGCAGTAAAGAGCGCGTCCTCCTCGATATCGACCTCAATACGAATCTCTCGCGTAATACCGCTAATTCCGATGGTGATGTTCATTGTTTCTCCTTGAGAGTGAATTATCTGCTCTCATGGTAGGTCGCAGGACATGCCGATGCGAAGTGGAGAAGGAGAAGATGTCGGTGGCGTGTGATGAAATGACAACATGGAAGAACAAGGGATCAACTCCGCCCCGCATGATACGAGTATTCGCCTACGTTTAGGTGCGCAGGCGGCTACCCTTCCACCACTCGATGCTCGGCAACAGAGCATTGTCAAAGCAATCATTGATCCCTCCGCTCACGGCAGTGGTCGGCACGCAATCATTCTCGGATGCCCTGGATCGGGCCGGACGTTGACGGCTCTTATGCTCGCGCATGAACTGCACAAGCGTAATCCGACTCCGGTCGATAACCCGGTACTCATACTGGCTGCTGACCGGCTACGCGTGGATCTCGTCCAACCTTTCGCGGAACAGCTCCTTCCGGGAGTAGTGCGTCCGGTGCGTACTCCCGTTGCCCTGGCTTTTGACTACACCTCGGCGTGGAACTGCGAGCGCGAGCAGCCTCGGTTAGCGCCCCAGCTACTCACCGGAGCCCAAGAAGACGCGGAACTGGCAGACATCATTCGGGGGCGCCAAATCGAATGGCCCGAATGGATCACGGAGGACGTGACGGCTCTACCAGCGTTCCGTATGGAGCTACGCAATCTTTTGGCACGCGCGCGCGAAGCCGGTTGGGATGCGGATATGTTGCGCCTGATGGGGGAGCGCTCCGGACGAGAAATGTGGCAGGCGGGTGCCGACCTCATGGAGGTGTGGGATTCTTCGCCGGTCGCGCTCGGTGCCGCAGACAGGCCCGCTCTTCTCAGTGCGCCACAATTACAAGAGCAGGCTGGAAATCTCATCCGACAGTGGAATGATCGGGCGACGACAGAAGACGTTCACGCCCCATTGACCGTGCCATATGCCGTAGTCGTTGACGATTTACACGACTGCACCGGGGCAACGCTCACGCTGTTATCGGCACTGGCCGAAGCAGGGAGTCGCATTATCGCCACCGCCGATCCCGATGTCGCTGTGGCAACCTACCGCGGCGGTGAACCACATCTTGATGGCCGCCTCCAACGTGCCCTCGACGCTTCCGTCTACGAGCTCGGACCAACGTACCGCGGTTCGCTTGCTTTGCGTCGAGTCGTGCAGGGAATAACCAACCGCATCACAGTGACGGGAAGTGCCAAGCGCCGCTCCTTCGGAGCGGTCGATGCACGCGAAGATACCGCCGGACTGGCGGTGAGAGTGTATGGTTCACGATCGCAAGAAATCACGGCGATCGCACATGAGATCCGCCGCCGCCAACTCTCACGCGAGCAGTTTTCACTCTCAGATATGGCCGTGATCGTTCGCTCCAGTAGTGAAGTAAACCGAGTTCGTTTCGCACTCATGCGTCACGGGATAGAAACGACGAGCCTGCGCCGAGCAATCAACTACGCTGGAGAACCGGTAACATCCACCCTTCTTGCTCTGCTGGTAGATCATGCAGAAGAGACTCCCTCCACACTGTTTCGAACTCTCATGGCAAGTCCGTATGTGGGTGTCAACCTACTCGAGCTTCACCGGTTAATTGCGGCCTGCGCTCCGGACATTCAGACCACATCGCTCAGTGAGTTTGCCTCGCAATTGCGCGACAGATGGAAAAATCTAGACGGGTCGGACGAACTGCGCGAGAGAATTACTCAACAGGCACTCGATCCGTGTGTGCGAGGTTTGGTCGCTGCACTCGACCTCATCGAAGTGGGACGGACCGCGGCTGGAGACGACCCTCAGCGCGCGCTGTGGTCATTATGGGAGGCGGCCGGCGTTGAAACAGCATGGGTACGTGCCGCGTTAGTTAACGAGGCGGAATCCGCACTGTACGATGAACGCCTTGATGCGGTGATTTCGCTGATGCGGACGGCGGATGTATGGCAGCAACGAAATCCTGGGGGAACAGCGCGGGAATTTGCCGCTGAGCTACGCGCGGAGACTCTGCCGACCGACAACCTCGCCATCGGCGGTCAAAGACCAACCGGCGTCCACGTCCTTACTGCGGCGCAATCGGTGGGTAAACAGTGGCCCATCGTGTTCGTCAGCGGCGTGCAGGACGGTTCATGGCCGAACTTGACACTTCGTGATCGACTGTCACGCGCGGGCGAGATTACTGAGGTCGCGAACGGTTCACTGGACGTCTCCGACTTAGCTCGCGGTGGTAACACGATGATGGCGATGCGTCGCAGCGCTCTCAATGAAGAGCTACGTATGTTCGCCGCCGCAGTGTCACGGGCACGTCAGTACTTAACGGTCACTGCCTGCCGTACCGAGGACCTTGCCCCGTCCTCATTTGTCGATTTGTGCGCGACGCTGATGGGAATGGACATTGACGAAAGCGGGGGAGTGCCAACAACGCAGGTTCCACCGGGTGTCGATACACGTTCCCTCATTGCGCGGCTTCGCTACATTTTGACCGCACCGCACCAAGCCCCCGAACATCAGCGATTGGCTGGTGAGCTACTGGCACTGATGGCGAACGAAGGGATGCGTGAGGCAGACCCGATGACATGGTCGGGTGTCGGTGGAATGACGGCCGTTGGGCCGACAGATGATCGACCGCGACTGTCTCCGTCAGCGATTGAAGTACTTTTGACCTGTCCAGCGCGCTGGTTCATGACAAAGCACGGCGGCGATGTACCGTCTGGAGACGCGAGCACCATCGGAACCCTCGTCCATGACATTGCCGAGGAATTCCCTCACGGAGATCCGCAGACATTACTGAATGAACTTGATGAACGTTGGGATGACAACGAGTTTGATCGCACGAGCTCGTTGGGCCAAAAGTTCTATGCGGAGACTCGCGAAAAAGTGCAACGCATGGGGGAGTACTTCCAGCATCTCGGTCCTGATTGCGAAGTCGAAACGGAGTACGGCGTGCGCGTCGAACTCGACAATGCGATTATTACTGGGAAAATCGACCGCATTGAAAGCGTCGATGGGGGCGTGCGAATCACCGACATTAAAACAGGCCGGCCAGGTTCGCAAAAGGGTACCGAGACTCATCTTCAGCTTCTGCTCTACCAGTACGCACTCAACCGGTTGGGATTCAACGTTCAGGGAGCTCGTCTCCTCGCACTCGCTCATAAATCTCCCGAGAAATTCAATCAGTCGAGTATATTTTCCGGTAGCGATAGTGCCAACGAACGCCTGGCAATGGTAGAAGAAACCATTGCGCAGGCGGCAACGCTTGCGCAAGGCCCGGAATACGCGGCGATTATTACCACAGAGTGTCGGACATGTCCGGTAGTTCACCTGTGTCCGGCACGAGATGAAGGATTGAGGGCAATTGAATGACCACTTCACGCATTTCAGCTCGGACCCTCGTTGAAACACTGAATGCCCACGTGTCGGGTGGCCGACAACTCGTGGTTTCGGATGAACAAGAAGCGGTTATTGAAGCGCCCCTCACTCCGCACCTCGTGGTCGCTGGAGCGGGATCGGGGAAGACTGAAACAATGTCGCTTCGCGTGCTGTGGCTGATTGCCAACTATGGCTTTCCGCCCGATCGCATACTGGGTTTGACCTTCACGCGCAAGGCGGCCGGTGAACTTGCTTCACGCTTGCGGGTGCGAATCATGCAGCTGGTTAATGCTGGCCTCATACCATCGGCATCTCAAACCCCTTGGTTCGCCGGTGGAGTCAACGTTTCGACCTACAACGCTTTTGCGTCGTCAATTCTGCGCGAATATGGATTGTTACTTGGAATCGACCCGAACGCCAGGCTCATCACCGATGCCGCAGCGTGGCAGATCATGGAGCAGATTCTCTCCACCTATACCGGTGAGTTACCTGAAAAAGCAGCCTCCACTATCCGCGATGATGCGCTATCTCTTTCCGCGGCGCTCGCGGATCACGACGTTGAACTCGACGAAGCCGACAAACTCCTGGACGAGGTCATCACCGCTCTCGAAGCAGCTCCCGCGGACGGTCGAATGAAATCTCTGGCGGGGCCGGCGGCGAAATGGCTTGCAGGAGCGCAGGAACAACGGTTGCTCCTCGGTCCTATTGCCGAGTACCGCCGATATAAGCGAGACGAGGCCATAGTCGATTTCGCGGATCAACTCGTGTTCGCCCGTCAACTAGTCAAAGAGCACCCTGATGTGGCAACTGATATTCGCGGCAACTACGATGCTGTCCTTCTTGACGAGTTCCAAGATACGTCGGTGGGGCAGATGGATCTATTGTCAGGCTTGTTCAAACAGGGCGCTGTTACCGCAGTCGGTGATCCCAATCAAGCGATTTACGGTTGGCGCGGTGCGTCCTCCGCTTCGTTAGCGACCTTCCTCGATCACTTTGACCCCGAATCTGTTGGACGCACTCTCCATTTGACCTACGCCTGGCGTAACCAGCCGCGTATTCTCGAAGCCGCCAATGAGATTGCTCGACCGCTGTCCGACTCTTCTCTCGGGCGTTTGGAGATCAAAGCGCTGAATCCCAGTGATTCACACGTTCCGGGCTCAGGCACGATCACATATGTATATCCGGAGAACGAAGACGACGCCTACGAACTTGTCGCTCGCGCCGTGAAGAAATGGCAGACCGAGGACGAGAAGAGAAACAAGGAACTCCAAGCCACCGGACAATCAGGTTCTCGCTCAGTGAAGCGGCAAACCTTCGGGATTCTCGCACGCAACCGACGTCACTTTATTCCCATGTTAGAGGCGTGTGTTCGCCACGACATCGAAGCGGTCGTCATAGGACTCGGAGGACTGGTCACCCAGCCGGCAATTGCTGACATCCGAGCTGCTATCACCGCCTGTTTGCGCCCTGATCACGGGCCGTCGGCAATGCGTCTATTGGCTAATCTCGACTTGTCCGCAACAGATTTGGTGCATCTCCACACCTGGGCTAGCGAGCTTCACAAAAGGCGGTCAGCCAATGCTCAATCGCGCGGTGGTTTTCTCATTGATGCCATCGACAATCCGCCTCCGATTGGTTGGGGTCATGGGGCCGGTCCAGGGTTTTCCGCTCGGGCTGATCAACGCGTTCGTCTCCTGTCACAGCGCCTTCGACAGTTGCGGGCGATTCTTGACCAGCCAATCACATACGTTGTTTCGGCGTGCGTGCGAATCTTCGCTATCGACATTGAAACGAAAGCGGATCCTACGGGCAATGCGGCAATGGAAGCAATCGACGCATTCATCGATGTCGCAGCATCTTTTGAACAGGAAACAATATTCGCCACCCTTGATGGTTTCATCGACTGGATCGATACCGCTATTGACGCCGAACAAGGACTCACCGCACCCGATTTTGATGTCGATGATCACGTCGTTCGCATCATGACGATTCACCAGGCGAAAGGTCTTGAATGGGACAAAGTAGCGGTCATTGGTTTACGCGAGGGGGATTTCCCGCAAGTTTCTGGCGCACAGTACCTCAAGTTCAGCCCGAATCCGCCCGAAGTGTCCGATGCATTGAGTATTGACTTACGTCCCACCACTGCGTGGATAGGCAGTCGCGGTGAAGCGCCTTACGACTGGCGAACGGACTACCGGAGTCCCGACGGCACACAAATCCTTCCGGCTGTTCCAGAACTTGATGGATTGACCGTTCGAGAAGTCCGTGAAGCGGTCGACCAATACACGCTCGAACTTGCCGAGCATGCGGAACGAGAAGAACGCAGACTCGCATACGTCGCCTACACACGACCCAAAAACGAGCTGTTGCTCGCCGGAGCTTGGGAACGCGCTGGAGTTGCGACGACGCTATTGCCGTCTCGATACCTCCTGGATCTGATCAAAAGCGGGCACGCAGTTCCCGCCACTGCCGATGACTTCGCCGGTGATCCAGAAACGCTGCCGACCCCGGTCGTCACAGTGTGTCCACCTCGCGAGGAAAACGCAGAAAATGAGCACAGCACTCGTGTCTTTCCTCGCCAACCCGGTTACGTGCGCAACCTCATCAATCACGCGGCCCGCACGGCTGTTGAGATCCGAGAGCAATTCACGGCTCGCGGTGGCGGTATCGAAGCAATCGCCTATGACAAATCGAATGAGGAAGAGTCCGAGCTCGTCCACAGTGTTACCCAAGCGATTATTCATGAACGAGAAAAGGCAACTCAGACGATTCCGACTGTTCACATCGACCACATTTCCGCAACAGTTTCCGCCCGACTCCTGTCGGATATGGATACCTTTGCACTCAACGTCCGTCGTCCTGTTCCGCACGAGCCATCCGATGCCGCGCTCTTAGGTTCAGCATTTCACCGTTGGGCAGAATCCTGGTGCCGTCTCGCGGCCTCCTTCGCCGAAGAAACGGAACCGGCAACTCAAGCACCGGTCGATGCGGTTGGGGAGATGGCAAGCGAATACGCGGTTGAGCCGTTAACTGATCACCAGCGTCAAAAACTCAACCAGTTTAAGGCCGTCGCTATTGAACTATATGGGGAGAGGCCAGACAACATCATTGCTGTTGAGAAGCCATTTTCTCTCTCGCTCGATGGCCTCACCGTACGCGGACGAATGGACGCTGTTGCCCTCCGCGATGGTCGATTCTGTGTGATTGACTGGAAGACAGGGCGCCCTCCGACACCCGAACACGCCGGACATGCTTGGGATTACGCGGTTCAGTTAGAAATCTATCGCCGAGCCTTAGCCGCTGAGAAGAACCTACCACTCGACGACATCGACGCAGAACTGGTCTTTCTCGGGGGCAGAGGATTCACCTCACAGCAACGCCGAGTGACGATCGAGACTGTACAACAGATCCTCGGTGGGTTTGATTTTGACCAGGTGTGGGCCGCAACTGCGGAGGCAATAGCGACCGCGGATTAATCCTCTTCTTCACTCACATTGCCGACCACGTTCGAGAGGTCGATCGTAGGAGCATTCGGATCAAGACCATCGATCACATCAAGAGAAACCGGAGCTTTTTCTGCTTCTTCTTCCCACTGAGCTTCAGTCCAATCGGCACGCTTGTCACGGTGAGAATCGAGTAGCGGCTCATCTCCGACCGACTCACTGAGCTCAGTGAGCATCGTCTGTGCGTCCTTGACGATCGTTGAGTCTTTCGCGCGAACTCCGTGGAGGAGCCAACGCACCAAGGCGAGTTCGGATAGAAGTTGTGCGCGCGCAATCAAATGCATATCTGAGTTATCGCTACGAGCGGCCAGGTATGACTCAACGAAAGCTTTAACAACGGCGTCATTACCCGAGGTCGTAAGCCAGGCGAGATCTTCTGCTGGGTCGCCAAGATGCGCTGACGCGAAGGCTGCTAGCGCCGAGATCACGCCGTTCGAGACCATGAACGAATCGGGGCCCATGTCTCCGTGAACCGGTGTCGGGGTGAATCGAAACAGTGTTGCGTCGTCGAGAGCCATTTCCCACCGTTCGTAGAGGTTTGGAGGGATTGTCCAGGCAGAAGCGCCCGCATCAAGGAGGCCAACGAGACGTTCTCGGCACTCCTGCGCGGAGTACATCGGTAGCCCCGTCCTCTCAATGACTGCTGGCGGAAGTTCATGCAACGCGGCGATTGCGCGTCCCAGCGATCCGGGCAGAGTGGGGGAGTTGTCAATCTCCTCCCAGGTGAGCTCATTGCCGCGCAGATGTCTGTGGACGATGACATGGAGTTTTGCGCGATCACGGGAGTGCCCCACGGGGGCGGGAACGTCAAATGGGAGGCGTCCGACTTGATGAGCTTGACGCAGGATGTGAAGCAGAGTTGTTTGGGCTTCGATCCCCACACCGGCGACATCGGTTAGTGGGGTGCACACCACCCACCGGTTGCCTTCGGAATCGACGATTCCCTGCCTCGCCATCGACCCATCGTTACTTTGAGGCGGGCACAGGCCTTCAACCTGCAGTCCGGGAATAGCGGCCGCGGCATGAGCGGCCAAAATCAGTGGCGAAACACGACTAGTCACGTCCTCTACCGTAAACGAGTATGCGCATGACACCACTGTTTCCCTCCGTGCGCCTTACAATTTGCTCGTATATTTCCTGTTTTCCTCCATTTTCCGTCGCTCCAGTAACGTTTCCACGCGGTTTGTGAGCATTGGAGTCCGTCGGTTCACGCCGGTTGATTCGGCTTCGGGTAGCGAGGCTGCTTCTAGGGGCTTCACGACTGCGCCCCACCTCGCCATATGCGTCGCTTGCCTCGCCCGAGGCTCTCTGTGACTGCAGATGTTTTCGTAAGGGAGAGCCTACGACCCTCGAATTCACGGTTAGGCAGAGTCCAGACCCCTACGTAGGCTCTCTCTAGCGTGCGTAGGCTCTGACTCACAAAGTGTGACGCTTGTTGGCCTGGTGTGAGACCCGCGCTACCGGTCTATCTCACGGGAGAACCCGACTAAAGCCAGAAACCGACCAAGCTGTTCGTGGACGAAAGACGTCCAGGGATTGAGAACGTCGAAATTGAGCACACTGTCCGTAGACGGGTGAGATCACCCGTAACATCCGCGAGATTGACTGGAATTGACGCTTCTCGCTCTGAGCGGATAAGAACGCAGGCAACCGAACGCACAGCGGAGTTATCCACAGAAATTTTGTATTTGGTTCACATTTGCCGAGATCTTAGATAGCTTTCCCTTAGGTCTCTTCCGAATTCCTCTCCCAACTCGTCCGTTTGTGCAGATGGTAATGGGATAACGCAGGAATACGTCAATGGCGATCATGACCGCTCGGGCTCGCAATGACTGGGTTCGGCGCGCCGTCGGAAACGCCGGTATCGACCCGGTGCTTGAAACCGGTGCGCTTAAATCAATCATCGACGAATCATTCGAAGCTCATCCGACTGCTTCTCCGGAAGATCAGCATGCCCAAACGACGGCACTGTTAGCGGATATCGGCGGTTACGGTGCACTCCAGCCCTACCTGGAAGATCAAACAATTGAAGAGATTTATATCAATTCGCCGTCGAAAGTGTTTATTGCGCGACAAGGCATCTCCGAATTGACACCCCTCATACTCACGGCGGCAGATGTTCGTGACCTCGTTGAGCGAATGTTGCACCACTCCGGTCGTCGCTTGGATTTATCGGTGCCATTCGTCGATGCGATGCTTCCTGGCGGGGAGCGGCTCCACGTGGTCATTCCACCAGTTGCTGGCACCGATTGGTCTCTCAATATCCGAAAGCATTTGACGAAAACTCCGACACTCGAAGAACTCGTGACGCTTAATACCGTCACCCCACCAGCCGCACAGTTCCTCGCAGCCTGTGTTCGAGCAGGACTAACGGTGTTGATCTCGGGTGCTACGCAGTCTGGGAAAACAACTGTTGCGCGTGCACTGGCCGCGGCAATACCCGCGCGCGAGCGTATTGTCACATGCGAGGAAGTGTTTGAACTGAACCTCAAAAACCGTGACTGTGTGGCTATGCAGACTCGCAATGCAAACATTGAAGGCTTTGGCGAAGTGACCTTACGCGACCTTGTGCGCGAAAGCCTGCGGATGCGACCAGAGCGCATCATCATTGGAGAGGTTCGTGGAGCTGAAGCTCTCGACATGCTCCTCGCATTAAACGCGGGCATTCCCGGTTTATCAACAATTCACGCCAATCGCGCGTCAGAGGCACTGCGGAAGTTGGCGATGTTACCGCTGCTAGCCGGTGAGAACGTGACGTCGCAGTTTGTTTCTCCAACCGTTGCCGCAAGTATCGACCTTGTTGTTCACCTCGAACGTGATCGATCTGGACATCGGTATGTTGAGGAGATCCGGTATGTATCGGGACGATTAGAAGGAGACCGCATCGAATCCGAACCCCTGTGGTTGCGCCGAGACAGTGAGCTCAAACGGACGGCTTCATTTGTTGAGGACGAACGTTTTGAACGTTCCGGCATTAGCATTCGGGACTACCTATGAGTGTCATTATTGGTCTGCTGTTTACCAGTGGCATCACACTGATATGGCGAGCTGTAAGCGGCGCACCGCACATCGAGATCCGTTTTCCACTCACCTGGAGCCATCCCCTCTATCGCCACCTCGTGCGTGCCGGGCTGAACCACACGCAGCGCCAACTGTTCTATATGGTTTCCGCGGGAATTCCTGCACTCAGTTTCACGACCGTTTATTCCCTGACGCACACGTGGGCGGTGGCTTTAGCGGTAGCGCTCGCACTCGCGCCACTACCGTGGTCGTGGCTTAAACGCAAACATGTTCGCAACCGGACACAAATGATCGAGGCGTGGCCCACTATCGTTGATTTGTTACTGTCGGCTGTGCGTGCTGGGGTGGCACTTCCTGAAGCGGTGCTGCAACTGGCGAATTCTGGCCCCGAAATCACTCGCCCTTACTTTCAGGTTTTCGCTCGCGAATATCGTGCCTCCGGTCGATTCTCCCAGGCCTTATCTACCGTTCAAGCTGAGCTTCTCGACTCAACGGGAGATCAGATCTTTGAGGTTTTGCGGTTAGCGCGTGAACTTGGTGGAAACGAACTGGGGAATCTTTTGCGAGACTTGTCGACCGTTATGCGTGACGATGCGCGAATCCGCGGTGAGATCATCGCCCGACAATCATGGACTGTGAATGCCGCACGGATTGCTGTGGCCGCACCATGGATCGTCCTCGTCCTCATCTCCACTCGCACAGATGCTGCCGCGGCATACTCGACGCTCACGGGGGCGACGATTCTTGCAACCGGAGGATTCTTCTGTGCAATCGCGTATTGGCTCATGCAACGAATCGGTACGCTCGAAGATTTTGGAGGACGTTAAATGGCCTACCTTCCCGGAATTCTCATGGCTCTCGGGGTTGTCTTGATCACCGAGGCTATTCGCAAACGACGGGCATTGCTCGAAGAACGTGTCCTCGCGTATCTCGGAGGGGGAGGCTCGTCACACAGAGCGCGAGGACGGTTGATTCTGTCGTGGATGCAGCCGGTGTGGGAAACCTTCGGATCAACAACGGCGTCGGTGGAAAGTCGGCTCGAACAAATCGGAACGAGTACAGTCGAACGGTTCCGTATCGAACAAATGCTTGCGGGAGTTGTCGGCTTAGGTGGTAGCACGCTTCTGGTAGCCATCATGAACACGGTAAAGCCGATCGTGGTCTATCACTGGCTGTTGCTCGCACTCGTTGGGGGCTGTGCGGGGATGCTTGGATGGGATCAGTTCCTAACCTACAGAGCGCGTAAGATTACCCGGCGTATTTCCCGCCAAGTTGCTGACACTGCTGAGTTGCTTGCACTATCTGTATCTGCCGGAGAATCAATCCCCAACGCGCTTCATCGTGTCCAGCGGGTGAGTGGCGATGAGCTCGGTAGCCAACTGAAAACCGTTTTGAATTTGATCGAGGCCGGTGTCCCTGTAAGCCGAGCACTTGCGAACTTAGCTAACCAGACACATAGCCCGCAGCTTGCCCGTTTGCTCGACACGTTGACGTCGGCAATTGATCGAGGAACACCGCTGTCTCAGACGTTGCGTGAACAAGCTCGCGATTTGCGAGACGAAGCGCGCAGAAATCTGATTGAGAGCGGAGGGCGGAAAGAGATCGCCATGCTCTTCCCCGTGGTGTTCATCATCCTGCCAATCACTGTGGTTTTTGCACTCTACCCGGGCCTAGTAGCCCTCACGCTGTAATACGAAAGGAGAACCGATGAACTTTTTTACCTCGATCGATTGTGCCGATGGGCGCGATCACGCCATATGGTCGGATGAAACCGGCGACGTCCCCGGATGGGTTCTAGTCACGCTCATGACCGCGGGGCTCGTCACGGTCATCTGGACACTGGCATCCGATCGTCTCACCGCTTTGTTTGAGCAGGCCATGAATACCGTGGTGCCGTAGTTATGCGCCCATTGTCGAGTGATGAACGAGGGTCGCAAATTGTTTCCCACACGCTCGTGCAATCACTCGTAGTCGTGGTTATTCTTGCTCTTCTCCAGCTGGGATTTGCCCTCCACACACGGAACATGGCGATTGATGCTGCATCTGAAGCTGCACGGCGAGTGAGTCTCGTCGGTGCTACGCACCGCGATGGGATCGAACGCGCGCGGGCACTACTTGACGCCAGTGTCGTTACTGATCCTTATCGACAGATCCACGTAACTGAAGAGATCCGGGACGGCTTTCCCGTCGTGACAGTGGAAATTCAGACGCGGCTACCGGTACTCGGCCCTCTCGGTCCAGCTCGAGCGCTCTACGTGAAAGCCTCAGCCTGGAAGGAGTCCGTTTAGTGCGTGATGAGACACGACAAGATAGTGGTGAAGCAACGGTTGAGTTTCTTGCGCTCACCGTTGCCATCCTCATACCCTTGACCTATTTTGTCTTAACACTTGCTGCTGTGCAGGCCACTGTCTTTGCCACCGAAGCTGCTGCTCGTGAGACTGCTCGTATTCTGTCCCACGACCATACGCAGGGTCTTTTTGCGCAACGACAGGCTGATCAGATTTTCGCTGATTACGGGGTGAGTAGTTCGTATTACGTGACACCCTATTGCCAACCAATGCCGTGCGGTGCGTCATCGACAATCCACGTCGAAGTACATGCTACGGTGCCGCTTCCTCTGATTCCAGATGCGTGGGCAGACAGTCTTGATCCAGTCCCCGTCATCAGTCACGTAGCGATGCCGGTGACCAGTGTGAAACTTTCCCCATGAGTGCGAATTCTGCGCGCGAATCGGGACGCATCTCCGTCCTCATTCTCATGCTGTCGCTTGTTGTCATTGCATTTGTTCTTACCTCCGCCACGATAACCACCGTGCATGTCCAGCGCAGGGCGCTATACACCTGTGCCGATGCTGTCGCGCTGACGCTAGCGAGTGAGCTTGATTCGCGGTCGTACTATTTACGCGACTCGGGGGAACACCACACGGATCCACACAGTGCAGCGCTCGCAATCGTTGCTGATTTGTCGGACACTACGTGTGCGATCGGTCTCAGTCCCCGTGTTGATCACGTACAGGTCGAGGAGTGGAACGTCACTGTCGAGTTATCGGTAATTCCTACGATTGACCTGCTTCCACGCTGGATTAAAGAGCGAACCCACCCGCCTCGTATCCGCGTTGCTTCCACGGCCCAGCTCCCTTAATCGCTTAGGGTGTAAGGGTGAATATAGATTTTTCCGCTGAAATCGAGGCCCTACGCGCAACATTAGCCAATATCGTTGCCGTTACCCACGTCGATGAGTTGCGCGCGAAAATCGCCGATCTTTCGCAAAAGGCGACTGCCCCGGATCTCTGGGACGATCAGGACGCTGCTCAGGCCATTACTTCTGAGCTTTCGCACGCCCAATCGGAGCTTGAGCGGGTTGAGAGCCTAGCTGATCGTATCGACGATCTTGAAGCAATGGTTGAGCTTGCTTCTGAAGAAGAGGACGATAGTGCTGATCTGCTTGTCGAAGCAGAACGCGACCTCAAAAAAATCCAACGCACCCTCAGTGAACTAGAAATTAAGACTTTGCTGTCGGGGGAATACGATGAGCGGTCGGCTGTTGTGACGATCCGTGCGGGTGCTGGAGGAGTGGACGCGGCCGATTTTGCGGAAATGCTCCTGCGGATGTATCTGCGATGGGCCGAACGCAACGGTTACTCTACGAAAGTGATGGATACGTCGTACGCGGAAGAGGCTGGGCTCAAGTCCACAACATTTGAAGTCAATGCTCCCTACGCTTATGGAACACTGTCAGTTGAGGCTGGAACGCACCGTCTCGTGCGGATCAGTCCGTTCGATAACCAGGGCCGGAGGCATACGTCGTTCGCTGCTGTAGAAGTGATCCCGCTGATCGAATCGACGGATCATATTGAGATCCCCGATTCGGAACTGAAAGTTGATGTCTTCCGGTCGTCAGGTCCGGGTGGCCAGTCGGTCAACACGACCGACTCCGCGGTTCGCATGACGCACATTCCCACTGGCATTGTCGTGTCAATGCAGAACGAGAAGTCGCAGATTCAAAACCGCGCCGCCGCCATGCGGGTTCTCCAATCGCGGCTTTTGGCGCTTCGCCACGAGGAAGAAATGGCTGAGAAGAAGGCGCTTGCCGGTGATGTGAAAGCATCGTGGGGAGATCAGATGCGCTCTTACGTCCTCCAACCCCAACAAATGGTGAAAGATTTGCGAACCGGATGGGAAAGTGGAAATACGAGCGCCGTGTTTGACGGTGAGATTGACGAATTCATTAATGCTGGTATTCGCTGGCGTAAAGATCAAGAGAACGAAAATAACTAGGACATTTCATGATCCGATTTGACAACGTTACTAAGGTTTACACGCGCGGTGCTCTGCCTGCGCTCGACCACGTGAGTATCGATATTGAGCGCGGTGAGTTCGTGTTTCTTGTCGGTAAATCCGGGTCGGGAAAATCGACGTTCCTCCAACTTGTCATGCGTGAAGAGCAGGTGACATCTGGCGAAGTATGGGTTCTAGGCCAAAACGTTCGCAAGCTCTCACGGTGGAAAGTGCCCCATATGCGTCGTCAGATCGGCATGGTTTTCCAGGACTTTAAGTTGCTGGAGAATAAAACGGTCTACGAAAACGTTGCCTTCGCCATGCAGGTGATCGGTATGCCGAAGCACCAAATAGATACGCAAGTACCAGACACTCTTGAACTGGTCGGCCTGCAAGGCAAAGAACGGCGTATGCGGTGGGAGCTTTCCGGTGGCGAGGAACAGCGCGTGGCCATCGCTCGAGCAATGGTCAATAGGCCGCAGCTACTACTGGCGGATGAGCCGACCGGTAATCTCGACCCGGAAACGTCATTGGGAATTATGCGAATCCTTAACAGAATTAACCGCAATGGTACGACGGTCGTTATGGCTACGCACGATGCGGAAATCGTCGATCAGATGCGTAAACGTGTGATCGAACTCGATAATGGTCAGGTCATTCGTGATCAAAAGGGCGGCGTTTACGGAGCACAGGCATGAAAACTCGTTTCATTCTTTCCGAGGTCGGTAAAGGTCTCTCACGCAATAAGGCAATGGCGGTCTCTGTCGTCCTCGTAACTTTTGTGTCACTTCTATTCGTCGGCTTTTCTGCACTCGCACAAATGCAAGTGTCAATGATGAAAAGCGAGTGGTACGACAAGATCGAAGTGACGATCTTTATGTGCGCCAAAGAGGACCAGGTTGCTTCATGTAACAAGGCGGAAGCTACAGAAGAACAAATCCAAGCGGTAGCTGAGAAACTCCAATCCCCACAACTCGCCAATTACGTCAAGGAAGTGCATCAGGAGTCGAAAGCGGAAGCCTACGAGAATTTCCAACGTCTCTACGGTGACAGCCCGCTAGCGACGTGGACAACGGAAGATATGCTGCAGGTTTCTTTCCGTATCAAACTTGTTGACCCGCAACAGTATCGATTTATTGAAGAAGAGTTCACCGGTACACCGGGCGTAGCGCAAGTACAGGATCAACGCGAAATTGTCGAACCGTTGTTCCGGGTAGTTGATAATCTCAAACTGATCGCTCTTGCGCTCGCGGCAGTGATGATTGTCGCCGCCATACTTCTCATTACGACGACCATTCGACTGTCGGCCATGTCTCGCGAAAAGGAAACGACAATCATGCGTTACGTGGGGGCGTCGAGTTTGACAATTCAGTTGCCTTTCATGATTGAAGGTGCCTTGGCGGCCCTCCTTGGAGCCGTATTGGCAGTTGGCGCTTTACGACTGGGGCTTCATTTGATCATTAATAACTGGCTTTCTGGAGAGTTCTTCTGGATTCGATTTGTCGGCATGAAGGAACTTCTCATTGTTGCACCGGGGCTCGTTCTCGCGGCGATTGTTCTCGCAGCAATCGCTTCGGGAGTGTCACTGGCCAAATATACTAAGGTGTAACGACAGGTATTTGTTAAAGCAAACGAGGCAGGTGGACGCATATGCGCATGGTCAGGCGAGTGATTGCACTCGTTGTTGCGGTGGGAGTATCGGTGGGTACTCTCGGCGTCGGCGCATCGGTAGCTGACAAACGGGACGACGAGGTTGCTCGACGTGACGAGGCCGCCACCAAGCGTCAGCAGCTGGAAGCCCAACTGAGCGGCATCGACAAAGAGCTTGCTGACGTCTACCTTCGACTTGACGATGTGCGGCAGGAAATTCCCGGAGCTCGAAGCGACCTGGAAGAAGCGCAGTCTAAATACGCCAGTGCTCAACGTGAGCACGAACTCGTTACTGCGCGCTTGGCGGTGGCTGAAAAAGATCTCGAAAACATTAAAGAGCAGGTCCAGGTTGCTGACACTGAGTCACAAAAAGTGTCCGTTGCGATTTCTGGATTGGCTCGTGATGTGTACCGAAGTGGAGACGCTTCATCGCCTCTTTTGATCGCCATGACATCACAGTCAACAGCCGACATCACGCAACGAGCCGCGACTGCCCAAACCATGGCCCGAACCCAAAGTCGCGCGATGGAAACAGCGCGGACGTCTCTCGCAATAGAAAAGAACCGTTCGGCTCGACAAACGGCTGTCACAGAGCGAATTACTCGGCTGAAGGCCCGTGCCGCCGCTAGTGAAGCAGCCGCCCTCGAATGGAAGCAAACGGCTAGTGAAAAACTAACACGACTCCAGAATCTCGAAGCGACAGAGACCGAGCGTGCGCAGGCGGTTGAGGCTATTCGAGGCCAAGCGCAAACGCAGATGGCCGAATGGACTCAGGTTTACGACAGTGCGCGTGCTGAAATCGCTCGCATTGACGAAGAGAATCGTCGTAAGCAGATTCAATATCAACAGTCGGTCAGTGCTCCCAGTGGGGGATCGAGCGGTGGAAGTGTCAGTTCCGTCAACAACGGAAAGATGTTCGGCTACCCACTGCCGTCCTACTATCCGGTGACTTCAGGTTTCGGATACCGCTATCACCCCGTCCTCGGGGCGCGAATCTTGCACGCCGGAACGGATCTTGGAGCTCCGTGCGGCACGCCGGTACTCGCGACTGCTAACGGTGTTGTAACTTCCGCGAATTACCACTATTCTGCTGGAAATTACGTCAGCATTAACTACGGTTTGATTGGAGGAACGTCCTATCAGGCTCGGTTCCTACACCTCTCGGCTTTCAATACCTACGTGGGTCAGTCGGTGAGCCGCGGGCAGGTGATCGGCTACGTGGGAACAACCGGACGATCAACTGGCTGTCACCTGCACTACGAAATGCATGTCAACGGCCAGGCGGTGAACGCGCTTCCATACCTGTAGCCTTGCGCAAGGCTCGACTGACGTAGAATCACGCCTGACATTAGTAGTACGAAGGGCAAAAACGATGGCTAAACCGTGGAAAGCGGACAAACCGAGCGCAGCTGAACGCGCGAAGGCTGAGGCGGCCGCGAAAAAAGTCATTGCGCGTAACCGACGCGCCACCCATGACTACTTTATTGAAGACAAACTTGAAGCCGGACTTGTTCTTACCGGCACAGAAGTTAAGGCACTGCGCATGGGGCGCGCGTCGCTCGCTGAAGCATGGGTAGAAATTTTCGATGGAGAAGCGTGGCTCAGGCAAGCCAGTATTCCCGAGTACTCGCAGGGCACATGGAACAACCATGCTCCCACCCGTAAACGGAAGCTCCTTCTTCACCGAGACCAGATCCTCAAGTGGTATCAGCGATCGCAAGCGAAGGGATACACCATTGTCCCGCTTGAGCTGTACTTCATTAATGGCAGAGCGAAACTCCTTATCGGCCTCGCGAAAGGTAAGCAGGAGTGGGATAAACGCCAGACTCTGCGAGAACAGCAGGACAAACGAGAAGCACTACGAGAAATCCAGCGCTTCGCCAAGGGGCATCGCTAGCTGGAAGGCCTAGCGTCCTCCCCTCTCATCGGCCCAGGCATTACTCGGGTATGTCGAAGGTCTAAAACCGAATGCGCCCAGTGCGTGCAAAAGCATCACAATGGGCGCAGGTTGGATGAAATCCGTGGAGATGGCGGGAATCGAACCCGCGTCCAACGACCATAGTCCATGGCTTCTCCGGGCGCAGTCTACGAAGTATTTCTCGGCCGCCACGAATGCGTAGACACAATAGTGGTCGGCTCAGTTAGCTAAATGTCGACGTCAACCCACTAACAAGGCTGTCACCCAGTGGCTCTTAAAACGACGCCAGGGTCCAGGCTAAGAGCATCACCTGGTCTGACGGACTTGCTCGCTAGCTTAGGCTGCGAGTACGAAGTCGGTGCGGTTTTGTTTGGCACCTATTGGTTTGCATACATGGTTAACGAGGTCAGTACACATCCTCGGCCCGCTTCACATCGATCAACAATCGCTGTCGAAACCGATCATCCCCTCTAGAGTTTTTAATTCCCACACTGTGGGGCATCTCAGTATATCGGCCCCTTTCCCTTGAGACAAGAACAGGATCGGAACGAAATAGAGTCGTCGAATCTCAGCGCAATTGTGGGCAAAACTAATATGGTTGAATGTGATGCAGTGCTCAAATGAACAGCCGGCAGCAACGGGAACCGTTAGCGCCTATCGCGAGCTCCTCCTCGGCGGGGAGCCGTCTTTGACTGCAACCGATCTCGCAGAACGCACGGACACTCCTGTTACGCGGGTCAACTCCTATTGGATCGCTATGGGGTTTCCCCCGGCGGGTAAAGATAAAGTCATCTTTACCCCGCAAGATCTGCGAGCTTACCGCCGGTGGTCCGACCTCATCGACTCCGGACAGATTGACCTGGGAACCGGTCTGTCGCTCGTTCGCGCGCAGTCGCACATTACTGATCGACTCGTGCTGTGGCAGGTTGAAGCCATTGTTGATGACCTAGCACGGCGGTTCACTTTCGATGACACGACAGCGCGTTTAACGATGCTCGATAAAATGCGTGATTTTCTACCGCTTCTCGAAGAGGAACTGATCTATTCGTGGAAACGGCAGCTCGAAGCACTCATTTCGCGAGTAGATTCAGAAGTGTCACACCGGGGAAATGAAAGTGAATCCGATCAGTTTCCTCTTATTCGCACCCTGGGCTTCGTTGACATGGTGTCCTACACGTCGCAATCGGTGTCATTGCCGCAACGCGATCTCGTTGATCTCGTTGACCAGTTTGAAACAGTATGTCGAGTCGCGGTTCCTTCGGCAGGAGGACGGGTCGTCAAAATGATCGGTGACGCAGTGTTCTACATCGCAGACGACCTTCCGACAGGCCTCCGTGTAGTTACCGAGCTCATGGATAGGCTCAACTCCATTCGAGGCCTGCTTCCGGTGCGTGCCTCCATTGTCCAAGGGGCGGTTTTTTCTCGCTCGGGAGATGTTTTTGGTCCACCGGTCAATCTCGCGTCGCGGCTCGTCGATGTTGCTCCGGTTGGTCAGATACTAACTGACGCGGATACAGCGCAACATATTCTCAAGGGAGAGGCCGGGCCGGAGTATCAGGTGTCCGCGGCGAAAGAAGCGGATCTCCGCGGTGTCGGTAGGGTAGTTCCGTTCATGGTGCGATCGGCCGAACGCGCATAAAGGTGGCAAGATCAACTCGAGGTGGTCTCATTACCTAGACAGTAATGTGCGATAACCGACACTTCGTCATGCGCTTATGCCTATATTTTCGGGGAATCTCTTGATGACGGGAGAGATTTTACTGAGTAATGAAATGTGAAAGTTCCGGTAGTGGACTACCATAGGCAGAGTGACTACAGTACTTTTGGTCGAAGACGACCCCGCAATCGCAGAACCGCTTACCCGAGCCCTCGGCCGTGAGGGATACGAGGTCCGAGCACACGGAACTGGTCGTGGTGCCCTCAGCGAAGCTGAGAGCGCCGACCTCATTGTGCTAGACCTCGGACTTCCTGATATGGACGGTCTCGATGTTGCCCGGCAAGTGCGCAACAACGGGCTGACGACCCCAATCCTCATCCTCACTGCTCGCTCAGATGAGGTTGACTTAGTTGTCGGCCTTGATGCTGGAGCGGACGACTACGTGACGAAACCCTTCAGATTGGCTGAGCTCCTTGCCCGTGTTCGCGCGCTTCTACGCCGTATCGGCGGTGAAGAATCTGAAGGCGAACTGGTTGCCCAGGATGTGCGTGTAGATGTGGGAGCACACCGCGCATTTAGCGGAGATCGGGAGCTCCAATTGACAGCGAAAGAGTTCGACCTCCTCCGCGTCTTTGTGCGCGAAGCTGGACACGTCGTCGAACGTGACGTGCTGATGCGTGAAGTGTGGGGATCCGACCCAACCGGCTCAACCAAAACTCTCGATATGCACGTGTCGTGGTTACGGCGCAAACTGGGAGATGACGCGGCCGATCCGCACTACATTACAACGGTGCGTGGCATGGGATTCAGATTCGAAAAAGAACGCGGATGATTCGTGCGCGAACGCGTTATCAAGATGATCGCCACGGCTGTGACCGTGGCGGTCCTCATTCTCGGGATTCCCTCCGTAGTTCTCGGAGGGATTCTTGTATGGCAGGCTGAAAATCTCAATCTTGAATCGCAAGCTCAAGCATTAGGGAACACTGTCGAGCGTCGCTTGAAAGAAGGCGAAGATATTGATCAGGGAATTGTTCTCAGCTGGCTGCAGGTTCCCGAATCACAATCAACGACCTACGTCCGAGTGAACATACCGGGCCACGACACCCTCATTGTCGGTGAGCAGGTTGAACCGCCACGGCTTCGGGTTGCGGTTGTCATGCCGTCGGGAACTACAGTGCGAGTGGACACTCCCGCTTGGATAGCGATGTGGCGTGTTCTCCGATTAGTGCTTGCGTTGGCTGCTGGAATCATCGCGTCGCTCGCAGTGGGATGGTGGCTTGCCTTGCGGGGATCACGTCGGATTTCAGCACCACTGATTTATCTCGCCGCACAAGCCGAACAGATCGGATCCGGTCAGGTGCGTGCCCGCGTCAAACCGTCGGGGATTGAAGAAATTGATCTGGTACAAGAAGAACTTGTCCGAACGGGGGAGCGGATGGCAGGTCGTCTCGCAGCCGAGAGACAATTTGCGTCCAATGCTTCACACCAGTTGCGGACACCGCTCACTGCACTGTCGATGCGTTTAGAAGAGATCGAGCTTCTCGCCGACAGCCCCGACGTGGCCAATGAGGCGCGAATCTGTCTCGAACAGGTTGAACGACTGACGAATGTCATTAACGATTTGCTTCATGCGACGAAAGAAACGTCTGGTAATACCGAAGCGATCCATTTGCTCGAGGTATTTAACCAACAGCGGGAAGAATGGGAAGAAGCCTTTGTTAAGCAGGGAAGGGAGCTCGTTTTCACGGATGAAGCGGCCCAACCTGTGCTGGCTGACCAATCCGCCCTTGCCCAGGTACTCGCCACGTTGATCGAAAACTCTCTTCGCTACGGTGCCGGGATAACTCGCGTGGTGGCGAAAAAAGGGGCGAGTAGTCGAGGCGTTTTTATTGATGTGTCCGACGAGGGGGAGGGCGTCAGCGATGAACTAGCCCCCTTTATCTTCGACAAAGGGATATCCGGGCATGGATCGTCTGGTATTGGGCTACCTTTAGCGCGCACTCTTATTCAAAGCGTCGGAGGTCGATTAGAACTCCAGCAGCAAAAGCCCGCGGTGTTTCGCGTATCTCTTTCGGCGGTACCCGCAAGCCTCGATCCCGACATCGTCATGCCTAAAGGTGCCGTGGTTTCAGTGGGACGGCGTCGTCGTCGCTTTTAGTCTCAAAGGACCGAGAAGTTCGGTTCTCGCCCTCATTTCACGGTAGATTGTCATACGTGAGTCGAGTAATTGCAGTGATCGGCGGCGGGCAACTGGCCCGCATGATGGTTCCGCCGTCTGTCGATTTGAATATCACTTTGAAAACGTTGGTCGAATCTCACGATTCATCAGCTGCGCAGGTGACTGCCACAAGCGTCATTGGTGATCCAAATGATCTTGGTGATGTGCTCAGACTAGTTGAAGACGTTGATGTGGTGACTTTCGAGCACGAACATATCCCGCAGAATGTGCTTGCGGAGATTCCACAGTCCGTCGCCGTCGAACCCCCGGCCTCTGCCTTGCGCTTCGCGCAAGACAAACTCGCGATGCGTCGTAAACTCAGCGAGATTGACGTGCCTGTACCTCGTTGGGCAATGGTGAAATCACCGAAGAAAGTCCGCTCATTTGGAAAAGAAGTAGGATGGCCGATCATCGCAAAAGCACCTGTGGGTGGCTACGACGGCAAAGGAGTACGTCTCATTGAGGACGAACAAGCGGTTGATGACTGGCTAGCAGACGGCCCAATCCTGGTCGAAGAAGACGTCCCCTTTACTCGCGAGCTGGCTGTCTTATTGGCTCGTAGGCCCTCCGGAGAGATTCGGTTCTGGCCGGTGGTGCAGACGATCCAAAAGGACGGAGTATGCTCCGAGGTCATTGCTCCCGCGCCCGACCTCAGCGAGAAGATCAGCAAACGAGCTCTTCGCATAGGTGAGGCCATTGCCCGAGAACTCGGAGTTACTGGAGTTCTCGCCGTCGAGATGTTTGTCGTCGAATCAACGGGAGAGCTCTTTGTCAACGAACTTGCCATGCGCCCACATAATTCAGGCCACTGGACGATTAATGGTTCCGTCACCTCACAGTTCGAACAGCACCTGCGTGCCGTTCTCAACCTACCGCTCGGGGATACATCCATGCGTGGCAAGGTGTGGGTCATGAAAAATCTACTGGGAACCACTTACGACGATGCCTCGGCGGCGCTACCTCAAGTCCTCGAAGCAGTGCCGGAAGCCTACGTTCATCTGTATGGGAAATCTGTTCGTCCCGGCCGGAAACTCGGACACGTCAACGTCAAAGCCCGCACGGTGAAAGACGCTCGCGAACAAGCGGCACGGGCAATCCGCATCCTCTACGGCGATAGGAGAGCATAACCACATGGTAGCTGTAGGAATTGTTATGGGTTCAGACTCCGACTGGTCAGTGATGAAAGAGGTCGGCGCGGCACTTGACACATTCGAAATTCCGTATGAGGTCGGTGTGGTTTCTGCTCATCGCATGCCGTCAGAGATGATTGAGTATGGAAAGAACGCGGCGGAACGGGGGTTGCGTGTCATCGTGGCCGGAGCTGGCGGCGCTGCCCACTTGCCCGGAATGCTGGCCGCAGTAACTCCACTTCCAGTCATCGGGGTACCGGTGCCGCTGAAATACTTGGACGGCATGGATTCGTTACTGTCGATCGTACAAATGCCAGCAGGGGTTCCCGTTGCCACCGTGTCGATCGGTGGAGCGCGCAATGCGGGACTACTCGCAGCACGGATTATCGGCGCCGGACAGGGAGAAGAAGCCAAACGCGTGCGGGCTCGGATGAGTAAGTTCCAAGAGGAACTGAGGGATATCGCTTACGAAAAGGGGCGTAAGCTTCAGGACCAGGTACCTGCTCGGAACTAGTCGAGCAGTGCTTCGATACGTGCGTCTCGTCCCACCGACGCGCTGTGCGCGGTACGCTTAGCTCATGAGCATTATGGTGATTGGTGGCGCCGGATATATCGGCGCCCACGTAGTTCGTTTGTTACAAGAGCGCGGTGACGATGTCGTTGTCGTTGACGATCTGTCCTACGGTAAACGTGAGCGGGTTGGAGATGCTAAACTCGTCGTTCTTGACGTGGCAGAAACTGCTAGCAGAGAAAAACTTCTCGACACGATGGTCGACGAGGACGTAACGGCAATCATTCATTTTGCTGCCCGTAAACAGGTCGGCGAGTCAGTGGAACGTCCGGCCTGGTATTACCAGCAGAACGTGGGTGGCCTAGCCAACGTCATGTTGGCAATGGAGAACGCTGGCGTGAAGCAAATGATCTTCTCTTCTTCCGCTGCCGTTTACGGTATGCCTCCGGTTGAGGTTGTCAGCGAAGACATTGAGAAGAATCCCATCAATCCCTACGGTGAAACGAAGCTTATCGGCGAATGGATGATGGCTAATTGCGAAAAGGCGTGGGGACTTCGTTGGGTTGGATTGAGGTACTTTAACGTTGCCGGTTCCGGTTGGGACGACCTGGGCGACCCGGCTGCACTCAACCTCATTCCGATGGTGTTCGACCGGTTAGCTCGCAGTGAAAATCCGAAAATCTTCGGCACCGATTATCCGACACCGGACGGTACGTGTATTCGCGATTACATCGACGTCCTCGATCTGGCCCGAGCCCACATTGCAGCTCTTGACAAACTCGCGTCCGGTACGGAAATGGCCTATCACGTCTATAACGTGGGAACGGGGCAAGGAACGTCTGTGCGAGAAATCGTCGACACGATTCGTGACGTCACGGGCATTCCGTTTGAAGTTGACGAGGTCGGACGGCGCGCAGGTGATCCACCTCAACTCATCGGTGACGCGAATCGGATCCACGACGATCTCGATTGGCGCGCCGAGCGGGGGGTTCGTCAAACCATTGAGTCCGCTTGGAGTGCGTGGCAAGCTGGTCCGCGTCGAATCAAGAACATCGAGAACAGGTAGCCACTACTCCGCCTGGTTGAAATCATCGGGTGTCAGTGTCCCGTTGCCCATTTTCTCGAAGAAACCATCAATCCTATCCGAATCAAGTTCGACCGCGATTCCGGCTCTCGTCTGTAACGCCAACGTCGAAATCGGTGGAGCACCGCTGAGGTTATCGTTCACCGCGCGACGAACAGCGAGCGCAGCGCGAGCCAGGTCAAAAGCCGACGTATCGGGATCGGTTTGCACAGAGCGGGCTCCAGCTCCGGATAGATCGACCTGACGTTGCGGACTCCAGAATGTGTCGGATGACAGTGCCTTATCGAGCACGGCGGAAACGACTTGACGTTGGCGGTCTCCGCGTCCAATATCTCCACGCGGATCCTGGTAACGCATCCGTGAAAAAGCGAGGGCTCGATTCCCATCAGCGATATTGCAACCGCCGGGCCAATACAGACCTGAGTTAGGGTCGTCCACTTCATAGTCGAGACACAGTTCTACTCCCCCAACGGCATCTACGAGGTCTTTAAATCCCCCCATTCCGATTTCGATGTAGTGATCGACGTGGAGGCCGGATAGTTGCTCAACCGTCTGTACGAGGAGCTTCTCTCCGCCCCACGCATAGGAAGCATTGAGCTTGCTTTTCCCATTTCCGGGAATATCAACATACGCGTCGCGCGGTAGCGATACGAGGGAGGCTTGTCCGTTGGATGCCTTATGCAACAACATGATGGTGTCGGAGCGGCGGCCTTCGACAATGGATTGATCGTCACGTTCATCCGAGCCTGCGAGTAGATACGTCACACCGGGTGTGGCAGCCGTATCGCTCAGCGCGTCAACGTGAGAAATCTGGCTTGAAGCCCACCACAAAACTCCAACGGGCCACGCGACGATGAGGAATAGGACAATCGCGAGGACTGCGGCAATTGGACGCCATCGGGAGCCGCGTCGGCGTGGCCCCGCAGACGGGCGTATGGGATGAGGCGTGCGAGATGGTTTGGTGGCGCGCGCTGGTCTGTTGTCTTGAGAGACTCGACCGGGCTGAGGATTTCTCCGTTTTCGCTCGGGATTATCCACCTGCGGGTGAGAATCTCTGCGCTGAGACGGCGCATAACTGGGTGGTGGTTGACGACGCTGACGCTGTTGCGGATCGCGATATTGTGGAGAATCGGGGATGCGGTGGTCTGTCAACGATTCACGGCGTTGCTGGCGGATTCGATGGGAAGAATCTCCAACGGGAAGGACGCTCCGCCGTTGCGGTTCGCGTCGCACCGGTTGTCGGTTACTACGACCACTGCCTTGATCCCGGCGCTGATTGCGTCGACTAGAATCCGGCTCGGAGGCTTGTGCGCCAGACGGCACACTCTTCTCAGGTGGGACGCGCCGCTTAATGGGTTTTGCGCTACCAGCTTGAGGTCGCGGGCGAGCCTGTGACGGAGGAAATGATGGGGGAATCTTTCGCTCATCGTGTTCCATTGTCACATCCTCCCAATACGATTACGGCAAAGTTACCTCGCTCGTTCCCCCTAGTATTTCACGCCTAGGGGCCGACGCGACGAGCCCGCTCATTCATGTCGTGTCATGGTCTGGGGTTGTGTTCCTCAGGCTTACGGACGTCTCGCAGGGCAATAGTGCGCGCCAGGTGAGTGAACTTCTTGTCGTTTGCTGAATCACGGCGGTAGGACGTGACAACGGACCCCAAGAAAACCAGTGTCAGACCATAGAGTAGGAAATCGGTTCCTCTGCCGATGCCGAAGAAGAATGCAATTCGGGAGACGAGACCGGGGAATACCGCCGCGATAGCGGCAAACGCGATAAAAACCATCATGCCAAGCCGTCGCATTGCCAGATGCGATGCGGACTTGATGGGTTTGACCATAAAGTAGCCGACGATCACAAGAACGACGATGATCGTAGCTTTGGCAAACCACTGCGATCCGAGAAAATCCGCCAGCATGATGCTCCTATTTCATAATGAGTTCAACGAGAATATTAATGGAATTCAACAGTGATTGACCCTTGGACTGCGAATACTCGGTATAGTCCACTCGCACCGGCATCTCTTTCCATTCGAGTCCGGTGGCAAACAGTTGCTCGACAATCTCACTAGCGTGGGCCATCCGATTTTGTTCAATATGAATCTGTTCTGCTGCGTCTCGTCGAATGAGGCGGAGCCCGTTATGCGCATCGGTGAGTTTGTGCCCGCTACGTAGACGGGTAACGGCAACGACGGTCTTCAGTACGATTCGCTTGAGAAGCCCCATTTCGAGATGGTCACTGAGGAACCGCGATCCGAGAATAAAGCTGAGATTTTCATTTTCGGCCGCCTCCACCATGGCGAGCGCATCGTCGACACGGTGTTGCCCGTCGGCATCGAATGTGATGAGGTACTTCGCATCGGTCTGTTGTAGGACGTAGTCGATCCCCGTTTGCAATGCGGCGCCCTGACCGACATTAATCGGGTGAACCGCAACGTGAGCTCCGGCGGCGAGTGCTTCATCGACAGAGTTGTCGCGCGAACCGTCATCGACGCAAATAATGTTGGGGAACGTTTCTCGCGCACGCGACAACACATCTCTCACGACGGCGGCCTCGTTGTATAGAGGAACAACGAGCCAAGTATTTTCGGTCAGACGCATGACGGTATTGTCTCACTTTTGGGTCAGACGTTAGTACAGTGGTCTTGAGCGTCGATCAATTAACTGTCCGAAGTACTTGAGCATATTTGAAGACCTGCGAACTGGCGGCGTAAAATTGACCGTGTTTCCACCGTGGAGGAGTATCCATGCCGTCCATAGTTCCGAGTGCTGATGTCTCACCTCACGCTGTTGTTGGTAAAGGTACCTCCGTATGGCATCTAGCTCAGGTTCGTGAAGAATGTCGTATCGGAGAAAACTGCATTATTGGCCGCGGTGCTTACATCGGCACCGGTGTCACACTCGGTGATAATTGCAAGATTCAAAACTACGCTCTGGTGTATGAGCCAGCCGTCCTCGAGGACGGTGTTTTTATTGGTCCGGCAGTCGTCCTCACCAACGATCATTTTCCCCGGGCAATCAATCCTGACGGTTCGATTAAATCAGCGGACGACTGGGAGCAGGTCGGAGTAACGATACGCCGCGGTGCTGCGGTAGGTGCGCGGGCCGTTTGCGTTGCTCCAGTAGTTATTGGGGAATGGGCGACTATTGCAGCGGGGGCCGTGGTAACTAAGGATGTTCCTGCCTTTGCTCTGATGGTTGGTGTTCCTGCGCGCCGGATTGGCTGGGTGGGGCATGCCGGTATCAAACTTGAACCAGTGGAGGGCTCCGAACGATTGTTTAGGTGCCCGGCATCAGGTCGTCAATACGAACAAATTGGCGATAATGAATTAAGAGAGGTCAATAAGTCATGACTCGTGCCATGATTCCGGCTGCCAAGCCGCTTATCGGTGAGGAAGAAATCGAAGCCGTCACTGCGGTACTCAGGTCGGGAATGGTCGCCCAAGGCCCAGAGGTCGCAGCGCTGGAAGAAGAGTTTGCTTCCGCTTTGACCCCTGGGGCAGAGGCGGTCGCCGTTAATTCCGGCACATCCGCATTACATGTTGGTCTGCTAGCTAGCGGAATAGGCCCCGGAGACGAAGTGATCGTTCCGTCATTCACCTTTGCCGCTACTGGTAACTCCGTGGCAATTACCGGCGCGAGCCCGGTATTTGCCGATATCGAACTCGACCACTTCTGCCTTGATCCGGCTGCAGTTGAGGCTGCCATTACCCCGCAGACAAGAGGCATCATGCCGGTTCACCTCTACGGTCACCCGGCTGCTATGAAGGAATTGGGTGAAATTGCGGCTAAGCATGATCTGCTGATCTTTGAAGACGCCGCGCAGGCGCACGGCGCTTCCCTCGGTGGACAGAAGGTTGGTACTTTTGGCACGTTTGCAGCTTTTTCTCTGTACCCGACGAAAAATATGACGTCGGGTGAAGGAGGAATGATTACCACCTCGAACCCGGAAGTCGCGCGGCGCTCACAGCTCATTCGTAATCAGGGAATGGAAAAGCGCTACGCAAATGAAGTTGTCGGTCTCAATAACCGAATGACTGACATTCACGCTGCCATCGGACGAGTGCAGTTGCGTAAACTGGCGAACTGGACACAGCAGAGGCAAGAAAACGCGAAATTCCTTGATGAGAATTTGGAAGGCGTAATTGTTCCCCCGGTAGCTCCTGGTGCCACCCACGTCTACCACCAGTACACGATTCGAGTTGTGGACACCGATCGTGATCGTTTCATGGAAGCATTGCGCGAGGAATACCAGGTGGGATCGGGAGTCTACTATCCGATTCCTAACCATCGCCTTCCCTCGCTAGCTCCCTATGCGCCAGGGCTTGATTTACCAGTGACTGAAACCGCTGCCCAGCAGGTGGTGTCACTCCCAGTTCATCCGTCGTTGACCCAAGAAGACTTGGAACGGATTGTTGAAGCGGTTAATGTATGTGCGAAAGCAGGAGCGTAATGAGCGATATTCGAATTGGCGTTCTTGGCCTCGGATCAATGGGGCGCCACCATGTGCGCAACGCCCGCGAAACTGAGGGATTCGAACTTGTGGGTGTGGCTGATCCCCTAGGTGACCGTTTCGGGGTAGCGGGCGATCTCGAGGTGCTCCCGAATGTTGAAGCACTAATAGAGGTTGGCATCGACGCTGCCATCGTCGCCACATCGACGGCTTTTCACGCGGATGCCGTACTAAAGCTTGCTGAGTCTGGTATCCATACGATGGTTGAGAAACCACTCGCCTCTACTCTCGAAGAAGGGGAGAGGATCGTGAGCGCCTTCGAGAAAGCGGATGTGATCGGTGCGGTTGGATACGTTGAACGCTGTAACCCAGCTCTACTTGAGATGCGCCGGCGGATCGCCAACGGATTCCTCGGAGAGATATACCAAGTAGCGACCCGTCGCCAATCACCCTTCCCCGCCCGGATAGCAGATGTCGGCGTCGTGAAAGATCTCGCCACCCATGATGTCGATTTGGCCGCTTGGGTATCAGACTCAGATTACGAGCTCATTTTCGCGCAGACCGGTTATCGCTCAGGACGCGAATTTGAAGATACACTGACGGCCTCAGGGCGGTTGACCAATGGGGCTCTCGTATCGCATATCGTCAATTGGCTCACCCCGTATAAAGACCGAACGATTGTTGTGACCGGGGAGCGAGGCGCTCTCGTAGCTGACACCACCATATCGGATTTGACGTTCTACGAAAATGGGCGTTTCCCACTCGAATGGGATCAGATTGCGGCATTTAGGGGCGTGTCAGAGGGGGAGGTTCGGCGCTTCGCACTGGTTAAGCGCGAGCCGCTTCGAGTTGAACACGAACACTTCCGAGATGCCATTCTCGGGACCGGGACCGAGCATGTGACATTGCGTGAAGGCCTGCGGACGATGAAGGTCGTGCAAGCGATATTGGACTCTGCTTCTAGCGGTCAAGCGATTACTCTTTGAAATACCTGTTGAGGCGGATAATCAATGTCTCGTCAGGTAATCTAGCGGGAGATATCGGATGTTTAATCGCCTCGTCGCCTATTCCAAATCGGTGAGAAAGTCGTCACCGTTCCTCAAGCATGTTCTCACACTCATGACGGGGACCGCACTGGGGCAAGCGGTGGTCTTCTTTATCATGCCGTTCATTACCAGAATCTTTGGGCGAGAACTGTTGGGCGAACTGGGGGCATATAACTCGGTTGCCGCAGTCATAGTGACGATTGCCGCGAGCCGATACGATATGGCGATCATGCTCGAACGCGATGACGCTAATGCAAAAGTTGTGGCTGTATTTGCCCTTCGATCGATTTCTGTATTCGCGGTATTGTCGACGGTCACCGCACTTCTATTGAAACCAATCGTTCGGGCTCACTTTTCAGATACTGTCGCCACCTGGTTGCCCTTTATCGGCATCACGACTTTCTTCTTGGCGGGGGCTGGCACGCTCCAGTACTGGTACAACCGGAAGACCGACTACAAAACGATTGCCACCAACCGGGTGCAGCAACAAATCGGTCAGGCTGGAGGACAACTAGCGTGCGGTTTGCTCGGCTGGATTGCTCTTCCTGGCCTCATCGTCGGGCAGACGATCGGACAAGCCTTCGCATTCCTCAATCTCTCGATACGCGCAAAAGATCTGCGAACCATCGATATTTCGAACGCGGCCCCGATGCGGACCCTGGTTCGTAAACACTGGAAGATGCCGTTACTCAACGGACCAAATGTGCTCTTAGATGCAGTGAGGACAAATGGCATTAATCTCATGATTGGAGCGGTGTCGGTTGGTTCACTCGGCGAGTTCATCATCGCTTCGACCACCGTTCAGGTGCCGGTCCACCTCATCAACTCCGCAGTCTCGCAAGTGTTTTTCCAGAAACTCTCTCTTATCGAGTCCGGTGACATGTACCGGGAAGTGAAGGGAGCAATTATCCGGGCATTTGTGGTGGGTATTCCGCCGTTTGCTCTTTTCTACATCATTGCTCCATGGCTACTACCGCTCTATTTTGGGGCTAGTTTCCCTAACACTGGATATTATGCTCAGGCTCTCATTCCTTGGTTGGGCATGCTTCTGGTCACGTCCCCTATCTCGACAATGTTCGTCACAACGGGCACCCAGCATTGGATGTTAATCTTCTCAGCTTTCTATACCGTCGTTCCGATGGCTTGGCTGTGGTGGACACCGTACGATCTTTTGACTACCGTCTACATTCTCGGTGCGCTGATGGGGGCTTGTCTTTTGGTAATGACAGGGATGGCTCTTGTCGGTGCTCGCCGATTTGATCAGAGAGTGGAGAACTAGGGCAAAAAACTAGCTGACGGAACCCACGAGTTCGTCAGGAATAAATCAGCGTAAACTCCGAGAATGCTCCTGCCGGTAAATAAGCGCCGGGCGAGTGCTGGACGTGACATATCGCCGACCAGGGCTTCGTAACCCATCGGGTGTTTGAGTTCAACTGTGGCTCGATACATGGCGTTAGCCCAGTCAAGTGCGCCAATGCTTTGCAGTGCTGTGCGAACAAGGTGAACGGGACCTGAAGGGAGGCGTTGTGCCGGAGCGTCAAAGTAGCCGAGAGAATCTCCCGACCACTTGGCGTATTGTTCGTTGGCATAGCGTACGTAGTGGGTGCGTGCCTCATCGTGAATCGGTGATGGGCCACGGAGCCACAGCTCCCACACCGGTAATTCCTCCATCGGAAGCGCCCAGGAAAGACCACAGTGCTCGTAGGTTCTCACCGAGTTAGAAATATACTTCGCTTGACGCTCAGCAATATTAAAGGCGGCAACGACGTGCGGTTTCATCTCCGGATCGGCATTGGGCCAGTGGGCACGCAAGAAGTCCACGATCTTCGTGCGCGAATACGCACTAAGCTCTCCGATTTCGGGATGCCCCTGGAGTGACAGATGGTGTCGAGAGAGCAACCGCGTCATTCCTCGGTAGTCGAGTGAAACATGCGGATCAATTGCCTGAGCATCGTGTTGGTTACCAACAACTGTGTGTCCGGGGAGTACGATGGCGTCAAAATCGATCTGTTCCGTGCGAACCAGCTCTGTGATCGCAAACCAATCTTGAATGTGGGGCAAGGCATTGCCCGACCATGCCGATTGGAGGAACGACGCTGTCTTAGGCTGTTTCCACCGCTTCGCCATCGTGCTCGGGTTGATAGGGACGAAAAGCCACGGGAAGTCAATTCCTGCCGCGACCTGCCGGGAAATACTCGCTTCACGGGAGTTCGGCACGCCGTAGGTAAAAGTGAGGACATTCGGGGCATCCAGTTCGCGCAGGAGTGCAAGAATGAGCCGCGAATCAGCTCCGCCAGATAACGGAATGAGGAGTTGTCTTCCGCAAGCGTCGTCGATCAGCCTTCCGAACGTATCGAGAAGAGTGCGGTGGAAGTTCTCGAAGAACTCCGGGATGGGAACTTCGATTCGGTCGTCAAAAATGAAGGGTGAGTGAGTCTGTCCGGTGACGTCGCCGTTGTGGTGGAGCGTGATCGCTTGACCGGCTGTGACGGTGCGAACGTCGCGGATCAAGGTGTCGGTGCCGAGAACAAAACCGCTGTGCCGAAACTCTGCTGCTGCTTTTTGATCGAGTGAACACTCGGGCACAGCCTCCAGCAGGGGATTGGCTGAGGAAGAGATCAGCCAATCGGAGGTCGAACGGGTGTAAAGGATTGGAAATGATCGAATCGCATCGACAACGAGGTGGATTCCTTCGTCATTATCGATAACCGCGCTCCAGTTACCACGTTGCGCACGGGCCCAATCCGCAATATTGCTGGTGGAAAAATCAATGGGATCGCGGTGTGGAATCGATGAGCGCCAATAGACTCTCCCGATGTGGAGCGACAATTCTCGCCACTCGTTGCGATCAACGATTAGAGCCATGCGGTTGGTCCTTCATTCGTGTACAAACTATTCGTATCTTATCGCCGGGAGCAACATCCGTGGACATGTGAGATGGAATAGAGTGTGTATGAAACATCTGGCGAAAGGGACAGTTGATGCGTGTAGCAATGGTCACCCCGTGGTTTCCCACCCGGAAAAACACGAGCATGGGGGCTTTCGTTGTCAAAGATGCTCGCGCAATAGCTGATGCCGGAGCTGAGGTCGTCATATTCCACCTTGTTGCCCCATCAATTGACGATGGCACTCGTTACACGGAGGTCGAAGGGCTGAAAGTTGTTCGCATTCCGATGAAACCGTCAAACCCTGTGTCGGTTCTTCGCGCCCGTACTCGCATGCTTCCTCTGCTTGCCTCTGCGGACATCGTTCACACGCAGGCGATTTCTGCGCTCGAACCATTTATCGGCGCTTCGCTACGTCAGCCGTGGGTACATACTGAGCACTGGTCGGCAATTACTTCACCGCATACACTTTCAACACCGGCGCAATGGGCATTGCCGTATCTTCTCACTATGGAAAAGTGGCCAGATATGGTGATTGCGGTATGCGAGTTCCTCGCTCAGCCGCTCCGAGAAGTGCGTGGCACCAAACCGGTCGAGATTATTCCTTGCCAGGTGCCCGCGCCGGCCTCACTGGTCAAAAGACGAATGAATCGAACAGATCTTCGTTTGATCTCTACCGGCGCTCTCATTCCACGCAAGGACCCGCTGGTTGCTATTGAAACCCTTGCGGAACTTGCCGCTCGCGGAGTTGAGTGTTCGTTGACCTGGTTGGGAGATGGCCCGCTACGGGACGAATGCGTGGCACTGGCCGAGAAGCTCAAGGTCAATGCGAACTTTCCTGGGAATGTTGATTCAAGCCGCGTCCAAAATGAGATCGGGCGAGCGGATATGTTCTTCGGTCCCACTCGTGCCGATAATTTCTTTGTAGCGGCCGCAGAGGCGATCGTCAATGGGCGGCCCCTCGTAGTCGGTGCGACCGGGGGACAAGGGGAATACATCAATCCGGTGATCGGCGAACTGGTGGAACGGCAGGACCCAGCACGATATGCCGATGCGATTATCGCACTCGATGAGAGGACTCGGACGATGTCAGCCCACGAGATTGCTGCCACGGTTGGAGACCAGTTCGAAACCCGCACGATTGCCGGATCCTATATCGACCTGTATGAGCGACTGATCGCCGACCGCAGTGAATGAACGGAGTGCAGCCATGCTGACGATGATTTATCACGCCCCGTACGCGCTCGATCCGACCTCCGTATCGGCTTCGGCAATCCGTCCGGTGACGATGTGGGAAACATTCCGCTCGCTCGGCATTGAGGTCCTCGACATCACGGGGAATGCCAAAGAGCGACAGCGACAATTTCGTGCAGTTAAGCGGCGCGTGGCGGCAGGACAACGAATCGATTTTATGTATTCGGAGAACGCCACTATTCCGCCGATGGTGACGGAACCTCGGCATGTGCCCCCGCACTTCTTCCTCGATCTGTCAATCATGCGATTTTGCGCCAGCCACAACATTCCAGTGGGGGTGTTTTATCGAGATATTTACTGGAAGTTCGATGAATACGACGAGCGTGTGCCCGAACCGTTGGCAACCGTCATGAAGGCTTTGTACCGCTATGAGCTGTGGGGATATTCTCGGTGGTGCTCAAAGATATTTCTTCCCTCGAGAACAATGGGGAAGTACCTTCCGCAGCTTGATCAAAAGAAGTGTATTCCACTTCCACCGGGCGGACGTATCACTAGATCAACCAATACGGATCGGACGCTGTCAGTGTTCTATATCGGTGGAATCGGTGGCCACTACCGGCTGCATCATCTGTGTGAAGCGGTGAGCCGTTTGCCGCAGGTGAAGCTGATGATCTGCACTGATCGCAGTAGATGGGAATCGGTCAAAGACGAATACCCGCAGGTGTCCAGCCCCAACATCTCAGTTGTCCATAAGTCGGGGGATGAACGCGACGAGCTCTACCGTCAGGCCAACGTCTGTTATGTGGCTATGGAACCCGAACCTTATGGAGCATTCGCTTCTCCGGTTAAGCTCTACGAGTACATTGGGCGGGGCAAACCTATTCTGGCGATTCGGGATACGTTGGTAGCCACAGTGGTGAGCGATAACGACATTGGCTGGGTGACTGAGAATTCCGTCGAAGCGTTCCTGGATATTCTTACGCAACTTGCGGATCACCCTGAAGAAGTGGAGCGTGCGCGCAACACATGCGAAACGATCCGTGAAAACCACACGTGGGAAATGCGGGCGCGCCGGGTGATTCGTGAACTGACGGGACATTCTGATGTCTAAGTCACGCAATGACGGGCCGCTCCACGTATTGTGGACGCCATCATGGTTTCCTTCTCGACGTCAGCCGCTTAATGGCAGTTTCTTCCTCGAACAGGTGACTATGCTCGAAGAAGCCGGACTCTCGGTGGGGGTTATCAACCTCGATCCGCGATCGTTCTGGCAACTCCGCTCTTTTCAGCTGGAGGTCGATTCGAATACCCGAACGATTCGCGGCGAAATACCGACAATTCCGCACGGGATTGTTCGGGGGGATGGTGCGATCATTGCGGCATGTGTCAAAAGGGCAGGGGCTCAGTACGCTCATCATTTCGGAATTCCCGATGTTATCCACGCCCACTCGGTGTTTCCGGGGATCTTGGTTGCCCAGACGCTGGCAGATATGTGGAATATTCCCTATGGAATCACCGAACACCGGCCATCTTCTCTCACTCGTAATCCCCTTAGCTTCCGGTATCGCGACATTTCTCGCGCCATTACTCAGGCGAACTTTCGCCTGGCCGTATCCCATGATTTCGCCGATAAACTGACTCGGTATTACGGCTCAGCGCCGTTCAAAGTCATGAGTCTTCCGGTCCCGCAACGGTTTTTCGACCACCCCCTCAAACTCCGACGCGATACTTTCTGTTTTGTTCACGTGTCGCATCTTGATCGAAACAAAAGAGTCGAAGAGGTGATTCGAGCTTTTGCATTCGTCCACGGTCGTTATCCGCATACCCAACTCCGAATTATCGGTGGAGATACCGAACGAGTCGCCGAACTGACACGACTCGCGCACTCGTGCGGCGTAAGAGACAATGTCGTCCTCACCGGAGCCATACCACGAGATCGAATCGCGCATGAGATGGGGGAGGGCGATTGCCTCATCCTCGTGTCGCAATGGGAAGCCGGTGGAACGGTCTACGCTGAAGCACAAAGCCTCGGACTATCATGTATCGCGTCCGCAACGCCCGGAGGGCGCTTCATGGTGACACCGGACGTTGGTTACGTCGTGCCAATAGATGATGTGAGTGCTCTTGTCGAAGCCATGAAGCGAATCGTTGTATCGGACCAGAGTGGAACCGGATTCGATCCGCAGGCAATCCGCGCTAAAGCATGGCGACGGTTTTCTCCGCAGGTATTTTCTGCAGCACATCAAGATATATATGAGCGAGTGATAGCCGGGGAGTGCATATGATCCGAAAACGTGCGTGCGACATTCTATTTGTCACTCGCATCCATCTGCCGGAAGTAGCCGCCGCTACCTTCCGGATTGCGGCAGTCGAGAATGAGGTGGCGAAACTGGGCTACCAAATTCGTGCACTAACGACGAAAGTTATCGGCGATAATCAACAAGATGAAAGCCTTGTGCGACTCCCCGTACTGCGAGACTCCGAAGGGTACGTCAAAGGAATTATCCAATACCTGTCCTTTGATATTCCCGCTTTGTTCTATCTGCTCGTAGCCTCACGACCGCAAATTATGGTTATTGAACCTCCGCCAACAACCGGGACGATCGCACGAATTGCTGGAACTATTCGACGCGTGCCCTACGTGTGGTACGCAGCGGACGTATGGAGTGACGCGACAGCAAGCATGGGCGCATCACGCATCGTCGTCCGTGCGGTTCGAGCCATGGAGAAATTCGCTCTTAAGGGAGCCGCAGGTGTCATTGCCGTATCCGATGGTGTCGCAGAACGCGTTAATGCCCTCGGGAGCCGGCGGACGGTGATTATTCCCAACGGTGCGGATACAACAATTTTCAATCCACGAGTCAAGCCATTTACCCGTTCTGAGCTGGCGAGAGTAGGCGTTGTCCACCCGTATTTCATTTATGCGGGAACTGCATCGCAGTGGCAAGGAGCCGAACTCTTCGCTGACGCATTTGTCGATTACTGGGAGCCGGACTGCGATCGGCAGTTCGTGATCGTCGGCAGAGGGGATACTTTCGACTATTTGAACTCGGTGGCAGATGATCTGGCGGCCCGAGCGCACAGTGCGGGGGTAGATTATCGTCCGCTGATCGTTTTAGGACAGACAGACTCGGTCTCTGCAGCACGATGGCAACGTGGGGCATTGGCTGCCACAGTATCTATTAGACCCGGTCAGGGCTATGACTTCGCCTATCCAACAAAAGTGCTGACGGCTTTGGCCTGCGGTACTCCCGTACTTTACGCGGGAGTGGGGCCGGCCACGGATGACATCATCACGTATGACCTTGGAGTGAGCGTTCCTTATAATCGTCATGCTGTGCGCTCCGCCTTTGGACAATCATGGGGTGAATACAGTAGGGACGACCATGTCGAGCGCTTGTTTACCTGGGTCGAGAAGAACCGTTCGATGCAGGCAACAGGACAAGCGGCAGCGAAGTTTATCGCATCGTGTATCCCTCATCGGTAAGAACAACCAGTTCGTGAAGGAGAGACCGTGCTATCGACTTGGATAGGCGAATTACTGAGAATAGTTGCGCTACTCGCAGTATTTGTCGTACCCGGTGTTCTCCTCGTCTATTGTCTGATGCCGCGAACGCGTCCGCTATTCGCTGTCGCGCAAGCTCCTGCATGGACACTGGGTTTGGTCACCGTGGGAACGTTTGTTGTCGATGCCCTCCCGATCCGATGGGGATTCGTAGCGCTCGTCGGTTTGACGGTTGTGGGGGCTCTGATTGCTTTCGGTATTCGTGCGATTATCGGACAAATCGAAGAACAACCCGACTTTTTGTGGCGTCAGGACGGTCTCACTCTCGCATTAGCCGTTATCGCCGGAGCGGTTACAGTCGTTCCGATCGTTACCAGCGTGAATAGCCACGGAGTGATTCAAGGGGGAGATTCGAGTTACCACTACGCACAGCTGTGGTTGATGGAAAAAACAGGAGTTGCGTCCCCCCTCACAGCGAATGCGACACTGCGAGGTCTCGATCCCGACCCGTGGTATTACCCGGATACCTGGCATGCGGTTTTATCGACAGTTGCGACCGGGCCAGAATCTGCGGTTACGACTGCGAACCTCATGCTAGTGGTAACTCCTATCCTGTGGTTTGTGTCGATTGCGGCTTTCTCTGTAGCACTTGCTAACGATTCCCGAGTGGGGCCGTGGGCGATTCTCGCGGGAGCCCTTGTACCCGTTGCAGCCTCTCGACTTCAGCTCGCGACAACCCTGTGGCCATTTGTTCTTGGATTCGTTGTTCTCCCCGGCATCATGGCTGCGATTCTTGCCAGTGCACGCCGCCGGCTGTCGATGTCAGATCACTGTAGGCAACTTGGGAAGCACGTAATCATCCTCAGTGCGGTATTTGCGCTTCCGGTCATTGGTCTCATCGGAATCCACCCATCAACCGTTGTCCCCGGTGGGTTTGCACTATTTGTTGTGAGCGTGTATTCCCTGTCGTCAGGAGCGTGGAGGAACTATCGCCAGCAACGCATACATGTAGCAACTCGACAGTTAGCCGGAGCGTTGCTCCTTGTATATCTCGCACTCACGTTCATCCACGGTCCCGGACCGCAGAGATTCCAGTTTCGCCGGTTTCCAGATGTCGGCTGGGACGGCATCGTAATGAAACTATTTGTCTCCACATCGCTCTTTATGCCGCATGGGGGAGCCTACGCACTGTACATGTATGGGACTGTCGCTCTATTGACTCTGCTTAGTGCCGCCTACCTGTGGCGAACAAAGCGCCGCGCGATGGTACTCGCATGGGGGGCGAACTGGCTCCTTGTTCTCGGATGCTATGTACCCCTATTCGGAATCAGCTCTGTGACGAGCTTGTACTACAACCATCCAAACCGAGCCATGGTTGGAGCTGCAATGTTTGCCGTTCCAATGATGAGTGTCACCCTCCGACAGATCGGTGAACTCGCTCATCAACGTATGGGGAAACGACATGCGCAGTCTTTTGCCGTCGTCGTCGTCGTGATCGCCGGTATTGCGATGATCACGGCTTACGGAGCGAAGGGACTGCGACATGATGCGGTTAGTTCATTTGAGCCGAGTACAGACGATGTGCGCTTCCTTGCCGGTCCAGAAGAGCTCGATATGATCGCGCGAGCGAAGGATGACTTACCGCCGGATTCCTACGTCATGGGTGATCCAGCGGCAGGAGCTGGGCTGTTGGAACCGGTGTCTAACCGCAGAGTGGTATGGGCCTACCCGAATCACCCGGAAAATCTCGACGATCATTATTTGCTGATGTACTTTAACTCGATTCACTGGAACGGTCGGGTGTGTGACATTATCAATCGTCACGGCATCACACACTTTTATCAGGATCTGCCGCGCTACTACAATGGTGGTTTCACGGATCACCTGCGTCCGGGGCTTTACAATGTCGATACGTCGACGGGTTTCACTGAGATCATGCGAGGCGGCGAAGCGGCGATCTATCGAATCGACGTGTGTCGAACAAATCCGCCGACCTATATGCCAAGTGACGACGAACATCAGTGTGTGAGTCGAAACGGTGTGATTGCATGTATTGAGTAGACGAACGTCTCAACGGGCCGTGGGCTAAACTGATAGCCGTTTCACAAGTGATTTGAGGAAAAACAGTGCCAAATGTGATTAGTAGAATTCGTCGTCCGGTCGACAATGCGATAATACTCGCTGCTGGCTTCGGTTCGCGTTTTGTCCCATACACTTTCGAAGTGCCAAAGGGACTTGTTGAAGTCGATGGGATTCCGATGATCGAATCACAGATCAAACAACTCCACGAAGCAGGGGTGACGGAAATTATCATCGTTACCGGTTACCTGCGTGACAAATACCGGCCCTTGATTAACCAATACGGACTGACGGAAATCTACAATCCGGAGTACGCGCGTACGAATACGATCTCCTCGCTGTGGGTTGCGCGGGAGCATTTGAAGAATACGTATATCTTGTCCTCCGATAACCTGTTACTCGAAAACCTATATCGCTCAGAGGAAACCTCGTCATGGTACAGCTTGGCCTACGCCAAAGAGTACACGTCTGAATGGTGCGTGACGCTGAATGATTCAGACCGCATCACAGATGTCAACATCGGGGGCGCAGATTCTTGGCACATGTATGGCCCGGTATTCTTCACCTCTGAGTTCTCTCACGCTTTCGTCCCTTTATTGGATGAATCGTACGCGGCCGATGGTACCTCGGGCTGGTACTGGGAGGATGTCCTTAATCGTCACCTGAGTGAACTTCCCCCGATGTACGGTCGGAAAACCTCCGACGGCGTAATTTGGGAATTTGAATCATGGGAAGAACTACGCGAGTTTGATTCGTCGTACTGCTGGACTCCGCGAAATCAGTGTATTGAAACGATCTGTTCGGTCTTTGGTGTGAAGCCAGAGAGTATTTATGGCATCGAGTGTCTCAAACAGGGGATGTCTAACCAATCGTTTACGTTCTGGCTTGACGGTGAACGTTTTGTCTATCGCAAGCCAGGACCCGGATCGGAGCAGTATGTCGACAGAGAAAACGAAGGCCGTGTTAATTCGGTGATCTCTCGACTAGAACTCGCCGATGACTGCATATTCTTTGATACCGAATCCGGACGAAAGATATCGCGTTTCATCTCTGGTGCACGAAGCATCGATCCTATGGACTGGGGGGAAGTTTCCCAGGCGATGAAACTACTTCGTCGTCTTCATCAGTCCGGAGCTCAGGTGTCGCAACACTTCTCGCTGGTAGACGAGATCGACCATTACGAATCGCTGGTGGATCTTGATGATGCGAGACAACTATGGGACGACTTCGATGAAGTACGCGGGCGCATCAAAACCATCATTCAATGGATTGGGACTGAACAAATTGACGAAGTTCTGTGCCATAACGATTCCAATGCGACGAATTTCCTCATCGACCCAGATGGACGGATGTACCTGATTGACTGGGAGTTTGCGGGAATGGGGGATCCGCTCCTTGACTGTGTCATGTTTGGGTTGTATTCAAGTTTTGGCCCAATTCGCATGAAGAAACTCTGGGAAGTGTACTTGCAAAGGGAACCTTCTTCGAGTGAATCTCAACGACTCAATGCTTACGTAGCCCTGGGCGGTTACCTGTGGTCATTGTGGGTCGTGAGCCGAGGAAATTCCTACAACAATTTTGAACATTATAGAGAAACGCAGTTTGATTTTGCGCGGGTCTATTCAATGTCCGTCGAAGCGCAGATAACATCACAGGAGACATCGTGCACGTAGGAGTCATCGGTGGTGGAAACATTGGTACGTTGATTGCAGGACAAGCGGCGCATCAAGGTCACCAGGTCACCGTCGTAACCAATTCGCCGGAGAGATGGTCGACAGAAATAGCAGTTGTGGACGCTGTTACAGGCAATGATTTCCATGCCGTTCTTAGTCGAGTAACGAACGATCCTTCCCATCTGCGGACGTGTCACTATGTGTTTCTCACCGTTCCTCCCGAAGTGTTCTCACACTGGGTAGATCCACTTCTCAAGGTGTTGGGACCGTCGAATACGCTGGTTGTTGTGCCCGGGTCGGGAGGGGCTGAGATCTTTTTCAATCCGTTGATCAAAGCCGGTGTATGTGTGTATGGACTCCAACGGGTTCCTTATATTGCGCGATTAGACAGCTACGGGCATCGGGTGAGAATCCTGGGAACAAAACAAAAACTCTACGGTGCCGCAGTCCCGGCTGACCGTGGTTGTGACATATCAACCGACTTGGCTACTCTCTTTGAGACTCCCACGGAAACTCTCGCGACATATCTTGCAGTCACGCTGACACCCTCAAATCCTATTTTGCATACTTCTCGGTTATACAGCTTGTTTCGAGACTATGATCCAGAGTCGCCATACGAGAGAATCCCGCTGTTTTATGAGGATTGGGATGACGATGCATCGCGTGTGTTACTTACCGCTGATGAGGAGTTGCAGGCCGTGTGTAAAGCTTTTCCAGAATTAGATCTCAGTGGTGTTGAATCACTCAGTACCTATTACGAGGGAAGTACCCCCGCAGAAATAACGGCTACTATTACGGGGATTCGCGCCTTTAAGGGGCTCGAAACTCCCCATCGACAGGTCCGAGGAGGCTTTGTTCCCGAGTGGGAATCTCGGTACTTCACAACTGATTTTCCCTACGGTCTCCATATTCTTATCCAGTTCGGCCAAATAGCGAGAATACCGACACCGATGATGGACGAGATCTGGGCATGGTATTGCTCGGTTGGTGGAGAGCACGCGCACAAGCGTGTCACTTTGCCGTTTGATTCACCACGCGCAGTTGTCGAGTTCTATCACTAGGACATGACACTGACGAATAGCGGGAAACAACGTCTGATTCGTCTCGGTTGAGCCGCACAAATTCGCTTGAAAACTGAGATCGCTGTTGAAGGGTATAGTTGTCATTTGGGGTCACTTCGTCCAGTGCGAAAGAACACCATCGGCAGTCGTCTTATCCGAGTCTAGTGAAGAGGACAGTATGCTCAATGTAGCCAAGGTCAAGGCGGTATTTCGTGAGAATCGATTGACCGGTGGAGTATATGAACGTTTGTATGGGGTGTATTACCATAAGATTCGGCCCCGCTTCATTTCTCGTCAGCTACGACGTCGTGGTCCAGATGTTCTGCGCAAGCTCTGCGCTGACCTAGAATCTGCGCCTATGCCTGTGTTCGCCGTCTACGGAACTCTCCTTGGATTTATGCGTGAAGGCAGGTTCATATCTTTCGATAACGATCTCGACTTTGGAGTTCTTGGAAAAGACAAAAAAGATCTTCAGGATCTATTTAAGTGGATGAAGAGCCGCGGTTACCATCTCACGCATTTTTTCACTATCGATGGGGATATGCTTGAGTTTTCAATTGAGATAGACGATGTTTCCATTGATTTCTTTTGGTTTGGCGAGTGGAAAGACCAAGGATTTGGCTCCTTTGTATTTTTCAAAGACTCGAATGAATCAGTCGAAGATCTGACACACCGGGTTTCTTTCCTCAAATGTTCACCAATTCAATCAATCAGCACGCGAGAAACCTTCGGTATTGATGTTCCAATTCCATCGGAACCGGAGCGTTTTCTCGAGGACATTTTTACGGAGAATTGGCGCATTCCTGATCCTCACTGGGTGAGTGAGAACGGGCCGGCTTGGAATGAGTTGAGAGATACCGAGGGTATCTTAACTCGACTGAGCTGAGATCAACCTGAACGAACGATATAGTACGATCGAGGTATGCGACAGACACAAAATGCGGATTCAGAAAGTCGAATCTCGTTAACAATTGCGCTTCCAGCGTATAATCTAGCCACATTAATCGGAACATGTTTTCAATCGTTGCTTGACGCACATGCCAATAAAACGTGGATAGAAATTCTCGTCGTTAATGATGGTTCTCAAGACCGTACGAGTGATGTTGTTCGTCAGTGGTACGACAGGCTGCCAAATATTCGATTAATCGAGCAAAATAATCAAGGTTTGGCTCAAACACGCAATGTTCTCATCGCCGAAGCTAAAGGCACCTATGTGTGGTTTGTCGATCCCGATGACACGGTGACGCACGATTCTATCGATACGCTTAATCGGGAACTTACACTCGACCGACTCGATGAGAAAAACGGGGAACTAATCGACCTCCTACTGTTTGGTTTCACTCAATGGGGCGGCGCCGAAGCATCCCAAATGATTCCGATTGAACCGGTTGTACCGGCACAAATCTCGAATGACCTCATGCAAAAAGCGCAAACGCCGGTTGAGGGGATTCGCCTACCAGCTGCAGTCAATGTGTTCCCTTCGGCGTGGTCTGCGGTAGTCCGTCGTGCACTATTCACCGAGAATAACATTACGTATCCTCGCAATATCTGGTACGAGGACCTGTCTGTCAAAGCTCAACTCGTACTCAGCGCTCAGCGCCTGATCATGCGAGAGTATTCCCTCTACAACTACATCGATCGACCTGGGTCAATTATGAATACCGGAGATCTCGAGAAAAACCTGGACATCATCATCGCCTTGCAGCATGTGCGGCGTTTTACGCATTCGCTCGTCCGTACTCGTGATCTCACAGCAACCGAACGGCGCACGGTATACGATGCCGTCGACTTTCTTACAATTAACCAACTGATGCTCAGTTCAGCTCAGCGCATCTGGCAAATCGATCCTCAGGCGAGACAACTGTGTGTGTTGAGAGAAAATCTTCGGCGCATGGTTCCTCAGTGGTATCGCAATCCGCTATTCACACAGATGCCTATCAAACGACGCGCCCTGGTGACTGCAAATGCTTTCGGCTGGCACGGGGCAAATAAGTTCGTTTCCTGAACGCGTATCTAGTCTCAGAACGTGTTCCGTACGTGCAAGGCAACCGTGTAGATCGATATAGCGGTCCGGGGACAGACGCGGGTGACGAGAACGAGGGCTACGTCGCGCGGCCGCAATCCATGCACTTCGATCCGCCGAGCGAGATATTGAACATGGGACAGCAGATGGTGAAAACGTTTTGTTGACTTTTTGTCCTGGTCGCGTGAAAAATCGACAAGATTGGAGATCGCCGTCTTGAATGCAGCCAGTTGAGCGGACTTGGCTGCCGGATGTCCCATTTTTTCAAGTGTGCGGTAGTGCTCTTCGTAAAAGACCAAGCCATCTAAGTGGGCCCATGACGGGCTGTTCATAATAGAGCGAGGGTTGTCTCGGTAGAAGTAGAGGGCGCTGTCGAGCTCATATATGCGATGAGAACTCAAAATTATGGGCAAGGCGACAGCGACATCTTCGTGGAGTTTACCGTGGGGGAAACGAAGAGTAGTGTACAAATCTTGGCGGTAGAGCTTGGTAACCGCCACGGTGAAGCGAACGAGAGAATCAGATTGGTAAAGACAGTCGATCGCATCATCCCGGGCTATAGGATGAGCGATAACGGGTTGTCTGTCGAGAGACGGAGGCTGTTCATCGACAAACCCGATGAGATCGCAAATTACGAGATCGCAGTCGTTAACCAGGGCAACATTGAGCATTGATTCGACGAAGTCTTCCCTCACAACATCGTCCGAATCGACGAAGCACAAGAACTCACCATTAGCGTGTTCAAGCCCGAAATTACGCGCGCTCGAGAGTCCTCCATTTTCTTGATGAAAGACCCGTAAACGCGGATCTGAGAAAGTGTCGATGATGCTTCCCGATTTATCCGTCGAACCGTCATCTACCAGCAGGATTTCAAGGTTCGGATACGTTTGTGAGAGCAAAGAATCTACGCATGTCGATACGTAATCCTCGACATTGTAGACCGGCACAACAACGCTAACGAGAGGCTGAGACATGTTATCCAATTCCAAGAAGTTTACGCGCAACTGCTTCTAGTCGAAGGAATAGTCGCAAGGTCCGAATTCGGCGATAGCGAACCATCTGCGCCATGAGCTGATAGCGGCGAGATGAGTGCTTGAGGTAGCCGTTGTCCCACCAGTGAGGTTCGTCCACATCGAAACGATCGAAAAGGGTTTTCACCTCGTTGTCAGATAACCCGAGAGAATTAATCTTCATAGCGCACGACAAAATGACCTCCACGATGTAAACATACTGAACCTCTTCCGGGCGTCGGTCACCGACAGTATCGCGAATATAGGCGATGGAGTTGAACGACGACTCCATCGAAGCATTCGACTCATCCGTCACGAGGGAACCGGGAGTGATCTGGTATACGTAGAGAGCCTGAGGCTCGTAAAATACGGATTGTGCTAGTCCGAGAGCCGATTTTGTGAACGCGGTATCCTCATGGCGCTTGAGATCGCCGAACGCGAGATTAAAATCGCGAATAAACCTGCTTTTATAGCATTTTCCCGCAGTCATAGACCTCGCGTACGCGAGAGCGAACTTCGGGTCCACTCGGCCACGCTCTGAATCAGGAATCATGCGTAGCAGGAGCGTTGATCTCGGTGATACCGTTTTGACGTCGAAAAGGATGACATCGGGATCATGTTCGCGAATAATCGGCGAAAGCACTCTGTACATGTCACAGGACAGAGAGTCATCTGCATCGAGAAAGACGATGTAGTCACCCGTAGCGAGAGTGATTCCTCGATTTCGAGCGGGTCCCGGTCCGGTGTTTGTCTCTTGTCGAACGACTGTCCAATCAAAGTTCGCAGTCGCTTCACACAACTTGATGTACTCGTCATGGTTTGAACAGTCATCGACGATTACTACTTGAGTGTCCGGTGTGTGGACCGTGAGTTCCGTCAGCGTATGGATTAGTCCAGGCAGGTGCGCACTCGAGTTGTAGTAGGGAACGATCACCGAGATGGACACGATTTATTTCACCTCATGCCATACAAGTTCAGGTTGCCACACGGGGGCCGATTCGAGTTTCGAAACGACATACCCCATGAGGATCAAGAGGACGCCGAACAGGTATTCGAACCCGAGGAAGATACTGGTGAGGAAGAATGTTCCGCCGAGAATCCCGACGATAATCACGAGGAACAACAGATCCTCTGTATCGAATGGTGCGGTTTTCAGTCGCTTGAGAAAGACTACGAATGCCCACAGGAAAAACAGGGCGTATACGGCGATACCTGCGAGACCATAGGCGACGAGCACGTCGAGGTAGGAGTTGTGGACAGCAGTTCCCCTGATGAGGTATCCCGTTTCGGGATCACCGATGTGGTGTTGCTTAGCGATGGCGGGAGCGTTATATGGTCCGACTCCAAAAACTGGGCTGGTTTGCCATACCTCGAATGTCTCTTTCCAAATAATTGGACGAGCTGACTGAGCAGCTTCCCCTTTCGCAAAATGAATCTCTTCGGGAACTTCCTGTTCGTCTGTCTGCGGTTCAGATACAGGGGGGAGGTATCGATCCGCTGCCGTCACGTACGCCGCGGTGCTCTCCTCGATGACGACGTTGATGCCAGATACGACGACGAAAGCAGCAACGAGCGCGACGATGGTTCGCAGGACGCGTCGACGTTTTGTACGGGAAAGGAGATGAACGGCTAGGGGAATAAACAGCACGATGACAAGGTATAGCGTCCATCGAGAGCCGCGGGAATTATGGAGAACAAACGCAGGGATCAAGATGAAGAGATTGAACCACGCGAAAGTGACTGCGGTCGCCAGACCTCTGCGCGACAGCGCGAATTGGTTTCGATAAATGAGGAACCATACCGAGAGAACTATGGAGATCAGACTAAAGAGAGCGGCGTGATTCGAGTCAGCATTGAATCCAAAGACGATGAGAGCTTGTGCGCCCGAGTTGTATTTGAAGAACTGTACGCCGAGAACAGCGAGTTCTCCATTAATTGGACCGAGGTATGAGAATCGGATGGCAACGGTGATAAGCGAGACAAGAGCTTGAAGGAAAGTAATGACAATAGCGGGTAATAGGACGACCGCGAGATCTCGATAGTGGTTGGGTGATCGGGCAATGCGTGCACCAAGTGGGTAGGCGAGGAAAATGGAAATTCCGAGTAGAACGGCAGATTTGAGTTGTGTAAAGGGTGAAAGCTCGGAATTGATTGCGAGAGTGACGGCGGCTACGGGAAGTAAAAGAGCGAAAACCCACAGCGCCTTGGTGCGCAACCATTGCCTGTCGGTAAAGATCTGAGTGAGGACCACGATTGCTGCCCACGCCACGAGTCCGACCTGGATACCGCCCAGATAGCGGTTGAGTAACTGTACTTGGTTCAGTAGGAGAAAGGCAAAGTAGACGCTGACGCAATAGATTGGGTTTGTCGCGAGTGCCAGTGGGTTAAGCGATTTCGTTTGAGACATAAGTTGTTGAGAATATCCTTCTTGATGAATCGAAGCTGTCATGATTCTAAGCGCGAGCTTTGCCATGACGATATTTGAAGATCGCAACGATCCGGTAGATCAACATGACGCATTCGGTAATGAATGTAGCCACAATGACAGTTTTGACCGTTAGAGTCCCCGAAGCAAATAATGCGACAAGCATGACGACGTGTACAACGGAAGCAACAATCACAGATTGATTGACCGCGTGGGCGGCACCGAGAGGGCTTAAAGTGGGGAAGCCGAGAAGGTAGATCGGTAGGGTGATAACGAAAATTGGCATCATCAGTTGGAGAAGGGGAGCCGTTGCTGTAAATCTTTCGCCGAGGATGAGGATACAGATCGGCTCAGCAAACCAGGCAATGATGGCCGCTACGAGAATTGTGAGGGGCATGAAGATGATCAGTATCTTCTTGAGGAGTTTGAAATCTTGGTTGCGCACCATGTAGGGGTAGAGGCTATCGGCTATCGGTCCGAAGCCCACTTTCATCAGATTGAAGATCTTATCGGCTGAGCTGTAGGCACCCATCGGGACACTCAAGGGGGCGTAGATGAATCCAAGTAGGAAGACGTTGGTGGAGGTGTAGATGGTGGAGGCGATTCGAGAATAGAAGAAACTCGATGAGTACTTCAATACTTCAAGACATACGTCGCGGCTGGGGATGACGAAGCGGTATTTGAGCTTGTGGATCATATGCCAGTAGACGAATGCTATGGCGAGGATACCTCCTGCTAGGTCAAGGGCGGGGATAACCCAGTAGTCAGCCTCTTCGCGAAGAAAAATAAATATACATACAGTGAAGAACGCGCGAATTACGACCGATCTGATGGTAATCACTTGCATTTCTTCAATGCCGCGGTAGAGAAAATCCAGAAGGAAACTTCCGGATGCTGTCGACAGATAGCAGAGAATGTAGAACCACGGATCGTCATTCATCTTCGACCATCCGAAGGCCATGATTGCGACAATGATGAGGCCGCCGAGCGCAAATAGCATCTTGTTGATCGTTACCGCGCCAACGATTTCTTCGACTTTCTCTTTATCGTCGCGGTGGCGGGCTATCGTTTCGGTTGCAGAGAGCATGTAGCCGAAGTCGAGCACAAGCGCAAAATACGACATTGTCGCTACGGCCCAGCCGATCTTGCCGAAGAGTTCGGGGCCAAGAACACGAGTCTGGTAGGGGACGGTTATGAGCGAAAAGAAGTAGCCCGAGAACACGAGAATGTAGAGGAAAAATGTGTTCTTGACCAGTTTGATTTTTCCTGGGTCGAGGATTCTCAATCGGTTTTTCATTGAGTAGCTTTCATCGGGCTTTCTGCAATAACGCGCTCAGTGTACCGCACGGCTCGAAAGCTCGGTTAAACGCTGGGATCTTTCGTTTCCCACGGTCCGAGATCTACCTGATCGAGCTTGTGACCAAAGCGTTGGTCGGGGGGTGGGGGTGTCATGTATTCGCCGTATTCGGCTGTCAGCCACTCATCCCAGTTGGCGGGAGCTAGAAAGCTCGTGTCTTCGAAAGGAAGCTCGACGAGAGGTTCAATCTTGTCGCCGCGGAACTGATGCCCAATCCGTGGATTGGTAGCTTCACAAAAAGCAACCCACGGAGAGCCGCTTCCTTCGAACCGACGTGCTTCCTTGACGAACTGCTGATATAAGCGTGCGCGTGGGATCGGCAAAAGTGCAATATGGATACCGCTTCGGATCGCGGTATAGACAATCGTGCGCCAGCGTGACCGCAATGCGCCAGCTTTCCAAATCGCTGAAGAAATAAAGAGTATGCGCCAAAATCCCGCGCGTTTGAAATATTTCTGTGACTGGCGTGGGTCGTCGGGGACGGTGTCGAGTGGGAAGATATCAATCGAGACGCCGGGATCAGTGCTTTCGCCAGTAGTTTCGGCGGCAATGACGCTCGTATCGCGTAGCCGAATCTTGGCAAATGGGTATGGGCAATCGGGCTGTAACGGATAGCAGCGAAGTTCAAACGGCCCTTGGTCTTGGGATGAATACAGTTCGATGAACTTCTCATAGTCAGGTCGTAACATTGCCAAGTCAATATCGTCATCCCACGGAATGAATCCACCGTGTCGAACTGCGCCAAGTAGCGTTCCGTAAGCGATAAAGACTGTCAGGTTATGCCTTTGACAAAAATCAAACACGTGCTGAGTACTGATCATCTGAAGACGACGAAGGCGAGCGATGGTGTTAGGTCGAATCGATCTTTGGGGCTGAATGGAATTTGCCATCTATTTTCCTAAATTCCTATGCCAATCTGGGAGAGTCCGTCGGCTATCCTCTCCTGTTTTACGGACGCGATAGCAACAGGTTCCGTGCTGCATTTGCGACGTAATCAACTTGCTCGTCTGTTAAACACGTGTGGAGCGGCAGGGTGACTTCGTTAGAGTACTGTGCCATTGAATTAGGGTAATCAGATGTCTTGAAACCCAAGTTCCGGTAGGCGGTCAGAGCTGGAAGCGGTTTGTAGTGAACATTGCAGGAGACTCCCTGAGAATGCATGTCAGCAATGAATTGGTTGCGATCCTCCTGTGAATAGCCATTTAGCCTCAACAGATACAGATGGCCAGAGGAACGGAAGTCTTCTCCGCTATGGCGTAGAGCAACGGTGTCTGTGTCGGCAAGTATCTCGTCGTAGCGGGCGACGATCTCGTGTCGGCGATCAAGTATGCTGTCGTAACGCTTAAATTGTGAGTACCCCATGGCCGCCAGAATGTCAGGCAAGTTCATTTTGTATGCGGGGGAGACGATGTCGTATTCCCAGGAAGACGCCTTTGATTTTTCAAGTGCGGATTTGTTTTGTCCGTGAAGCGTCAAGACGCGTAGCAAAGCGCCTAGCTCTTTATGATCTACTGGAAGATTCTTGTTCCACGTAAGTGCACCACCTTCGGCAGTGGTTAGGTTCTTGACCGCGTGGAAACTGAAAGCCGTGAAATCTGCAACTGAACCAGCCCGATATCCCTCGCGGCTAGCTCCCAGAGAATGAGCGGCGTCAATAATCAGTGCTACACGCCCAATTTGTTCTTGCAGTTGATTCGTGGGAACAAAAAGCTCTTTACGCCGTTCAATAGCTTCGTAGATTGGCCGCGTGTCATTCATGACACCGGCCATATCTACCGCAATAATCGCTTTGGTTCGGTCCGTAATAGCACTTTCAAAAGTTCCTGCAGAGACAAAGAACGAACCTGGTTCAACATCGACCATGACTATTTTTGCTCCGACATGATCGATTACTGATGCAGACGCGGTATAGGTGTAGGCGGGAACAATGACCTCATCACCAGGTCCAACGCCAAGAGCGCGCAATGACAGCTCCAGACCGGAAGTGCATGAGTTGACAAGTACCGTATCGACTGTATCGCAGTAAGTTGACAGCGCCTCACTGAATTCGGCGCCAACAGGACCTGAGGTAATCCAGCCCGAGCGAAGAACTGCGGCAACTGCCTCGACATCTTCCTCACGAATATCCGGTGGAGAAAAAGGTATGAACACGGTTTCCGGTTTCCTTTCAAATCAAAATATCCCGCCTGGGGCAGAAGAAATGTTATCGACGGCTAGACGGCTTCATGGTTATCAGCCTACTCGATATCTTCCCGTACCAGTGTTACCACAAGGGTGGTCGGTTAAGTTCGATTGCCCGGTGAACTAAGAGTGGATAGGATCATGCAGGATTCTCTGGGACACCGAGTATGTCTCACTTTGTTGAAGCCAACATTCATAACAGCAGATTCGACTATGGGGCTCTCGGTGTTCCGTCATCTTCTTGTTTCGGGTTCGCTTGTATTATCAAGAGGAACAGTAAAAGTCAGATCCGAGGTATGACATGTTTCTTTCAACTTGGTTCCGCAGAGGCTCGTTAGCAGTAGCGGACGCCTTGTGTTGGGTTATTGCCACGATTGCAATCACAGCCTTGCGGTTCAGCTTTGAGCTAAGCGTGATTGATCGAAATGCTGTTCTTACCTTTGCGGCCGTGACTATCGTCTTCCAGCTAACAGTAGGATTCCTGACAAAACAGTATAGGAATCGCTACTGGATTGGTTCGTTTGAAGAAGTTGTAGCCCTAGGGCTTTTAGTAATTGCTTCAGGAACGATTGGCGCCCTTTCCACATTAGTGTATCCGGGAGTGTTTGTATCAGGCGCAGTTGCGGTTTCGACACCGCCGCTGGCGCTACTGTTAATGGCCGGCTCTCGCACACTTTGGCGAGCGTATAAGAACCTTGTACGAGCGGGGCAGGATGATCCTGAGCCTGTCCTCGTCGTTGGGGCTGGGGTCTCTGGACACGAACTAATTCGACAGCTAAAGGCCGATTTGAGTGCCCCATTCGAAGCAGTTGGACTGATTGACGACTCCGCATCAAAAAAGAATTTGCGACTCGAAGGTGTCCGGGTTCTTGGTACTCGCGACGATTTGCCACGGATTGCCCGAGAAAAGGGCGTAACGACAGTCGTGTACTGCATCAGTTCTGCGCCGTCTTCGGTAGCCCGCGCCTATTCAGATATCTGCGATCATGCGGGATTAACGATGATGACGTTACCTCCGGTGTCGAAGCTGCTGGGTGGAAAAATCAAACTGGAGGATATTCGAGAGATTGATGTCACCGATTTACTGGGCCGACGTCAAGTCAAGACGAACCTTGCCGAGGTCGCACAGTACGTGACCGGTAAAGTGGTAATGGTCACGGGAGCGGGTGGATCTATTGGATCGGAGATTTGTCGTCAAGTTAATGCCCTTGGCCCCAAAGAACTTGTCCTTCTCGATAGGGACGAATCTGCACTACACCAGATGCAACTCGAACTATATGGCAAGGGTCTACTCGACACTCCGGACATGGTGCTTTGCTCCATCCGCGATAAGGCGGCGCTGCAGGAAGTATTTGAGCAACATCGTCCGCACGTAGTTTTCCACACGGCGGCGCTCAAGCATCTGCCGATGCTTGAACAATATCCTGAGGAAGGATGGAAAACGAATGTCCTAGGAAGTAAGAATCTTCTTGAGCTTGCTGTTGAATACGAGGTTGAAACATTCGTCAATATTTCAACTGATAAAGCTGCAGATCCAACTTCTGTATTGGGGCGAACTAAGCGGTTAGCTGAGCGTTTAGCGGCGCATTACGCCCAACAGGCTAACGGCAGGATCGTGTCAGTTAGGTTCGGGAACGTACTTGGTTCGCGAGGGTCAATGCTATGGACTTTCCGCAAACAAATCGAAAAAGGTGGACCGGTCACGGTTACCCATCCCGACGTTGAACGGTATTTTATGACCATTCCCGAAGCGTGCGCCCTGGTGATTCAGGCCGGAGCAATCGGACGGCCTGGCGAAGTAATGGTGCTTGATATGGGGCATCCAGTTAAGATTCTCGATGTCGCTCGCGGCATGATCGCTAAGAGCGGGAAAGACATCGACATCGTCTTTACAGGGCTACGACCTGGAGAAAAACTAACGGAGGTTTTGCGAGGCGACTCGGAGAACGATAGCCGTCCATTCCACCCGCTGATTTCACATGTATCTGTTCCGCCGATCGAACCCGAGGATCTCGAATCTCAACATGCCGCGGCGGTGGCTCCGGATTAAGGTTCGATTGCTCGTAACCATTCATCTTTCTGCTCAGTCTGAGGATGGTTTTCCATGTGCGTATGAGCGAGGTTAATAATTCGCTCTTGTCCGAATACCTATTCGAAAACATGCAGCTGAAGGCTGTGACATTAGTGTCTGTCTGAACTGCTTAATCTTCGATCACGATCTGTGGTGATTCCTCAGATCGTGGATTGCCTTGTCATTGACGTGGCTTTCGAATTTCCGCACTTAGGAACGCAAGCCGTCGACGAGTCCACGGGTGGTACCGATACCGTATGCGATATGAAGAGTCGGAAAGATTGCGGGCAAGGCAAGGGCACGCCAAGATTTCGGAGATTCCTTTGCCGCGGCAATGCTCATGAGAATGTCAGCGGCGACGTAAGAACCGCATATCAATTTGAACAATGCTGGACGGCCGGTGGCCGCCAGAACCGCGCTAGCAGTCAAAGACGTAACGAAGGCGAATGGGACGAGATGATGAGCGCTAACGGCTCCCGGCTGAATGAAGCAGGCTCTCCCCATCCAGTATCCGTTACCGTATTTTTGTTTAATCATGGAACGTAAGCTCGAACGCACAATTTGGTAAGACACAATCCGTGGGTCGAGTCTCAATTGGTATCCAGCCTGTCTGACTCGGTAATAGAAATCGTTGTCTTCAGCTCGCAAGAGTACTTCTGAGGCAGGGCCGACAGCTTCAACTACTGCTCGACGCATGGCGGCATGAAACAGTGACTTCGTGTACGTCGGTTTCGATTGTCCACCTCGATAATCGGCAATGGACGAACCGAACATTGATTCTTCAGCGGCTAATAGCACTCGGTTCCAGTCGGTGGCATCCTCAGGTACGGTGCAAGGACGCGTACCACCACAAATCTGCTCTCCTTCAGCCAGAACCGCGATCGATTGCGAGACAAAATTAGGCGGGAGTTTCGCATGGGCATCTATACGGATCGCTACTTCGCCGGAGAAGTCCCGGAGAAAAATATTCCAGCCAGCTGCGGTGATCCGCTTGGGGTTATCCTCTACGCGCACATTCCGAAAGCTCGTATTGCTACGCGCAAAGTCGTGCATGAGGTCACGAGTGCGATCTGTAGAGCCAGAATCGATGAGGAAGACCTCCATGAGGTCATGGGGGTAATCCTGGGCGCAAATGTTATCGAGTAAACGAGGAAGGTACTCCTCCTCATTAAGTGCTATGACGCCAATGCTGACCTTAGGAGTCCAATCACTCATACCAATACCCTTCTGCTTAGGTATGTCTATCGTATCGGAGATAGTCCGTTGATCTTTTGGCAACGCCGTGGCATCAACGCATAAGGGAGCAAAGGCGTTACACTGCAATGTGTCAGCGTTAATTAATCACCGAGGAACTATGAGTCAGGTATTCGACCGAGCAGTTTCTGGCATTGCGCTAGTTGCTCTGGCACCAGTGTTTGGTGCCGTAGCACTGGCGGTAAAAGTTGATTCATCCGGACCAGTTTTCTTCCGGCAGGAGCGAGTCGGGCTAGATGGGAAGCCTTTCCGGATCCACAAGTTTCGAACCATGGTTAATAAAAAACCACGGATAAACGTGTCGGCGGCCGGAGACCCACGAGTTACTCGCGTTGGTCGATTTCTTCGAAAAAGTAAGCTCGATGAGTTACCCCAGTTGATCGATGTGGTCAGTGGCAAAATGGCTATTGTCGGCCCGCGCCCCGAGGTCCCTGAATACGTCGAGCAATGGCCTACTGAACTGAGACCGGTGATTTTGTCGGTGCGCCCAGGAATCACCGATCCAGCGTCGATTACCTACCGCAATGAGGCTGAAGAACTTGCTGGCGCTGATGATCCCGAACAGTATTACGTCGATATCTTGTTACCTCGCAAAGTCGAGCTCTACGCAGATTACGTGCGCAACCGGACTTTCATTGGGGACTTAAAGCTGATCGGACAGACTGTGATCGCAGTCATCCGCGGCTAGCTAGCTCGTCAATAACTCGATTGGCCGTATGACCATCTCCATAAGGAGTGTCAGTTACTGGCGTAGGTTGTGTTCGAGTGGCGGCTTCGGCTAAGTTCTCTGGTTCGACAAGCACGTTCCAGCCAGTTGAGACCGTTTCTACCCATTCTGTTTCGGGGCGCACCGTAGTGCACGGGATCCGCAGAAGAAAAGCTTCCTTCTGAAGTCCACCGGAGTCCGTGATGATTCCACGCGCTCGCATGGTGCTGGCAACCAAATCCGGATAGGCCAGTGGCGCGTGAGTAACGAGGTTACCTCGATTAATAGTTATTCCGTGTTCTGCAGCCTTAGCAACCAGTCGCGGGTGGGCAAGAAGAACGACCGGATAGGGCAGTGCTCCGAGTGAAGCGAGAATGCTCTCTAATCTATTGCGGTTGTCTGTATTCGCTGGGCGATGAATCGTGGCCAAAAAATACTCACCTGCAGAAAACCCAAACTCGTCCATAATCGGACTTGGCTGATTGCGTACTTTACTCCGCGTCTGGAACAGAACGTCGGTCATGACGTCGCCCACTACCACAGTTCTCTTTGAGAGCCCCTCACGCTCGAGATGCTGGGCTGCAACGGAAGTGGGAGCGAGGAGCAAATCGCAGGCATGGTCAGTGAGGACACGATTAATTTCTTCTGGCATCGCGCGGTTGAAGGATCGTAATCCTGCTTCCAGATGCGCGGTTGAGATGTGCAACTTTACGGCTGAAAGTGCCGCTGCCAAAGTTGAGTTGGTATCGCCATAAACCAATACCCAGTCTGGCTTATGGCGCATGATGACCTCGTCCATTGCCGACAGAATCGATCCGGTTTGTACGCCGTGTGATCCGGAGCCGACGCCTAGATGCTCGTCGGGTTTAGGTATCGATAAATCGTCAAAAAACACGTCAGACAGCATGGGGTCGTAATGCTGTCCGGTATGGACGACAATATGCTCAACACCGCGATGGTGGCAGGCGTGTGCTATTGGAGCTAACTTCACGAACTGAGGGCGAGCGCCCACAACAGACATGATCTTCATGGTTACAGGATAAATGACAAGGCTCGGGAGAGATAAAAGTACTACCGACCCGCCGGATCACGCATGGGATGAGACGATATATCAGTTGAAGAGAATACACTGGAACCGTGGTTGGAACACCGGTTAGATTCAAGGAGAGCACCACATGCGAATAGCCGTAATCGCTATGGGCAAGATCGGTTTGCCGCTTGCTGTCCAATTTGCTGACTCGGGTCACACCGTTGTCGGAGTTGATGTCAACGAACATACCGTCGAGCAAATTAACCAGGCGATTGAACCGTTCCCAGGCGAAGCACATCTGCAAGAAAAGCTGAGCGAACTCGTTCCCGCAGGCAAACTTCGCGCTACGACGAATTACGCTGACGCCGTTCCTGGTGCAGACGCCATCGTGATCGTTGTTCCGCTATTCGTTAATGACGCGACATGGGAGCCCGACTTCACCTGGATGGACAGCGCGACACGGTCACTCGCTGAGCATTTAACCCCGGGTACTCTGATTTCGTATGAAACAACTCTCCCCGTGGGAACGACACGCAATCGCTGGAAGCCACTCATCGAAGAGATTTCCGGTCTGACAGAGGGGGAGGACTTCCACCTCGTATTTTCGCCAGAGCGCGTCCTCACCGGTCGGGTCTTCGCCGATCTGCATCGCTACCCCAAACTCGTAGGTGGCTTGACTGAGGCCGGAACTGCGCGAGCAATTGAGTTTTATGAAGCTGTCCTTCAGTTCGATCAGCGCGACGATCTTCCGCGTCCCAACGGCGTATGGAACATGGGGACTGCGGAAGCAGCGGAAATGGCGAAGCTCGCCGAGACGACGTACAGGGATGTCAATATTGGCCTAGCGAATCAGTTTGCGGTCTACGCAGACAGTGAAGGTATCGATATTCTCCGCGTGATCGAGGCTTGCAACTCGCAGCCCTATTCTCATATTCATCTCCCCGGGATTGCTGTGGGCGGGCACTGCATCCCGGTTTATCCCAGACTCTACCTGTCGACGGACCCGGACGCCTCGATCGTGCGTGTGGCTCGACAGTTCAATGCGGGAATGCCCGCTTACGTTGTGAATCAGATGGAATCAATTCTTGGTTCCGTAAAAGACCTGACTGTTGCTGTGCTCGGAGCGTCCTATCGCGGAGGTGTCAAAGAGACCGCTTTTTCGGGAGTTTTCGCCACCGTCGACGAGTTGCGATCGCGAGGAGCTGAGGTTCTGGTTCACGATCCGATGTTCACTGATGAAGAGCTCAGTGAGTTCGGCTGGTCCCCCTACCATCTCGGCGACCGTATCGATGCGGTGATCGTGCAGGCGGATCACCCTGAATATCGTCAGGTGAGCCCTGCAGACTTCCCAGGAGTGCGCATTCTGTTTGACGGTCGTCGCGTGACCGATCCTGAAGTGTGGACTGGCGTACCACGTCTCGTGATTGGAGACGCTCGGTAATCGGAGACGAATCGTTAGTCAACAACGCGTTCTTGTCTGAGAATCCGCTCTTGGTTAAGGCCAGGTGCAACCCAGAGGGCGGATTTCCCTGCGGCCCACGCATCCCAGATTCGTGGGATATGGTCTTCGGAGCCATCCGTGATTACCAGTTGCTCGCCCGGTATTGTTGCGTGAGTTTGGTCACTCTGCAGGTTGTCTGGAGGTCGGGGAGTAGCGACATCGACGAACTCAATAAAGTCCGGTTGGCTACTGACTTCTCCGATCGCATCCCCAACACCTGCTGGCAGTTCACCACTCCATTCGAGGGCGAATGGTTCCATTGCTTGTAGGAGCACAATGAGACCAGGATCGCGTGCAAGGATCTCGGCAGTCTCTGCGCAACTTGTCACCACGAGATCAGCGTGAGAAGCGGAAGCTAAATCCATCTCGGAGCGAGCAATTCTCGTGGTAGCTCCGGCAAAACCGGCTCCCGTCACCCACATGAGTGTTCGCCACGAAGGAGGGAGATGAATGAGAACAGATGGTGACTCGCCCTCTCCAAAAGTGTCCACAATGTAATTCGCTGTTTTGGAAATCCAGCGTGTTGTCACCGGACCAATCAGCTCAATACGTCCGGTTTTGTCGTACCACGTGAGGGTCACTTGGCGATGATCCCTCATTTTTTCCAGGTGAGATAAATCAAACACGCAAACCACTTTTTCACGTTCGTCGCATCTTTGCATGCCTGATACATATTTTGCCAAAAACTTCAATACCGCATTCCGCTTGACTAAGCTGGATGACACGCGTGTAATTCGAAAAGATAGTTTTTCAACCAGGGGGGACAACATCCGTGTGGAACATTCTCGGTGAGGGGCCACTGAACCTTGACGCTCAGGACTTCCCGTTCCTCGATGACGGTCCCCTTGCGTGGCAAGAGCGGGCGCTGTGCGCTCAAACTGACCCAGAAGCTTTTTTCCCGGAAAAAGGTGGATCAACGCGAGAGGCGAAAGCCGTCTGCGCATCTTGTGAGGTTCGCGGCGAATGCCTTGAATACGCTCTCGAAAATGATGAACGGTTTGGAATCTGGGGCGGAATGTCAGAACGGGAGCGCCGCCGATACAAACGACGCGCAGTCTGAGGTTTTTTCGTGGCCGAACCCACTGTCACTGCCCTCGTCGTTACGCGAGGCGCAACTCCTTTCCTCGAGAGGACCCTAGCAGGACTTAAAAGTCAATCGCTACTACCCGACCAAGTGCGCATTATCAATGTTGATGGGCAATCAGTACCGGGGGGCGAAGGTGTGCCGGTTATCCATATTCCCAAGGTGCCTAATCTCGGTCAGGCCATTCGCGTTGCTGTCGATGCCAATCCCGAACTCTTATCGAGCGACTGGTTGTGGATCTTGCACGACGATTCGGCTCCGGCGAGTGGATGTCTCAAAGCTCTTCTGACAACTGGTGAGGAAGGTCGAACGATTGGCATCGTTGGACCAAAACAAGTTGCCTGGTCGGATCCTCACCGTCTCCTTGAGGTCGGTATCCACGCATCTCGATCCGGACGACGTCTCGAGATGCTCAGTCCTCATGAAATCGACCAGGGACAGCACGATGACATTGCCGATGTCATTGCAGTTGGTACCGCCGGAATGCTCATCCGTACAGACGTCTGGAAATACACCGAAGGTACTGACCCGGCACTCGGACCGTTCGGAGATGGCCTAGAGCTGGGACGACGCGTTCGTCTCGCCGGATACCGCGTCGTGTTGGCGCCCAATGCTCGTGTAGCGCATGCTCGAGGTTCGTATCGGGACGTTCGAGAACGGAGCAGGCCCGATATCAGCCGATCATTTGCAGCAAGACGAGTAGCGCAGTCATATAACGGAGCGCTAGCGGCCCCATTCCCCGCATTACTCGCGTACCTCGTTCTTCTTCCGCTTTTGGCAATCGTTCGCAGTGTGGTGAGAGTCTTTGGAAAGCGGGTCGATCTGGGCATCGCTGAGCTGGTCGCGGCACTAGCTTTCTACGGGCGAATCGGGAAGCTCATTCGAGGGAGACGTCGCATTAGTCGCCAACAGCGGGTGCCAGTTGCTGCGCTGAGGGCCCTCGAGATTTCGCATCACGAAATTAACCAGGCTAAACGCGCATTGGCTAGACGCGAGCGAGAGCCACGTATGATCGAAACGATTGAGCCGGTTGCCGCAAGGCTCCTTCTGACCCATCGTGCCCATGCGAATATTGTGCTTGCCCTCGGCGCCTTGACTACCACAATCTTGAGCTTGACTGTAGGAAGAGGCTTAAACGGAGGAATAATAGGACCGGCTTGGGTGAATCTTCCGGATCGTTATGCGGAACTATGGGCTCAAGCGTGGGGTGGATGGATAGCTGGTGGAGCCGGAAATCCTGGTCCACCCGAGCCGCTCCTCACAATCTTCGCCATCTTGACCGCGCCATTTGCGCTCGTGGGTATCAGCCCGAACACTGTCTTAGTGACGCTCTGGATTTTAGCGCCGGCTCTCACCTGGATTTCGATGTACTTAGGAGCTCACGCACTCACTAATCGAGTCTCATGGCGCGCCATTTTTGCCACGGTATGGTTAGGCGCAACCGTCTTCCACGTGTCCTGGAGCGAAGGGCGTATCGGCGCCGTCCTCGTCCACACCGTCGCTCCACTGCTCCTTCTTGGATGGGCGAGAGCTTGTGGGCTAGCCCCAGTTCTGCGTATTCGCGGAGCACGTTCGCAAGAAACTCGCGTTCGACAAACAACAATGACCGCCTCCTACGCAGGATTAGCGTCAATCGCCGCGCTCGTGGTTGTCGCCAGCGCGCCGTGGACGATTGTTGTTATTGGAAGTGGAGCTGTAGTCCTCACTGTCGTGTCTAAATCGCGGCGTTGGACTCCGATATTGACCACGCTCCCGGCGATCGCATTTTTGATCCCAACGTGGATAGCTGTGTTTCAGCAAGGGAGTACACGGAGCCTCCGTTTGCTCCTGGCCGATTCAGGCCAACCGTATCGGTTTCTGGCAGCCGAAACCTGGCATACGCTCTTAGGGCTTCCCCAAGCAATAAGCTTCCAGCCACTTACTGACTGGACCGGCGCGATTGCCTATGCCCCCGTACTTCCAGGTGCGCTCGCTCTCATTGGCGCCACGATCGCCCTGTTTAACACGAAGACTCACGTGCTCCGCACGCGAATCGCCTATCTCGGTGCGATAGTAGCGTTTGCGGTAGCGGTAGTGGCTTCACGCACGGCAGTCTATTTTGACCAGGGATTCATCGCGGCTTGGCCGGGACCAGCGTTGTCGATCGCGCTCCTCGGCCTTATCGTGGCGTGGTCTGGAGCAGTGGGAGGGTTAATCCTCGAAGAATCAGTGCGCAGCTACGCCGCGCGACGTCGGATCGAAAAAGCACAGCAGAAAAAACACCGTAAAGAACGCTCAGACAACGAATCGGACACGGACGGTACACAGCCACAAGACGTTGTTGCGGCTATTGATGCCGAAACTGGACATCACGTTGGCACTCGCATTGGGATATCACGAGCAGAGCGAGTACTCGTGCCGGTTATCTCTTTGTTAACTCTTATTGCTTTTGTGGCACCCGCATTGACGATCGCCGAATGGCTACCGCGAGCCGCATTTGACGATGGAACGATCGGTCGGGCTCCCGCCCATCTGACCCCGGCGGCAGCCGCTCAGGCGCAACATTCTGATCGCAGAGCACGCTTGCTTCGATTGACGGTTGATGAATCTGCTACGACTCTCTATCTCTATCGGGGAGATGGGCGGCAACTGGCTGATTCGTCTCCGACGCAAAGGCTTGCGCTCGCGGTCGATGTCCAGTACTCACAGATCGATCGTCGATATGATCTTTTGACAGCGTCGGATCCTGTCACCTCGGAGCTCGCGTTACTGGCGACCAGAATGCTGTACACGCCAGAGACTGACATGAGCGAACAGTTCAGGAGCTTTGCTCTCGACCAGATCATTCTCACCGATGGCGATAGCGCGGAATATACGCGGGCGAAAGCGGCGCTTGACCGTAACCCAGCTCTGCAGCGTGCGGGAACATCGGATACCGGTCTCTTGTGGCGAGTAATTGATGGAGATACTGGACCGGCACGCCTGATCCTCAAACACGATGAGGGACGGACTGCGCTTCCGTCGGGGATTATTGGCGCGCAGATACACTTGGATGACTATGACATCAGTCCGGGAATGCTAGTCCTCTCCGAACGGGCAAACACGCACTGGCGCGCAACAATTGATGGGCAGCCACTCGTACCGATGAATGACGGGTGGCGCCAAGCTTTCGAATTACCGACGACGAGCGGGACACTGCGAATTCGTTTCCAACCCGATTGGCTCATTCCATGGTGGGTCGCCTCAGCCACCTCGTTTGCCGGAGCGCTTATTGCGAGTCTCCCCATGAGACGGAGGGTTCGGGTCAATGACTAACACTGACAAGCAACACCGACAAAAATGGACTGCTCGCGAAGCATTTCGCGTGACCGCAATAGGGGTGACGGCCACCATGGGGATTGCTGCGATGGCTATCGTGGGGGCTTCGGGAAACAGCTTAGACTTTGGAAACGATCTCCTCTACTCCATCGAAGGCTCGGCGACCTTGCCTGACTCGACCTTCCACGTTGTGTGTACGCCGTCGACAACGACGGATACGAATGAGGACGCGACTATCGACGGATCTGTGGTCGTCTCTACTGCTGATGGGATTACGATCGAAGACGCCTTTATTCTGGACGGGAAACAGACAGCGCTCGATCCATCTGTGACGGATGGAGAAATCACTCGCTATGAAACTGATCAGCCTTTCGCAATGACGGTTCGCGCGACGACCGGCGCACAACTGGGAGCACATGCCATTGTCTTGGCAGACTCCGATGAGCTGAACGGTTACTCAGTTGATTCGTGCGGTGTTGCTTCAGCAGAAGCATGGTTCGCGCTCGGGGCGACGACGGTCGGTCAGTATGCTGGTATCACTGTGGCGAATCCCGCGCAGGCGGCCACTGAAGTGCGAGTTGAAGCGTGGGACTCCACTGGAAAAATCGATGAAACGCCATCGGTTACAGTCTCTGGAAGAAGTACCCAGACTATTAATCTTGCGACCTACTTCCCCGAGGAAGAGCGCTTGGCAGTGCGGTTAACGGCTTCCGGGCCAGGAGCGGTATTCACTTTTCACACGAATAGTATTGCGGGACTTGCTCCACAGGGGTTGAGTAATGTCACAATGGCAGACCACCCGAGCACGACCTTGGTTTTTGCGGGGTTTGATACAGAAGTCTCCGATCCGGTGATGCGGCTGGCGAATCCAGCTGACGATTCGGCAAATGTGACGATTAAGAGTCTGACTCCTGAGGGCGAGGTGGATATCGAGGCGAGCGAACTGGTAATCGATCCAGGAGCTGTCTTCGATGTGCCTCTCGCTGGACTGGGCTCCGAAAAAACTACGGTTCTCGTCGAAGCTGATTATCCACTCGTTGGTTCAATTACGGGGTATACCTACGGCGCGGAGAACGAGGATGGTGTCGCAATTGCGGATCGGACGACGTGGATGCCGACGCCAGCTCAAAACGCCATCAAAGTTATTGCTCCTCGCATTGACGACGCGTCGAATGTCGTTGCGATTGCCAATGCCTCGGATCAGGTTGCCGAGCTCACGATTGACGATGAGCTTTATTCAATCCCGGCGCGAACGACACGAGTATATCCCTTCGATGGAGACACATTTACCGCTAAATCAACAACGCCAGTCCATGCGACCCTAGTCAGCGTTGTTGAGCGAACAACCGGCACGGTTCGTTCTGCAACAGCATTGAGCGATCCAGCAGATACGATTCCACAAATCACCTTGAGAATTATCCCTTAACGCGCGGCTGGGGGAGAGAGCCTTGGATGGCTGGACGCTGGTAAGAGAGACTTGCGGATGTTGGACAGAGCCTTCGACGGGGAGGTTAGGAGCGTCCGTCAATGTCCTCGGGGAGCATGCCGGAGAGTTCAGCGTAACCTTCGATGAGGAGCATACGGATGAGGTTGTGAAGTGGTGTGGGACCATTGCGTAAAGACGCGCGCCCGGCCCGAGCATGGATTGGCAGACGGTACAGCACTATTCGAGGTTTGAGACCGGCAAATCGGTTTTCAGGAAAGGATCGACAAAGGACGAGCGCGTGAGGCTCCCATGATGCGGGGTTGGACGGTGCGACCTCATCAACCGCGATCTCGATGCGAGCCAGATCAGGGTGGCGCGCAACTATTTCCTGTGCGTTGAAAGCGACGAGCTGCTCGAAAGACTCTCGCCAGGTGAGGCGGGCGGGCATACCGGGAGGAAACAGTGGCCCGCGGCTACCTCGGCCGTGGCGATCACGTCGGCGAACAATACTGCGCATATAACTACTCTACGTCGTGGCGTGCCACGCGACAGAGTAGCGTCCAACACCTATGCTGAATTTGTGAAGACTAAGCGAGTGTGTTCGAGACCGACGTGCACGGCAACCGCCGTTGCATCATTGACCTACGATTATTCTGAGGCAACGGCTGTGATTGGCCCGATGCCCTCACAGCGCGAACCGCATGCTTATGAACTCTGTGAGCATCACGCCACTAGTTTTACTGCTCCTCGTGGCTGGCAGGTGATTCGGCTGGAATCGAATTTCGTTGCCGCTCCGCCCTCGGAAGATGACCTCCTGGCACTTGCTCACGCCGTGCGGGAGGTCGCTAACGCACCCGCTCCCACTCGCTCGCAACGTCCGTCAATACAGCGCGAATCTCCTCAACGACCGACGCGTTTTCGTATCGTTGAGGGCGGATAATGGCATCGCATTCGGGGACTAAGGCGATTGTGGCGGCGCTAGTCGCCAATTTAGGGATAGCCATGACGAAGTTTCTCGCGTGGTTCCTCACGGGATCTTCGTCAATGCTCGCCGAAGGTATCCACTCTGTTGCCGACTCAAGTAACCAATTATTGCTACTGATCGGCCAAAAGCGCGGTCAACGTCAACCGACAAAACTGCATCAGTTCGGATACGCCCGCGTTCGCTACATCTACGCTTTCCTCGTATCGATCATTCTGTTCACTCTCGGTGGTTTATTTGCTCTTTACGAGGCGTGGCATAAGTTCCGCCATCCAGAAGCCATCACTGCGTGGCACTGGGTTCCTGTCGCGGTACTCGTGATTGCAATCGTGCTTGAGGGGCGTTCGTTCCTCATTGCTCTCACAGAATCGAAGAAGATCCGCGGCTCCCAGTCACTCACGTCGTATGTGCGCACCTCGCGAGCACCGGAGATCCCGGTGATTTTGCTCGAGGATGCCGCAGCCCTCATTGGCCTTGTGATCGCCCTGTTCGGAGTGGCTATGACACTAGTTACCGCTGATGGCCGGTGGGATGCGGTGGGATCAGCGGCCATCGGATTCGTGCTCGTGGCAGTTGCCTTGTTCCTTGCCTCTGAAATCGGGTCTATGCTCGTTGGGGAGTCCGCCTCGGACGACGTGATGAAGACAATTACGGAAGCACTTGCGGGAGACGGGAGAGATTCCCTCGACCTGATCAATCTTCGAACGCTCCACCTGGGTCCCGACCAGTTACTGATTGCGGCCAAGTTCAAAACTACGGAACACGTGAGTGGGGAGCAGATTGCCGCGACTATTAACGCAGCAGAAGTACGTATTCGTGCAGCTGTGCGGCACCAGTGCGTCATCTACCTTGAACCCGACATCCCCGCGTCAGGGTCACAGCCGAATACGTACTAACTAGACATCGTGAACAAAAGCGTGAAAAAATATCCGTCTCGTGACACTATCGTTATATGACTGCACGAGTGTTAGTAGTAGATGATGATGTCGCTTTGGCGGAGATGATCGGAATCGTCCTCAGCTCCGAAGGCTACGAAGTATCGTACTGCCACGATGGGGCACAGGCTTTCGATACCTTTCGATTAACCGATCCTGATCTCATCCTGCTCGATGTCATGCTCCCAGGAACCGATGGAATTGAGATCTGCACTCGAATCCGGAACGAATCAAACGTTCCGATCGTCATGTTAACCGCGCGTTCAGATACTGCCGATGTCGTTGCTGGACTCGAAGCTGGAGCAGACGACTACGTGCCGAAGCCCTTCAAACCAAAGGAGCTTGTCGCCCGTGTTAAAGCCCGATTGCGTGGACGAGAAGACATGTCGGAAGAACATCTCGAACTCGGTGATATCCATGTTGATGTGTCGGGCCACCAAGTTACGCGCGGAGATGAAGTTATCGCTCTCACCCCACTCGAATTCGATCTTCTCGTTGCCCTCGGAAGAGCACCGTGGAAGGTTTTTTCCCGAGAAGAACTCTTGGAATCCGTGTGGGGCTACCGTCACGCGGCAGATACGCGCCTCGTTAACGTCCATGTCCAGCGTCTTCGCGCTAAGATCGAGCGTGATCCGGAGCATCCTGAGATTGTGATTACCGTTCGTGGCGTGGGCTACCGGGCCGGAGCGGCTAAAGTCTAGCCATGGCAAACGGCAACCCCACTGTCGACCAAGAGCCGTTTTATCAGCGTCCGATTCGAATCATTCGGCAGTCCCTCAGCCTCCAGGTGGCTACCGGCATGGGGATCGTTGCGCTCGTCGTGCTTTCGGCACTGTTCGTGACGGTGACGTACCAGGTGCGCTCTAACGTATTCGAACAGCGACTGGGACAGATATTGGAGGATGCTTCGGTGCGAATTGCCCAGGCACAATCGACTTTCGATCAATCGACAGCAACGACGCCCGATCAGGTACAAGATCTCGCTAACCAGCTCGTTTCCTCGCTGCAGTCATCATCAACTGGCGCAGGGGCAGTCTCAACAATGCTGCTGCGCTCCCCGGCCTCATCAACAACTTTTGCCATTAACGAACTCATCGACCGCGATCTCATCGAGGTCATTTCTCCTGAAATGCGCGCGGAAGTTTCGTCGACATCCGGGCAGTTCTATCAGTCAGTAGAACTGAGATTGGCAGATGGATCCAATGCGCCCGGTGTAGTCGTGGGCGCAACTGTCAGTTTGCCGCTGGCAGGAGACTACTCGCTCTACACGGTGTACTCGTTGCGCGATTCACAAGAGACGATTCTGCTCATGGCCAAAACCCTGGGAATCGGAGCGGTTCCTATCGTCATCATTCTCGGAATCGGGATCTTGTGGATTGTGTACCAGCTACTGCGACCGGTACGCACAACTGCTGTGGCAGCTTCAAGGCTTGCTGAGGGAGATTTAAGCGTGCGGGTGGAACCGCACGGCGAAGACGAAATGGCGCGACTGGCGCATGCCTTCAATGACATGGCCGAATCGCTCAGTCGAAAGATCTCCGAATACGATGAGTTATCAAAACTCGAACAGCGTTTTGTTTCCGATGTTTCACACGAGCTACGAACACCGCTAACAACGATCCGCATGGCGGAAGAACTCTTGTACGACGAGCGCGAGGAGTTCTCCGCACCTGCGAAGCGATCAGCTGAGCTTCTGCATCAGCAGGTTGATCGTTTCGAAAAAATGCTCGCCGATCTGCTTGAGATTTCTCGCTACGACTCGAAGAGCGCTCTGCTGGAGACGGATGATGTCGATTTTAGGGAATTGACGCAAAAGGTTGTTGATGCCAACGCTCCGCTTGCTTCCAATCTTGGCGTGGAGGTTCGTGTTCACTGCCCCGATGTGCGGTGTGTAGCCGAGGTCGATTCGCGTCGTATGGAACGGGTGTTGCGCAATCTACTTGTTAATGCCATCGAACACGCGGAGGGGCAACCGGTCGATATCGATATTGCGACGAATGGAGACGCGACCTCGGTACGAGTCCGTGATTACGGGGTCGGTATGAGTGAGGAAACGTGTCAGCACGTGTTCGAACGTTTTTACCGCGCAGATCCCGCCCGTACGAGAACCACCGGCGGAACTGGTCTTGGGCTCTCCATTGCGCGCGAGGACATCGCTCTTCACGGTGGGCGAATCGAAGGCTATGGTGAACTCGGTCGAGGGTCGGCGTTTATGGTGACGGTTGCTCGTCGAGTGGGGCAACAGATCGACGAAGCACCGCTCCTGCTGTGGCCTCAGGAACTTGAGGGGCGGGATAAAAGATGAAGCGACGCACACTGATAACTACGCTCGTTTTTACCGTGTTGCTCACCGGGTGTCAGTCTCTGCCAACTTCTGGGCCAGTCACGCAGTTCGAGCCCGATCTACCGGACTCTGGCTCTCTCGTCCTCAAGGGATTCGGACCGGTGAAAGACGCCTCCCCGCAGGTAATCGTTCGAGACTTCCTCCGAGCCTCTGCCGCCGGATGGTCGGATGATTTTCAAGTTGCTCGCACCTATCTCACCGAAGAGGCCGTTAAGCGGTGGAAACCCGAAGCGCAGGTACAGATTTACTCCGATGCGATCCCACCGACCATTGGAGAAGGAGAGTCGGAAATCTCTGTTGAAACGACGGTTGAAGCAATCGTTACTCCCGACGGACAGTACAGTCCGCAGGTATCGCCAGCGCAATCGTCGATTACCCTCGCTCTTGAAAAGAACGGGGATGAACAGTGGCGAATATCTGAGCTTCCCGATGGAACCATCGTGTCGCAATCGGCGTTCCATACCGCCTATCAGCTCGCTTCAGTCTATTTCCTTTCGCCTGATGGGGGGTCACTTGTTTCCGATCCTCGTTGGTACCCGCGTCGTAGACTTGCCTCGTATTTGATGCAGGCGCTCATCGAAGGCCCCTCACCGGCAATACAATCTGCCGTTTTAAGTGCCGTTCCTGAGGGGGCGCGGTTACCACTGCAAAGCGTTGAGATCACCGATGGGCGTGCTGAGGTCGAGATTGAAGGCCAGACACTGACGTCGGAGCAACAGAAAACGCTGTTCAAATGGCAGGTGATTTCAACCCTCGTGCAAGTACCAACAGTTTCAGATGTCAGTATTGCAGTTAATGGACGCTCATTTGACGATGTGAAGCTACCGACGGGGCCGGTGTGGGCAATGGATACGATGATTGGTATCTCTGAGGAGGGCTTAGTTGTCGATGACGCTCGCGACAATCGAGTGCTGGTGGCTCGTGCCGAACTGGGGGACGGCTCGATCTCCGGCGTCACCATTGGTCCGGTTGATTCGTCTCCGGTTGCGTACCTGCTTGACAACTCACGACTGATGCTTGTTAAGAACCGGCAAGAACCCATTGAAATTATTAACGGTACCAGCGTGAGCACCCCGTCGATTGACCGGTTGGGGTGGGTTTGGACAGTGGCTGAAGGGGGGATAATAGTTTCGGCTGGGGAGGGAAAAATCACCATCGAATCTCCGTGGAAGAGTGGAGATCCCCTCGTCTCCCTTGCGGTAGCGCCAGATGGTGCACGTGCTTTGCTACGCCGAGGGGGCACGAAAGCAAGCCTGTGGGTGGCCGCTGTCAAACGGTCCCAGGACGGAACTCCAGTCGGATTGGAAGTGCCACGCAGAGTGGAAGGAATCCGCGCGAATGTCGTCGACATGTCGTGGGCAGGGAACACCTCGGCTGTGGCGCTGTTAGAGGATGGAGAAGATTCGATCATGAGCATCTTCAACCTCAGTTCAATCCCTGATTTCCTCCGTGCCCCAGACGATGCGATTGCAATTTCCGGGGGAGCGTCGACCCAACACATCCTCGTTCGCACGACAACAGGGGAGACCTACACGCGATCGGGGAACTCGTGGCGGTTGATTAGTGATCGAATCCAGATCAGCAGCTATCCTCGGTAACTACTCGTAGAGTTCCGGTACAAAGTCTCGAAGTATCGGCTCCAATGTTGGACGGATGGTCTGAGCATAGGCGTATGTGATGTGTGCTTGCCCACGCCAAACAGCGACATTTCCGATAATCGCGGGGCAGTAATCGTCTTTGCATATGAACTGAGAAGTATCGAGGAACAGCGCCGTTGTTGGAAGATCGGAAAGTCCGTTCTCGTCGATGCTCTTTAAGTATTTCTCGCTTCGTGGCGTACCGCAGGAAATCGCGTCGCCTCCCTGCATCAAGCACGTGGCCGTCGCATCCGGAACTCGTTGTGTGTCACGCAAAAGAAGAGTGGGTATCTCAGCTTCTTCAAGTTCAACCCATGCGTCCCGCATTCCTTCGAGGATTCCCTCGCGTCCCTTGAAGTGCTGAGTCGTGCCTCCTGTCACGACCAGATCAGGCTGGATGTCCAGGAGATAATCGAGTGCGTTGCGATTGTACTCGTAGCAACCCTGTGGATAAACCGGCTCATCGGGGCTTGGCTCGGGGTCAATGGTGAAAACACAGCCACCTCTTTGGAGCAAAATAAGTTGCCAATCGTAATCATCTGCCGCATTTTTGAAGGCTCGCCACCACTGACCAACGTGAGAGCCACCGACCATCGCAACGGTTTTATCTGATTCGGGATTACCGTAAGCGCAGCCGACGGGATCTGTCACAGTGTCATCTCCTTCCCCCCAACATCGATCTAGCTCAGTTGTGTTAATGGGAGGAAGATCGAAAACTTCTCCCCAGTTTGTGGGAACAGCATTGAGGTCGGGGAATACGGGCATCTCTGGGACGGGAGCATCCGCTACGAAAGCTTGAGCTCCGGGGTAATCGGAGAGTGAAAAATCGGCGCGGCCTGCTGCTTCTAGGCGATCAATTTCCCATAGTGCGCTGTGTTGCAAGTACCAAAATGTCGATCCCATCAAAAGCGCACCTACGATACCCGTGGTCAGGGGACGTCGCCAGTGAGCCCCAATAAATAATGGTGCCTGTGCAAGACCGTCTTCGAGGAATCGTTTGCCTAGGTACGCAAGACATAGGGAAATCAGAAGAATCGACAAAGCGCCGAACAAGTCGAGAGTGTCTTGCGCAGAATAATTCAAATACAGGACGATGAGGGGCCAATGCCATATATACAGCGAATAGGAGATGTCTCCGAGCTTTTGAAACGGCCAGAGGCCGAGAATCCGGTCTGCGCCCCACCGCGACCGCGTATCGCCAGCAATAACAATCAGTAGCATCGCGCCAACGGGTACAAGTGCATGGTAGCTGGGATAAAGTGAACCACCGTCGAAGATAAAACCAGCACTGCACATGAGAATGAGACCGATCCACGACAGTATTGCCCGGAACAAGGAATTGATCCTCATTTTGTCTATAGTCAGGCCGACTATCCCCGGAAGCGTTAATTGCCATGTGCGTGAGACAGTAGAAAAGTAGTTTTCAGCCTGATGGACCTGTTGCCCTTCAATAGCATGCATCATTGACCATACGGTGAGTCCAGTAAGGATAATCAATACAGCAGGTCGAGGGTTCCTTTTTAGATAGAAGAACGGGACCGTGACAGCCATGACGATGAATGGCATTAGTATGTGGAACTGGACTTGGATACTCGTTGACCACAGATGTTGCAAAGGACTCGTGTCCGGTCCTGCTGCGTTGTAGGACAGTTGAGAACGGATGAGCTCATAGTTCTCATAAAAGAGACTCGATGCCCGGAACTCTCGAAAGAGTTGGGGATGTGAAGAGAGCGGTAAAACAACAGTTCCTGCGAGTGCAATGATGATCAGCATCGGAGCGAGGGGGACCCACAGTCTCCGAACGAGTCCGGCAAAGCGAACTCCTAAGGGGATAAAGCCTTTTCCTTTCTCCGCTCGTCTCATGAGAGAAGGAATCGCTAGAAAACCAGTGATGGCGAGGAAAATATCAATGCCGCCGGATACGCGGCCATTTGAAAAAATATGGAATGTGACAACTAAAGCAATTGCCAAGCCTCGCACGCCGTGCAACTCAGTGCGGAACGAGCGTCTGTCGTGAAAGGCTTTCAAAGCTGGCTCGGGTGAAGCTCGTGGAGGCAATGTTGAACGATCAATCACTATGTACCTTCAGATGTTCGGTCTTTGCGAGGTTTCGATGGGAATCCAAGTAGTTACTTTTATAACATCTTAGGCACTGGAAAACTGGCGGTGAGCAGTGAATGTGCACAGAAATCTCTATTCACAACGAGTTGGCAGATGTGAGCGAACTCTAACCACTCATGGCACGTTCAAGTGATGATGCACGATCTATTGAATCTAATAGTTCCCAGTACCTGCGCTGGATGTCGCGCGTGGGATACCTCGCTGTGTGACCGATGTCGGCAACTTCACCGCAACTCGATTCCCGTTGCAGTTGAAATGTCGGAAAACCGTGAATTGTCGGGTCGAGCCATTGGAGAATACAGCGGGTATCTTCGGCGCATTACTTTAGCTGCCAAACACGATTCCAGGAGGGACCTCAGTCGATGGCTATTTAATGCGGGGATCGAACTGGGTGAGCACGTGCGTATTGATCATGAGGTCGAGTCCGTGGCAGTTATTCCAATCCCTTCGGGGATAGCGCGGTATTGGCGGGGAATGCTCATTACCCCAACCATTGCTCGAGGTGTCGTTGCTGGTTTACAGCGTTCAGGCGTGTGTGCCTCGATGGAACCGGTCTTAGCTATGAAGCGTCGGACTCGCACGCAAGCGGGCAAAAACCGATCGGAACGCAGACAACGCCGCAATGTATTTAGGCTTCGGGGCGTTGCTGCCTCTCGGGCGTGTGTCCTCGTTGATGATGTCATCACGACAGGAACGACAATTCGCGAAGCGGTCTCTATTCTTGAACAACACGGTGACGTTGTCGTCGCGGTTGCGACAGTGGCGATAGTTCCAACATCTTCACCTCATACGTGACCCAGTTCACGTAAATCAAGTAGGATTGATTTATCACCACCCTCGCGTTGAGTAGCGATGGTGGAGTACAGGAACGGGAGGTGATAACTCAACTCACGGCCCGGCGCGATGATGCGCCAGGTGTTTCAACGATGAGGGGAATCTCCCCATTCTTTCCTGGAGGAACCATGGATATTACAGTTGTCGGACGCAATGCCGAAATTCACCCGAACTTCCGGTCCTATGTCGAAGAGAAGGTCGCAAAAGTTACACAATTCTATCCGCGAGCTCAACGCATCGACGTTGAATTGACCCACGAACGCAACCCGCGTCAAGCTGAAACTGCGGAGAGGATCGAACTGACTGTCTTTGGCAAAGGGCCGATTATTCGCGCCGAAGCATCGAGCTCAGATCGCTACGCCGCCGTCGACATTGCATCTGGAAAACTGTACGAGCGTCTGCGGCGCGCACGTGACCGCGCCAAAGACCACCGTCGCCGTTACAACAAACCTATTGCAGAGGATCTCGGGGGAATTGTCCCTGAAGAGACGAGCGCACCATCCCCTGAAAAAGAGCCCGTTGAGGATAAACTCCGCTCTGCATCCGATTTGAAACTGGGAGAAGCTCGAGAGGAACAACTGGGAGATTCGCCGGTTATTGTTCGACAGAAACTACACGAAGCTGAGCCGATGACAGTCGACCAAGCGTTGTACCAAATGGAACTTGTCGGGCACCCCTTCTTTCTTTTCATCGACTCCGATACGAATCAGCCTTGCGTGGTCTACCATCGCGAAGGTTGGACGTACGGTGTCATTCGATTGAACACCGTCGTGGCCGAATAAAACTACTGACGTCAAAGCCGGGCTGTTTGGGCCCGGCTTTGACGTTCGCTTCTGTTGAGCCAATGGGGTTTACAATAGGGGAGACTGTGCTTCACGCACAATGATTTGAACCAACCTCATGGGAGAAACGTGTCTATCTTCGACAGGATCCTCAGGATCGGAGAAGGGCGAGCCCTCAAAAAGCTCGACCAACTGGCTGACCAAGTCGATGCACTCGAGGACGATTTCCGCGCACTAAGCGATGAAGAACTCAAAGCTAAAACGGGTGAATTTCGGAAGCGTCTTGAAGAGGGAGAGACCCTCGACGATATTCTCGTTGAGGCTTTTGCTACCGTTCGTGAAGCCGCCGATCGGGTCTTGGGGCTACGCCCCTTCCACGTCCAAATCGTAGGAGGAGCCGCCCTACATCAGGGCAATATCGCCGAAATGAAAACCGGTGAAGGCAAGACCCTGGTTGCGACTTTGCCAGCGTATCTGCGGGCGTTAACAGGCAAGGGCGTTCACGTCGTAACTGTGAATGACTACCTCGCGTCCTACCAGTCCGAACTTATGGGGCGAATCTACCGCTATCTTGGCCTCACTTGCGGATGCGTGCTCGTTGGTCAATCTCCACAGGAGCGACGCAAACAGTACAACTGCGATATCACGTATGGAACCAACAATGAGTTTGGTTTCGACTATCTGCGGGACAACATGGCTCAGTTGCCAGAAGAAATGGTTCAGCGTGGCCACAACTACGTCATTGTTGACGAGGTCGATTCAATCTTGATCGACGAAGCTCGTACACCGCTGATTATTTCCGGGCCGTCCAGTGGCGACGCCGACCAGTGGTATCCGGTTTTCGCCCGTCTAGCTCGTCAGCTCGAACCCGAAATACACTATGAGGTCGACGAGAAGAAGCGGACAGTCGGTATTCTTGAACCGGGAATTGATGTCGTTGAAGACGAGCTGGGAATCGAGAGTCTTTACGAGACCGCGCACACCCATCTCATTAACTTTCTCAACAATGCCATTAAAGCGAAAGAACTGTTTAAACGGGACAAAGATTACATCGTCGCCGATGGTGAAGTGCTTATTGTTGATGAGCATACAGGACGCGTGCTTCCCGGTCGTCGTTACAATGAAGGAATGCACCAGGCCATTGAGGCGAAAGAGGGTGTGAAGATTCAAGCGGAGAACCAAACTCTCGCGACAATCACTTTGCAGAACTACTTCCGTCTCTATCCTGAGGGGTCTCGCGCCGGCATGACGGGGACAGCGGAGACTGAGGCCGCAGAGTTTGCCTCTACCTATAAGATCGGTGTCATTCCGATTCCGACGAACATGCCGATGATCCGCATTGATCAACCGGACCTGGTGTACCCAACGTTCGAAGGCAAGATGAAAGCAGTCATCGAAGACATTGCTGAGCGTCACCGCAAGGGACAACCGGTACTTGTCGGTACAACCTCGGTTGAGAAGTCGGAACTTGTATCCAGGATGCTGAAAGATAAGCGCGTCCCGCACGAAGTTCTCAACGCCAAACAGCACGAGCGTGAAGCCGCAGTTGTTGCCATGGCGGGACGAAAAGGCGCGGTGACAGTGGCTACGAACATGGCCGGTCGCGGTACCGACATTATGCTCGGAGGGAACGCAGAACATATCGCGGTCGCTGAGCTTGCTTCTCGCGGTCTTGATCCCCAAGAGCATTCGGAAGAGTACGAGGCAGCGTGGCCTGAAGCTCTCGAAAATGCGCGCAAAGCTGTAGCGGCGGAGCATGACGAAGTCATTGAACTCGGCGGCCTCTACGTGCTTGGAACAGAGCGACACGAATCGCGACGCATCGATAATCAGCTGCGGGGGCGTTCAGGGCGTCAGGGAGATCCGGGTGAGTCTCGGTTCTATCTGTCGATGGAGGACGACCTCATGCGATTGTTCAACGCCGGGCTGGCTCAGCGAATCATGTCGTCGGGGTCTTATCCCGAAGACATGCCACTCGAATCAAAGATGGTCTCTAAATCGATTGCATCAGCGCAGTCGCAAGTTGAAGCTCGGAACTTTGAGATCCGTAAGAACGTACTCAAATATGACGACATCATGACGGGACAGCGCGAGACGATTTACGGTGAACGACGCCGAGTCCTTGAAGGCGAGGACATGAAGATGCAGATGCAGTACTTCATGGAGGTGCTGGTCAAAGGTGTCGTCGCGCAACATACCGCAGGGGAGTCAGTCGATGAGTGGGACTTGGAGGGTCTTGTTTCGACGCTTCGAGAATACTATCCGGTAACGATTAGTCCCGAGGAAGTTATCCAGGCTGCCGGCGGTGAGGGGGCCGTTACTCGCGAGCACTTTGAGTTTGAGTACGGGGCTGATATTAAACAGGAATATGCCAAACTTGAAGAACAGATGGCAACGAATCCGCTTGCATTGAAACAACTTGGTGAAGAACCTATGCGAGTGCTTGAACGACGCGTCGTTTTAGCTACGGTTGACAAGATGTGGCGCGAGCACCTGTTTGAAATGGACTATCTCAAGGAGGGGATTGGTCTACGAGCGATGGGCCAGCGTGATCCTCTCGTGGAATATGGTGCAGAAGGTTCGCAGATGTTTACCGCTATGATGGAGCGGATTCGAGAAGATTCTGTGCGCCAGGCAGTGGCTCACGCGGGTGAGTTCGAGTTAGCTCGACGCCAACAAGAACAGTTGGAGGCTGAGCGAGAGGCCCATAGCGAGCAGAGTGTCGAAACCGGCGCACAACCAGCGGCTGGGGATCGGCGCATTCCACGAATGGGCTTGCGGCCCGATAATATTCTTGGCGACATGGGGCATCGGTCCATTGGTCCGATCCGCATGTCCGGTCCGGAGGGCTCCGGGGATCCCGACGGTATCCCCGACACTTTCGGCGGAGGAGTCGGACGGAAGAAGCAGACCCCTCCTGCGTCGCCGGGTGGTCCGAACCGGCAGGCTCGTCGAGCTGCGAAAAAGAAGAGGCGTAAGCGTCGTTAGGCAATTTCGATTGCTGTAACGAGCCACTGTTTACGGCACGCTTCTAGTCGCACGCACACGCCGCGAGATCGTCCGGAGACGGAGATGACGTGAGTTGTCTCCGCTACAGTGTCCGAAACGAGACAGGCACGTGAAGAGCGAGCGATAGGACTCGCAGTCGGTTTCGCTTTGCCGTCCAGACGCGTATTCAATGCAATTCGACGATGAAGTGCCTCGAACAATTCGGGTGCGAGCCAGCGCTGTAATTGAAAGATACTCCGCGATCCTCTCAGTGCTTCGACAGTGGCGAGTGCTACTGCACGTCCCCACTGTGCTGGATCTGGGAGATCGTCGATGGCTGCACACAGGGGTTCCGGTTGCGTCGAGTAGTCCCACGAGACATCGATTTGTTTCCAGCGATTCGTATGCATGTGCCGGGTTGGTAACTGGTGTGCTGCGGATTTCATTTCGCGTGGGTGACCAGTGTCGAAAGGAGTCCGCATAACGTGTACCGTGCTCATTGGTGGTCTCCTTCAGGTAGTTGTAGATCTATCCCCGGAAAAATATGGTTGGGGCTCGAGCCGATTACCTCTTTATTGAGTCGATATATTTGACGCCAGTAGGAATCTATGCGGGCCTCGTCATCTGTTTGCAAGACCCGCGCGGCAATGGACCATAAGCAGTCTCCTGAACGTACCGTATACAGTGAGTCCTGACGGGACGATTGGGGTGCGTCAACTGTTGGCGAATGGTGCGGGGCGGGAGTGCTCGCGTGCGTGCCCGGCGTTGGCCAACCAAGATCTCGGGGGATTTCGGCCCCGATGGCGGGTGGCGTGATGAGGGAAGAGATCGCGACCACGGTCGCACACCGTCTGAGGATGAGGTGACGCGTTAGAGGACTCAGAGTCCGTGAGGTGACAAAGCTGTCCAGGTCAAATGAAGCTCCCCATCGGCGCGTGAGAAAGAGCACTTCCGCTACGACAAGAGATGTGATGCTCCACAGGGCCATGACCATCCCAGCGCCGGCACACGCTAAGACGACGAGTTGCCAGATGGTTGAGCCGACTGCCGCAGGAGACATGAGGACGGCGAGCGGGTCGTTGACGAGCCAGCGAAGCGTCGACCGGTGCTGAGAGAACAGAAAACTACTGACTATACCAAGACTGAGGAACAGGGCAAATGCAATAGCGAGGAGAACGCGATCGCCTAACCGTGCAGTTAGTTTCATCTCGACCTCTTTTATGTGAGTTCGTATCATTTCGTGTTGGTTTATCCTGGCAGGTTTCTTTTGGGGATGTCAAGAGTTTGTTGAAAACTGTGGAATCGTATTTCTTGGTTCCGATTGTCTGCTTCAATAACGGCATGGGTTTAGCGCGAATTCTCTCTGCTCTCGAAGGGCAGTTTGAGGCTCAGTTACAAGAAGGACTTCGGGAGGAAGTGAGCGAGTTCGCCGAAGGTGAGCTACTGAGTGTCAGTGTCGCTGCGCGAATTCGTGCGCGAATTGGGCAATCGTTGACCGTTCGATCACTGAATGGAGAAACTGTCACCGGGATTGTGAAAGCCGTGGCGGAACCCTGGGTATTACTGGAGGCCGGGGGAGAAGAACTGATCCAACTCGCGTCTTGTGTGAGTGTGGAGCCACTGGGTCATAGTGCGCCGTCACGCTCCCCACTTGAATCACGGCTCACCTACGCGTACGTCTTGCGCCAGATCGCTCGCAGACGGATTCGAGTGCGCATCAGTGCTGGGGACCTAGTCACTGCAGGTGCCATTGTGGGCGTCTATGCAGATCACATCGATCTTCGTACTGACACTGGGATTACAAGCATCATGATCGCACACATCTTCTCCGTCAGAACAGTCGCGGTTTAGAGTTCTTCGTTGCGCTGAATGCGTTGGCGCGTTTGCGCGTATTGACGGTCGATGAATTTTTCAAGCTCTTCTCGTTCAACGCGCCATTGCCGTTTACCACCGATTTGGATAGCAGGTAATTCTCCCGTGGTAACGAGGGAGCGTGTTGCTGACATTGACAAATTGAGTATCTCCGATACGTCAGCAAGCGTGAGAAAACGAGCAGTCATGATGCTATTGTGCCATTTGGTTACAGTTGGTGCCAGTAGTCTCGAATTGCTGTGGATACCGATGAGTACGTGTGGCTTTTGCGATCTCATTACCTGGAAAACTTGGTAACAAAGTCTGTGGATAACCCGACAGGGAGGACGCAGTCAGGCATGATTGACCCATGACTTCCTCACCACCGCGCAAACGTTCTCGCCGTTCACACGGTGTTTACACCGACCCCCGTTTTCTCATCGGGGTAAGTTTAATCATTACGTCGGTCGTCTTATCGGCCTGGATAATTAACCGCGCTAGCGGAGGCGAAGAACTGTATCGGCTCAACACCGATATCGCGCAAGGACAGACAATACACACTGCTCAGTTGATTCCAGTGCAAGCACGAACAACGTCAGACGTGTACGTACGCGTGGGGGAGTTATCTGAACCCGCTATAGCAACTCAATCACTCCACCAAGGAGAATTACTTCCGGTAGCCGCGGTGACTACTCAAGCGGAGCGAGGACGCCGTCAAATAGTCATCGATGTGGCCACGCGCATTCCTTCCAGCGTTGGAATTGGAGACACTGTCGAAGTCTGGGCGGTTAAGGAAGAATCGCTCAGTAACGATACCGCATCTAAACCAACGGTTTTAACGACCAAGGCAATCGTGTTGAAAATGATTGAGCGCGAAGCTGGTCTCAGCATCGAAAGAGGTCAATCGGTTGAGATATCTGTACCGGAAATCGATCTTGCCGCTCTGCTAACTGCGACCGGCGCTCACGTACGACTTGTCATTGTGCCTGTGGGGTAATGATGAGTAGCCAAGGAGTCATTATTTGGCTGAGGGAACCCTTTGAAGCGCACGTCGTGCAAGAACTCAATGCACAATCATCAAAATTTACTGTTGTACGCCGATGTGCAGACATTACGGAGATGGAAGCAGCAGTGCATGCAGGTTTGGGCACAATCATTATTGCCGACGCGGATGCTCCAGGAATCAACGTCGAGAGCATTGATCGATTTCACGCTCGTGGCGGATTTGTTTTGCTCGTGTTTGCAGATCCGATTTCTGCTCCTAGTCTTGGTGAGGACGCGAGATGCGGACCGTCCGACGCGTCCGAAGTCATTGACGCTCTCACAGTCGGGCTGCGCGAACGCATCCTTGGAACAGAATTTCCAGCTCACAAGCCACCACCTCCTCCAGCTCCCGAAAACGGTACTGCCGGGAAAACAATTGTTGTTTGGGGAACGAGTGGTGCTCCCGGGCGATCGACGATCAGTCACAATCTAGCCCACCAACTGGCTCGATACGGCCTCGACGTCACGCTTGTCGATGCTGATACCCGAGCTCCTTCGCTTGCACAGATGCTGGGAACTGACCTCGAGGGGTCTGGCCTTGCGACGGCATCGCTACTGAGACAACGCGGCGGGATGGATACCTGTGCGTTGAAAGAGCTACGGCACGAGATCGACGATCATTTGTATTTTCTTAGTGGACTGACTGGTTCCGACCGCTGGCGGCAATTGAGTCCGGAGTCCGTGTGTGAGGTTATTCGACGTCTCGCAGACAGTGGTCATGTGGTTGTTGACCTATGCGATGGGTTGTCGGACGGTGATCCGTCCCAACTCACTTTCGTTCCGAGTCGCGAGGACATCAATCTCGACGTCATTCGAATGGCTGATTACCTATTGATCGTTTCTCGAGCGGACGCTATTGGGCTGACACGGTTGGGCCAGGTTGTCAATGAGTGCGTTGAGCTCGACATCGCTATTGATCTGATCGTCGTCAACCGGGTTCGTCAATCAGCGGCAGGACAGCACCCTGAGCAAACGGTTCAATCCGTTCTTCAAACGATCTGCCGTCACGTCCCTCGCGTTCTGATCGATGATTGTCCCGACGTTGACCGTGCTATTTTGCACGGAACGAGTGTCGTTTCTGTCGCTCCAAAGAGCGACTATATTGCTACTATCAATCAAATCCTCGCGCGGCTTAACCTCGCTGACATTGATTCGTCTCGAGAGGATATGTCGTGGAAAAAGACGTTGCGTTTTACCCGGCGTTCAGTAGGAAAACGACGTGCCCGTCACCGTAAACACGAGGTCGGTACTCGCCGATAAGGTGGCAATCGTGTCACACTTGGACTATGCGTGTTTTTGTCCCGTTATTCGCTGAAGAACTAAAAGCTCCAGCACTTCCAATTCGACCTGCGACCCTCCCCATTCCAACTGTGGGCGGTGATGAACAGGAGCTGTCGGAATACGAAGCGACAGTGGAAGCTTCGATCCGGGCTCTTGAACTTATTCGAGACCACGCTGGCCCGTACCGTCGACTCGTGGCGGCAGTTGACGTCGAGTCAGCTGACGACACGGCCACGCGAGAAATCACGTGGGATTGGGTGAGCGCATTTTTGGTGGACTCGGCGGATGCTGAGGAGGATGTCCTGCGCGCCTGTCAAGCGACCACTCAAGAAGAAGCAGACGCCGCGGTTGAGTCCGTTCTCGAACACGCTCTCGAATGGTATAGTCCCGACGAGAGAATTGCCTTGGCCAGAGGTCTAACCAACAACGCTGAGCGTTGATCCCTCAGCGAGTCTCCTGACGTGGATGCCGTCACTTATTCGTCGATGCATCTCTTCAACGTGCGAGACAATACCGACCGTCCGCCCCGTATCTCGCAACTGTTCCAGTCCCTGCATCACTTGATCGAGTGTTCCTTGATCGAGATGACCAAACCCCTCGTCAATGATCATAGAACGAAACTCAATTCCACCGGCTTCCGAGGATACGACTTCGACTAAACCGAGTGCGAGAGCGAGCGATACATAAAACGTTTCACCACCTGATAGTGAGGTTGGGGCACGCTCAACATCTGTTTCAAAATCGAATACTGCGAGTCCTAGTCCACCGATAGACTGGCGTGAACCGGGATCGGTAGCGGTTCGCCGCAAAGCATATCGGCCCGAAGAGAACTGGGTGAGATAGGGATTAGACGCCGCGAGAACGTCCTCGAAGCGAGTCATTAAAACCCACGTTCCCAACGGTATTCTATTGCCGTCTTCAACCGAAGCTCCCCGTGCAGCTTGCGCGAGACGACGAATAGGACCGGAATCAGCATCGATTTGTTCGAGTTGACGTATATGCGCGGACAGTGATTGAGCAGTCTGCTTCAGCTGGCGACGAAACTCCCGATGTGAAACCACCCGATCATGAGCGTCGTCGCATCGGTCGCTCACGCGCTGAACGGTGGCATTGAGCAGATCAACTCGAGCGTGGTTACGTCGATGAAGACCTGAAGTCTCCGCGTCTGTCAGACGTGCTTTGGTGCTGGTAACGGCATCGTCATAGTTTTTGACAATGGATTCAATGGTGGCGAGCTCGTCGGGCGTGAGCGATGCTTGCCGAGCCTCGTCGGGAGAATCAAAGGGCGAATTCGCCAGTACCGAATTGAGACGCGCCTGAGCATCGCCTGCAGCGCGTCGAGCGGTTTCGAGTTGTCGTGTTGCTTCCATCATCGCCCGAATATGAACCCGATGTGACGATACGTGCGTGAGACGACCGTGAACAGTGTCAAATGTTCCACGAACCTGAAGAAGCCGAGTTTCTTCGTCGGCAATGGTTTGTTCAAGTGCCTGTCGACGTGCGGAGTGTGTGGCCAGATCAATATCGATGGCTGTCAGTTGCTCGCGGCTTTCTTCGAGCTGTTCACGCGCCTCGGAGAGTTCCTTTTCCAAGTCTGCAGTCTGCGTGTCGAGGGCGTGCAGAGAATCGACGAGTGCTTGTTGCGTTTCACGCTGTTCCTCTAGGACTGCCCTCAGCGCACCGGCCCGTGTGTTGAGATCAGCAATTCGGCTATTCGCGTCTTTGTGTTGTTGACGCAGGTCTCGCAGGCGATCGGTATCCTGAGTGGAGATCTCATGTGCGCGATTGACCTCGTCAAATGAGACATCGAAGCTATCGCCGGTGATCGGATCGGGATGTTCACGTGAACCGCAGACAGGGCAGGGCGTATCATCGCTCAGATTATCGGCAAGAATAAGAGCGGAATTCGTCAACCAGCGTGCGTATAGGTTGTCGTACGTTGCTTTTGAACGGGTTGCATCGCTAACAGCACGAGTGATGTCGGCGGCGATTTCGATCAGTTTGGTCCGCTCAGCATCTGCCTGATCGTGCAATTCTAATCGTTTGTTGATCTCATTGAGAGTAGAAATCGCCTCGGGGAGGGCGCGCACGGAGGCACGATTCTCATCAATGATTTGTTGGCGGCGAGCCAAAGCATCGGGAGCCGCATCGATTAAGGATGCCAATGGTTGACGCGCCTGCGTTAAGGAGTCAATGGTGGCAGTCAACTGATCGCGATCGGCGCGATCTTTTTCGAGGCTCTCTTCTCGCTTCAGAGCTGAATCAAGAGTCGAGATTTGTTTCGACAAATCATCATCAATAGAACTTAGCTCTTCGAGCAAAACGTCGGTATTCGCTCGGTCTGTTTCCACAGGTAGACCACACTGTGCGCGAAACTCATCACTGAGCGCAAGCGCAGCAGTCTCAAAGCAAGCAGAGCGGTCTTCCAACATTTGACGCGCTTCCTCAACCGCATCAATTGCGAGATTGACGGTAGCGGCTTCACGCGCTCGCTCGATCTGTTGGCGTTGGGTCTGTCGTTCATCGGCACACTCGTCGAGCTCATCGCTGCGTCGCTTCAGCTCTGCCCACTTGTGACGCTCCTGCTCGATCGCACGTGATTCATCGAGCAGCAGTTGGACTTCGCGTAGATTTGCGAGAGCTTCTGTTTCGATACTAACGAGCGCACGTTCCTCGTCGATCTGGTCGTTCAGTAGCTCTGCCGTAGCGGTGCTGGCATCATCAAAGCGCTCTGCTCGGCATAGATCGCCGATTTCTTGGGAGAGCGATAGCCCACAGTGCGTGGTAGCGGATAGCTGCTCAGAAAAACGTCGTTCGCTGTTTTCAGCCTGTTCGCGAAGTCGCCGAGTGAACTCTTCGAAGGGCTGCGTGCGGAATATGTCCTCGAGAACGCTTTTGCGCTCGGTGGGGCCCGACTGGATAAACCGCGCAAATTTTCCTTGCGGAAGCACTACCGTTTGCAGGAATTGGTCTTCGCCTACACCGATAATCCGCGGAATTTCCCTGTCTACATCCGACACGCGCGTCGCGATCGGTTGGCGATCAACGACGGTTTCGTCCGACATGGTCAATTTGTGTAGCACTGCGGTGGAAGGGGTCGGGTGTTTGTTACCTTCCTTGAGGTAGCTGGGGCGTCGAACGACCTCGTATATTCCCGCGCTTACTTCGAACCGGAGACTGACTTCAGTCGCGGTTTGGCGATCTGCATAGTTTGACCGCAATCTCTCCATTGAGGACGTTTTTCGTCCCCCGGCAACAGTTCCGTAGAGGCCGAAGGTAATTGCGTCAATAATGGATGATTTACCAGCTCCGGTCGCTCCGCGTAACAGGTAGAGACCCGATGCCTCAAACTGCGTGAAATCGATCGTGTGTTTTCCCGGAAACGGGCCGAGAGCGGAGAAGGACAACTGCATGAGTCTCATTGGACTGCCTCCGCTCGCATTGTGGTCCAGGTGTCGTGAATGATTGCTCGTTCAGCGTCGTCCAGTGGTCGATCAAAAGCTTTCGTAAAGAACATCTCGGCCATATCGACCGGTTCAACAACCTGTCGCGGTGACGAACTACCGAGGTGCCGGGAGAATCCAGTATGACGAATCACGAGGGCGCGCGGATAGATTGCTCGGATGCGCGCATGGAGACGATCGGGACGAAGCTGATCCGTGACCTCGACGCTAACGTAGGCGCGCTCAGCCCAGGCTGGCGGCGACTGCGTCAATTCCTCAACGGTTCCCCGAATAGTGCGTAATTCGTAGGGCTGGGGTACATCGACGGTTTCGACGTCGACGCGACCGGCTTCGATCGTGACGATGGAGGTCGTCTTGTGGTCGGAGGCTTCCGAAAAAGAAAAAGGCATGGGGGATCCGCTGTAGCGGATCGGAATCTGTGCGGTGATGTTCTGCGGTCGATGGAGATGGCCGGCGGCGACGTAGTCAATCGTACGGGGCAGAGGAGCGTCGTAACCGAGATTTTCAAACGCGGTGACAGAGATATTCTGAGCCCCGCCCACTGAAATATCCCGTTCGGAATCTGACGGAGTACCGCCGGTAACAAAGGCATGGACCATGACAATACTGTGACCGGGCCGGTTGGATAGGTCTTGATTGACCCGGCGTAAAGCTCCCGACATGACACCTTCGTGCGACCGCGGCAACGCGGGGGATTCATCAGCACCGGTCACTTCGTCCGCGAGCGCATATCGAGCAATATCCGGTTCCAAGTAGGGGATGGGGTACACGTTTACTGCCTCGTCTCCCGCCCCGAAAACGACGGGGGTTCCGATGCGTTGGAACCGGGACACAATTTCGATGCGGTCGCGAAAGAGCTGTGAACCAAATCCCAGTCGAGTAGCCGAATCGTGATTGCCGGGAATAATAACGATTCGCGTATGCTCCACCAGGCGCGCCAACGCGTCTTCCAGTAGTTCAATCGATGTCGTCGGCGCAATCGCGCGGTCAAAGACATCGCCGGCGAGGAGGAATCCATCTGGGCGCTCCTCGCGCGTCAATTCGACGATATGGTCGAGGAACTGCTCGTGGAACGGTTCGAGTGACATATCGTGGAGCACCCGTCCTAGATGCCAATCCGCCGTGTGTATAAATCTCATGCAACTACCGTACGACGAGCGACCGACAACTGACGTTTACTCCTCCCAGGAGAGGCGATCAAGAATCTCTTGGTGGATGCGACCGTTAGTCGCAAGAGCGTTACCACCCCACGGGCCCCGGTCGCCGAGGAGCGACGTAAAACGACCGCCTGCTTCTTCGACGATGGCAACCAAAGCAGCCATGTCATACGCTTCGAGTTCCGGCTCAGCCGCAGCATCAACCGTACCTTCGGCAACCATCATGTACGACCAGAAATCACCGTAGGCGCGGGTGCGCCACATAGCGCGCGTCAGATCGAGAAACTCATCGAGACGCCCGGCTTGCTCCCATCCGTCAAGGGACGAATAAGAGAGGGATGCCTCCGAGAGGGAGTCGATTTGTGATACACGGATCGGTCGATTGCGAAGGAGGGACGTTCCCGTAAATGCTCCCTGGCCCTGCGCGGCCCACCAGCGGCGACCGAGAGCGGGGGCGGAGACAACACCGGCGACAACATTACCGTCCTCAACGAGGCCGATGAGGGTCGCCCACACCGGTACACCGCGCAGGTAGTTTTTGGTCCCATCGATCGGATCAATCACCCAGACACGCGAGGAACGCCCCGTCGTCCCCATTTCCTCTCCGTACACACTGTCGCGTGAGCGGGCCGATGACAGTTGTTTACGGATCGTCTCTTCCGCTGAACGATCAGCATCCGTCACCGGAGAATGGTCAGCTTTGGCAGATACTTTCAGATCCGTCGAGCGGAATCGATCCATTGTCACCGCGTCCGCTTGATCCGCGAGGACGTGGGCAAGTCGAAGATCATCATTATAACGATTCGTAGCGTTCATACTCCCAACGGTACCCGACTGTCAGCCGGATCCGCGTCATTGAGCTAGGCTTGCCGGTGTGGAAAAGAAAGCACAGTTTCTCCTTATCGGATCGAGACCGCAAGAAGACATCGCCCAGTCGGAGTACGAGAAGTTTCTCGAATACAGCGGCTTGACTCCGCACGAGCTCATCCGCTTGCGCCTGGAACAAGAGCCCATGCCAGCCATCGACCTCGATGAGTGGGCTGGCATTATTCTGTGCGGTTCACCGTTTGACTCGCTTATTCCCGAAGACGAGAAATCCGATGTTCAAAAACGGATTGAACGAGAGATATTTGAACTTCTCGATGTGGTGATTGCCCGCGACCATCCGTTCCTCGGGGTGTGCTATGGCGTGGGGACAGTATTGGCGCATCAAGGAGGGGTGATTTCACACAAATATGCCGAAGAAATCTCCGCCCCGCGACTGACGTTGACTGACGCAGGCCGAAAAGATCCCATTACGCGAGACATGCCTTCATCCTTTAATGCCTATGTCGGTCACAAGGAAGCATGTGAAGTTCTTCCCCCACACGCCACGCTTTTGGCGACAGCTGAAGCATGCCCGGTTCAACTATTTAAGGTCGGAGACAATGTCTACGGCACGCAGTTTCATCCCGAACTCGACTGGCCTGCCCTATATTTACGAATCATTGCGTATGCGCAGGCCGGGTACTACGCCCCCGACGATCAGCAGCGGATTATCGACTCGTGTGAAGCAGTTGATGTGACCCCAGTGCATCGCCTGTTACGGAACTTTGTCGAGCTGTATTCCTAGGATTCCCACGGCTTTTCCTGAGCTGCTTTCAAACTCTCCAGAAGCCGCCTGATACTCTCAACCCGGTTCTTTCGATACGGGACATGTCCGGCCCACTGATCAAAAGCGCAGTCGAGACTGTCATCAAAATGCGGGCAACCGCGTGGACATTCCTCGGCGACCTCACGCAACTCATCGAACGCATCTATGACGGTACTCGGATCAACGTGAGCGAGTCCGAAGCCGCGCACTCCCGGTGTGTCAATGATCCAGCCTCCGCCCGGAAGCGCGAGTGCTTCGACGGATGTGGACGTGTGGCGCCCGCGACCGGTCACTGAGTTCACATCCCCGATGCTTCGATTAGCACTGGGGATGATGGCGTTAATTAGCGTTGATTTGCCCACCCCCGAGTGGCCGATGAGAACTGATAGTTCGCCGGAGACAAGGTCGGCAAGTTCGCGATAACCGGAGTGAGCCGGGTGGTTTACATCGTTCGACGCAACGATTGTATGCACCCCGAGCGAACGGCACAGGTCGAGAACGTTGTCGGGATCCCCGAGGTCGGCTTTGGTGAGGCAGACAATCGGTTGAAGGTGAGCATCGTAAGCCGCCACCAGGCATCGGTCAATAAACCCGGGTCTGACCGGAGGGTTCGTCATCGCGGTAACAATGACCATATTATCTGCGTTGGCGACTATTGTTTTTTCGCGTCCTTTAGTATCGGCATCTTCACCGCTTCGGCGCAAGACCGTGTCGCGCTCATCGACTTCAACAATTCTCGCCAGAGTATCTTTTGTACCCGAAAGGTCACCGGTTAATCGCACTCGGTCTCCAACGACGATGGCTCCACGCCCCAATTCGCGGGCTTTGACCGCGACGAGCGGAGTGTCATCGGGGCTAATGACGTGATAGCGCCCTCGGTCCACGCCGATCACTCGTCCGAGCGGGGCGTCCGAATAATCGGGTCGGATTTTTGTGCGCGGCCTCGACCGCTTACCCGGCCTCACACGCACACGGGGGTCATCTGTGCCGATATCGCGTCGACTCACGCGAGCATCGCCTCCCACATCGTTGGGAAATCGGGAAGCGTTTTCGAGGTTGTCGCAATGTTCTCCACCCGAACTCCCGGTACGGACAATCCAATGATGGCGCCAAAAGTCGCCATTCGATGATCGTGATAGGACCGCAGATCGATGCGTTTGGGGAGTCGCTCGCGCCAGCCGTTTGTCGGGTCAATGCGCAGATAGTCAGGTCCTTCGATGACGTCGATTCCCAGAGTGCGAAGTTCGTTGGCTAACGCGCTCAATCGATCTGTTTCGTGTCCGCGGAGATGGCCGATGCCCGTCAGCTCGGACGGTGTAGTTGCCAAAGCCGCAAGGGCGGTAACGGTCGGGACGAGTTCTCCAACTTGGGAAAAATCTTGCTTGATTCCTCTGATTTGTTCCCCGGCTGAGACAGTGAGCGAACCGCGCGTGGACACTATCCCACCCATATCGCGCACGATTGAGATCCACTCGTTTCCAGCCTGTGTTGTTTCTGCCGGCCAGTCCGGAATCGATACTCGTCCACCCGTCACGAGTGCGGCAGCGAGAAAAGGTCCGGCGTTCGACAGGTCGGGTTCAATCGTGATATCGAGAGGCGAGATAGTGCCGCAGGAAACGGTGAAGGTGCGCTCGTTCGGAGTATCGACTCGGATACCGCGAGCGCGGAGAGTTGAGACAGTCATGTCGATATGAGGGCGCGAGGGAGTATCGCCGTCGAGAATGATCGTTACGGTACGCCCGGGGGCCCCCAGTAGGGGAGCGATGAGCAGTATGGCGGTGACGAATTGTGACGACGCAGATGAATCGAGGTGCACTATGTCGGTGGTGCGCACTGGGCCCTGGACTGTCACAGGAAACGGCATGTCGGACTTGTGGGTGACAGTAACATCCAGCGATCGGAGAGCGTCCAGCAGTGGCGTAATGGGCCGCGACTGAGCTTGTTCGTCTGCGGTGAAGGTGATGGGGACGGTGCCGAGCGATGCGACGGCTGGAAGAAAGCGCATGACGGTTCCAGCGAGGCCGCAGTGAATACGTGCGGGTTTGCTCAGTTCGATCGGTGAGATAGTGAGAGTATCGCCTTCGACATCAATTGAAGCACCGAGTTTACGCAGACCGTCAACCATGAGATCGGTGTCGCGGGCACTGAGAGCCCCGCGGATACGCGATATCCCGCTGGATAACGCAGCGAGAACCAGCATGCGGTTTGTTAACGATTTCGAGCCCGGAATGCGGACTTCGGCATCGACCGGGCGCGAGGCCACCGGTGCGTGCCACCAGTTATTACGCGTCAAAGGTGGCCTTTGCCGCTTCCCACGCTTCATTGCGAGCCTCCAGCAAATCAGCCTTGTGGTCGCGCCAGTTGGCGAGCTTCCACGATGCAGAAGGCTCTCCGAGACGGTCGGTGGTGGCGAGAACGAGGCCGCCAAAGGCAGCGCCGTAGCGTTCGAGCCCGCGACGGTAACGGTTACGTTCGTCCTTCGTCTGTGCCGTCCACACCGGATTTTGTACGATCGCGATGGGCACCGCGACGGTCGCGAGAACCGTTGCGCACAAGCGAGGTTGCTTACCGAGGGCAAGACCGGTTGCAGCAACTACGGTGGTTGCACCGATGATGCGAGATACCAATCGTGCATCAGAGGTGAGAACTGGCGGCACCCCGACTTTTTCGAGGATAGGGGACACCTTTTTCACCTGTTCAGCGTGGGGGGAAGGATCCTTAACGGCGCTGATCCCATCGACGATGAAGGGAAGAGCGATTAATGGGCGTGCTACTAATCTCAAAACGTTCATACGACCATGTTACCTGGATCTCAGACTTTCGCACCCCTTCTACTGTGGCCCCGAGGGCATAGCGAGGCGGGCACCGGGAACAAAATGGGATAGCGATTTGTTATCGCAAATGGAGGGAGGCCACGTATGCTCGAATGTGATGAGTACAGAACAGTTCGACGAAGAGGAGTTGCGCGAACGATTCGAAGCGGAGGCACTGCCTTTGCTCGATCAGCTCTACGGGGCGGCGATTCGCATGACGCATAATTCCGCTGACGCAGAGGATTTGCTACAGGATACCTACGCGCGCGCATTTGCTTCTTTCCACACGTTTAAGCCGGGAACCAATCTCAAGGCGTGGATGTACCGCATCCTCAAAAACACCTTTATCAATACCTATCGCAAGCAACAGCGTCGCCCTCAGCAAACGGACGGTGAAAGCGTCGAAGATTGGCAACTGTACGAGGCTGCCAATCATGATTCGGTTGGATTGGTCTCAGCCGAAGCCGAAGCGCTCGACTCCCTCCCCAGCGAAACGGTGCGAAACGCCCTCGAAGAACTTCCTGACGACTATCGCGAAGCCGTCCTGCTCGCTGATGTCGAGGGATTCTCCTACAAAGAAATAGCCAAGATTATGGATACCCCGCTGGGAACTGTTATGTCGCGGATCCACAGGGGGCGCGCTCGGCTTCGCCAGTCGCTCGCCGACTACGCGGCACGCCAGGGCATTGGACGGAAGGAGGAAGCTCGTGACTCAGCGCAACGATGATGAATGTAGTTCCTGTGACGAGCTGGAGAACTTCTTTTTTGAATACACCGACGGAGAACTCGAATCGAGCATCCTCGAGCGTATGCGTATCCATGTCACCGAGTGTTCGCGCTGTGCTGATCTCGTTGATGCAGAAATGCATATCCGTGAACTCATCCGACGCTGTTGTGCTGAAGAAGCACCCTCCGGGTTGCGTGCCCGCGTGGTAACGCGGATTCGCTCCACCCATATCCGAATCGAACGGTATTAGGTGTCCGTCACATCGACTCCGCGCGTTTGTCAAACGGGCGAAATCTGTGGGAAACTAGGCGAGTTGCCGCTGAACACTGTGCCTGTGGGCCAGTAGTAGAGGAGAGAACAATGAGTAAACGAGGCCGCAAGCGTCGCGCACGTCGTAAGAACGCAGCCAACCACGGCAAGCGTCCCAATAGCTAAAACGGAAACCCAGAGGTACTACCTCTGGGTTTTTGTGTGTGCCTTCTCGACACCAGTACCCGCACCTGGAACAGTAGTAGGTATCTGAGGCGGGCTCTGTGCAGCCGCATACGCACCACCGTGGAGGAACCCCTTGACGAAGCTATTATCAATCTTTCCCCCAGCTACTTTCCTGGGCGTTTTCGGAGTTGGGGTGGGTCTCGTATACGCTTTCCCAGCCAGTTCGAAGGGGCTTTTCGGTTTCATCGGGGTAGTTTTAATCTTCCTGTCCTACTACTTGAGTGACCAGCCCTGCCAGCGCTTCGCCGGTCTCAACCTGGCTAAGCGAATTGCGCTACTGTACTCCCTTTTAGGAGTCGCATTCATTATCGTTTTGGAATATGTCCTTAAAATCCCCGATTCTACCGTCGTGACATGGACGAGGTTTCTTTTCGGGGTGGGAATATCTGCGGTAGCGTATCTCATCTACCGCCTCTACATGCGGCAGGTCGAAGCTCAGGCTCGCGAATCGAGTCCGATCCAATCAAACCAGCCGGAGTGAAGCACGATCCATGCGAGTAGCCCGTAGCCGGCCTGGGACGGTAAACCATTCTCAGACATGACGAGGTCGTCATGCCACTGGTCGTGGCTGGCCAGTGGGGTGTAGGTATCAATAAATGGGATCTGTCGGCGGTCGCAGACTTCTCTCGCTGCATCAGATACGGCTTCGAGTTGCCGGGTATCCGACGAACGAAGTGGGGGCGGGCCGACCATGAGCACAGACACGTGTTTTGATAGAGCGATATCGGCAATGTTTGCTAACGCGAGTCGCGTGCGAGCTGTCGATAGCCCCGCTTCGACATCGGCGACGCCCAGGCCAACGATGAGTCGGTTGTCCGCGTCCTCGACGAATCGCGGATAGGCTTCGGCCTCCCAGCGTGCAGCGAGTTGAGCGGTTGTTTCCCCGGGGCGAGCGAGCGTGAATACGTGTGAGTTGGAAGGGATCGCGGTTCGTGCCAGGACGCGTCCAGTCCAGCCAAGTGCCCGAGGATCGCCCGAACCGGCGACCAACTCATCTCCGACAATGCACAGGCGCAATTTCCTCACAGCGGCTCCTTCCTTCACTACTAAAATACGCCGTGGCGGGGTCAACCAGGAGGTACCCCGCCACGGCGTTGCGACTTTTATCAGCGTCCGAAGGCTTGATTCATCAATTCTTCGGCCTGGTGTTTGTGCAGAGCCATGGTGCCCGCCGCCGGCGATGCCGCTGCCGGGCGGGAAGCAACTGTCACTGGCTTGTCGAGAAGCGAGAACAGATTGAGAGCGAGGAACGGGTATGCCCCCTGGTTCCGAGGCTCATCCTGCACCCACATGATCTCAGCATTGGTGTAGGGCTCAAGAACTTTCTTCAGCTCATCGGTTGCCAGCGGGTAGTACTGTTCGAGGCGAATAACGGCTGTCGAGGTATCCTTGCGCCGTTCGCGTTCCTTGACAATGTCGTAGTAGACGCGGCCGGTGCACAGGATCACGCGGTCAACGCTTGCCGCATTGTCGCGGATCGCGGCATCAGTCTCGTCGAATACCGGCTGGAAGCCACCTGAGGTGAAGTCTTCAACACGTGAGGTTGCGGCCGGCAAGCGCAGAAGTTGCTTGGGGGTAAATACGACAAGCGGCTTACGCGGACGCTTGTACGCCTGGGTGCGGAGCATGTGGAAATGGTTCGCCGGTGTCGACGGTTGGACAATCCACATGTTGTCTTCGGCGCACAGTGTCAAGTACCGCTCGATCCGGGCCGATGAGTGGTCTGGTCCCTGGCCCTCGTAACCGTGCGGTAGGAGAAGCACAACGGATGAGCGCTGGCCCCATTTCTGTTCGGCCGAGGAAATGAACTCGTCGATAACCGTCTGCGCACCGTTTGCGAAGTCACCGAACTGCGCCTCCCACAAAACGAGTGCATCCGGGCGCTCCACCGAGTAACCGTATTCGAACGCCATTGGAGCGTATTCGGAGAGGGATGAGTCATAAATGTCGAATGGAGGTTGCTCTTCAACGAGGTAGTCGAGCGGTGTCCATTCTCGGCCGTTGTTGTGGTCGTGGAGCGTGGCGTGGCGCTGGACGAAGGTGGCGCGGCGCGCGTCCTGACCGGACATGCGAACCGGCGTGCCCTCCATGAGGAGTGAACCGAAGGCGAGAAGTTCACCAAAGCCCCAGTCAATCTTTCCCTCGCGCGACATTTGCTGCCGCTTTTCGAGTAGCTGCATCATCTTCGGATGCGGGGTGAAGCCTTCGGGAACGGCAGTGTGGGCGTCGCCAATTCGCTCGATGACGTCGCGCGGAACGGGGGACTCCCAGCCGATCATGAGGCCTTGTCCGAGGCGCTGAGATTCGGGACGCTCAAGGCCGGAGACGGTGTCGGCTCCGGTTTTAGTCTTGGCGTTTTCGCGCGTTTCGGTGAGGATCTGATTGAGCAGATCGTTGTACTCTTCGAGTGATTTTTGCGCGTCTTCAGCGGTGATATCGCCACGACCAACAAGGTCTTGGACGTACCGTTCGCGAGTGGTGGGAGTGCGGTCAATGAGTTCGTACATGACCGGCTGAGTCATCGACGGGTCATCACCTTCGTTGTGTCCGCGTCGGCGGTAGCACACCATGTCGATAATGACGTCCTTGTTGAATTCCTGGCGGAAGTCGAAAGCGAGCTTCGCGACGCGCGCCACCATTTCTGGATCGTCCGCATTGACGTGCATGATCGGTACTTGTAGACCCTTAGCCAGGTCGGTGCAGTACTTGGTGGAGCGACCTGAGGTCGGGCCGGTCGTGAAGCCGATCTGGTTATTGACAATGACGTGGATCGTGCCGCCGTTGCGGTAGGCGCGCAGTTGGCTCATATTGAGTGTTTCGTAGACAACACCCTGTCCAATGAACGCGGCATCGCCGTGAATGAGGATGGGAACCACCGGGTAGCCGGGTTCGCCGAGGACGTCTTGTTTAGCGCGCACGATGCCCTCGAGGACACCGTCAGCAGCTTCGAGGTGAGACGGGTTAGCGGCCAGATAAACCTTGGTGCCAATTCCGTCATCCGCGGTGAATACGCCCTCCGTTCCCAGGTGGTACTTGACGTCACCAGATCCTTGAACGGTGCGCGGATCGACGTTTCCTTCGAACTCGGAGAAGATCTGTCCGTAGGATTTGCCCGCGACATTCGCGAGGACGTTGAGGCGACCACGGTGAGCCATACCGATGGCGACTTCGCGCACGCCTTCGTGGGCAGCGACCCACAGGATACGGTCGAGGAGTGGAATAAGGGATTCTCCACCCTCAAGTGAGAAACGTTTCTGCCCGATGTACTTGGTTTGGAGGAAGTGCTCAAAGGCTTCAGCCTTGTTGAGCATGGTCATAATGTGACGCTGAGTCTCAAGCGACGGCTTTTCCCACGGGTGTTCGATGCGCTCTTGTACCCATTCGCGCTGGACTGGATCCTGCAGGTGCATGTATTCAATACCGACGGTACGGGTGTACGTGTCGCGGAGCTGATCAAGAATCTCCCGTAGTAGCATGTGATCGCGCCCGCCGAATCCTCCGGTGGGGAAGGAACGATCGAGATCCCACACGTTGAGACCGTAGTTGGTAATAGCGAGGTCCGGGTGGCGGCGCACCTTGTAGGCCAACGGATCAGTGTCGGCAGCCAAGTGTCCGCGCGAACGGTACGCGTGGATGATCTCCATAATGCGTGCCGGCTTGTCCTTCTCGCGCTCGGGATCGTACTCGCGGTCGCGTTCCCACCGGTAGGGAGGGTAGGGGATTTGGAGGGAGTCAAAGACGCGATCGTAGAATCCGTCCTGACCGGCGAGCTTGCGTGAAACCGTGCGGAGGAACTCGCCAGATCCTGCACCTTGGATCACGCGGTGATCGTAGGTCGAGGTCATGGTCATAATCTTGCCGACCCCGAGTTGCGCGAGGCGCTGTTGGGAGGCGCCGGACCATTCGGCCGGATAATCGGTGGCACCAACGCCAATAATGGTTCCCTGCCCTTTCATCAGGCGGGGGACCGAGTGCGTGGTGCCGAGAGTGCCGGGGTTGGTCAGAGTAACGGTTCCGCCGGCGAAGTCATCTCCGGTGAGCTTTCCATCGCGGGCGCGACGAACGACCTCTTCATAGGCATCAACAAACTCTTTGAAGGTCTTCGTATCCGCTTGTTTAATGATCGGCACCATGAGTGCGCGTGAACCGTCCGGGCGGGGGAGGTCGATCGCGAGACCGAAACCAACATGCGCGAAATGCTCTATGGCCGGTTTGCCCTTCTCATCGAGGGTGTAGCGCACATTCATCGACGGCATTTCGACGAGCGCTTCAACGACGGCGTAACCAATGAGGTGGGTGAAGGAGACCTTGCCGCCGCGGGTACGAGCGAGGTGCGCGTTAATGACAGCGCGGTTCTCAATCAGCAGCTTCGCGGGAATCTGGCGAGCGGAGGTAGCCGTCGGAACCTCTAGCGAAGCGTCCATGTTCTTGACGACTGCGCGTCCAAACCCCTTGAGCGTTTCGATTTCATCGTCGACGCGCGGATCCTCGTTGAGCTTGGACGCCGCCCCAGTTCTCGTCAGTCGGGTGTAAGGCGAGGCGGCTTCGGCAATCTTTGAGGGCGGCTGAGGCGGGAGATCAGAACGGGTCACATCGGTGGCATTGGGGTTAAAGCGTGATGCTGACGCTGCGATCGGAGCGGAACCGGCGTGGGGTGCCGAATCAGCAGAGATTCGCGAACGATCACGCGGGGCGGGGGGTGCCGGTGGGCGGGGGGCAGCCTGGATCGGACCTGAGGTGTTAGCGTTCATCGCTCCTGCTTCCTTGACTAGCGATAGAAGTCGACTGTGTGTCGGTTCGAATATGATTTGGCATATGCCGTCACGCTAAGTCTAGAGCGAAAAGTCGCGGATTTCTCTCGATATAGAGAGATTTTAAGAAGTTTTGGATACCTATTAATGACTCATGGGACGAAACAATCCAAACCAAGAGCAGTCGTTCAGTATTCTTCGACTTAAACGTCGGCACCCACATACCATTGGTCGCTCATTTTCGATAGGCTTACGACGATGAAAAACGACGAACCTCCAAGTATGAGGCCGGTGGAAATCCGGTGATCTACGACATCTTCATGATTGTCCTCGGTATTGTGTTAACGGCCGGGACAGCACTCTTCGTCGCCGCGGAGTTTTCATACGTCGCACTCGACTCAGCTTCTGTCGAAAGACGGGCGGCCGCCGGTGACGCACGAGCACAACAAGTCTCCGCAGCGATTCGCACACTCTCGACGCAGCTTTCAGGTGCGCAGGTCGGCATCACCCTAACGACCATTCTCTTGGGGTACACCACCCAGGTGGCGCTCGCTGATCTGTTCACGCGTCTGTTTCATTCTGCCGGATTGGCTCTCGCGCTGTCGACAACCCTCGCAGTTGTTGTCGCTATCGTTATCGTCAACACTTTTTCCATGCTTTTTGGCGAGCTCGTTCCGAAGAATGTGGCGCTCGCGGAACCGCTCAAAACCGCCGGTTGGGTAACACCGCTCCAAACGACTTTCACGAAAATCTTCGCCCCGATTATTCGCGTGCTTAACGGCACAGCAAACTCAATTTTGCGGCGGATCGGCATTGAGCCCATGGAAGAATTATCATCCGCCCGATCGGCCTCCGAACTCGCGGCACTGGTTCGTCACTCCGCGGAAGAAGGGACGCTCGATACGTCCACCGCTACGCTTTTGACGAAATCGATTGCCATGACGGAACTCCTCGCCATTGACGTCATGACCGACCGCGGCCGGATGCACTATCTGCGTGAATCGTCTTCTGCGGCCGACGTGGTCGCACTAGCTCGCCAAACTGGGCATTCACGATTCCCGATTGTTGGCGACGACTCGGACGATATCGTGGCTTTCGTGTCGCTTCGGCGCGCCATTGGCGTTCCCTACGAGCGTCGCGCCGATGTATCCGTCCTGTCTGCTTCACTCATATCCGAAGCGCCGAAGGTGCCCGAAACCCTGCCGCTGGCGCCACTGCTCGTACAGCTCCGTCAAGAGGGACTTCAAATCGCTGTCGTCGTCGATGAATACGGCGGCACGTCGGGAATCGTGACCCTTGAGGACGTCGTCGAAGAAATCGTTGGTGAGGTCGCGGATGAACACGATATGCGTCGTCACGGTATCCGACACACCCGCGATGGCGCGTGGAAAGTACCGGGAACTCTCCGCCCCGACGAACTTCTCGAACGCACGACAATTCGCGTCCCCGAAGACGGGCCCTTTGAGACCCTCGGTGGGCTGATCATGTTCCAACTGGGAAGAATGCCCTCCCTGGGGGATCGAGTAACTGTGGATGGCGTCGAGCTTGAAGTTTCGCTTCTCGACGGTCGTCGGATTGACCAGATTACGGTGCGGACGGAGAAACGCTCATGAGTATGTCTCTCGGTCTGACGATTACGATATTCCTCCTTGCGCTCAATGCTTTTTTCGTTGCCGGTGAGTTCGCCGTCACCTCCTCGCGGCGTTCGCAGATAGAACCGTTGGCGACTGACGGTGTGCGTGGGGCGGCAACGGCGATGTGGGCTATCGAGCACGTATCGCTCATGCTCTCCATCTGCCAGCTGGGAATCACGGTGGCATCAACCTCGCTCGGGGCTGTAGCTGAGCCGGCAATTGCTCATGTGATAGAAGCGCCCCTCGTGAGATTGGGACTGCCCGCCGCGTCATCCCACGTGGTCGGCTTCTTCGGAGCACTCCTGATCGTCCTCTACCTGCACGTCGTCTTTGGTGAGATGGTGCCAAAGAACCTTTCGGTGTCGATGCCGGATCGTGCATTACTTTGGCTTGCTCCACCACTCGTAGCGATCGGTAAGATCCTCCGGCCGGTTGTTGTTGAAATGGATCACCTGGCCAACTGGTTTGTCCTTAAACTTGGCCTAGAACCCAAATCCGAGGTCTCGGCCACTTTCACCGTTGAAGAAGTTGCGTCAATCGTTGAACACTCCCAGGCCGAGGGAACTATCCACGATGACATCGGCCTGCTCACCACCACGCTCGAATTCTCGGAGGAATCGGTCGGCGACACGATGGTTCCTCTTCCCGACGCTATCTGCCTGCCACTGGGATGCACTCCGGCAGAGGTGGAACGGGAGGTCGCGAAAACCGGGTTTTCTCGCTATCCGGTGCTTGACGGCAGGGACAATCTCGTCGGATATCTTCACGTCAAAGACGTGCTTTACGCACACGGCTCGCAACGCAATGAACCGGTTGCCGAATGGCGGATTCGCGATCTGCCACAGGTATTTGCCAGCGATGAGGTTGAGGACGCGCTACGGGAAATGCAGCGCTCTGGAACGCACCTCGCTGAGGTTCTCGACGATGGTGAAATCGTCGGTGTTCTATTTCTTGAGGACATTATCGAGCAACTTGTCGGTGAAGTCCGTGACGCGCTACAGCGCGACGATCTGCTCTTTAATCGAGAAACGATGGCCGGTGGAAAGCTTGATCGCGCCTTAGGAGATCAGCCGAAGAAGTCCGCCGGAGAATAGACCCGGCTTCAAATCGAAACGTGAAGCTGTCCACATCGCGCGTGAAATACTGGCTAAATGATTCGATCCGTTATAAGTTCGTTACGGAACTGAATTTGTGCACATAAGAAAAGGGCGCTGAACTTGGAACACTCCGTCACCGGTCAGCAACGGCCTTTCCCGAGTCGACGAGAATTGCGGGAAGCCTCACGGCCGTCTCGTAAACGACGTAACCTTCAACCGGTATTCTCGCTCACCGCGATGGCGCGGGCAACGATTCTTGCCGGTCTTGTCGCCGCCACCGTTGCGGTTCCCGTTACCGGTTTTGTTGGCCCACAGTCATCAATGTCTTTGCCGGGCAAGGCGAGTGTTAACGCAACCGTTGAAAAATCGTGGGCGGACGCTCCCGCCACCGAAGCAACAGTTGCTGAAAGCTTGCGTGAAGTCGCCACCGCGGCTTCGAGAGCTCGGGTCCGTACCCCGCTCGAAGTCTCCCAGTGCGTGGACAACGTTGAATCGGCTAATGGAGACCGCCCAGTTAATCTCAAACCGGCGATCGTATGGCCGATGGTTGAGGGAACGTTCAAGTACGCCTCTCCGTTCGGTAACCGATTCCACCCGATCCTTGGATACTCTCGACTCCACGCTGGAATCGATCTTGCCGGGCCCGTTGGTACTCCGATCTACGCGGCAGCCGACGGGGTAGTGGTAGATTCTCGCCCTCAAGCTGGACACGGTTACTGGGTTCGCATTAAGCACGAATACCCCAACGGAGGCACCTACTTCACCGGATACGCCCACATGTACGCCCATCATGTGCTCGTCAAAGAGGGCGATTACGTGACGGCCGGACAGCAGATTGCTTCCGTGGGGAATACCGGAATGTCAACCGGGCCGCACCTCCACTTCGAAGTTCACGACGCTTCTGATACGCCCATCGATCCGTGGCCGTGGTTGCATTCGAACAATGCTATGCAGCCTGGAGGAGCCTGCCGGTAAATGTCGATGTACTCACCTCGCCGCCACCCTCGAGTTATTGCTCATCGGGGTGGCGCTTTACTTGCTCCTGAAAATTCGTGGGAGGCACTGGAAAAATGTGCGGAACTGGGCTTGAGCTATGTCGAAACCGACGCGCATTTGACGGCAGACGGTGAAGTCGTCCTCATCCACGATCCGATACTCGATCGGGTGTGTGACGCCTCTGGTCTCGTTTCGAATCACACGTGGTCCGACTTGCGTGAGGTACGCATAACTGGGTCGTCCCGCGGCCTCATTCGGTTTTCCGATGCTCTTGCTGCCTTTCCCGACACAGTGTTTAATGTCGATGCTAAATCTGAGAGTGTCGCCATACCGCTCGTTGACGTTATCCGTAACGCGCGGGCACTTAATCGTGTATGTGTTGCGTCGTTTGACTCGCGCAGGTTAAGGCGGATGCGCGCGCATGAGCCCGGTCTCTATACGTCGCTCGGTCAAGCGGAAATTGCCTCACTGGTGGTTGCTGCGCAGTTCACGGTATCCCCAAACAGAGTGCGCATTCCAGGTCCAAGCGAAGGAATCGCAGCAGTCCAGGTGCCTTTGATCCACAAGCGGATTCCCGTCGTTACTCGGCGTTTTGTTGCGACGGCCCACGCGTACGGCCTTCCGGTTCACGTGTGGACTCTCAACGAACGCGATGAAATGGTTGAAGCGCTAAATCTCGGAGTTGACGCCATCATTACCGATGAACCGGTTCTCGCGCGAGAGGTTATCAACGAGTTCGTGATAGCGCGTTACGGGTCACAGTAGTGGAGTTACCAACTGCATCTCCTGCACTGATAGACTGACGCAGGTGCGATGCACTGGCCCCGATAGCTCAGCGGATAGAGCGTCTGCCTCCGGAGCAGAAGGTCGCAGGTTCGAGTCCTGTTCGGGGCGCTTTTTGTCTTTGCACCACGGCTTGCGCCGGATATCAGATTGCTTGCGCCGCGGTGATGTCGAGGAGTATCCCGTCACATTTTTTGTTGCGAGAGTGCCATACTGGTCTCAGTACATTGGTGTGTTTTAAGGAGTATCAATGCGAGTGCATATTGCGGCCGATCATGCAGGGTATGAGCTACGTCAACACCTTATCGCTTACCTGAGCGAGCGCGGCCACGAAGTTATTGACCACGGAGCCACAGAATACGATGCTCTCGATGCCTACCCGACGATGTGTATCCCGTGTGGTGAGGCCGTTGTTGCAGACCCCGGTTCGCTCGGAATTGTTATCGGAGGATCGGGTAACGGCGAACAAATTGCTGCCAATAAAGTCAACGGCGTGCGAGCCGCCCTCGTGTGGAATGAGTCAACCGCTGTTTTAGCGCGCGAACACAACGACGCGAACATTATCTCGATTGGTGCGCGGCAACATTCGGTTGAAGAAGCAACGCACTTTGTCGATGTGTTTTTGGCGACCGAGTTCTCACGGGAGAAGCGTCATCAAGAACGCATCGACTTGATGAGCGAATACGAAAGCTCACGATAGTCACTTGACGGGACTCCTTAAAGGGTTTGCACTGTGGGCGAACTACCGTCTTGCCAGGTGTGCACTCTAGTATTGAGGACGTGACTCCAGAAGAACTTAGTGAACTGATCCGGACCGTCCTTGTCAACGCCGTTGAGTGCGGGGATATTGCTCTGCCGTCGGACGAAATTCCACACAGTGTTTCCGTTGAGCGTCCTCGCAATCGCGAACATGGCGATTGGGCAACGAACGTTGCTATGCAACTGGCGAAGAAAGCATCGACGAATCCACGTGCCCTCGCGACGATTATCGCTGACCGTTTGCGAAGCGAAAGCGGCATCGGCGCTGTTGATGTCGCTGGGCCCGGATTCATTAATATCACCCTTGATACAGCCTCAGCCGGCGAACTTGCCCGCACGATCGTGACAGCGGCAGAACGCTACGGCACGAACGAGACCCAGAGCGGTAAACACGTCAATCTCGAGTTCGTGTCGGCTAACCCAACCGGGCCGATCCACCTGGGGGGAGCACGGTGGGCTGCGGCTGGCGATACGCTCGCGCGACTACTCGAAGCGTGCGGAGCTGAAGTGACGCGGGAATACTACTTCAACGATCATGGCGCTCAAATAGATCGTTTTGCGCGCTCCCTTTACGCGCGAGCCCAGGAACAGGATGTGCCCGAGGACGGTTACGGTGGCCAATACATTGAGGACATTGCCTCTCAGGTGATGACCGATGCGCTGCAAGCCGGAGAGTCAAATCCTGTCGAACTGCCCGAATCTGAGGCTATCGAAGTTTTTCGTTCCCGCGGCGTCGCCCTCATGTTTGAGGAGATTAAACGCAAGCTTGCAGAATTTCGCGTGATCTTCGACGTGTACTTCCACGAAGATTCATTGCACACGTCGGGCGCTGTTGATGCGGCCATCGAGCGGCTTCGCGAACGAGGCGTCATTTTCGAAGCGGACGGCGCAACGTGGCTGAAATCAACCGACTTCGGTGACGACAAAGACCGCGTCATCGTCAAGTCCGATGGTGAAACAGCGTATTTTGCCGGCGATATTGCCTACTATCTCGACAAGCGCGAACGCGGTGCTGACCAGGTCGTCATTATGCTTGGCGCAGACCACCACGGGTATATCGGCCGTATGATGGCGATGTGTGCCGCATTCGGAGACGAACCGGGCAATAACCTCGAAATCCTCATCGGCCAGCTCGTCAACCTGCTCAAGGGTGGAGAGCCGGTCCGCATGTCAAAGCGAGCAGGAACGATCGTCACCCTGGACGACCTCGTTGATGCTGTGGGTGTCGACGCCGCGCGCTATTCTCTCGTTCGCTCCTCGATGGATCAATCGGTCGACATCGACCTCGACCTGCTGGCATCCCGCACCAACGACAACCCGGTGTACTACGTTCAGTATGCCCACGCACGAACCGCGAATGTGGCACGTAACGCGGCTGAACACGGGGTGACGCGAGATGGTTTTGATCCGTCCGCTCTCGACCATCCCGCCGATACCCAACTGCTCGGCGCACTCGCGCAGTTCCCCGCCATGGTGGCGCAAGCGGCGCAACTGCGTGAACCGCACCGTATTGCCCGCTACCTTGAGTCAACAGCAGCGGCCTACCACACCTGGTACGGCCAGTGTCGGGTAACCCCGCGTGGAGACGATCCAGTCGATGCCTCCCACACAGCGCGACTGTGGCTCAATGATGCTGTCAAACAAGTGCTAGCCAACGGCCTAACCATGCTCGGAGTGACCGCTCCAGAAAGAATGTAGATGATGAATTCATCCCACCTGACGTGCCCGGATCCCTCCGATCGACCCGACCTCTGGCCGTGGAGTGCACGCCGACGCAACGGGGTGCTTGAAATTGGTGGACTCCCCGTACCGCAGATTGTCGAGACGTGGGGGAGTCCCATCTACGTGCTCGACGAGGACGACTTACGAGGCCGAGCCCAGACGTGGGCAACAGCCATGGCCGAAGAATTTTGGGACGGATACGGCATGGGTGGTGGCTCCGCCTACTATGCCGCGAAAGCATTTATGAGCGCGCGAGCGATTCAGATCGTTACCGAAGCTGGTATGGGCGTTGATACTGCCAGTCTCGGCGAACTCACGTGCGCACTTGAGGCTGGAGCCGGTCCCAATACGGTCGGCTTACACGGCAACAACAAATCGGATGCCGAACTGCGCATGGCAATCGGGGCGGGCGAGCGCGGCATTGCGCGAATTGTTATCGATTCACCGGCCGAAGTTGACCGTATCGCGGCCGTCGCTCGTGAACTCGGACGTCGGGCGCGCGTCATGGTGCGCGTTACGACTGGGGTTCATGCCGGTGGCCATGACTTCATCGCCACTGCCCACGAAGATCAGAAGTTTGGCCTCTCGCTCGCCACCGGTGTTGCGAAGAAGGTAGCACTCGATGCGGCCTCACGCCCCGAACTCGAGTTCATTGGCGTGCACAGTCACATCGGTTCGCAGATCTTCGATCTGTCGGCCTTTACCGAATCGGCCTCCCGACTCATGAAGTTCGTACGAGAACTCAAAGATGCCGGAATCTCGTGCCCAGAAGTCGACCTCGGCGGCGGGTACGCGATCACCTACACCGCCGCAGATGAAGTTCCACCGACTCAAAAGGACGTTGCCCGTTCACTTGCGTGTGCAGTTCGAGACGCGTGTGCGCAGTTCGATCTTGAGGTTCCGCACATTTCGATCGAACCGGGACGATCAACCGTTGGCCCCACGACCATCACGCTGTACCGGGTGGGCACCATCAAACACGTTCCCATTGACGGGGGAGAGCGGCTCTACGTGTCGGTTGATGGAGGAATGTCCGATAACATTCGCCCCGCGCTCTACGGCGCACGGTACGCAGTCACGCTCGCGAACCGGACGTCCGATGCGGATTCGTCGCTTGTGCGCGTCGTGGGGAAGCACTGCGAATCGGGCGACATCGTCATTATGGATGCCCATTTGCCCTCCGATATTCGTCCCGGCGATATCCTTGCAGTTCCCGCGACTGGCGCTTACGGGCACGCCATGTCCTCGAACTACAATATGTTGACGCGTCCCGGCACGCTGGCAGTCAGTGGCGGCGAAGGACACTGGTTGATCTACCCCGAGACCGTGTCTGATCTATTGGGACGCGACGCCGCCCTCACCCCAAAAGAACTACCCTCTACGTAGAGTCAAGGGAGTAGAGATGGAAAAAACACTGAACGTCACCGTACTGGGAGCCGGCACCGTTGGGTCACAGGTGGTTCGTCTCATTACTGAGAAACATGATGAACTTGCCGCCCGTTCCGGAGCCCGTATCCGCATCAATGCGGTCGTTGTTCGTGATGTCAATGCCCCACGCGATTTCGCGATCGACCCAGCCCTGCTGACGACCGACGCGGAAGCCGCAATCGACGAGGCTGATCTCGTGATTGAGCTGATTGGTGGAATCGAGCCCGCCTTCACCTTCGTCAAGCGAGCCCTCAGTCGGGGAGCCACGGTCATTACGGGCAATAAGGCGCTATTGGCCCAGCACGGCCCCGAACTCTACGAGCTCACTGCGGCGAATGACACCGATTTATACTACGAGGCTGCCGTCGCCGGAGCCGTACCCATCGTGTACGGTCTGAGGGAATCCCTCGCGGGCGACACGGTTAATCGCGTCATTGGTATCGTCAACGGTACGACGAACTTTATTCTCGACCAGATGCATACGACCGGTGCCTCCTACGCGGAAGCCCTCGCAGAAGCGCAGAGACTCGGATTTGCTGAAGCTGACCCCTCCGCAGACGTCGACGGTCTCGATGCAGCGGCAAAATGTGCCCTCATGGCCTCGCTCGCATTCCACTCGCGCGTTTCCATGTCCGATGTCGCGGTTGAGGGGATCACTGCTATCACCGCCAAAGACATGGATGAGGCCGCCCGTAGCGGACACGCCATTAAACTTTTGGCTATTGCGGAACGCCGCACAGACGATAGTGGAGTGGAAGGAATCGGCGTACGCGTGCACCCCACGCTCGTGCCACTGACGCATCCGCTTGCCACTGTTTCAGGTGCCTTTAACGCGGTTGTACTCGAATGTGAATCAGCCGGACGTCTGATGTTCTACGGCCAGGGGGCAGGTGGTGCTCCCACAGCGTCCGCCGTGCTCGGCGACCTCGTTGCCGGTGCTTCACATAAGGTCCGCGGTGGACATGCTCCCCGTGAATCTCGCTACGCTGAACTCCCCATACTCGATGCGGGCACGGCCCAAACCCGCTACCAGATGCGCTTGCGCGTGGAGGATCGTGCGGGAGTGTTGTCAGAAGTGGCCGGTATCTTTGCCCGTCACGGTGTGTCTATTCTGTCCGTGGCGCAAAAAGAAACCGAGGACGGTCAAAAGGCCAATATCGTCTTGTCCACCCACACTGCTCGCGAAGCTGATCTCGAAGCCGTGGCGGATGCGCTCAATAAATCCAACGCTGTTCTAGCTGTGGAATCGACCCTGAGAGTCGAAGGAGATCGGTAACCCATGCGATTGCAGAACGATCACGTCAGGGTTCGAGTCCCCGCCACCAGTGCGAATCTCGGCCCGGGGTTTGATACTGCGGGCCTAGCGCTCGGTATTTACGACGAGATCGAACTGCGCGCTATTGCCGGACAAACTCGCGTGACCGTGCACGGGTATGGGGAAGACTCCGTCCCCACTGACGAACGCAACCTCGTTGTGCAGGCAACTCGCCGTACCCTCGACTACCTCGATGCCTCGCAGGTCGGTCTGCTCCTCACTGCGCGCAACCGTATCCCGCACGCTTCAGGACTGGGGTCCTCAGCAGCAGCGGTGGTCGCGGGAATATTGCTTGCTCGTGGACTCGCGGGCGAGGGGGCCATGACCGATGAAGAAGTGTTGGAACTTGCCACTCAGATGGAAGGCCATCCCGACAATGCTGCACCAGCCATTTTCGGGGGAGTCACATTCTCTTGGACGGTAGAACCCGGGCGTGGAGCACGCAGTATCGCGCTTCCTGCTCCCGAACGGATGAACGCTTCTGTCCTCATCCCGCATTATTCGGTGGCGACTTCGGCAGCGCGGGCTGCGCTCCCGGAGGTCGTTGCACATGAGGATGCTCGCTTTAACGTGGCGCGCACCGGACTGCTCGCTCTCATACTCGCGGGAAAGGCTGACCCGAGATATTTAATGGATGCCACCGACGATCGGCTCCATCAGCGCCAACGAAGCGAAACCATGCCGCAGACCTACGACCTGGTGTGCTATCTGCGTGAGCGAGGACTTCCCGCCGTGGTATCGGGGGCCGGCCCCACGGTGCTCGTCCTTGCGCAGTTGAGTGATGAACTCTGTGAAGAAGCTCGTCAAGCAGGGTGGCGCGTCGAACAACCGGGGATTTCTCCGGTTGGTGCAACGTGGGAAGCAACGAAGGAAGCGAGCTAGGATTCTGGCTTAGCAGGCTGGCTCGATACTCGCGCGACCACTCTCACACGCCGCAGAGCTTTCGTTCGGTGCCCTAGTGCTGGTACTATTCACACAGGGTTCGTGATGAACCTACTCCAACTCCGGTTGGTATCTTTCTTTCACCTTGGTTTTACCGAGCAGTAAAACATGTGATCCCACGACTGATATTTCGTGGATACTGCCTGGAATAAATGACCTGTGAAGGAAACGCTCCTGCACTAAATGAGCAGAGCTTCACATGGCCACTAGTTGGCAACACCAGTGAGGAAATTTCGTTGAGCGAAAACCCAACACCCAAGAAACGATCGCTTTCGACCATGAGGCTTGCAGAGCTTCGAGAGGTCGCCGATGAAATGGGATTGACCAATACCGCGAAGATGCGCAAACCGGAGCTTCTAGCAGCTATCCGTGAAGCGCGTGGAGATAAACCGCGGTCATCCCAAAAAACGGCCAAACAGGACGAAAGCGCACCTAAAGAGTCGCAGACACAGAATGCGAAGCCACAGACTGACTCGTCCGACGCGGATTCACGCGATCGAAGCGAGGAAGCCCCCCGCAAACGTCGCCGCCGAGCGGTCTCGACAGGACAGGGATCTCCGGAGACCATCACTCTCGACGTGAAGGCCGAGCTCCAGGCCGCTACCAAGGCGGATAAGTCCGACGAGAAGTCCGATAAGCAGCGGTCCAAGTCTGATTCGAGTGCTCACGAAGCACGCACAGACGAACCGAAGAAACCGGTTGCGGACTCTTTGGAAGATATTAAGCTACCTGCCCCTGAGCAGGACTCGGATGACGGCAATGAGCGCTCCGGTCGCAAGCAGGGACGGAACAATCGTAATCGTGACGAACGTGATGATCGTGGAGGCCGTCGTCGCAGAGGCCGTGACCGCAATAAGCGTCGCGGTCGCGATGATCGTGAGCCTGAGATCCGTGAGGATGATGTGCTCGTTCCGATCGGCGGTATTCTTGACGTTCAGGATAATCACGCGTTTGTTCGTACCTCGGGATATTTGCCTGGACCAAACGATGTTTATGTCACGCTCGGGAATGTGCGCCGCTGGAAACTGCGTCCCGGTGATGCAGTTACCGGTGCTGTGCGTCAGCCGCGCGAAGGTGAACGTCAGCGGCAGAAATACAATGCGCTCGTGCGTCTTGACACGGTTAATGGCATGACGATTGAGCAGGCCGCTGAGCGGCGCGAGTTCAATAAACTGACGCCGCTGTATCCGACTGAGCTACTCCGTATGGAGACGACACCGAAGGCCATTACGCCGCGCGTTATTGACCTTGTTGCTCCGATTGGTAAGGGCCAGCGCGGTCTCATCGTGTCACCGCCAAAGGCTGGTAAGACGATTATTATGCAGCAGATCGCCAATGCGATCGCGCAGAATAACCCCGAGGTTCACCTCATGGTTGTGCTTGTCGATGAGCGCCCTGAAGAAGTGACGGATATGGAACGTACGGTGAAGGGAGAGGTTATTGCTTCAACTTTCGACCGTCCGGCCTCCGATCATACGACGGTTGCTGAACTTGCTATTGAGCGAGCTAAACGTCTTGTCGAACTCGGTCACGACGTCGTTATTCTCCTCGACTCCCTCACCCGCTTGTCGCGCGCGTACAACCTTGCGGCGCCGGCTTCCGGACGGATTCTCTCCGGTGGTGTCGATGCCTCGGCACTCTATCCGCCGAAGCGATTCTTCGGAGCCGCCCGCAATATCGAAGATGGTGGTTCACTCACTATCATCGCGTCGGCACTTGTCGAGACGGGGTCGAAGATGGACGAAGTGATCTTCGAAGAATTCAAGGGGACAGGCAACATGGAGCTTCGCCTTGCTCGTGAACTTGCCAACCGCAGAATCTTCCCCGCGGTCGACGTCAACGCGTCCGGTACTCGCCGCGAAGAGGTGCTGTTCACCAAGGAGCAACTTGCCATCATGTGGCGTTTGCGTCGTGTGCTCGGCACTCTCGAGCAGCAGCAGGCTCTCGAACTGGTCCTCGATAAGCTCAAGGACACTCAGAGTAACGCCGAGTTCCTCATGTCTGTCGCTAAGACAACACCGAAGGATTAGAGCAATCGCAGTATCGTGGCCCCGAGGAATGCTCGGGGCCACGAATGCTTTTCGGGATCTGCGGTTTGTTCTCTAATCGGCGAATTTTTCGCGCGGGCGCTGGTGTCCGGCGGGGATGGCGACGTCGAGGACGTTCTCGGCCACCGGTTTGGGGCAGGTTCCAAACGGGGTGTAGGCGGCGGGGAAGTTCTGCGCGTAGTTAAAGTCGATGACCCACTGATCTCCGCGTTTTTGGAGCGGGGCATTTCTCCAGGGGCTCGACTGGTCTGTGCCAGTTGAGTCGGAAAAAATCACGAACGGTTTGTCACTTTCGCCGGAAACAGCGAGATGATATGTCGTTTCGTCCAGCTCGATGGTTGCTTCGCCGACAAAATCCATCGTGTTAATGAGTCCTTCTTGAGCGGTGAAAATCTCCCGGGTACGCGGCTCGTCATAGAGTGAAAAATCAACGGGGATAATCCAGTCGTCACTGTAAGCCCACGCGGGAACAGCGCTAAAACGAGCTCGTAAGGTAGCGTCGTTATCGCGAATACGAATACAGACTCGGCCTCTGCGTGGAGCGATTTCTGCTAGACGGGACCCCGCTTCGAGGCGAGGGAACTCGTCTGCTCCGAGGGGAATCTCTATCGTGCCTGTGGCTGGCTTTCCATCGAGCGTCACCCGATCGTGCGAACGGACAGAGACGGTGACAACGCCGTCGTCACAGGCCCATTCACCGGGAAACTGTGCGATTGGCGATGGCGTTGAATCGAGCCAAGTGAGAGCAATGAGGGTGAGCCAGCCGTGATCTTGACGGAGCTCATTATCGAGCTCGTCACGCCATTGTTGCCACGCTACTTGGTTGAATTCGGTGTTCTTGCGGTAATCCATAACTCGAACGTAACTCACATCACTCAGGGGAGCAATAGATACCTCAACTGGTGATTGATTATCTGACACTGAGACTCTCCAACGAAGCGGAGGTGCGACGTGACGCACTAAACGTCCCCGAAACTGGAGTGAGGGAGTGCTCAAGTGGCATAATCGGTAGTCGGTTCCGGTTCACCGCTACCGCCGAGCGAGGCGTTAGTGGACCCGGCATCCTCGAATTCCTTAAGGAGATAACCATGAAAAAGGGCGTACACCCCGACTACACCGACGTCACGGTGACCTGTACCTGTGGCAACAGCTTTGAGACCCGTTCCACCGTAGCCGCTGATTCGCTCCGTGTTGACGTGTGCTCCAAGTGCCACCCGTTCTACACCGGCAAGCAGAAGATTATGGATACCGGTGGCCGCGTCGCACGCTTCGAAGCACGCTACGGAAAACGCAAGAAGTAGCTTTTCTAAGCGGCGCCGCTCCGATTGGAGTGGCGCCGTTTCGTATACTTGCAACGGAACTTGACGCAGGAGGAACGTGTGAGCGACTACAGCCACGAACTACAGGCAGTGCAACCACTGCTCGATGAATATCAGGAAGTTGAGCTATCTCTGGCAGACCCGGAGGTACTCGGTGACCGCAATCGTTCACGTAAACTCGCCAAGCGTTTCTCTCAGCTCGGGGCCGTGAAAGCGGCGGCCGATGCATTGACCGAAGCCATTGGCGACCTCGAAGCTGCCCGCGAAATGGCCGCGGACGATCCCTCTTTCGCAGAAGAAATTCCGGCGATGGAAAAGACTCTCGAATCTGCCCACGATCGACTTGTTCGTATCCTCATTCCTCGGGATCCAGCTGATGCCGACAACATCATCCTCGAGATTAAAGCGGGGGAGGGCGGAGAAGAATCTGCGCTCTTCGCCGCCGACTTGGCTCGCATGTACACCCGCTACGCCGAGATCAAGGGCTGGAAGGTCAAAGAACTGTCGTCGACTCCGACTGGGCTTGGTGGCTTGAAAGAGATTTCGCTGTCGATTGCGGCAAAAGGGGATGTCGCTCCCGCTGATGGCGTGTGGGCTCACTTGAAGTTTGAGGGGGGAGTTCACCGCGTCCAGCGCGTCCCCGTCACCGAATCGCAAGGCAGGGTTCATACCTCGGCAGCGGGCGTCCTGGTGGTGCCCGAGGTAGAGGATGATGATGAAGAAATCGTCATCGACCAAAACGACCTGCGGATCGACGTGTTCCGCTCCTCCGGGCCCGGCGGTCAATCAGTTAACACCACCGATTCGGCTGTGCGCATCACCCACATTCCCACCGGAATCGTCGTCTCGATGCAGAACGAGAAATCTCAGATTCAAAACCGCGAGGCCGCAATGCGCGTCCTGCGAGCCCGTCTCGTCCAGCTTGCCCGCGAAGAACGCGAGGCCGAAGCCGCCGCGGTGCGCGCGTCCCAGGTACGTACTGTTGATCGCTCCGAGCGTATCCGTACCTATAACTTCCCAGAGAACCGCATCGTTGATCACCGCACCGGATACAAGGCGTACAACTTATCGACGGTGCTTGACGGAGAACTCGAACCGGTTATCCAATCCGCCATCACCCTCGATGAACAGCAGCGGATGGAAGAGGCCGGACAGGCGTAAATGCCTCAGTCGCCGCATCAGCTTTACCAGGACGCGGTTGCCGCGCTCAGCTCCGCCGGAGTACCCAGCCCCGAGGTGGACGCGCGTGCCCTCATTGAGCACGTCCTCGGCCAACCCACCTATCTGTGGCCTCCGACAGTCAACCAAGAGACGGCTGATGCCATTGAGACGCTCATTGCTCGACGCGTTAGCAGAGAGCCGCTCCAACACATCCTCGGCAAGCAGTGGTTTATGGGGCTGGAGCTTTGTGCCAGTCCCGCGGCAATGTGTGTGCGTCCCGAGACTGAAGTGATGACACAGTGGGCTGTGGAATGGCTCAAAACTCGCCCACAGGCACGGGTACTCGATTTGTGTACCGGCTCCGGCGCGATTGCTTTGGCCATTGCCGACCGCTATCGCGACGCAGCTGTCATCGCTGTCGAGATCTCTCCAGTGGCCTGCGATCTCGCCCGAGCTAATGCCCGCGTACTCGATCTGCCTATCGACATTATTACGGCCGATGCAACCGAATTCCGTCCCGAATGGGAGCGCAACTTCGATCTCGTTATTGCCAATCCACCGTATGTTCCTCCGCGCAATCTCAGCCTGGAAGTCGCGCACGATCCTGAGCTCGCCCTGTGGGGAGGGGGAGCGGATGGTCTCGACATACCGAGTCGAATTATTGCGGTAGCCGCACAGTATCTAACAGCAGCGGGCGTGTTCCTTATGGAGCACGACGATACGCAAGGAAGAGCCGTGCGTGCTCTCGCTGAACAACGCGGACTCACCCGCGTCAAGACGCATCAAGACCTTGCCGGACGCGACCGATTTGTCGTTGGCTTCGCCCCTGAAACAATAGACCCATGAGACTTGACTGCCCCGAATCCTTCCCCGCCCATAGAGCAGAAGAGATAAGCCGCGCGCTCGCTCTGGGGCGCGCCATCGTCATTCCCACCGATACCATCTACGGCATCGGAGCCGACCCATATTCGACCCGCGCTGTCAATGATCTGCTGGCGCTCAAAGGCCGCGGCAGACATATGCCGCCACCGGTTTTAGTCTCCAGCATGGAGGAGGCCGAGACCGTATCGACTCATCTGACCGAGGCGGCCCGCGCACTCATGCGTCACTTTTGGCCCGGGGCACTGACACTGATCGTGCGAGCCAATCCCCGCATCAACTTCGACCTCGGAGACATTAAGGATACGCTCGCTATCCGTATGCCGGATCATGCGGTGGCATTGAGCGTGCTACGAGAAACTGGGCCTCTCGCGGTGACCTCCGCAAATCTCACGGGACAGCCTCCGGCTACGAGCTACCAAGAAGCGAAAGCGTACTTTGGGCAATCAGTGGCCTATTACATCGATTCGGGGCCAACTCCGGGCCCGGTTCCATCGACCATCGTCGATACCGTAGATGTACCTCGAGTAGTTCGACGCGGGGCGATTTCAGTAGAAGAAATTGAACAAGTCCTCGTCACCGTCTAGCATCACGTGCAGTATCTCGATTATGGAAGTGACATGATGACTGAGCCGATTCTTCCCGCTCCCGCACTCGTGAGAGCTGTTAGCCGAGCCTCGCGCGGTGTTGTTGTAATGGCACTCGCGATCTGTGTTGTCACCGTGGCCATCGCGGTGGCAATTGGGGACTCCGCTGCCGGATGGTCAGCACTGCTCGGTGGGGGAATCGGGATGGTGTTGTCTCTCGTCACTGTTTTCACCATGGGACTAGCTATGCGTCGGCTCGATCTGCAGATCGCCTTCATGATGGGTGATTACCTATTCAAAGTCATCGTCATGGTGATCGCCGTTATCGTGGCGAAGAATCTGGACAGTCTTGACCACCGCACGCTTGGAATTACCGTCATCTTGTCAATCATCGCGCAGGCAGCTATTCAGATGTGGATTCTCGTCAGTGCGAAAATACCAACTATCGATCCGGCAAATTCCCCTCAAGAGTAGGTAAAAATTACGATTTCAAAAAGTGATGCTGATAGCATTAGGCACAGTTCGTAACCCGTAGCAGACGGTAATCGTATACAGTTCGGGTATCGCCGGTGTTACCGAACAAGTAACTCCGTCTAGTTGAGCCAGGGGGTGTATCCTGATCACCGCAACAATGTCGTCGGCCTTGAGCATTTTGAGCCAGGGGCCGGTATTCGCGGAACCAGGTATCGGAGACTTCTTCCCACCAGCATTTGCTTTTGAGGGAACGATCTTTGAGATGAACCGAATGGTCCTCGTTCGTCTCATTGCCACATTCGCACTGGTAGCCGTATTCGGCATCGGAGCCGCACGCGCGAAACTTGTCCCAGGGCGAGGCCAATCGATCCTGGAACTGCTCGTCATCTTCGTGCGAGACAACGTCGCCATTGAAACGCTTGGCGAGAAACAGGGGCGGCGTTTCGCTCCGATTCTCACCACGATTTTCCTCGCCGTCCTATTCCTCAACATGACCGGCGTGATTCCCGGCCTCAACATTGCTGCGTCATCAGTAGTCGCAGTGCCGCTCGTGTTCGCAATCTTGAGTTACGTTATCTTCATTGGCGCAGGTATCCAGGCTCAGGGCGTTGGCGGATTTTTCAAGAGCCAACTGTTTCCCCCGGGAGTACCGTGGCCCATCTACATCCTGCTGACCCCGATCGAACTGCTCTCGACTTTCGTTATTCGGCCAGCTACTCTCACCATCCGTTTGCTGGCTAACATGCTAGCCGGACACCTCATGCTTGCGTTACTGTTCTTCGGTACCCACTTCCTCTTCTTCGAGGCGACCGGCGCGCTCAAGCTCGTCGGCGGGGTTACCTTCGTTTCGGCCCTGATTTTCACGCTTTTCGAAATATTCGTGGCCGCGTTGCAAGCCTTTATTTTCTCCATCCTCACTGCCGTCTACATCAAGCTTTCTATCGAAACCCACTAGCCTGATCCCACCTGGGGTCACCAACAGACTCCTCAAGGTCTTTCCCCTTGAGGTCACATAGAGAAGGAAAACAGCATGACTGGATCGATTGCAGCAATCGGCTACGGCCTCGCCACTCTAGGCCCCGGCATCGGCCTTGGCATCATGATTGGCAAAACCCAGGAAGCAACTGCGCGTCAGCCTGAAGTTGCGTCCAAGCTTTCTGTCAATATGTACATTGGCCTCGCTCTGATCGAGGCTCTCGGCTTAATCGGCCTCGTCCCCGGTCTCATGGGATGGTAGTGCTCCCGGTTGAAGCGCACGCGCAGCAGGAAAGCATCCTGGTGCCGCCGCTTTACGATGTCGTCTGGTCGGTCATCGTCCTCGTCATCATCCTCGGAGTGGTGTACTATTACGCGCTCCCGAAGATTAATGCGATCCTCGATGAACGATCCGAGACAATCGAAGAAGGGCTGGCTGCTGCCGAACGCGCCAAAGAAACAGAAGCTCTTGCAAAACGTCGCGCAGAAGAAACTCTCGCAGAAGCTCATGCTGAAGCCGGGAAGATTCGCGCCGCCGCAAGTGAAGATGCGAAGAAGATCGTGGCGAACGGGCGACGAGACGCGGAGGCGGAAGCCGAGCTCATCGTCGAAAATGCTCGACGTCAAGTGTTCGCTGAGAGGCAGGCGGCGGAGATCTCGTTGAAAACCGAGATTGGATTGCTCGCCACCGAATTGGCGGAGAAGATCGTGGGAGAACACCTCGAAAACACCGAGCTCACTGCTCGTGTAGTCGATCGTTTCCTCGACGACCTCGAAACCGAATCCGCCGTACAGGAGTCATAAATGCGCGCAGCGAGTGAGAACAGCCTGAAGGCTGGCCTCAAGGTGCTCCAGCAGGTGATGCACCAGGACGACATCGACGCGATGGCCATCGCGGAGAACCTCTATGGGCTCTCTGATCTCGCACGCACGTCGAATGCGGTGCGCCAATCGCTGACTGATCCTGGCCGCGCCGATGACGATAAGCGTCAGCTCGCTCACGACCTCCTCACCGGCGGTGTCGAACCGCAAACGATCGACATCGTCCAGGAACTGGCAGCAGGACACTGGTCGCATCCCAGCGATATCGGTGAAGCTTTGGAAACTCTCGGTAATGAAGCAGTTTTTAGTGCCGCAGAACGAGAGAACAAGTTGGCAGAGGTCGAAGCGCAACTGTTTGCTGTCAATATGTTCCTCAGCGAACATCGCGACCTGAGAATCGAACTGTCCGATCTCGGAGTGGGGACCGCCCACGACCGCGCGCATTTTGCCGCCCGGCTCTTCGGCGACGCGATTAACCCGTTTACGTCTCGGCTCGTTCGCCGAGCGGTGCGACTGTCCGTCCACGGACGTCTTAAGGCACAGCTTCGGGATCTTACGCAACAGGCGGCCCAACGACGCGGACTCCTGTTCGCTAAGGTGACCTCAGCACAACCGCTCGAAGCTCAACACGTCGAACGACTCAAGGGCATTCTCGAGAAGAAATACGGCCGGGCAGTGACACTCAATATGTCGGTCGACCCCGAACTCATCGGCGGCGTCCGTGTGAGAGTCGGCGACCAAGCAATCAACGCAACAGTTAAATCGAGTCTTGCACGCGCACGACGCGATCTTGAACGGTACAACTCACAATAGAAACGGTAAGGAAAAGCTCAATGGCTGAACTTTCTATCCGGCCCGACCAGATCCGGGCGGCCCTGGACAGCTTCGTAGAATCCTACGAACCGTCCGATACCGCCGTGGAGGAAATCGGCCACGTCACCCAAGCCGCCGACGGCATTGCACACGTCGAAGGCCTCCCTGGTGTAATGGCGAATGAGCTCCTCCGCTTTGAAGACGGCACCATCGGCCTCGCCTCCAACCTTGACATCCGCGATATCGGTGTCATTGTTCTTGGTGATTACACCCATATCGAAGAAGGCCAGGAAGTACGACGTACCGGAGAGGTATTGTCGGTTCCCGTTGGCGACGGCTATCTCGGACGCGTCGTTGATCCGATGGGACAGCCGATTGACGGCCTTGGAGACATCACCGACATTGATAGCCACCGGGCACTTGAGCTACAGGCTCCCGGTGTCATGATGCGTAAATCCGTGCACGAACCGCTCCAGACCGGTCTCAAAGCAATCGACTCGATGATTCCTATCGGTCGTGGTCAGCGCCAACTCATTATTGGTGACCGGCAGACCGGTAAGACCGCCATCGCTCTTGACGCGATTATGAATCAGCGCGAAAACTGGGAGTCCGGCGACCCGAAAAAACAGGTTCGTTGCGTGTACGTCGCGATTGGACAGAAGGGCTCGACGATTGCTTCCGTCAAGGGGGCCCTCGAGGCTGCCGGCGCGATGGAATACACGACGATCGTCGCTTCGCCCGCATCCGATCCGGCGGGATACAAGTACCTCGCTCCTTACACCGGATCCGCCATTGGACAGCACTGGATGTATGAGGGTAAACACGTCCTCATCGTTTTCGATGACCTATCGAAACAAGCAGAAGCCTACCGTGCGGTATCGCTCCTTCTCCGCCGTCCGCCGGGTCGTGAAGCCTACCCCGGTGACGTGTTCTACCTGCACTCGCGTCTGCTCGAGCGTTGCGCCAAGTTGTCGGATGAGTACGGGGGCGGTTCGATGACCGGTCTGCCGATCATCGAAACCAAAGCCAACGACGTGTCTGCCTACATTCCCACGAACGTTATTTCGATCACCGACGGCCAGATCTTCCTCCAGTCAGATCTGTTCAACGCTAACCAGCGTCCCGCCGTTGATGTCGGTATTTCTGTTTCGCGTGTCGGTGGCGATGCTCAGGTCAAGGCAATGAAAAAAGTCTCCGGTACGCTCAAGATCACGCTCGCGCAGTATCGTTCAATGGCCGCATTCGCGATGTTCGCCTCCGACCTTGATTCGGCGACGAAGAAGCAGCTGACCCGCGGTGAGCGTCTCATGGAGCTCCTCAAGCAGCCGCAGGGCACTCCTTACACGGTTCCCGAACAGGTGGCCTCCATTTGGGCTGGAACCAACGGTTATCTTGACGATATTCCGGTTTCCGATGTCGCTCGATTTGAGCGCGGCATGCTCGACTATCTCGGTGGTCGCACGGAAGTTCTCCAGACGATTGACCAGACAGGTCTCCTCGAAGACGATACTGAAACCGCTTTGCGTCAAGGAGTGGAAGACTACCTCAAGTCATTCCTTTCCGCCGAGGGGCTTGTCCCCGACAGCGATGAGGACGGCGAAGTCGAAGCTGAAATGACGAAGGAAGAAATCGTCCGAGGTAAGAGGGCCTAAGTATGGGCGCACAACAGCGAATCTACAAGCAGCGGATTAACTCCACGCAGACACTCAAGAAGGTGTTCCGCGCGATGGAGCTCATCGCCGCTTCACGCATCGGCAAAGCGCGCGACGCGGCCACCCAAGCTGGCCCGTATGAAAAAGCGCTGACCCAAGCGGTCGCAGCCGTTGCCATCCACGGCGATCTTGACCATCCGCTGACCAGAAGTCGGGAAGACACCAAGCGGGTTGCGGTATTGACCGTAACGTCAGACCGCGGAATGGCGGGAGCCTACTCAGCAACGATTCTGAGGGAAACCGAGCGGTTGCTCAATCGTTTGCAGGAGGAAGGCAAAGAACCCGTTCTTTACACCTCCGGTCGTCGAGCGGCCGCCTACTTCCGATTCCGCGATCGCAATGTTGAGAAGACGTGGGAAGGGGAATCGGACGCGCCAACGGCCGAGACGATCCGCGAGATTGGTCGCGAGCTCTTGTCGAAGTTCCTCGACGACAATCCGCATCGGGGAGTCTCCGAGGTCTACCTCGTCTTTACCCGCTTTAAGAACCTCGTATCGCAGGTTCCCGAGGTGCGGCAGATGCTCCCCCTCACGGTTGTCGATACCCCCGAAGCCGACGAAGAACGCGAAGGCGAGTTGGGTTTCGTTGACCACCCGGAGCGCGCCTTCCCAACCTATGAGTTCGAGCCGAATGAGCGAGCGGTGCTTGACGCACTGTTGCCGCTCTATGTCGAGAATCGTATCCGCAACGCGTTACTTCAAGCGGCTGCTTCCGAGCTCGCATCACGGCAACAAGCCATGCACACCGCAACCGAGAATGCGGAAGAACTCATTACCAACTACACTCGCTTGGCGAACTCGGCCCGCCAGGCGGAGATCACGCAGGAAATCAGCGAGATCGTATCCGGCGCCGATGCACTAGCAAACGGCTGATTCAGGGACAAGGAAGAAACATGACTGAAGAATCCCAACAAACTCCGGGCGTGGGACGCATCGCACGCGTCATCGGACCCGTGGTGGACCTGGAGTTCCCACCGGATCAGATGCCTGCGATGTATAACGCACTCCACGTTGATGTTGACTTGAGCGGCCAGGGAGAAGGCGGAAAGAAGCAGACTATGACGCTCGAGGTCGCCCAGTTCCTCGGCGACAACCTCGTGCGGGCGATTGCGCTGAAACCCACCGATGGTCTGGTTCGCGGGTCGAAGGTTCGTGATACCGGCTCACCGATTACGGTTCCCGTCGGTGATGTCACCAAGGGCCACGTATTCAACGTGACCGGCGACTGTCTCAACCTCGAAGAGGGCGAGACCCTCGAAATCAACGAACGCTGGCCGATTCACCGCCAGCCTCCGCACTTTGATCAGCTCGAATCAAAGACGAAGATGTTTGAAACCGGCATCAAGGTCATTGACTTGCTCACCCCGTACGTACTCGGCGGAAAGATTGGCCTATTTGGAGGCGCAGGTGTTGGCAAGACTGTTCTTATTCAGGAAATGATTCAGCGTGTGGCGCAAGATCACGGCGGTGTATCGGTATTCGCTGGTGTTGGAGAACGCACCCGTGAAGGCAATGACCTCATTCACGAAATGGACGAAGCAGGGGTCTTCGATAAGACCGCGCTCGTCTTTGGCCAGATGGATGAGCCGCCGGGCACGCGTCTGCGCATTGCCCTGACCGGCCTGACCATGGCGGAATACTTCCGTGACGTTCAGAACCAGGACGTGCTCCTGTTTATTGACAACATCTTCCGTTTTACCCAGGCAGGTTCTGAGGTATCAACCCTGTTAGGGCGCATGCCTTCCGCTGTGGGCTACCAACCGAACCTCGCAGATGAAATGGGACAGCTCCAAGAGCGTATTACCTCAGCCGGTGGGCACTCGATTACATCACTGCAGGCTATTTACGTTCCTGCCGACGACTACACGGACCCCGCTCCGGCGACGACGTTCGCGCACCTGGATGCCACGACGGAGCTTTCGCGTGACATTGCCTCGCGCGGACTCTACCCGGCCGTCGACCCGCTGGCCTCGACCTCGCGCATCCTCGACCCCGTCTACGTCGGGGAAGAGCACTACCGGGTGGCAACGAAGGTGAAGTCGATTCTGCAGAAGAACAAGGAACTGCAGGACATCATCGCCATTCTTGGCGTTGACGAACTGTCGGAAGAGGATCAGGTGACGGTGGCGCGAGCACGCCGCATCGAACAGTTCCTCTCGCAGAACACCTACATGGCAGAGAAGTTCACCGGTGTCGAAGGATCGACTGTTCCTCTGGAGGAAACGATCGAGGCATTCAAGCGCATTACTGAAGGCGAATACGATCATATTCCCGAGCAAGCCTTCTTCAATATCGGTGGTATCGAGGACCTTGAGCGCGCCTACCACGAGCTCGAAAAGAGCTAAGATGGCGAAGAAAACCGGAATGCTTCAAGTTGAAGTGGTGACGCGGACAAAACGGATGTGGCACGGCCTCGCGAGTTCTGTCATCGTCCCATCTGTCGACGGAGACCTCGGTATCCTCGTAGATAGAGCTCCGATCCTTGCGGTTCTTCGCCCCGGCAATGTTGTCCTGGAGACTGCAAACGAGGGGCATCAAGAAATCGAGGTATCTGCGGGCTTCGCGTCGGTCGATTCGAATTTCGTGACGATCGTCGTCGATTCCGGCGACTTCATTACGAGTAGCAAATAGGTGGTAGGAGGGCGTTCATGAACAGTCTCGTGCTCATTCTCGCCCTCCTATTGCTTTTCGCTCTCGTCGTCACCCTCGTAGTCCTGGTTATTCTGCTTATTCGTGCGCGCTCCATTGGGCATATTGTTGGTACTTTCGAGTGCGCCTCCCGCCCGGATACGTCGTCGGGATGGGTCTCTGGGATGGCCCGCTTCGGAAGCCGCGATTTACAGTGGTTCAGACTCTTTGGCCTCCAATTCGGCCCCCAGTTTCGCATGCCCCGCGAGGATATGAGGGTATCGGCCCCGATAGCTCGCCCGGAAGAAATTGTTGAGGTGATGGTCGAATCCGGTGGACAACGCCGCTATCTAGCAATGCGCACCGAATGGTATAACGGCCTGGTATCGTGGGTGGACTCCGGTCTGCCGCGCGCGCGCGAGGATTACGACCTTTAGAACAATCGGGATTCCGCGTCGTCCATGCCGCGCATGGCATCGTAGTCGAGAATCACGCAGCGGATTCCTCGATCGGTTGCGAGAGTTCGAGCCTGCTTGGTAATTTCCTGCGCCGCAAAAATGCCGCTTAACCCACTCAAAAGCGGATCGCGGCTGAGCAATTCCAAATACCTCGTCAGTTGTTCGACGCCATCAACACCTCCGCGTCGCTTGACTTCCACGGCAACTGGAAGTCCCTCATCGGTACGAACCATGAGATCGACGGGGCCTATGGCGGTGGGGAACTCACGGCGCACAAGTCGCCACCCTTGACCGAGAATATCGACCTGATCGGCAAGGAGTTCCTGCAAGTGTGCTTCCACGCCGTCTTTAATGAGGCCGGGATCGATGCCAAGCTCTTCTTCGTGATCGAGGAACACCTCCCCAATTCGGATGACGAGACAGTCATCCGTTTTCGTGGCCTTTACTTCCCATACCTCGTTAATGCCTTCACGCTTTTCGTCGGCATCGGGGGCTTTGACGCGGAGGGTACAAGGAGCAGTCATCCAGTTGAGGGGCTTATAAGAGCCTCCATCGGAATGAACGAGGACGGATCCATCTCCTTTGAGCATGAGCGTCCGTTTTGCCAGTGGCAGATGAGCATCGAGGCGTCCGGAGTAATCGACGGAGCATTGGGCAATGACTATTCGCACAAGAACCAGACTATGCGGCGCCCACAGTCTTAGCAAAGTGGACACATGGCGAAACACGATGGGTCTGAATGGTATGAATTCGTCATCGCGGGGGAGACAATAGAGACATGAGTCAACAAACAATTCTCCGTGGAAAACTCGTGACCGACCGGGAAATCATCGAAGATGGAGCGGTCATATTCTCCGACCGGATCGAAAAGTCAGGACCGGCCACCGAAGTCCTAACTAATAATGAACAGCTGTCCGTCCAATGCGTCGACGGCTATATTCTGCCCGGCCTCGTCGATGTGCACTGTCATGGCGGTGGAGGCGAGTCATTCCCCAATGCAGAAACGGAAGAGCAGGCGATGATTGCGGTGATGGAGCATCGTCGTCACGGAACAACGAGCCTTGTTGCGTCGGCTGTTACGGCAGCTGCCGAAGTCCTCAAAGCTCGGGCTCAGACACTGACTCGACTGTGCGAGAGGGGAGAACTGGCGGGCATCCATTTCGAGGGACCATTCGTTTCTCACGAACGATGCGGTGCGCAGGATCCGACCTACATCGTCGATCCTGACCCGAAGCTGACGCAGGAACTTGTTGACCTGTGTCAGGGATACGCCCTTACCATGACCGTAGCTCCTGAGAAGCCGTTAGCCTACGGCCCGGGTTCTGTCGGTGAAGTTCTCATTGAAGGGGGTGCACTCCCATCCTGGGGGCATACAGATTCGGGGCCCGAACATGTACGAGCAGCCCTCGCATACTCCCGTGAGAAGTTGGGCGAGTGCGCACCGCGCTCACCCAAAGCAACCGCAACCCACCTGTTTAACGGTATGCGTACCATTCATCACCGAGACCCGGGCCCGGTGCCCGAGTTTCTTGCTGACGCGGCGTGTGATGGCGCCATCCTCGAACTCATTGCAGACGGTGTTCACGTCGCTCCCGATATGGTTCGGGCCGTGTACGAAATGCTCGGACGCGATGCGCTCGTCTTCGTCACCGACGCGATGGCGGCCGCAGGAATGGCAGACGGGAGCTACCAGCTTGGGCCCCAGGCTGTGACGGTGAAAGACGGAGTCGCGCGGTTGGCTCACGGAGATTCTATCGCGGGGGGAACCTCACATCTCCTCGACCAGGTTCGCCTCCTCGCCGACGGATATATTCCGCTCGTTGATGCCGTCTACATGGCGACGCGTCAGGGCGCAAAAATCCTGGGGGACGAGACTATCGGACACCTCAACGAGGGTGCTCAAGCGGACGTCTTGGTAACCGACCGAGACCTCAAGCCAATGACGGTTTACCGCCGCGGTACTATTGTGTCATAGCATCCGAGGAGGTTTCATGGCACGCAGGTCATCCAAGCGACCGTGGAATCGCCCCCACACGCCGCTCAACATGGATCGTTTAGCGTCAATGCCGCGTTCCGTTCAGCGCGGTGGGGAGTCTTTCCGTGTCCAACACTTGTCGAGAGCAACGAAAACTTACCTCTGCCCCGGGTGCAATCACGAAATCACACTGGGATCACCGCACGTTGTCGTATGGCGTGAGGACGGTCGATTCGGTCTCGATCACGGGGTCGAATCGCGTCGACATTGGCATCCGAACTGTTGGCGAGCCGGACAGTCTTTCTGAGGAATCGTGGAACTGCGCGTACATGCAACGACGACGGCGACCGGCGGCATACCCGTGGTGGCGATTGCTGCTACACCATTTGATCACCGGTCCTGGGAAGCGGTGGCACGCCAGCTCACCCGGGCGCCGCTATTCGTTTTGTCAGGCCCGGTTAAACCGACCGCCGAGACAACGATGGATGCTCACGTTGACGGCATCATCCATACTCTCGATTCTCTCGGAATTCAGAAAGCTGTTATCGCCGGAAGCGGTTTGATGGGGGAGACCGTACTCCAATTCGCGGCTAGCCGCCCAGATCGGGTAGCGGGACTCGTTGTGGCTGGTGCAACCGGAGAGGCAGCGACACTTGACGACCGATCGAGGTGGTTGGAGGCAACGATAGCCACCATGGGAGCAGTCGATGATGCGGTGGTGTACGACACCATTCGAACGCTTGTCAACCGCGCCACCTCGGCACATACCCGAAGCAATTCGGCTATTGTCAATCTTCTCAATGAGTGGATTCGCACGTGCGATCCACGCGAAGTAAGTTGGGTCCTACGCACTCAATCATCGCGGCTCGACGTGATTGACGCATTGAGTGGGCTCCGTATCCCAACGACCGTTCTGCGTGGTGAAGACGATGCAGGAACGACTCGTGAGGGTGCCCTGCGACTGGTTGACGCGCTCTGCACTGTTTTGCATGACGTACCACAGGCAGCAAGTCTCATTCACTTTGAGAATCCCGGGCGCTTCGCCCAGGGGATCAATGCGATCCTTCCCTTTGTCGGCTAGGGATATCGCACGGGTGCAACCAATCTATTCGGTTTCGTTACTACCTTCCGAAAATAAGTCGGTCTCTTCGTTCTCCAGTTCGGCGGGCGCATCAAGTGGATCGAGTCCGGCAATACCTCGAGCGGCACCAGAACCGAGGAGCCCACGCATCTCTTCCAAATACGCTGCCACAGATTCGCGTTGGCGCTCGAGTTTCTCAACGGTTCGCTGCGCCGTCGCACGCTCGTTAAGCGCCTCTTGGCGAGCTGCTTCCCGAAGTTGCTCCGCCTCGGCCTCGGCGGCGGCGATCATCGCTTCGGCATTCCGGCGTGCGTCTTCTTGACGACGGCGAACAACGGCGTCGGTATCAGTGAGGAGACGCTCCGCGCGCTGGAGGGTTTCAGACAGATGTTTCTCGGCTTCTGAAACCTGGGCCTTCGCGGCGGCGACCATCGCAGCCGTTTCAGTGCGAGCTTGATCATGGGCCTTGGCATCATCCTCTCGCGCCTGAGCGCGCATATCGGCGATTTCCTGCTCGGCTTCTTGACGCTCTCGAACAATGCGAGCGCGAGATTCATCTGCGTTCTCCCGCGCCTCACGAACCAGATTCTCCGCTTCGGTACGAGCTTGGCCCAGTGCTTTCTCGGCAGCGGCACGAGCCTGTTCGATCGTGCCCTTAGCCTCGGTATTGGCCGACTCGCGTACAGCCTGAGCATCCGCATTAGCGTCGGCACGAAGCTGTGTTGACTCCTGCTCAGCCTTCACGCGCATCTCAACGTATTCTTTTTGAGAGCGAGCTCTGAGCACCTCAATTTCGCGTTCGACTCCACTGCGGGAATCATTCACATAGGTGTGAGTTTCAGCCCGCAGACTCTGCGCTTCGCGTTCGGCAGCCGCAACCATCTCGTCAGCCCGATGTTGAGCGTTGGTGAGAACAGTTTCCGCCTCAGCTGTAGCGCGCGAGGTGCGTTCATCTGCTTCGCGGCGGGCTTCGGCGAGGAGAGCGGAAGCCTCTGCCTCTGCCCGTTGGGTGAGGCGCTGTGTGTTGGAGCGAGTGCGTTCGAGAAGAGCGTCGGCTTCAGCTCGAGCCTTGACAGTTACGGCAGTAGCTTGTTCTTCCGCAGAACGGAGAAGCTGCTCGACTCGTGAACCAATTCCGGCAAACGAGGCACGTTCTTGTTCGTCTACTCGAGAGCGCATGTCTGCGACCTCGGCTTCGAGATCGCGAGCGCGTTCCTCAGCGACTTCCGCGCGGCGCCGAGCCTCAGAAAGGGCTGTCATCAGCGTTTGTAGTTGCTCGTCGACCTGAATCCTGTCATAACCCCGCATGACGACGGGGAAGTCGGTTTGCTCTTCAGTCACGGATACGTCCTCCTGACGCCAGAACTGGGCGTTTAAAACATGCTCCCTTAAGTGTAGACAACGCAAGTGCAATCGGTGAAACAGTGCGCCAATATTGAGCCAAATTGCTTCAAAAAGGTGGCATTGGTCGCTAGATTTGTCAAAAATGTGGAGACCAGCGCCCATACCCCATAGTCTTTAGACTGGATTACACTGTAAACCGCTAGAGGGGGATCGTTGAAATACGTCACCAAACGAACTGGGTTGCCGCTTGCGCTCGTGACTCTCGGCATCGTCATGGCAGTGGTGGGAATCATCTTTTCTACGGTCGCCCGCCCGTCGCCGGAAGTGAATGCGAGTCTTGCGGGCACCGATGCGCCGTACATCATGACGCATGAGGGCGTGCTCGATCTATTTGAATCTGATGCGACGATTACCGCTACGGCTGAGGACGACTCTCCGATTGTGATTGCGGTTGGACGCAGTACGGATATCTCCGCGTGGCTTGACGGAGCTGCTTACGTCGAAATTGTTGGTCTCAGCTCGTGGACCGAACTGAAAATCAATGAGGAGACTGCGACCAGTGACGATACTCAACCCGGTTCACCCGCAACCTCGGATATGTGGGTGCGTACAGAGACGGGGACCGGGTCCGTATCCTTAACTCAGCCTCATGGATCGTCTGATCTGTCGGTCATTATTGCTACCGATGGGGACAATCCCGCACCCGCAGTGACAATCACCTGGCAACGATCGGTGTCAGTAGCCTGGGCTGTTACTCTAATCGCGGTTGGAGCGGTGCTTGCGCTATTGGGTCTGACCCTCGCATGGCAGTTCCATCGTAGCTCGAAGAACCGTGATCCTGAGCGTCGTAAACGTGAGCTTGAAGCGCAGCGTCGTTTGGACACTCCCGTTAAAGAAACGATTGAAGCAACCGCGGGTGGAAAAACCGTGAAGTTCCCTTCGCGTCGAGCTTTACGTGAAGCTCGTGAACGGGGAGAAGCTGAAGTTGTCGTCGAAGGCCGAAAGTTTGATACCGGGCTCATTCCGGTGGTAGAAAAAGTCCGTGAGGTCGATGAAGCCGAGCTCCCCGGTCAAGCGCTGGACACTTCGGCAGGCGACGGAGAAACACCCGACAAGGATGAGAGAACCGACGACAGCGAGAACCAGAGCAACGGTGATGTAGCCGCAGACGAAACTGCTGCGATACCCCTCGCTGAGGAGGAAGAGCAACCGAGTGATTCAGTCTCTGAGACAGCTTCTGACTTGCCTGATGATGGGGAGGACGCAGAGGAGGACGAGACGAAATGATTGACCGTCGAAACCTGGTGAAACTCCTCGCACTATCCGCGGTCGGAACGAGTTTAGCGGGGTGTGCAGACGAAGTACCGACTCTTCCAGAACCATCGGACACGCCGTCGCCTTCGGCTGTGCCAAATCTTGATGCCCAACAGATCCAAAACGTCCTCGATGATCTCAATAACGTCCTCACTCAGGCGGACGAATCCTTCGACGGTGAACTTCTTGCGCAGCGACTGAAGGATCCCGCCTTGCGCATGCGCAAGGGATTCTACAATCTGGCTGAGAAGCTCGAAGAGTCGGTTAAACCACTGGAGATCGATCCGTCCTCCGTCACAGTGAGCCAAAGCCAAACGTGGCCGCGTGTCATCGTCGCTGTCACTAAAGTACCGGAGGGCGAACTACCGTCGGTACTGTTCATTACCCAAAGCGATGCGCGATCGGCGTACAAGCTGGAGAACTGGGCACGGCTCTTCCCAGGCCAATCGATCCAAACGATTGCGGTGTCGCAAGGATCTCCGGTTATTCCGAAGGAATCCGACCAAACCGCGTTGAGTCCCAGTGAAGCCTTTGAGGTGTGGATTAGCCGCCTTGATGGGGGAGACGAATACAACGACTGGTATGCCAAGGATGATTTCACGAGCTACTACCAGTCGGAAAGATCGACGATTGCTGAAGCTATCGAAGCTGCGGGGACCGTCGAGATGGACGCCGTAGTGGGAGACTTCCCGATCACGTCGGTCAAACTCGCGAACGAGACGGCTCTTGTCTCAACCAACTTCACCTACACGGTGACCTATTCGCGCACCATTGAGGGGGCGACGCTGAAAGTCGGTGGAACCCCCGCTAAACTCCTCGATGATCCCAGCGTGACGGATCAGCCTGTCCGGCTGACCTATCTATGTTCGGTCTTGCTCAGTGTGCCTCCGAAGGGATCCGATGATTTGATTAGGGCGATAGCGGCCGAACGTGTTCTCGAATCAGTAGAAAGAGTGTCAAACGAGTAAATCATGTCAGATCAGGAACCAGAACAAACAATGCCTGCCAACGTTCACGGAGCAGTTGAGCTGGGATCTCCTCAAGCCTCAAGCACTGCGGAAAAAGGAACCACGACAACTCAACTGAGTGGCCCTATTATTCGTGATGTCAACGAAGCTGAAATCAACGAAATAGTCGCCATCTCTCAGCAGGTCCCCGTCATTGTCGATCTATGGGCGACGTGGTGTCAGCCGTGCAAGCAACTCGGACCTATTCTCGAGCAACTGACGCGCGAACTCGACGGTCGGATTGTGCTCGCCAAGGTCGATGTCGATGCCAATCCGCAACTTGCGCAAGCGTTCCAAGCACAGTCGATTCCAACTGTCGTGGCTCTGGTTGCGGGCCGTCCGCTTCCTCTGTTCCAAGGAGCTCAGCCGCGCGAACAGGTGGTCGCGATTCTCAATGATCTGCTCCAGGCCGCCGCGCACAATGGCGTGAGTGGACGAATGGTGCCGGCGGAGACGACGAACGAGCCGCAGGTCGATCCTCTTCACGAGGCCGCTTTAGCCGCTGAAGACGCTGGAGACATCGACAGCGCCATTGCCGAGTGGGAAATCGTTCTTAAGAAACAGCCGCGTGACCATGCTGCGAAGGAAGCTCTCGCGCGTTTGAATCTTGCGAAACGTGTGACAAGCGAGGAAGAGGACACGTCTGTTCTCGGGCGGGCCGATCAGGCTTTCATTAATGATCGCGTCGATGAAGCGTTTGAAATCCTCCTTTCTGCGATGGCTGATCAGAACATTGATGCCGACAAGCGTGACAGTATTCGAGCCCGTCTCGTCGAGATGTTTACCGTGCTTGGGAATTCGGATTCGCGCGTACGTGAAGCCCGTAGCCGACTATCGACGCTACTGTTCTAGTACCTGGCGAACGTATCTCTCACAGACTTCGGCCCCCGCGAAGGCGGGGGCCGAAGCAATTGGTCGAGCGATTATGGTGCTGGTTTGAGCCAGATAGCACCGAGTGGCGGAATACGCAGTTGTGCAGACGACGGTCGTCCGTTCCATGGAACGTCCTCGGCATAGACTTCGCCCATGTTGCCAACGCCGGAACCACCGTAGATTTCTGCGTCCGTGTTGAGTACTTCTTCCCAGCGGCCGCCGAAGGGTAAACCGACGCGGTAGCCTTCGTGCGGATTTCCACCGAAGTTGGAGACGCACACGAGCATATCGGTCTCACCGTCAGCGTTGATTCCCTTGCGGATATAGGAAATGACATTGTGGTCAGCGTCGCCGGCCTCAATCCATTCGTATCCGGTGAAGTTGTCATCCCACAAGGCTGGCGACGTGGTGTACAGCTCATTGAGGCGGGCCACCAGACGATTAATGCCACGGTGCCCTTCGTCATCGAGGAGCCACCAATCAAGAGAGTAAGCCTCCGACCATTCGGACTCCTGAGCAAACTCCTGGCCCATGAACAGAAGCTGCTTGCCTGGGTGCGACCACTGGTAGGCGAACAGTGAACGGACTCCTGCCAGTTTGCGCCACTTATCCCCGGGCATCTTCGAGATCAGCGAACCCTTACCGTGAACTACCTCGTCGTGGGAGAGGGGGAGGACGAAGTTCTCTGAGAACGCGTAGACCAGTGAGAAAGTCAGTTCACCGTGGTGCCAACGACGATTGACAGGATCTTCCTGGCAGTAGCGCAGGGTGTCGTTCATCCATCCCATGTTCCACTTGAGTCCGAATCCCAGACCGCCACCGGACGTGGGAGCGGTAACCCCTGGCCACGCCGTCGATTCCTCAGCGATCATGACGATGCCCGGATTGCGACGGTAGGCAGTTGCGTTAGTTTCTTGGAGGAACTGAATCGCTTCGAGGTTCTCGCGACCTCCGTACTGATTGGGGCGCCACTGGCCGTCTTGGCGTGAGTAGTCAAGGTAGAGCATCGATGCCACCGCATCGACCCTCAGGCCGTCAATGTGGAAGTCTTCTAACCAGTACAGGGCGTTGGCGACGAGGAAATTCCGCACTTCCCGGCGGCCGAAATTGAACACGAGCGTTCCCCAATCGGGATGCTCACCGCGAAGCGGATCGGGATCTTCGTACAGCGCGGTCCCATCGAATCGAGCCAGTGCCCACGAGTCCTTCGGGAAATGCGCGGGAACCCAGTCAAGAATGACACCGATTCCTGCTTGGTGCAGCTGGTCAATCAGGTAGCGGAAATCATCGGGTGTGCCAAAGCGCGCAGTCGGTGCGTAGTAGGACGTCACCTGGTAGCCCCACGAGCCACCAAATGGATGCTCGGCCACCGGCATGAGTTCGACGTGCGTGAACCCCATTTCCTTGAGATAGGGAATGAGCTCCTCGGCCAGTCCTCGGTATCCGAGCCCTTGCTTCCACGAGCCAACATGGAGCTCGTAGATCGACATTGGTCCCTCTTGGGGATTTTTCGTTTCGCGCGCCTTCATCCACTCGTCATCGTTCCATTCGTGGAACTGATCGGTGACGACCGATGCGGTAGCCGGCGGAATCTCGGTTGCACGGGCCATCGGATCTGCCTTTTGCATCCAGTTCCCGTCGGGCCCACAAATCTCGTATTTGTAGCGTGCTCCGACCTCAACTCCGGGGATAAACAGCTCCCACACACCCGAATCGCCGAGGGAGCGCATAGCTGATCCCGTGCCGTCCCAGTAGTTGAAATCTCCGACGACACGGACGGCCTGCGCGTTAGGTGCCCACACGGCGAAGGAAACACCGGTGACCTCTCCGAGCTGCCCCGAATACGATCGAACTCGGGAACCAAGCACGGTCCACAGGGTTTCGTGGCGACCTTCGCGAATGAGATAGATATCCATCTCCCCGAGAGTGGGTAAATACCGGTACGGGTCATCGACATCGGCAGTTTGATCGCCGTATGTTACGCGCAGACGATAGTCGGGGATAGACGAAGTGGGGAGCACCGCAACCCAAATGCCATCCTGTTCGTGTTCGGCTTCGTAGACCCCGTCTGCGGTGACCACTTGGACAGCATCGGCCAAATGACGGACAGTCCTGACCGTCACTGAACCATCGTGAACGTGGGCTCCGAGGACGGAATGAGGTGAATGATAGCGTGCGCCAGCTACAGCGGCGAGGATTCCCGGATCAACCGGCATTGGTGTGGCAGTCATAGTGTAATTCTTCCATGAAGGATCAGCTCAGGGGCCGAAATGAGAGACCGTTAGTGGGCGAGTCGGTCGAGGGCGGATAGGGGAATAGAAATCCAATCTGGTCGAAGCCGGTATTCGTACACGGCTTCGTAGGCGGTTTTCTCAATTTCGAGGGCGCGGATGAGTTCGTCTTCGACTTCACCAAACCCTCCGTCATTCGTATAGCCGGCAATAAAAGCTGAGCGAGCACTGTTAACCCACCAGGAGCTCGCACTGCCTTTAGCGGCCGCATAGTCAAAGGATCGAAGCATTCCCGCAACATCCCGCAGGGCGAGATCGGGTTTGCTGCGTTCGCTCAGGGGACGAAGCGGTTCACCTTCGAAATCAAGGATGAACCAGCCTCCCTCACCGTAAAGCGTTTGGCCGAGATGGTAATCCCCGTGGATTCGGATGGTGGCCGGTAGCTCGTCGAGATGCTGGATGCGGTCGATGACCGATTCAAGACGCTCGATGAGAACTGATTCACGCAACTGGGGGACTTCTGCAGCGCTGGCTGCAAGATTAACAAGAAGTCGAGTGTGGAGAGCCTCGGGAGTGGGGGCATCAAACGTGCCGAGGGCTTGGGCAAGGTGCTGGTGGAGGCCGGCGGTGACAGCTCCGAGTTCTCGCGCGAGCGGGGCAGGATCTTCGTCGCGGCTAGCCAAGTCTACAAACAGGTCAAAACCGTCGCGAGCTCCGCGCACGAGTGAGCCGGCGATGCCCAGTAGCACCGGACTACGGGAGAGTTCTGGAACGGATAACCGCTCTTCCAGGTAGGCGATGGGAGCGGCAATATGCTTCCAGCCGGCGTGGGCGAGAGCCGTGGTGATTTCCAACTCGGGATGATCCCCGGCATGCAGGACTCGGAGGATCTTGAGCACGCACGCGTACTGGCAATCGAACAGCACCGACGTATTTGATTGTTCCCCAGTGAGAACCTGAGACTGTTCGACGTGCGACAGCAGTTCGTCGAGAACCTCGTCGGCACGTGTGGGATCAATGGGGTACAAAGTTCCGGTTGCGTGAGCCTTGCGTAGCCACGCGCGTAGAAAAGCCGGTGAGTATGCCCCGTCGACGATCCACGCATCACGTACCTGAGCGACGACTCCGTAGTCGGGTTTGACGTCGGTGTAGGCAAGAGGAACCTGGATGAAGGTCTCGCCCACTTCGATAATGGAAATCCACACGGGTTCGAGGACATCGACATCATCGGGGTGAGTGTCAGTGGGGCCTGAGAGTGCAGATAAATCGAGATTTGCGACTAGCCGAACAGAGTCTCCAACTGAGCCGGGGAACCAGCGTTGGGAATAGAGCCAATCACCGATGACGTCGAGCATGTCGACGTCAGGAGGCCAAGATGCACTCATTGGTCTTCATCGTCCTTTTCTTCATCGAGGAAGGTGACGTCCAGCCAGTAGAAGCCGTGGCGTCCGAGCGTGATATCAACGGTTTCGTCCTCACGCACATCCGGGAACCGGTTGCCCGACGCCGCGTCGTACAAGTGCCAGCCGGCCATTCCGGGTAGTTGCAGGCGTGCGGATCGCGAGGTGGTCGAGAGGTTGTTGACACACAGTACGCTCTGGCGTTCGTCGCGGCGCAAAAAGGCGAGCACAGCATCGTCGGAGGTAGCGACGAGGGTGAGTGAGCCGATCCCAAACACCGGGTATTTGCGGCGGATTTGTAGCATCGACCGCAACCAGTTGAGCATGGATGTTGGTCGCGTGCGGTGCTCTGCTACGTTGACTGCTGTCGGGCGGTACATTCCCGACGAGATGAGGGGGAGGTAGAAGCTCTCCGGGTCAGCAGTTGAGTAGCCGGCTCCCGGCGAATCATCCCACTGCATAGGAGTGCGCACTCCGTCGCGATCGTTGAGCCAAATGTCGTCGCCCATACCGATTTCGTCACCGTAGTAGAGGAACGGTGAACCGGGGAACGAGAGAAGGAGAGCGTGGGCGAGTTCGACCTCGCGGCGCGACCCGCGCAACAGTGGCATGAGCCGTCGTCGAATTCCAACGTTGGCGCGCATCCGCGGTTCGGGCGCGTACCAGGCGTACATCTTCTGCCGCTCTTCTTCGGTCACCATCTCGAGAGTGAGTTCATCGTGGTTGCGTAAGAACGTGCCCCACTGTCCACCCTTGGGTAAAGGAGGAGTCTCGGCCAAAACTTCGCGCACACCTTTGGACGTTTCTTCCCGCAGTGCCGCGAATATCTTCGGCATGATCGGGAAGTGGAAACAGACGTGGCACTCCGGTGCGGCATCGGTTCCAAAATACGCGACAACCTCGTGCGGCGGCTGATTGGCTTCGGCGATTAGTACTGTTCCCGGGTACTCATCGTCAACCATTTGTCTTAGCTCAGCAATGAAGTCGTGCGTGGGCAGGAGGTTTTCACAGTTCGTTCCGTCCTCCTCGTACAGGTAGGGGATGGCGTCGAGTCGGAACCCGTCGACCCCCGTGTCTGCCCAGAAGCGAAGCACGTTCTTGACGGCTTCGCGCACGGCTGGATTCTCGAAGTTGAGGTCGGGTTGGTGACTGAAGAATCGGTGCCAAAAGAACTGTCCGCGCACCTCGTCCCACGACCAGTTGGAATCTTCGGTGTCGACGAAGATCACGCGAGCATCGAGATACTCTGAGGGGCGATCTCGCCACACGTAGAAGTCCCCGTAGGGGCCCGAGGGGTCGGTTCGGGAAGCCTGAAACCACGGGTGCTGGTCGGACGTATGGTTCATCACCATATCGATGACGATACGGATGCCGCGTTCGTGCGCGTCGGCGACGAGGGTGCGGAAGTCGTCCATCGTGCCGTAGCGCTCGTCAATCCCCGTGTAGTCGGAAATATCATATCCGCCGTCCGCCATAGGGGACGGGTAGAACGGGGGGAGCCACAGCGCATCAACACCGAGCCACTGCAGGTAGTCGAGTTTTGAACGTAAGCCTTCGAAATCTCCAATTCCGTCGTGGTTTGAATCCATAAAGGCGTGAGTGAGCACTTCATAGAACACTGCGGTCCGATACCAGTGGGGGTCTTCGGCGGGAGAGGGGAGTGTGGCCACAACCGTATCCTCGGGGACGGCGTGTGTCGCACTCGCGCGATCCGGTGCGGGAATCAGCGGGATTGCTCCAGTTGGTGTCGGATCGGGGGTTGATGATGTCATGTAGTGTCTTTCTCACTCCAACGGTTCTAGCGGCGGACGGGTTTGACGGCAAGGACGTGCGCGGTGCGCTCGTCGGGGTTGAGACGCACGAAGTTGTGCTCCCCCCAGGCGTATTCGCGTCCATCCAGCTCGTCAACGACGGGAAGGACAGGGCCACCGGTGCCGTAGTTGACCGATGCACCAAGCTTCGACAGGTCGATATCGACGCTGCCAACAACTTCGTTATGCGGATCGAGGTTAACAACGACGATGACGGTGTCTTCTTCGCCGGTGGGGGAGAACTGTGCAGGCACGTGCTTCGAGAAGCACAGCAGACGGTCGTCCGACGTGGGGTGGACGGTGATGCGATGAAGCTGCTGGAGAGCGGGGTGGCGTCGACGTGCCGAGTTGAGCAGGGTGAGCAGGTGAGCGATACCGTACTGGTCGACCTGGTCCCAGCGGCGCGGACGGAACTCGTACTTTTCATTGTCGATCTGCTCTTCGAACCCGGGCCGCTGCACATTTTCGACGAACTCGTATCCGGAGTAGATTCCCCAGGTCGGTGAGGCCGTAGCGGCCAGCACTGCGCGTAATGCGAAGATCGCCGGCCCCCCGGTGGTCATCTGGGCGGTCAATATGTCGTGCGTGGTCGGCCAGAAGCTCGGACGCATAAGGTGCGAGGTTTCTTGAGCGACCTCCTCGAAATAGTCGAGGAGTTCTTGCTTTTCGGTGCGCCACGCAAAGTAGGTGTAGGACTGCTGGAACCCGATGGCGCCGAGCGTGCGCATCATGGCGGGGCGAGTGAACGCCTCGGCGAGGAAAATGACCTCGGGATGCTTTGCGTTGATTTCAGCGATAATACGCTGCCAGAAGGCGAGCGGTTTAGTGTGCGGGTTGTCGACCCGGAACAGTGTCACGCCGTGGTCGATCCATTTGAGGAGCACTTCTTTAATCGCCTGATATATGCCTTCGGGATCGTTGTCGAAGTTCAGCGGATAGATGTCTTGGTATTTCTTCGGAGGATTTTCCGCGTAGGCAATCGTTCCGTCTGCCCGGGTCGTGAACCACTCGGGATGCTCCTTGACCCACGGGTGGTCGGGGGAGCATTGGAGCGCTATGTCGAGCGCCACTTCCATGTCGAGGGCGCGCGCGGCTTCAACGAAAGCATCGAAGTCTTCGAAGGTTCCCAAATCCGGGTGGATCGCGTCATGTCCACCGTCGGGAGATCCGATGCCGTAGGGTGAGCCGGGATCTTGAGGGCCGGCTTCGAGCGTGTTATTTCGGCCCTTGCGGAACGTCGTCCCGATGGGGTGGATGGGCGTGAGATAGATGACGTCAAAGCCCATACCTGCAATTCGTGGGAGCTCCTCAGCGGCATGGCGTAGGGTGCCTGATACCCAGTTTCCTTCGCTATCGCGATGCGCCCCGTAGGAACGGGGGAAGATTTCGTACCACGAGCTGAAGAGCGCTTTCTTTCGATCAACTTTCAGTGGGTAGGAGCGGGATTTAGTCCATAGTTCGCGAAGTGGAGTTTCACGGAATACGGCGCGCACTTTCGTCGATAGGCCAGCCGATAGGCGGTGCTGCACTGATGAGTCGGGATCGCGGAGAACTTGAGCAGCTTCGAGAAGAACCTTCTGTCCCGCTTCACTTGGCTTCCGAGTGCGTTCCGATCCTTTCGGAAGCGGACGCCCTTCGGCTGCCCGCTCCATGAGACGCGCACCCTCTTCGAGCATGAGTTCAACGTCGGTGTCGGCCGCGATTTTGACGGCGGCGTCATGCGTCCACGTGGCAAACGGGTCGGACCAAGTTTCGATCCGGAACGTCCAGTCGCCGGGGCGATCAGGCATAAGCCACGCTTCGTAACGGTCGAGACCGGGCGCAATGTCGTACATGGTCGAGCGCATGTGCTCACTGCCGTCGGGAGCGACGAGCACCGCTTCAACATTAAGAGCATCATGTCCTTCGCGGAAGACGGTGGCACGAACCGGGAACGATTCCCCCTCAGTTGCTTTCGCTGGCCACAGTCCGCCCTCAACGACCGGATAGACTTCAGTCGCCGGAATCCGGTTGATGCGCGCGTTAGGGGGGACGGGGTTTTCGGCGGGGGCAGACTGGCCCGCCTTCACATCCTTAACGGACTTAACCGACCGCGCAGGCGCAGGGGTCTTCGTCGCCGCAGATTGTGCGCTAGTGGTCGAACGCCTCGTTTTTGCCGGGGTTTGAGGACTTGTACGAGGGGTCTTGCGCTGGTTATTCGCGTTCCGTTTGGTCGCCATGACAGTGGAACTCCTTTAGTTGATGATGCACTACCTCAAGCCTAGGAAATTGCTCACCGGATGTCCTGCTGTCTCACAAAACCGCTGTGTCAGCTGCTCATTTGACGAACCATCAGGCACACCGGTTCGGGATACCAATGGGTCAAAGGTACTAGGAGGATTGGCTGGTGGAACGTGATACTCAGTAGTTCATGTGCATAGCGATGCGCACATCGTCGAGGGTGGCGTTTGCGACCTCGTTGGCGCGCTCATTTCCCCGTCGAAGAACATCCCACAAGTAGTCTTCGTTTTGTTCGAGTTCGGCGCGGCGAGCGCGGATGGGAGCGAGCATATCGTTGAGAGCCTCGGTGACACGAGCCTTCAATGCGCCGCCACCGCCGTCGCCGATTTCATCGGCGATTGTTTCTGGAGCTTCGCCGCTGGCTAACGAAGCCATGAGAAGCAGATTCGATACCTCGGGGCGGTTCACCGGATCGAAAGTAATGACGCGGTCGGCATCGGTCTTAGCCTTCTTCAGTCGCTTGGCGGTCTCGTCAGCACTCATGCGAAGCTCAATGGTGTTGCCACGCGACTTCGACATTTTCTCCCCGTCGAGGCCGAGAACGTGGGCCGCTTTGGACAACAGTGCTTCGGGGCGGCGGAATACCGGGGTGTCCTGATGGGCGCGCCCGTACCGCTTGTCGAAACGGGTGGCGATTAGTCGTGCTTGTTCAAGATGGGGAAGCTGGTCCTGGCCAACCGGAACGAGATTGGCCTTGCAGAATAGGATATCTGCCGCCTGATGCACCGGATAGGTCAGTAGCAGACCGCTCATCGCGCGTCCTTCAGTTGCTTCCAGTTCAGCCTTCACAGTTGGGTTGCGGTGCAACTCCGATTCCGTCACGAGGGAGAGGAAGGGGAGAAGGAGTTGGTTGAGTGCGGGAACTGCCGAGTGCGTGAAGATCGTTGCGCGCTCGGGATCCATACCGGCGGCAATATAGTCGGTGATCAGTGAAAGGACGCGCTCACGCAGGGGGCCGATACCATCGCGATCAGTAATGACCTGGTAGTCGGCAATGAGCTGCCACGTTTCGACTCCGCGGGCCTGGAGCTCGACGCGGTTCTTCACCGTGCCGAAATAATGTCCGAGGTGCAGGTGCCCGGTTGGGCGATCCCCCGTCAATACGCGGAAACGGGAAGGATCTTCATCGATTGCGACCTCAATTTCAGCCGAACGCGCAATCGCGCGAGCGAGGGAAGCGGAATCGGTGCTACGGCTCAGTTTGTCTTCAGCAGTTGTACTCACGGGCGCCATACTACCTCACGAGAAGAAACAGGCTGAAGTCGAGCACTATCGCTCAGTCAGATAGATTTGGAGCGATTGAGGCTCCATGTGCACGACTTTCCCGGGCTTCACTGTGTCGCAGAAGCTGTGATCGGCAGCGTCAGAGACAACCCCACCGTTTTTTAAGTTACTCCACGACGAGTCAAACACGAGTCGATACTTGTCGTTCCGTCCCTCGGTCAACTTCACTCGCGCTGAGTTAAGTGTTCCATTAAAGACGACGAGCAGGTCGGAATCATTGTCCGAGTAGCCGGAGCGAAGCATCTGTAGAATGCGGTGATTCACGTCGTGCCAGTTCTCGGGCTTAAACGCCTTATTTTCGGCGGTATACCACGACAGGTCAACGATTTCATCGCCCGGTTGGACGCGCCCAGTAGCAAATCGGGAAGGGCGCATGACCGGGTGGATCCGGCGCAGGGCAAGCAGATACCGGGTGGTATCAAACATATCTTGTTGCCAGGATTCGAAATCCCAGTTGAGCCAGGAGATCTTCGAATCTTGACAGTACGCGTTGTTATTGCCTTGCTGGGTGCGTCCAAACTCATCCCCGGCTACAAGCATCGGAGTTCCGGTCGAGATGAGTAGGGTTGCTAACAGATTGCGCATCGACCGCTCTCGGGCATAGAAAATAAGGTCGAGCAGTCCAGACTCTCCATTGATGACGCGCTCGTTAGGTTCGCCGGTCTTGGCGCGCGTATGACCTTCGATTCCGTGATTCCACGATAGGTTACGCGGAGTCCCATCTCGATTCGATTCCATATTGTCATGATTGACCTTGTGGTTAAACGTCGTCAGATCAGACAGGGTGAAACCGTCGTGGGCGGTGACGAAGTTAATCGATGAACGGGCTGGACGAAGATGACCAACGGAGGCACTAAAGAGATCGGCAGACCCGGCGAGTCGAGTCGCGATGTCGTTCGGTCCCTGGGTGGGCCGACCGGCTTCGAGGTTAGCGAAGTCGGCGAGCCAAAATGAACGGATGGTGTCTCGATAGCGATCATTCCATTCCGACCAGGGAAGGGGGAAGTTTCCGGTTTGCCAGCCACCGGGGCCAATATCCCACGGTTCAGCAATGATCTTCTGCTTGGACAAAACCGGGTCGGCTGCAAGAGCGACGAGGAATGGATGGCGTGGTGTGAATCCGGTGGCGAACCGTCCCAGAGTGACTGCGAGATCAAAACGGAAGCCATCAACTCCGATGTCCTCACTCCAATACCGCAGGGAGTCAAGAGTCATTTGAACAACGCGCGCCTCATCGAAGTTGACGGTGTTCCCGCAACCCGTGTCGTCGATCATATGTGCCGGGCGATGGGACGTGTGTCGGTAGTAGGTCGATTGTCCGAGGCCGCGCCACGACAGTGTCTGGCCGGCAAACCCGCCCTCGCACGTGTGGTTGTAGACGACATCGAGCAGAACTTCGATGCCGTGTTCGTGCAGAATCGACACCATTCCGCGTACTTCGTCGAGAACTGCCTGCGCTCCACGCGCCTGCGCTTTTTGGGTGGCATACGACGGTTCGGGAGTGAAGTACGACAGAGTCGAGTAGCCCCAGTAGTTCGTCAAGCCGCGTTTGGTGAGGAAAGGTTCATCCCATTTTGCGTGGATGGGTAACAGCTCAATGGCGGTCACGCCCAGAGCTTTGAGATGGGAAATAGACGCCGGGTGGGCGAGCCCTGCATAGGTGCCACGAAGTTCTTCGGGAACGCCCGGCATTTGCTTGGTGAAGCCTTTGACATGCAGTTCGTAAATGACGGTTTCTTCCCAGGGAATACGCGGTTTGGGAACTACCGGGAACCGCTGTTCGACAACCACGCTCCGTGCTGTCTTCGGCGCTGAATCACTCGTTGACAACTTCAGTGGGCGAACGGCTGGTTCGAGATCCTCGTCGACGACGTGACCGTGAATTTCCGCACACAGTTCAACGCTACCTGCGAGTCCTTTACCGTATGGATCGAGCAGGAGTTTATACGGGTTGAAGCTCACCGCTCCTTCGGGGTCCCACCGTCCGTTGGCGCGGAACCCGTACAGCGTCCCGGCACCCACGTGGGGAAGATGGCCGCTCCACACTCCACCTTCGCCGGCATTCATCAAATAGCGGTCTTCGAGAGCATCGGGAGCAGTGGAATCAAAAATACAGAGCTCAACACTCGTAGCCAAGGGAGCGGCTACGGCGAAATCTACACCACCGTGCACAATGGTTGCTCCCAGATCAGGGTTAAGAACTGAAGCCGGAGCAAGCCGTGTTGTCGACGTCACCCATGTGGGTGGCGTGTCAACCGAGTTGGTCTCGGAAGTCATCTGATTTGTTCACCATTCTGTTGCGTTGAGCGGATTAATCGGACCTGCACAGTACTGGAATAGGTCGCTTACTGACACGAAATACTACCTGATCATCACATCGTCACCATGTTTATGCGGTGTGTTCCACGCCTCCTCGTGGGCAATGGCACGAATTTGATTACAGCACTGTGTGGAAAATTGTGGCACTGTAGAGGCATGAGAATTGTCGTATGCGTAAAACACGTTCCTGATGTGCTGTCTGAGCGTCGAATCGAAAACGGGCGCCTTGTGCGCGGTGAAGATGACACGCTTAACGAACTGGACGAAAACGCTGTTGAAGCAGCAGTTCAGGCAGTGGAAGACCATGGCGGGGAAGTCATCGTCCTGACAATGGGGCCTGAAGACGCTGAAGACTCTGCCCTGCTCGCCCTCCAAAAGGGTGCTGACCGGGCGATTGTCATTTCTGATGATCGTCTCGCTGGCTCCGACGTTATCGGAACTGCGCAGGTGCTCGCCGCAGCGATTCGTAAACTAGCCGATGAAGAGATCATCGACGCCGCCATCACCGGAATGGCCAGCCTTGACGGAATGACTTCGATGTTGCCAGCGGCGCTGGCGACGGCACTGAGATGGCCGTACATTGGTTTGGCTCACGAACTGGAGTTCACGACCGGGCGCGCTGAGATTCTTCGTTCCGCCGACGGCTTTGACGACCGATTGGCGACTAGTCTCCCGGCGGTAATTTCTGTCACCGACCAGGTGAACGAGCCGCGCTACCCGAACTTCAAAGCGATGAAAGCAGCTCGTTCGAAACCACTCGACATCTGGGATCTTGACGAACTTGAGAACTTCATCGACACCGATTCTCTTGCTATCGGCGAACACGGGGCGGGTACACAGGTGCTTTCGGCCGGCGAGCACCCGCAGCGCGACAGCGCGCAAGTAGTCCAAGACAGTGGCGATGGCGGCATCAAACTCGCCGCCTACATCGCGGAGGTACTCAAATAAATGGAACAGCTATCGACTCCAATCCTCGTCATCACGGACCACACGGGAAACGATGAAGACGGCTACGTCCTCACTGCCCCGTCGAAGCAACTACTGACTCTGGCGCGCACCCTGACCACTGGACGCATTGACGCCGTGGCGCTTAATCCTGCTCCAGATATGGTCGCTCTTGGAGCGTATGGTGCGAACCGTGTCTTTAGCCCCGACCTTTCGGGAGTGTCCCCACGAGTTCCCGCCATCGTTGCCGAATGCGCATACGCCGCCGCCCAGCAGGATTTAACGTATGCGGCAGTGCTTAACGTGTCGAACTACCGCGGGCGCGATGTCGCCGCGGGGCTTGCCATGCTCCTCGATTCGGGTGCGGCTGTGGACGTGACGGACTGCTATGTCAAAGACGGGAAAATCCAAGCAGATAAGTCGGTTCTTGCCGGCTCATGGACGACGGTTTTCACCGTCACCCGCGGAACCCCCGTGGTTTCTCTGCGTCCGTCCTCCGTTGAGGCGGTTGAAGCCGAGCAGCCAACAACTCCCGAGCATCTGCAACTCGACGTGCGTTTTTCTCCCCATGCCTTCGCGGTCGAGGTCCTTGAATCAACACCGCAGAAGGGGACCGGGCGAGTATCACTGACCGAAGCGCCTGTCGTCGTGTGCGGCGGACGCGGAGTTGACGGTGACTTCACGCCGGTGGAAGAACTCGCGGATCTCCTCGGTGGAGCCGTGGGAGCCACCCGTGTGGCGTGCGATGAGGAATGGATCGATCGCACCGCCCAAATTGGGCAAACTGGGGTGTCGGTCGCGCCCAAACTCTACATTGGTCTCGGTGTGTCCGGTGCGGTTCACCATGCCTGCGGCATTCAAGCCTCGGAGAAAATTGTCGCGGTGGTTGATGACCCCGATGCGCCGATCGTCGAGCTGGCAGATTTCGTCGTCATTGGTGACCTCAATGACGTCGTTCCGGCAGCTCTTGATGAATTGCGGGCGCAAGGCATCTCAAGCACGTCATGAGTGGCGAGGTCGCTTACCTTGACCACGCGGCAACGACTCCGCTTCGCGAGGGCGCGGAGCGTGCCTGGCTCGAAGCCGTGCACCAGCTACGAGAGTGTCCGGGGAATCCGGCGGCCCTCCACGATGGAGGACGCAAAGCCAAACGGCTACTTGAAGATGCTCGCGAAAAGATAGCTCACTGCCTTGGTGCGGACCGAGCGGAGGTCATTTTTACTTCCGGAGCAACTGAGTCAAATGCGCTCGCGATCGTCGGCTCTTTTCGCGCCATGCGAGCTAAAACCGGACGCAATATCGTGCAAGTATGCGCGGCCGACCACCCTTCCTCATGGAATCAACGCACCCTCATTGAACGCGAAGGTGGCCGTTGGGTGCCCGTGAACCTCAACTCCGATGGGACCGCGCAAGTTGATGATATTGACCCCGCCGCCGCGATTATTTCAGTGACGGCAGTGAGCTCGGAGATCGGTGTTCTCCAGCCGGTTGGTCAGATCGCTTCGGCTCGCGGTGATGCCCTCCTCCACGTTGATGTCGCACAAGCCCTTCACACCCAGACTATTGCGTTGCATGCAGACAATCTCGACCTCATTACTGTGGCGGGACACAAGATCGGTGCGCCGGTAGGAATCGGAGCATTAGCGATCAAACGCGGAACTCCTCTAGAGACGGACCGGCCCGGCGGAGATCAAGAATCAAAGTATCGTTCGGGCACGGTTGATGTTGCCGGAGCGTGTGCGCTTGCTGCTGCGATCACGGAGGTCACTGACGAGCGCGAACGGTTTTCGCGCCACTGCATGGCACTGCGCGAACGGCTACTCGCCGGGCTTCCGTCGGGGGTGAAACTGACGACCGACGCTCCGACCGCGCCAACGATCGTGCACCTGTCTATTCCCACTGCACATCCTGAAGCGGTGCTGTTAGGTCTGGATCGCCATCATGTATTGGCGTCGGCGGGCTCCGCCTGCCATGCCGGGGTTACGAGGCCATCTCGCGTCATGCTCGATATGGGGCGGACCGAGGCAGAGGCTCTCGGAGTTCTTCGTCTGTCGTTTGGTCCGACTTCGCGCGCTGAAGATATCGACGCTTTTGTGTCAGCACTTCCTGAAGCGCTACGCGGTGCTCAGGCGCTCGACGCGCTCGATGTGAGAGCGACCGGTGGTAAGCAGTAGGGTACTGACCATGAGAGTTCTTGCCGCCCTGTCTGGAGGGGTCGATTCTGCTGTGGCGGCCGCGCGCGCGGTCGATGCCGGTCACGACGTGACGGCCGTCCACATGGCGCTGTCGTCCTCACCGCAGTCGTGTCGGGTGGGCGCTCGCGGTTGCTGCTCACTGGAGGATTCGGTCGATGCCGCGCGCGCCGCTGAAGTGTTGGGAATCCCCTTTTACGTATGGGATCTGGCCGACGAGTTCGAAGAAACCGTCATCACCGATTTCGTCGAGCAGTACCGCTTGGGACGCACCCCGAATCCGTGTGTGAGGTGTAACGAGTTCGTCAAGTTCCGCGAACTCGCGGAGCGTGCGCGGGCCCTTGGGTTCGACGCGGTGTGCACCGGACACTACGCGCGGATTGTCAATGGTTCTGGCGGGAAAGAGCTTCATCGGGCCCGGGATTTTGATAAAGATCAGTCATACGTCCTGGCCGTCATGGGGGAGGACGAACTGAGCCGCGTCGTACTCCCACTGGGCGAGGTGCCGTCGAAAGCGGAGGTGCGGGCCGAGGCCGAGGCTCGAGGACTCGGGGTCTCGAACAAACCGGACTCTTACGACATTTGTTTTATCCCCGACGGCGATACCCAGGGTTTCTTGCGAGCCAAGCTGGGCGAGAACACCGGAGACATTGTCGATATCGACGGTAATGTTCTTGGACACCACCGCGGACATTACGAATACACCGTGGGGCAGCGCAAGGGCCTCGGTATTGATCGGCCTGCGCCCGATGGGAAACCCCGCTACGTCCTCGAAACTCGACCGGAAACTAACCAGGTAATCGTGGGACCAGCGGCGCTGCTATCTATCGATACGGTCCTCGCCTCCGATGTGACGTGGTTAGCGGCGGACGATCCGGGGGATGTTCGCACGCTCACAAGTGCGCCAATAGGTACAGATCACGATGAGTGTCTCTACGCCCAGATGCGGGCACATGGCCGGCCGATTCCAGTGGCGCACGTGCGTCGCATCGATGGCAGTGTTGAGGTCCACCTAGCCGAAGCGGTTCGCGGTATTGCCGCAGGTCAAAGCCTTGTCATTTACCGCGGTACGCGTGCGCTAGCTCACGCCGTGATCAGTACCACGTGCCGTAACCATGCTCAACAGACTGGGTCAATTGTCATGACGGGCTAGGAAACGGGTAAACTCAATGACGCGCGCGAGTGGCGGAATTGGCAGACGCGCCAGATTTAGGTTCTGGTGCCTTCGGGTGTGGGGGTTCGAGTCCCCCCTCGCGCACAGATTCCCAACAGCGGCTATCTGCCGGTAGAGGCGTGCGGGTGCACGTTTTCGGTAGTGGATTAGGCAGACCCTCTCGTAAGCTCTGTGTAGGGACACCCATTCTCGTTGGGGAGAGCCTAGAACCCTTGAAATTGCGGTTGGAGTGAGTCTCGAGGCCTCTCGTAGACTCTCTCTCATGAAAATCACCATCGCTACAGAGAGTCTACGGCGCCCCACACCTCGCAACCGTGTACCGTGAATGAAGACATCACAGAACGTCGTCAACAGAAGAAAACAGAAAAGTCGGTAATACGGAAATACGGCCGAAACAGAGGCGTGATCAAGATGGAAATCTGGTCGATATGAGCGGGAAGCGCACACCCGAAGATGAAGGACAACCCGCAGAAAACGGTGTGCCACACGTGGCGCAGGAAGGGACTCCAGCGACCCCGCCGCCTATCCCAGATACGGTGGTACAACCCGCACTGAAACTGGAAGTGTCCGACAGCCATAGCCGCCCGTCTGATCGATTCGGATTGGCACTCGGGGTGTACATCGCGGTGGCTTTTGGGCTGGCCTGGCTGATTGCACTCCCACTGTGGTTCGCAGAGGGCTTAAATACGCCCGGTTTCCCCCTTTATGCCCTCGCGATGATGGCAACACCGACTATCGCCGCCATCGTCGTGGTGTTGTTCGTCGAGAAACCGCCATCGACAATGCGGGCACTCGGACTGACTCCTCTCACACCCGTCAAACGATTGATCGGGTATTGCCTGCTCGCATTCGTTGTGATCGTTGCGCTGTGCTCTATGGCGCTACCGGTCGGTGCTTTGTTGGGGCAGTACGAGGCCGACTTCACGGGCTTTAGTGGTTTTGAACAGATCATCCGTGGGCAGCTGGCATCGGCGGGAATACCCGAACTGCCGTTATCAATTGAAACGATGGTGATGTTTCAGCTTCTCAATATCGTCATCGCGTCGTTCACTATCAACGTGATTCCCGCGCTCGGCGAAGAAATCGGTTGGCGAGGCTGGCTTTTGCCGCGCCTGCTCAACCATTTTGGCGCGTGGAGTGCCATCGGTATCTCGGGGGTGATGTGGGGGATATGGCACGCTCCCGTTATTCTCCTCGGCTACAACTATCCCGACACTCCGGGTTGGCTTGCCCTTATCGCAATGACCATCATGTGCACGATTATCGGCGGCATCATCGGCTGGCTACGACTGCGCGGAGGATCGGTGTGGCCGGCGGCGATCGCGCACTCAACATTGAACGCAGCGGCCGGTATCTACGTGCTATTCATGGCGGAAGATACCTCCGTTAATACCCTCCACGCCTCTGTCTTGGGGTGGACCGGCTGGATCATTCCCGCAATTGTCCTCATTCTCATTGTCACTACGGGCCGATTCCATGCTGTTTGTGAGACACCCTCCCTCGCAGACAAACGCTGGCGTAATGTGGAAGTGCCGCGATATTCACTCGACAATGAAGCGGAGAGAGAGTACCCATGAGCCGCACTGTTTACGTCCTTGACGATCACACCTCACTTGAGAATTACAAGCTATCGATGAGTCTCGTCGTCCCGCGTCCAATTGCCTGGATCTCGACATACAACGATGACGGTGGCGTCAATCTTGCACCGTACGCACTTTTTGCCGTGGTATCGACCGAGCCGATGATCGTTCAGTTTGCCTCTCGCTCGCCAAAAGACTCGTACCATAACGCAGTGCGTCGCGGCGCGTTCGTCGTGAATTTCGCCAATGTCGATCAGCAGCCTCTGGTGGCGAAAACCTCGATTGAGTTCCCCTACGGGCACAGTGAAGCAGATGAGGTTGGTGTGCAAACCTACCGAGCCCCGCAGGTCAACGCTCCCATGGTTGAGGGGTGCTACGCCGCATTTGAATGCGAAACGTACGACACTTCTCAGGTGGGCGGATCAACCATCACCTACGGTCTGGTCAAGACGATTCATACGGATCCAACGATTATGGCTGAGGACGGCATGGCTGACTTCGCGAAGCTCAACCCGTTGTCGAAACTTGGCCGCAAAGAATGGGGATCCACCCGGGCTTTCACCTGAGGATGAACGCTCACCGTGTCACACTAGAGCCATGAGTAGATTGAGTGAGGGCGAAATCGCCCCTGATTTTCAGTTGGATTCGACCGTGGGCCCAATTCGCCTCTATGAACTTCTGGATGAGGCCGACCAAGGCGTTGTCGTGTACTTCTATCCCAAGGCTTCGACTCCGGGCTGTACGACACAGGCATGCGATTTTCGCGATTCTCTTTCGTCGCTCAAATCGTGTGGCTATACCGTCATTGGCATTAGCGCAGACAAATTAACCTCGTTAGAGAAGTTCCGCGACAAGCAAGGCCTGAATTTCCCACTGGCTACCGATCAGTCTAAGAACATGCTGACCGAGTGGGGAGCATATGGTGAGAAGAAGAACTACGGACGGGTATTCCGCGGAGTAATTCGCTCGACTGTCGTGGTCAATAAGGACAAAACCGTGAAGCTTGCGATGTATAACGTGCGGGCGAAAGGGCATGTCGAACGTCTGCGCCGCAAACTCGGTTGCTAGGCGGGCGTCGTTCCAGATGCCTGCGAACGCCGAACAAATCGTTCGGCTAAGGCAATAACGGGGGAAACGTCGAGTCCATCAGTGAGCCACTGGGCGGGCGACTGACCGTCGAGATCTGAGTGGTGGGTAATGAACCACTCGGCAATGGAGACGGCATCGAGTACGCCGTGCATACGGCCGAGAACGTGGGCGAGTCCGGGAAGAATCTGATAGTCCGCAGTCAGTTGCCAGATGGGGTAGAGCCAGGCCCCTCTGCCTTTACGCACCGCGAGAATCCGAGCTTCTTTGATGGCCTTATTGATGGCTTGGCGAGAAATCCCCATCCATTCAACGAGGTCGGCCGTAGTGCAAACGGTGCCAACTCGATCCTCAATTTGGCCGCGTGGTTTAGTCATCGAGGTCACGAGGCGGGTGACCTGAGCGATGGTTTCATCAGTGATGTGAGTGGTTTTCTGATCCGCGAGACATTCGCGTACCGAAGCAACGAGGCGTTCTTCCCGGGGGTTCAAACGTCTCACGGTGGCCTCTTTCGTTGGGGCAGTACTTCACGTCTGCGTGAAGACTTTAGCAGTGTGAATATGAGTTGTGCGCCGTGAGGGAATCGAACCCCCAACCCGCTGGTTAAGAGCCAGCTGCTCTGCCGATTGAGCTAACGGCGCAAGTCACCCCAGCTTAGCCGAGAGACCGAGTGCGCCGTGAGGGAATCGAACCCCCAACCCGCTGGTTAAGAGCCAGCTGCTCTGCCGATTGAGCTAACGGCGCGTGCGAAGAAAACTCTACCGCGCAACCGTGCCACGATGCAAAACTCTGCAGTGCGCACTTCACCACACTGTCTATGGTGAAAATGAACTAGGCTTGACGATGAACTGCAGTTGGAAAGAGGTTGTCCATGGAGCTTACCGTCGGTGCGAACATGGTGAGACCACGGTCTAATGATTCGCGAGAGGAGACGGCACAACCCGGAATAGTCAATGCCGGGCTGTTGCTTGTCGGTGCGATCATGGGATTAGTCGCATCGATCGGACTACTCGAGGCTGAGCTTAATCACCTGCGTAATCCAGCAGCGGTTCTGGAGTGCGATGTCAATCCACTCATCGGATGCGGATCGTCCCTGATGTCAAAGCAGGCACATATTTTCGGAATCCCAAATTCGCTCCTTGGAACGATCCTCTTTACGGCCATCGCGGTAGTGGCCCTACTGTCACTGCTGCGCGCACACATTCCGATGCTGGCGTGGTGGGCACTTGCACTCGGAGCTCTGGCAGGATGTGGCTTTGTCCTGTGGTTCCTCTATTTGTCAGCGACACTATTTCATGCGCTGTGCCCCTTTTGCCTCATAGTCTGGTCCGGAACACTCATTGTCGCATCGGTTGCTGTTCCACAAGCAGTCAATGCGTGTCGTCGCTGGTCAATCCACCTGAAAGGCAATGCTATTGCGCGATACACCGGTCTCATCGCAGTAGCACTACATCTTCTTATCATCCTCATCGTCACCGTGACGATGCGTGACCAAATCGGAGTATTGTTGTGAAAAACAAACGTGAACTTTCAACCATGACAGAGGACTACTTGCGAGCCATCTACTCCGTCGAAGAATGGGATGACGAAGGAGTCGGAGTAACGGACCTAGCGAATATCATGGGGGTCGTTCCCTCAACCGCATCGGAAAACGTACGGAAGCTCCGCGATGCTGGACTCATTGATCATGAACCGTATGGCAAAGTACGCCTGACCGACGATGGAAGACGTGAAGCGGTACATATGGTTCGTCGCCACCGTATTCTTGAGACTTTTCTCCAAAAGTTCCTCGGCTTTTCATGGGATGAAGTCCACCAGGAGGCTGAAGAACTTGAACACGCAGTATCCGACCGGTTTATTGACAAGGTCGATGAAGCGCTCGGCTACCCGGTTCTTGACCCCCATGGCGATCCGATTCCGAGTAAAGATGGAACAATTGCACCCTCATCAAAGATGACGGTGCTGAGCGCCGAACTCGATACTGAACTCGACGTTCTGCGAATCAGAGACGGTGAGCCGGAGATCCTGCGCTACTTCGAATCTCGTGGACTGATGCCCGGTAAGAAGATTCGAGTGCTATCGCGCGGATCAGCAACTGGACTCATTACCTTACTGATAGACGGAGAAAGAGTTGATCTCCCCGAGAGTCTGGGAAAGACGATTCGCGTCCACCCGGTCAGTGGCTAGGAGAGCTTCGGAGAGTCAATGGATAGTGGAACGTTCGCTTCCCATCCCTGCGCTTCCAGCTCGTGACGGAGCGCGGACATCGTCGATTCGAGGACGTTGTCGGTCACTTCCTGAGCATTGGACAGCTTGAGATCTTCTTCGTTGCGTAGGGGAATGACGTGAATATGGGTGTGCGGGACTTCGAACCCCGCAATTGTTAAACCAATTCGCTCGCACTCAAATACCCGAAGTTGGGCTTTGCCGATCTTCTGAGCGACAGCAATGAGGTGGCCGGCTTCATCGGCGGGCATATCGGTCCACGCGGGATACGGCGTGCGGGGGACAACGAGGACGTGACCGGGGCGAACCGGTTGGATAGTGGCAAAAGCGACGCAGGTATCGTCAGCGTACACAAAGCGGCCGGGGATTTTCCCATCGATGATGTTCTCAAATAGTGTCATGCCTCCATTGTGCACAATGTTCGGTGCTTTCGTTGCAGTGATGCGGTAGACAGGGACTTTGGACCCATTCGAACTGCTGTTGTCGGTGAATCAGAGTAAGGTTAAGAACGTATGAGGGATCCGGAAATCTCGCGGCCTTAGCCGCGTACGGACCCAGCATGGAATTGAAAGGAGACTGTATGGTTAAGGTAAATACAGTTGTCTCAGAAGCTCTACAGCAGACTTTGGTCGATCTGATTGCGTTGGAGCTTCAGTGCAAGCAGGCTCACTGGAATATTAAGGGTGACCGCTTCCGCGCATTGCACCTCGCACTTGATGAGGTCGTCGCTTTGGCACGCACCGATCTTGACGAAGTCGCGGAGCGTCTAGCCACCCTGGGTGGCACCCCAGACGGTCGAGCAGAGACGGTAGCAAAGACCACCGTTCTGGACGAAATCGACGGCGGGGTTCTTGCCGTTGATAAGACCTACCAGCTGATGGCTGAGAAGATCCAGCAGGTGTGCGACAAGATTCGCGAAAACATCCCCGGGGCAGACGAGGCCGACCCGATCACCGGCGACCTCCTCATCGGCGTTGTTGGCGGACTTGAGCAGCAGGCGTGGTTCCTGCGTGCCGCTTCCGAGTAATAGCTTCTGAAACAACCTGTGGCCCCGCACAACGGTGCGGGGCCACAGCTGTATTGTCTTGACGCTAGGCGCGGGAGCGAGGCTTTTTCCATGTGGACGGATACGCCAAAACTGGCGTACTTGGGGTATTGTGAACACCGAATTTATCGATGGAAGTGAGGCCACAATGAGTGAGAACACCGATGTAGCAACGCCGTACCGGTACGACGCTGCTCTTGCGGGTGATATCGAGATGCGTTGGCAGCGTAAATGGGAACAAGCCGGCGCTTTTAACGCTGATAATCCCGTTGGTGATCTTTCCGGCCCTCTCGCTGAGTGTGAACCGTTCTACTTGCTCGATATGTTCCCGTATCCGTCTGGCTCCGGTATTCACGTTGGACACCCGTTGGGGTACATTGCCACGGACGTCATTGCTCGCTACCACCGGATGCAAGGCAAGAACGTCCTCTATACTCTCGGTTACGATGCCTTCGGATTGCCAGCTGAACAGTACGCTATTGCGACGGGGCAACACCCGCGTATTACGACTGATTCGAACGTCGCGAACATGCGTCGCCAGCTTCATCGCATCGGCTTATCCCACGATCTGCGGCGCTCATTCCAGACGACTGATGATAACTACGTCAAGTGGACGCAGTGGATCTTCCTCCAAATCTTTAACTCCTACTATGACGAGGACGCGATTCGACCCGATGGGAAGAAGGGAAGCGCCCGTCCCATCGACGAGCTGATCGCGAAGTTCGAGTCGGGTGCCAAAGCGACCCCCGATAAGCCGTGGTCGGATATGACCGCAAAGGAACGCGCGGATCTGCTCGATAACTACCGACTGGCATACGTCTCCGAAGCCCCCGTGAACTGGTGTCCGGGACTCGGCACGGTTCTCGCCGATGAAGAAGTGACCAATGACGGACGCTCCGAGCGAGGGAATTTCCCGGTATTTAAGTCGCGCCTGCGCCAGTGGATGATGCGCATCACCGCCTACGGAGAGCGTCTCGTCGACGATCTCGATACGGTTGATTGGCCCGAGAAAATTGTCCTTCAGCAACGCAACTGGATTGGCCGCTCAGAAGGCGCCACGGTGCACTTTGAAGTTGCAGACGGACAGGTCACTGATTCTCAGCGCCTAACTGTTTTCACGACCCGCCCAGATACGCTCTTCGGAGCCACCTTCATGGTGGTGGCCCCCGAACACGAACTGGTGGGAGGTGATGGGGCGACTGCAGAGGAACTGACTGTTCCCGACGCCTGGCCCGAAGGCACACGCGAAGAGTGGACCGGTGGACATGCGACGCCGCGCGAAGCTGTGGCGGCCTACCGTGCGTGGGCCAAGTCGCGTACGGAAGAAGAACGCACTGAAGAAGGCACCGACAAGACCGGCGTATTCACCGGTATTTTTGGCACGAACCCGGTTAACGGCGACAAGATTCCGGTGTTCATCGCCGACTACGTACTGATGGGGTACGGCACCGGTGCCATTATGGCAGTACCAGCTCACGATGAGCGCGACTACGCCTTTGCCACTCGTTTCAACATCGACATCATTACCACTATCCAGCCCGACGAGGATTTCGAGGGGGGAGCGTGGACCGGCGACGGAGTCATTGTCAACTCCGCGAACGATGAGTTCTCCATCAATGGCCTCGGGAAAGACGAGGCGATCGAGAAGATCACCGCATGGTTGGGTGAGCGCGGCATTGGATACGCCACGACAACCTACCGTCTGCGCGACTGGCTGTTCTCTCGCCAACGCTACTGGGGTGAGCCGTTCCCGGTTGTTTACGGTGAAGACGGGCGCGTACACGCCCTCCCCGAATCGATGCTCCCGATTACACTTCCCGAGGTCGACGACTTCCGCCCCCGCACGTTCGATGCGGATGACGCAGACTCGAAGCCCGAGGCAGCACTTGGGCGTGCGGCAGACTGGATCGCTGTTGAGCTTGATCTCGGTGAAGGCACCCAGACCTACTACCGCGATACCAATACCATGCCCAACTGGGCCGGATCGTGCTGGTATGAGATTCGCTATGCCGATCCCAACAACGACGACCAGTTGGTCGCCCCGGAGAACGAAAAATACTGGATGGGTCCGCGGGAAGAGGGCGCAGCCGGTGGAACTGACCTCTATGTTGGCGGCGTAGAGCATACTGTCTTGCACTTGCTGTATGCGCGTTTTTGGCACAAGGTATTGTTCGACCTCGGACACGTATCGTCATCCGAGCCGTTCCATAAGCTCTTTAACCAGGGATACGTTGAGGCCTACGCATTTGCAGACAAACGTGGCGAGTACGTGCCAGCCGCTGAGGTGGAAGGCAATGAGGATGAGGGGTGGACCTACCAGGGCCGCGAAGTGTTCCGTGAATACGGCAAGATGGGTAAATCCCTCAAGAACTCGGTCACCCCAGATGAAATGTGCGAGGCCTACGGTGCGGACACCTTCCGTCTTTACGAGATGTCGATGGGGCCGCTCGAAGCCTCTCGTCCGTGGGAGACGCGTGCAGTCGTCGGGTCATTCCGTTTCCTCCAGCGTCTGTGGCGCAACGTCATCGATGAGACAACGGGTGACGTCACGGTGACCGATGAACCGGCTGATCTCGAAACGAAGAAACTCGTTGCGAAGACGATCGCAGAAGTGACCGAAGAGTTCGAGCATATGCGCATGAACACGGCCGCCGCCCGCATGATCGTCCTGAACAATCATTTGACGGGACTCAAGCAAGTGCCGCGCGAAGCCATCGAACCGCTCGTGCTTATGGTCTCTCCGCTGGCCCCGCATATCGCGGAAGAACTGTGGTCGAAACTCGGCCACAGCGAATCTCTCGTTCGCCATCCCTTCCCGGTCGTAGAGGACGAGAGCTTGCTGGAAGAAGAGAAAGTCACGTGCGTCGTCCAGATTCAAGGCAAAGTCCGGGCTCGACTCGACGTGTCGCCCTCGATCGGTGAGGACGAGCTCAGCCAGCTCGCACTCGATACCGATGCCGCGAAACGGGCGCTCGATGGTCGCGATCCGCTCAAGGTCATCGTTCGGGCTCCTAAGCTCGTCTCGATTGTCGTTCCGAAATAGTTCTCGAAGTGTCCATTTTGCTCCTCCAGTGCAACAATAGGTTTGAGCACTGGAGGTAGCTGATGGCCATTGACGACTTCACAATTACACTCAACGGAGCGTACGCGACGATCTGTGCTCGCGGCGCAGTGGTTACCTCGTGGGTAGTCCCAACGCCCGAAACATTTAATGTTATTGACGGATACGCTTCGCAAGAAGAGGTCGATGAGGCCGATGGGTGCCGAAGCGCGGTATTGGCTCCCTGGTCGAACCGTATATCTGATGCCCGGTTTACGTACCGGGGCGTCGAATACGACTTCGGAGTCGGTGATAACGGTGAGCGCGAAGCGCTACACGGGCTCGTCTTAGATCACGATTTTACGGTGACTGCGCGCTCGGAACACGCCATCACCCTCGAAACGACGATCGAGGACGAAAACTATCCCCAACCCGTGCGGGTAAGCGTGACCTATGAGCTGTCGACTCGGTCAGGTTCGTGGGCGCTACGAACCCGAATAAGTGGACATAATCTTGGTGCTGGGCCAACTCCAATAGGTTTAGGATGGCATCCGTACATTCGTTATGACGGGCCGCGCGAAAACGCCTATGTGACGGTTCCGGCGCGAACCGTGATCCGCACTGATGAGCGGCTCATTCCGCTTGACGGGGCCGAGGCCTTTGAACGCTTGGAGAGCTTCGATCCGGTATCCGGCCTGGCGACGATCCAGCCGCTCGAACAGCTCGATACCGCCCACAGTGATCTGACCGCCTCTCAGGGGGAGGAAGCCGTTATCACCGCGACGCTTCACCACGGGTCCGGGGCAACGACTGATCTCATAGCCACGGCTCCGGCGACTGTGAATAAAGCCTCCGGAATCATTCATCTCTTTACCGGGGAGCCACTCGCCCATCGAGCGGGGGAGTCACTCGCATTCGAATACTGCCAGTTCATGACGAACGCTTTTAACCGCGTTGAGTGCGCCCGTCACATTGATGTCGGTGCCGGTGATACTCGCACCATGACGGTGACACTTGTTCATACTCCGCGTGGTCGGTAGCGTCGAAGCGCGGTTAGGCAATGAGGTAGGCGTGAGCGCGTAGCTGATCATCATCAAACTGTCCGGCCCGCAACTCGCCAATGCCTTCGAGTGCCGGATGGGTACGGGGAATCGGCTGATCGCCGCAGTTGAGGACAACCGTAATGTGTTCATCTCCCTCAGCGCTTGATGAGCGGTAGCGGATCACCGTATTTTCTAGGTGTTCAACCGTGATGTGAGCTCGCTGTAACCAGGGGAGTTGGCGCCGTAGCGCGATCAGGGAGGCGTACCAGTGCCAAAAGTGAGCGCCTTCGGAAGTATCAGTGACGCCCCGGGGGGAGGCAGGGAGCGCCTGGCGAATCGCATCGTCGCCACCGAGTCGCTCCTCCTTCAAGCCCGTGAAGCCAATCTCATCACCGTAGTACACGGAGGGAACTCCGGCAATGGTAAAGAGAATGGCCGCGGCTAATCCGACGTGTTCAGGATTGTCCAGTTGTGTTGCTATCCGAGTGACGTCGTGGTTTCCGATAAAGGTCAGAGGCAGGAACTGTTCGGCCCATTCACTGTGACGGCGCAGATTCCAGTCGAACTCGTAGAAGTTCCCGTCGTTGAGAGAGGACCAGATGGATTTCCACAGTTCATACTGCGTAATTGAATCCCATCCGGAATCAGCAACCATCTGCGCGTAGTTTCCGTGGATCACTTCACCGACGATCCACACCTCCGGGAATACTTCGCGCACGCTCGGCAGAATTGCCTGCCACACGTGGGGATCCATGGAGTAGGCGGCATCGAGACGCCAGCCGTCAGCGCCGGCCTCCAGCCAGTAGGTCATCACCTCGGTAATGTACTCGTGCACGCGCGGATTCGTATGGTTGAGGGTGGCGAGGCCGGTGTGGCCTTCAAAACAGTGGTAGTCCGGGAGCTCACCCGCGGTCCAGCCCTCCCAGTTGACGTGAAAGAAATCGGCATGCGCAGCGTCAGGCCCGTCCGTCAGTTCGGTAAGGAACGGGTGGCGACTTCCCACGTGATTGAACACGCCGTCGAGAATGACCTTAATCCCGCGTTCATGTGCGGCCGCAATCAGGGCGTCGAAATCCTCCCGCGTGCCCAGGCGCGAATCGATGCGGAAGTAATCAGTCGTGTCGTAGCCGTGGGAGTATGACTGAAAGATCGGGCCGAGTAAGAGGACGTTGGTGCCGAGCTTGAGAGCGTGATCAAGCCAGGGAATGAGATCCGCCAGCGTGCGCCCGGACGGCGGTTCTCCGCCGTACTCAGGATTAATCGTTGGAGCACCGAGAGCTCCTAGCGGAAATACTTGCCAGGCGATAGCGTGATCACGTGAAAAACTCATGGGTCTATCATCTCTCATGTAGACAGATTTCGGAGCCATTGATAGGAAAGAGTTGTGCCTGAAGGTCATGTACTCCATCGTTTAGCTCGCCGCTTCAATGACGAGTTCGTCGATACCCCCTTGGACGTTTCGTCTCCGCAGGGGCGTTTTGCAGACAGTGCCGCGGTTCTCGACGGTTTACCCCTGGACCGAGCGCGGGCACACGGCAAGCACCTCTTCTTAAAATTTGGTCCTGCACCAGCTGAAGACGCCCCGTGGGTTCACATCCATCTGGGACTGTATGGCAAGTGGCGTTTTAGTGAACTTGAAACTGCCTACGAGGCGCCTGATCCGGTGGGGCAAATCCGTCTGCGTCTGGTGGGTGAGAGCCTGTGTGCAGATCTGCGCGGGCCGAATCGATGCGAGCTGGTTACCTGTGACGAGGTAGAGAAGGCTATCGCCCGGCTGGGGCCCGATCCTCTTGACCCGCTACCGCAGGATCGCGAGCGATTCGTCGCCAATGTTCGTCGCCGTCGCCGCACAATGGGTGAGCTCGTTATGGACCAGTCGGTTGTCGCAGGACCCGGCAACATTTATCGCGCTGAATCGCTGTTCCGCGTGGGGATTTCACCATTTCGGCTCGGAGCTCGCACGTCAGAACATCGTCTGCGCCAGTTGTGGGACGACCTTCGGTTACTGATGGAGGACGGTGTCACCACTGGCATCATTACAACGGTGCGCGATGAGGATGCCCCGCTGGTGCCGATCGAATCCGATCCGGAAGCCTCGCGGTTTTACGTTTATCACCGCACGGGGCGACCGTGTTTGGAATGTGGAACGCCAGTATCTGAGCAAAATATGGCCGGGCGACGCTTGTTTTGGTGTTCTCATTGCCAGCGATAAAACAGTCTTTGAACTGCACTGATGTGTGACAATGAGTGGCAGCTAACGGGCTCGTGAACTGTCGGTATCCGCCCGCGGCTATCTCTGGACTGACCATCTAAATTCATATACGTTAAAGGTCGTGTTTAGAACAACGATCCGTCCAATCGCACTCGCCACTATTGGTGCTATTGCCATCCCCTTGACCGCCTGCTCTACGGTTGATTCACCGACGAATGAATCGGCGGCTTCAGTGCCCTCGACACGTTCAACTGTGGTCGTCGCTTCGGGAGAATCTGAACCGAGCTGTCTCGACCCGCACGTGGGTGGAAACTGGCCGCAAGCACTCATCGGCACCCAGGTTCTCGAATCACTCTTTTCGCGCGATAGTGACGGAAACGTCATTCCCTGGCTGGCAGAAAAGGCCGAAGAATCTGACGATGGTATGACGGTTACTGTGTTCTTGAAGGAGGGAATCACCTTCTCCGACGGAACTCCTTTCAACGCCGATGCGGTGGTGGCAAATGTCGAGCACCTGCGCAACCCCGAAACGAAGTCGTCAACCGGAGTGCTTGCGTTAGCGAAAGTTGCCCAAGCTGTCGCGGTCGATGAGCATACGGTCCGGTTCGAGATGAACGAACCTGATTCGGCGCTTCCAGCATCACTGGCTCAAACGTGGCTGGCGATGATGTCTCCGGCTGGTCTTGAACGCGGTTTTGAAGCCAACTGCGCTGAGCCGATTGGCACGGGCCCCTTCACGTTTGAATCGTGGACGAAACAAGACCGCGTTGTCCTCAAGAAGAACCCGACATTCGTTGATGCAGATGAGGTGGCGATCGAAGAAATCCAATGGCGCTTTGTCCCCGATGCGTCTGCGCGCGTTGCGGCTCTGCGCTCGGGTGAAGCCGATCTCATCGACCAGGTGCAACCACTCGACCTTAAACAGCTCGATGCGTCAGGAGAAGGCGTCATGGTGCTAGGACCGCGCCCCGGCACGACTGCTCGCATTGAACTGAATACGACTGCACCGGTGTTCAACGATGAGCGGGTGAGGGAGGCTTTCGCGCTCTCAGCCAATATCGATGAGGGAGTAGAGAACCTCTTTGGAGGGATCATTACGCGCTCGACGTCGCCGCTCGCCTCGACTCTGCCGGAGCGGCACGAATTCCCCGATGCGTTCCCGTACGATCCTCAGCGGGCAGCGCAGCTACTCGATGATGCTGGCTGGAGCGAACGCGACGAGAACGGCACCCGGATGAAAGATGGACAAGCCCTGACGGTGCGGTTCCCAATCTCGACCAATCAATCGATCCCAGCGGAGATTTCACTGGTCGAGCAGATCGCCTCGGGCGCAAGTGAGGTTGGCTTTAAGGTGATGATTGAACCACTCGATATTTCCAACTGGTATCAGCGAGCGGGGGAGTGGAGCTTTGATGCCATTATTGCTCCCTACTCGAAATCATCGGCGGATGTTCTGCGTATTGTCTATCATTCTGACGGCAATATTCCCGCACCGTCCGGCTACCATGCGAATAATACTGGGCTGGAGCTTCCCGACCTCGATGCTTTAGTCGATGAAGCTGGCCGTAGCGCAGATGCGCAGACACGTCGCGAGCTCTATGCTCAGGCCCAGCAGATGATTATCGATTCCCACGCGGTTATTCCGCTCTACGATCAGACTGGAATGTTTGCGCGGTCACCGCAGCTCGAGGGGTTCACACTGCGTGAAAACCTGTATATTCCTGACTTCACGGGGGCGAAAATCACGCAGTGATGGGATTGGCCGCACGCCTTGGCTGGCGTTTGCTCGGGGCTCTCACCGTTCTGTGGGGGATTGCAACACTGTCGTTCTTTGCCGTGCGACTGATCCCCGGTGATCCGGCTCTCGCCGTACTCGGAGGCCCGGGGTCGAATGCGACGGCTGAAGCGGTTGAGAAAGTGCGGGGTGACTACGGTTTCGACCGGCCCCTGTTGGTCCAATACACAATGATGCTGGGCCGTCTGGTTCAATTGGATCTGGGGGAGAGCTACCGGTTGCACACCCCGGTTATTGACCATATTGCGGCCCTGTTCGCCCCGACACTGACAGTGGCTCTTCTCGCCCTCGTGGTGGCGTGGGTACTGACAATTCCACTGTGCTGGTGGGCCACGCGCCCGGCTCGCTACGGGGCGATAGTCGCTGACCTCATCGGGATGATCACATCCGCCCTGCCGCATTTTTGGTTGGGCGCAGTCGGAATTACGCTATTCGTCGCAGTGTGGAAACTCCCCATTGTCCTGGCATCCTCGCGCCCCGAGGGGCTGATTCTGCCCGTTCTCACTCTGGCTATTCCACTGGCCGGTTATCTCGCGCAAGTGACGCGCGACGGGATGGAGGACGCCCTCGACTCGCAGTTTGTCCTCGCCGCGAGAGCCAGGGGAGAGTCCGAATGGCATGTCTTCACCCGCCATGTTCTGCGCCACGGTATTCGACCGGCTATCCACCTGACGGGTTGGGCTTTCGGGTCACTCATCGGGGGTGCCGTCGTCATTGAGCAGATGTTTGCCCGCACGGGGCTGGGCCGCAGTTTGATCGATGCGGTGACTTCCCGCGACGTTCCTCTGGTAACCGGCGTGCTCATGGTCGTTGCAGTCGGCTACGTTCTTGTCACCCTAGTTACCGAACTTGTCGAATGGACGCTGTACCGCAATGAGCGACCGGTGAGGCCGAATCGAAAGGCTGTGCTGTAGTGTCCCGCTTCGGAGTGACGGCTCATCGCCTCGGCATAGCACTGTGTCTTATCTTCGCTACAGTCGTTGGTCTCGCTGCGCTGTTTCCGACGGTGCTGGCTCCGGCCGATCCGCTGGCGACCTACCCGACACAGTCGCTGATCGCGCCAAACTGGGAGCACCCGTTCGGAACTGACGAGTCGGGCAGAGACATCTGGACGCGCGTCATTCACGGGGCGAAGCCAGCACTCACGATCGGGGTCAGCGCGACAGCTATCGGCATGGGACTCGGCACGATTCTCGGGGTTATCGGGGGGATGGCCGCCGGGCGAGGCCGAGCTGGAGTCGCCATCGACTGGACAACCGCGCGAGTTGTGGAAATACTCTACGCACTCCCGGGGATATTGCTCGCACTCCTCGTCTTAACGTTCACGGGCCCGGGAGTTATTCCCGCGACATTCGCTGTCGGACTAGCTACCGCACCGGGCTATTCACGGATGATCCGAGCCTCGATCCGATCTGTGCGCAACAGCGACTACGTGCGTGCCGAGATTATCCTGGGGCGCTCACCCGCGCGTATTTTGTTTCGGACGATCATCCCCAATGCGTTACGGCCGCTGACCGCACTTGCCACGTTAGGAATCGGACAAGCCGTGGTGTGGGCTGGGGCTCTCAGCTACATCGGCCTCGGGCCACCCCCGCCCTCGCCCGAATGGGGGGCCATGCTCAAAGCGGGCAATGATTACCTGCAAGGCGGGATGTGGTGGTTGACGGTGTTTCCTGGGGCCGCAATCGCGTCGATCGCAGTAGTCGGCACTATCTTGTCGCGTTTGATTGACCGCGAGCGGGGGCTCAGCCATGCTTGAGGTCCGTAACTTGCGAGTCCGCGGGCGGACGAGCGAGATTGTCCACGGCATCGACTTGTCGATTGCGGCAGGGGAGTGTCTGGGACTCATCGGAGAATCCGGAAGCGGGAAATCTGTCACCGCTCGAGCACTACTCGATTTGGCAGCGCCCCTGCAGGTAAGCGTAGATGCGCTGAGCCTGGCCGGGGCCGATCTGCGCCGACCGGCGGCTAGGCGCGCGGCTCGCGGCGGGCAGATCGGACTGATCGTGCAAGACGCGCTGCAAGCTCTCGATCCGGCCAGAAGTATTGGGGCCGGGCTCAAAGATGCTGTGCGCGTAGCGGATGCGAGAGCCGGTCGACGTTCGGGCAACATGGTGATGCGTTACCGCGAGCTCCTTGAAAAAGTCGGATTGCCCGAGGCTGTCGATCGCCTGCACGATCCACCGAGTGCATTCTCTGGCGGGCAGAGGCAACGAATCCTCATCGCTACTGCGCTCGCGGGAGAACCGGAATTACTCATTGCTGATGAGCCGACGAGCTCCCTCGACGCTCATTCCCGCCGTGAACTGATGGCACTCGTGCGTGCCCTGGCCGACGAGGGACGAGCGGTTCTCTTTATATCCCACGATCTCACGTCCATTCGAGCAGTGTGCGACCGCATAGCTGTGATGAGCGACGGCAGGATCGTCGAATCAGGTGTTCCCGAGCGGATTTTGACACAGCCGCAATCCCAGGCAGCGCAGGCGCTGGTCGCCGCTCTTCCTCGCCGTCCGCGCATGAAATCTGTTGACTCAGCGCCAATCGTTGACATTCGAAGCATCAGCAAGAGTTTTGCCGGCAGACCGGTTCTCGAGGATGTATCCGTGTCGATTCGAGACGGCGAAACTCTCGGTATCGTCGGGCCATCCGGATCGGGGAAAACGACACTGGCGAATATCGTGCTCGGTCTAGAACAACCGGATGCGGGAACAGTACTCCTGGACGATAAACTGTGGGCTCCGCTGTCGGAGAGCGCGCGGCGCGCGCGGCGCGGACAGATTGGGTTAATCGCACAAGATACCCGGGGAAGCTTTGACCCGCGCCTGCGGGTGGGGCAGATCCTGGCTGACGCTCTCAGCGGGGGAAGAACTCGTCGCCTGGATCGCGTGGATGGTGGGCGAGCTGCTGTCGAAAATCTCCTGGCAGAAGTTGATCTCACCCCCAATCTCCTCGGGGCACTACCGCGGCATTTATCGGGGGGCCAGCGTCAACGCCTGGCGATTGCGCGGGCGCTCGCGGCGCAACCGCGGGTTCTCGTACTTGATGAAGCGGTGTCGGCTCTCGATGCCACCGTGCGTCGTCACGTGCTGACAACTTTTGAATCCGTCCGGCAACGCCGCGGCTTGACGAGCGTGTTTATCTCTCACGATCTCGATGTCGTCGGGGAAGTGAGTGACCGAATCGCAGTGTTGGCCGGGGGACAAATTGTTGAAATCCAGCCGTCAACCAGCCTCTTGACCTCTCCTCAGCACGAACTGACTCAGCGGCTATTGGGGATTTGTTCGAATCCAAGATATTCGTAGAGTCGGAACGCATCGTGTGCTTGATGGTGGTCAATGCGCAGTCCGATGTTGTCGTAGCCGGCCTCGTCAATGCGGCTCGCCACTTCGCCGATGAGGGCGGTGGCGATGCCGCGTCCCCTGAATTCCGGTGCCACCATGAGGTCGACAATGAAGGGGCCATCAATGTCATCCCACGGGGGATCGACGGTCACGAGGACGGCGCCGACCAACTCACCTTCGATCCATGCACCGACAAATGAGTTGTCAAGATGTCGACCGAATTCACCGTTAAAAGCCATCCGCATTTCTTCGACGGCTTCGAAGAGGTTCTCGGCAATTTCCGGCGAATCGTAGGCAACCAAATAGAGGGATGCGAGAGCCGGAATGTCATAGCGGGTCAATGTCGCTAGCTCAATTCCGGCAGGACGGTCGAGCCCCGATAGGGCTTCCAACTGAGCGTTAAGTGTGAGCTGTGACATACCTCTAGCGTATGTCTTTTTGTGCAGTTATGGTCCAGAATCGCCCACTGACAAGGCAGTGGGCGATTTTTCAACTCAGATGTAGAGTGTTGGATCGACGATTAAGTCAGCATCGCGCGATTCTTGACAGATCGGCTGGTTGTGAGCGGGAATTCCGATAGCGACATGCTCGTCGGGGACTTCGCGAACCACGACGGCGTTGGCGCCGATCTTCGAGCCTGAGCCAATGGTGATGGGGCCGAGAACTTTTGCCCCCGCGCCAATCATGACGTTGGAGCCGACAGTCGGGTGGCGCTTGCCTTTGACCATGGCAACCCCCCCGAGCGTGACACCGTGGAAGATCACCACGTCTTCCCCAACTTCCGCAGTTTGCCCGATGACGACTCCCGTGCCGTGGTCGATAAACACTCGGCGCCCAATAACCGCTCCGGGGTGAATGTCGATTCCGGTCACGACTCGGGCCATGGACGAAACCACGCGTGCGGCCGTTCGCGCTCCCGAGTGCCACATTTTGTGCGCGATACGGTGCGACCAGATGGCGTGGACACCCGGGTAGGCGAGGGCGACTTCAACGTTCGAACGAGCGGCCGGATCGCGCTGGCGCGCGGTGGCCATATCTTCCTTGGCTAACTGCCACAGCGAGATCCGACTGTTGTGCATGATTGAATCCTGTCAGCTTATTCGGCGATACCTGCCCACAGAGGTGTTGACAGGTAGCGTTCACCGGTGTCTGGTAGCAGGGTAACAATTGTTTTGCCCGCGAAGTCGGGCTTGTTCGCTAGTTGGCAAGCGCCCCACAACGCGGCGCCTGCGGAGATACCGACGAGGAGGCCCTCCTCAGCAGCTGCCCGGCGGGCAAAGCGCATGGCATCATCCGTTTTCACGGTGACAACTTCGTCAACGACAGAAGCGTCGTAGTTATCGGGAACGAAGTTGGCGCCGATTCCTTGGATTCCGTGTGGGCCGGCAGCACCGCCCGAGAGGACGGGGGAGTCGGCGGGTTCAAGGGCGACAATTCGGATGCTCGGATTCTTTTCTTTGAGGAACTGGCCGACTCCGCTGATGGTTCCTCCAGTTCCCACTCCGGCGACAAACACATCGATGTTTCCATCTGTGTCAGTCCAAATCTCTTCTCCCGTTCCTCGATAGTGGGCGGCGGGATTGGCCGCATTGGTGAACTGGGAAGCGAGCACCGAGCCGGGCCGTGATTGCAAGATTTCCTGTGCGGCAGACACCGCTCCGGCCATGCCGTCCTTCGGATCGGTGAGGATGAGTTCGGCACCGAGGGCTTTCATCAGTGTGCGTCGCTCGACACTCATGGACGAAGGCATGGCAATGACGACTTTGTAGCCGCGTGCTGCTCCGGCCATCGCGAGAGCAACACCGGTGTTCCCCGAGGTTGCTTCAATGATTGTGCCATCTGCGCTCAGTTCCCCGCTGGCTTCTGCGGCATCGACGATGCTGACGGCAACCCGGTCTTTCACGGATGACGCGGGATTAGAGGCTTCAAATTTTGCGAGGACGGTAGCTTTATTGCCGGTGATTCGATTGATACGTACGAGCGGCGTGTGTCCGACGGTGCGGGTGATATCTGAGTAAATGGTGGACATCTCTATTTTTACTCCTTAGTGGAAAGAACGACGGGATTCAGATGGGTGCATGTGCGCGCACACCTGCCGGGTGCAAAGCCATGCACCCTATAGACACTCGCACTGCAACGCCGTAGGAAAGCAGCGGAATGCGAGTGTGAAAACGTCCCGTTTCATTTCTTTCATCGCCTCGATCATAAACCTAACGGGTGGGTACGTCGACCTCAATGCTCGTTGGCGGTAGTGGGGTTGGTGACACTGTGCCGCCGCTGATTTCTGCCACCACCCCTGAAAATGTGGCTTCGTCGGTCGGTTCGGTCGCGCAGGTAATCCGCGCGGTGTCGAGATAATCGACTCCCACGATGTGAAAACCGCGGTTTCGCAACTCTGACTCGATGCGCCCGGCGAAAGAGTGCGGCGCGCTGAGTAGCCACTGATTGAGTTGACGGATTTCAACAATATCGGCGCGGTCTAAGGTTTCCGATACCGATGTCGAATATGCGCGAATGAGGCCGCCTGCGCCTAGTAGTGTTCCACCAAAATAGCGGGTGACAACGGCGGTGACATTGACTAGTTCGCGGCGTCGGAGCACATCGAGCATGGGAGCTCCCGCTGTTCCCGATGGTTCCCCATCGTCGTTGGAGTGGCCGATTTCATTCCTGTCATCGGGTTTGACGACGAAAGCGGAGCAATTGTGTGTGGCGTCGGGGAACTCATCGCGCACTGTCGCAATAAGAGTGCGGGCATCCTCTTCAGTCGGAGTGTGAGCCACGGTGGTGATGAAGCGCGATCGATGAATTTCGATCTCATGTCGAAGCCATGTGCCCGACCGAACGCTACGCATAGTTCTCCCTTCATCTACTCCCAGGGTACGCGGGCTCGTGAAGATGTGTGGCGTGTGTGAGATTACACCATCCGAGATTGCGCAAACGATAACCGTTATCAATAATGGGTGTATGAGTAAACACTGTCAGATCACCGGGGCTCGACCCGGATTCGGGAAGAACGTATCTCACTCACACCGGCGCACGAATCGCCGCTGGAATGTCAATGTTCACAAGAAGAAATACTACGTTCCCTCTCTCGGGCGAACGATCACGATCAATGTGAGTGCGCGAGGCATTAAAACCATCGACAAGATGGGAATTGAAGCGGCCGTCGCACTCATGCGTCAGCGAGGAGAGAAGTTCTAAATGGCGAAGAAATCAAAAATCGCGGCCAATAAGAAACGGATGGCTATCGTCGACACGTATGCCGAACGGCGGGCCGACCTCAAACGACGAAGCGTCAATCCTCACCTGAGCCAGGAACAACGAGCGGAGGCGATGCGCGAGCTCCACGCTCTCCCGCGTAATGCGTCACCAACTCGCGTGCGCAACCGCGGAATTAACGACGGACGGCCTCGCGGCTACATCGGGAAATTTGGATTATCCCGCGTCCAGTTTCGACACATGGCCCTGCGCGGTGAGCTCCCGGGTGTCACCAAATCGTCCTGGTGAACTCCACGGTTGGTAGTCTGCGGCGGCGGTGGTAGGGTAATGAAGTTGCCTCAGCGGTGAAAATCACATGACGAACCGTCATTCAGATTGGTCAAAACCGCGTTAAACGTGGCAAAGTGTACTGTGGTAAGTAAACAATCATATTTGAAGGAGCGGCAGGGCTATGGCAGTTCCCAAGCGTAAAATGTCCCGCGCCAACACTCGCACTCGCCGGGCGACCTGGAAGGCCAAGATGACTGACCTCGTCACGATTCGTGTCCAGGGCCGTGAAGTTCGTGTGCCTCGTCGCCTAGCTAAGGCGTACAAGACTGGCCTCATTGACATCGACGCCTAACGAGCGTTAACGAAAAACGGTGGTCCCAACGGGCCACCGTTTTTGTATCTCTGGATAATCACCTGGCACCCCCGACAGGATTCGAACCTGCGACCAATTGCTTAGAAGGCAACTGCTCTATCCACTGAGCTACGGAGGCATAGACATCGGTCATTCTAGTGCGTATGTGCTCCGAACTAAAACTGACGCAACCTAGATGAGGATGCGGAAGATTTCTGAGTCCGTGGGAATCTGCTCGACTCTCAGGGGAGAAGCCGCCATGCGTTTGCGAAGCCCGATGATATCGCCCGGCTCGTGAATATCAATGCCGACGAGGGCGGGGCCGGTATCGCGGTTATTCTTCTTCGTGTACTCAAAGTGAACGATATCTTGGTCATCACCGAGCACGTCCTCAAGGAATTTGCGCAATGCGCCGGGCTCCTGGGGGAAGGTGACGAGAAAGTAGTGACGAACCCCCTCGTGGCGCAGCGAGCGTTCCTGCACTTCCGCATAGCGGGAGAGGTCGTTATTTCCGCCGGAGACAATCGCAATGACCGGACCGTTGGGGATATGGGGCAGGTAGCGGCGAATTGCTGCCGAGGCAAGCGCGCCAGCAGGCTCCGCGATGATTCCTTCGGAATGGTACAGGTCGAGCATCTCAGAACACACGGCGCCTTCGGGCACAACCACCACATCGTCGAGTAGATCACGCAAGATCGGGAACGTCACAGAACCGACGCGGCCCACGGCAGTCCCATCGACGAACGAATCGACGTGATCGAGAGTGACCGGCTCCCCGGCATTGACGGCCGCGCGGATGGAGGCCGCTCCCTCCGGTTCGACGCCAATGACTTTGATTTCCGGTCGCATGGTTTTGACCCACAGGGCGATGCCAGCTGCCAGTCCTCCGCCACCCATCGGGACGAGGATCGAGTCGGTGTTATCAGGCATCTGCTCCAGTAGCTCCACCGCGATGGTTCCTTGACCAGCAATGGTGCGCGGATCGTCGTAGGGAGGAATGACGACTAAGTCGTGAGCGTCGGCAAACTGGGTTGCCATGGTGTTTGCCACATCGAATGAACCATCGACGATCACTTGGGTCACCCACTCGCCGCCGATCTTGGCGATGCGATCGCGCTTTTGTCGCGGAGTATTTGACGGAAGAAAGATGCGGCCGCTAATCTCCAGCGTTGCGCACGCAAACGCGACACCTTGCGCGTGGTTACCTGCCGACGCACACACCACTCCCCGGGACTTCTCCTCGTCACTGAGAGAGGCGATCATGTTGTACGCTCCGCGAACCTTGAAAGAACGACAGACTTGAATATCCTCGCGTTTGAGCAAGACCGGAACACCGATTTCCTCTTCTAACCGCGGAGAGTATTCGAGGGCGGTGCGGCGAGCAACGCCCTCTAAACGGCGGGCGGCATCGCGGACATCGTCTGCGCTAGCGGGTAACTGATCGGTCGCGGGTATCAGTGCTGTCATACGTCCAGTGTAAGGAGAGACCGAGAGAGTTTCCCGTCCTGTCCACATTTGTAGCGGGAGTGAATGCGACAAAGATATGAGTAGCAACATAGAGTACAGGTATGGGAAAAAAGACGATACGACGCCCGCTGGTGTGGATTGATTGCGAAATGACCGGCTTGGATCTTGAGAACGATGCGCTGATTGAGGTCGCGGTGGTCATTACCGATGAGCAACTGACGATCGTCGATCCGGGCATTGATATTGTCATTAAACCGTCCGCCGACGCGATTGAGCAGATGGAACCATTTGTCCGCCAGATGCACACGGAATCCGGTCTCCTCGACGATCTCGACGGCGGTATGTCTATGGATGAGGCGCAGAAACTCGTCCTCGACTACGTCAAAAAGTACGTCCCCCGTCCACGCCACGGTCTGCTCGCTGGAAACTCAATCGGTACGGACAAGGCGTTCTTGGAGCGGGATATGCCCGAGCTCATCGAGCACCTGCATTACCGGGTGGTCGACGTGTCATCGATCAAAGAACTGGCCAAACGCTGGTATCACCGCACGTTTGAAGAAGCCCCAGAAAAGTGCGGCGGCCACCGGGCACGCGCCGATATTCTCGAGTCGATTGCCGAACTCGAATACTATCGCCGCGTCCTCTTTCCAGCCGGTGAAGGGCCGAGTCGAGAAGACTGTCGCCGCGCTGGCGAAGAAGTGAGGAAACTCGGAATCACCGAGCTCTAAAACAACCAATGGAACGGGCGCTATCCACTGATAGCGCCCGTTTTTCGTTATCCACAGTGTGCTATCCACAGCCTCGACCTGCGGTTCGGTGTGCGACACGATGAAGCGTGTCCGAACCCCACTACCGAGGAGAAACAGCATGTCTTCGTGGAATACCGCCAGTGACGACGAGTCCGTTACCGTTCCCGTCCCCATCACGGGGAAGATTCAGAACTATTCAGCCGACGCACTTCACGTCACCGTGAGAGGCCGAACGGGGACAGCAGTCGATCTTGTGCAACTACCATCGGGTGCTCAAACCGCTCGCTTCCGATTAGCCGTGACTCAACGAGGTCGGGATGAGGCCGGAATCTGGCACGATCTTGAAACCACGTGGTACACGGTTAAAGCGTGGAATCAACTCGCCGACAACTGCGCGAGATCAATTTTTAAGGGGCATCCCGTTATCGTTAGCGGGCGGTTGAAAGTTAACCAGTGGGAAAACTCGGAAACTGGCGCTCGCGGAACCGAACTTGTCATTGTTGCTTCGAGTATCGGCCACGACCTCACTCACGGTTTGACGCGCTATTTCCGCTTGCGCGACGACGAGCCGGAGGAACTGAACTCCCGTTCAAAAGAGGATGGCCGCGAGCCGGGGGAGCGGACGCAGGTCCCCGCAGACGCGGTTTCCCCGCCGGCAGCGCAAGTTCAGTCGAACGGGGATGTTTCTGCTTTGGGGCCGTCCGGGTCTGAATCGTCTTCAGCGTCGACTGAGCCACCATTCTAAGAAGCCGGTCTCCACAATGTGAAAGGTCCCGCCCACCGTGTAGGTGCCGTTCGCCCAAGGGCCAAGGAGTTGCGTACACTAGCTGAGAACACACCGGAATAACTCCGCGGAATCGTAAGCGAAGGTAAGCAGTGGCTGAATACATTTACTCCATGGTCCGAGCGCGTAAGACGCACGGCGACAAACTCATTCTTGACGATGTGACGATGGCGTTCCTGCCGGGAGCGAAGATCGGTATGGTCGGCCCCAACGGTGCCGGTAAGTCATCCATCCTCAAAATCATGGCCGGTCTAGATGAGCCGTCGAACGGTGAAGCTCGATTGACTCCGGGCTACACGGTCGGAATCCTCCAGCAGGAGCCGCCTCTTGACGAGGACAAAACGGTGCTCGAGAATGTGCAACTCGGTGTTGCCGACATGGTGGCAAAACTCGACCGCTTCAACGAGGTATCCGCTCAGATGGCGGATCCCGATGCCGACTTCGACGCGTTGATGGAAGAAATGGGGAAGCTTCAAACCGAGATTGACGCCGCCAACGGGTGGGATCTCGATTCTCAGCTCGAACAGGCCATGGATGCGCTGCGCTGCCCGCCGGGAGACGCGGACGTTAAGGTCCTTTCCGGTGGGGAACGCCGCCGCGTCGCACTGTGTCGTTTGCTACTCGAACAACCGGATTTGCTCCTGCTTGACGAGCCCACCAACCACCTCGATGCCGAGTCCGTGCTCTGGCTTGAACAGCACCTCGCTAAATACCCGGGTGCGGTTATCGCCGTCACGCACGACCGCTATTTCCTCGATCACGTCGCCGAATGGATCGCTGAGGTCGATCGCGGACGGTTGTATCCGTATCAAGGTAACTACACCACCTACCTGGAGAAGAAGCGCGAACGCTTGAAGGTCCAGGGTAAAAAGGATGCGAAGCTCGCCAAGCGATTGAAGGACGAACTCGATTGGGTGCGCCAAAACGCGAAGGGTCGCCAGGCGAAGTCGAAGGCCCGTCTGGCTCGCTACGAAGAGATGGCGGCCGAGGCCGAGCGGACCCGCAAGCTCGATTTCGAAGAGATTCAAATCCCACCGGGCCCCCGCTTAGGATCCGTTGTTATCGAAGCGAAGAACCTCAAAAAAGGCTTCGGTGACCGCACTCTCATCGACGGATTATCGTTCTCACTGCCGCGCAACGGAATCGTCGGTGTCATTGGCCCAAACGGGGTTGGTAAGACGACGCTGTTCAAGACCATTGTCGGCCTCGAACCACTTGACGACGGCGATCTCAAGATCGGTGAAACCGTGAAGATTTCGTACGTTGACCAGACTCGTGCGGGTATCGACCCGGATAAGACACTGTGGGAAGTCGTCTCTGATGGACTCGACTTTATTCAGGTCGGTAACGTCGAAATGCCCTCGCGAGCCTACGTTTCAGCTTTCGGATTTAAGGGGCCAGATCAGCAAAAACCGGCCGGAGTCCTCTCCGGTGGTGAGCGCAACCGGCTCAATCTCGCGCTGACTCTTAAGCAGGGCGGCAACCTGCTTCTACTTGACGAGCCGACGAACGACCTCGATGTCGAAACACTAGGGTCATTGGAAAATGCTCTCCTGGAGTTCCCTGGTTGTGCGGTTGTTGTCACCCACGACCGCTGGTTCCTCGACCGCGTTGCCACGCACATTCTCGCGTGGGAAGGAACAGAAGAGAACCCGGCACAGTGGCACTGGTTCGAGGGGAACTTCGACGCGTACGAGAAGAACAAGGTTGAGCGCCTTGGTCTCGAAGCAGCCCGTCCTCATCGAGTCACTCACCGTCGATTGAAGCGTGACTAGCTATGAGCGTGAGGCTTTCCCAGCGCGGAGCGGTTGAACCGTTCCGCGCTATGGAGATATTGAAACAGGGGAACCAGGTGGCGCTCGAGGGGCGTGAGGTGTACTCGCTGTGCCTCGGACAGCCGTCCACCGCGGCTCCGACCCCGGTAAGACAGGCTGCCCATCGCGCTCTCGATACCGAGCAGATTGGGTACACCGACGCTAACGGGATCCCGCCGCTACGTGAACGTATTGCCCGCCACTACGCGGACGAATACGGAGCAGACGTCGATCCTGACACCATCGTCATCACGACGGGATCGTCTGCCGCATTTACGGCAATCTTCCTCGCCGCATTCGAAGCGGGGGATACCGTTGCGATGACCCGTCCGGGATATCCCGCCTACCGAAACACTCTCGGTGCGCTCGGATGTTCCGTTGAGTCGATTGACTGCGGCCCGGATACCCGGTGGCAACCCTCCGCCGAGCAACTCGATGAGCGGTATGCTCACAATCCGCCGGCCGGGCTCATTATTGCCAGTCCGGCTAATCCGACGGGGACGATTCTGTCGGGAGAAGAACTCGATGCCATCACCCGGTGGTGCGACGACCACGGAACACTGCTGATCTCTGATGAGATCTACCACGGGATTTCTTTCACCGATCCGTGTGCTTCGGTGACGCAGTTTTCTCGCGCTCACATCGCGATCGGCAGTTTCTCGAAGTACTACTCGATGACGGGGTGGCGGCTTGGGTGGGCAGTTCTACCTCATGAACTCGTCCGTCCAGTTGAGTTGCTCCTCGGGAACCTCAACCTGTCGGCACCGACGCTGTCGCAACTGGCCGCTATTGAGGCCTTCGCTGAGGATTCCACCGAAGAACTTGATGGGCACGTCGCGCGTTACCGCACCAATCGCCAGATCGTCATCGACGCGTTGGAAGCTATTGAAGCGCGCGTCATCGCACCCGCGGATGGAGCGTTCTACTGCTACGCGGATGTCTCTCATTTGACAGACGACACCGCCGCATGGGCACACGAGCTTCTGCTTGCGACCGGGGTAGCGGTGACACCGGGGATCGACTTTGCTCCAGACTCATCCGGATCAGACGATTGTGACCCGAATCTGGACGGGAGTCGCTATATCCGCGTCTCCTTTGCCGGATCCGAAGCCGACGTGCGAACCGGCTGCGAGCTACTGGTCGCCTACGTCCGCGGATGAGTCGTCACTGAAGGTCCACTTCGACGACGGCGCAGTGCCCTCCTCGGGCAGGCGGATCATCGCTTCTTGCATTGCTTCGGCAATTAGCGTGCCATCACGAGAGTAGATACGCACCCGCCCCATGGCGCGCGATCCTTGCGCCGAAGGAGATTCCTGGTCGTAGAGCATCCACTCGTTGATATTGAAATCGCGGTGGAACCACATCGCATGGTCGAGACTGGCAAGTGCAAGCCCCGGAGTGAGCCACGCGAGGCCGTGTGCTCGCAGCGCGGGCTCCATCATGACTTGGTCGACGACGTAGGCGAGGAGCGCACGCGACACGGTCTGCGTCGGACTGTCGATCCGCGCGCGCGGCTTCATCCACAGTTGCTGACGGCGTTCTCGCTTTGTTGAAGCGCGAGAATAGAGAGATTCTTGGACGTGACGCACGTCAAAAGCTGCTGTTTTGCCGAGGAATTTCCCCACCGGGTGATTTATCGTGCGGAAGTATTCAATCGCGGATTGTAACTGTTCGGGTTGATCGACCGTTGGCATCGTACTGTTATGTTCCAAGCCGGGTTGATGGAGTTGAAAACTAGCGAGAAGCGTGAGGATATCTTTTCCGTGTTGGACAGCCCTGACCTGACGAGAAGAGAACGAGCGGCCGTCGTGCGCGCGATGGACCGATATGTCGAACGGTTTGTGCGGGGCACCTCCGCGCAGAAAGTACGCGTGAAATGAGTGGGGAGTACGTACAGCGGACTGTTCATCGAGTGTTGCGGCGGCGGCCAGAAGTGCTTGGGCTATCACCTGTCCGCCGTACACTCGATTCATTTGGGGAAGTGAATGCGCCGTGAAAGTGTCTGCTCCGTTTTCTTCCAGTTGGAGAACTCGAAGGACGGAAGCCAGTGGCTCCTCGGTGAGTTGCGGGATAGAGATCGGCTTCGTCATGGTCCCATTGTGAATGAAATTGGACAGTTTCACATGTGCACAATCGTATGGTGGATTGATTTACCCAGGTAAAACCGCAGATGACAGTCATACTGGCACGGTGAGTGAGTCATAAAACCGAAAATGTCTATACAAAAAGACATTAAAGCAATATTATGTGATATGGCTTACAGGGAGGGATAATTGTGACAAAAGCGCGGAAACTCGTCGACGCATTGGGTGGGGCAAGGAACATCATTGAACTTGAACCGTGCATTATGCGTATCCGGGCGACGGTGCGTGATCCCAAGCGCGTCGATGAGGACGCGATTCGAGAAACGGAACCGCTGGCAGTGGTGTGTTCGGGTCAGTTTGTGCAAATAATTGTCGGCCCTGAAGCAGATGACTTGGTTGAAGCAATGGATAAAACTGTGGCAGAAACTGCCGCTCAATGTGAATCGTCACACCCCGGAGACTAAAAGAGCCTTTCGGGTAATCGCTATCGTGCATTGGTGGCATAAGATCGACGATGACCCCTGATCGTATCCGGAGTATTCGATGACGCATTTACCCCCTGCCGCCGAGACTGTCAAGCAGTTGCACGAACTCGCGCAACTGAGCGGAGTATCAACCAGTTACTGGGATTGGCACGGTCAGCTCAAAGAAGTCACACCGACCACTCTCATCCGGGTGTTCCAAGCGCTCGGTATTCCCATTACGGACACTCCTTCTGATGAAGAAATACGCGCGCTCATCACTCGCGTTGAAGATGACCGCTGGATGACCGTCGTTCCGGACTGCACCATCCAGCGGGTTGGGAACTGGCAGGAGCTTCACATTCATGTCCCCGATGGTGAATCAGTCACCGTTGAAGTGACTTTGGAAGACGGGAGTAGGCGAGCCCTGGCCCAAATCGACAACTGGGATCCACCTCGCAGCGTCAATGGGAACATGCGGGGACGAGCCGGCTTCGCCCTCGATGAATCTCTTCCACTCGGCTACCACACGATCACTGCCAGCCTCGGCAACGGGGAAAGTGCTACGGGCTATCTTATTGTTGTTCCTCAGCGCCTCAACGCTCCTGCACTCGATACGCGTCCTCAACAGTGGGGAATCTCCTCACAACTGTATTCGGTACGATCAGCTGACGCGTGGGGGATTGGTGACACCCGCGTTCTCGGACAGCTCAACTTGCTCTTTGGTCAGTTGGGTGCTGATTTCCACCTGATTAATCCGGTGCACAGCGCAGCTCCCACATTGCCCATTGAACCATCGCCCTATTTGCCCGTTACACGCCAATTCCGTGAGTCGCTCTACATTCACCCCGAAGATATTCCTGAATATCACGAACTTCCTGGAGCCACCAAACTTTTCATCAAAGAATGTCACTCGCTGTCGAAGCTCGAACAGACCGATATGCCCGGCCTCATTGATCGTGACCACGCGTGGATAGCGAAAGCTGAGGCCCTGCGTCATATCTATCGCCACGGGCGTAGCGCAGCTCGCGAGGCCGACTTTGAAGCGTACATTGCCGATCAAGGAGACGGCCTGGTGAAGTTTGCCACGTGGTGCGCCCTAGTGGAGACTCACGGAATGGATCTGCCTGAGCAATACACGGATGCACGCTCGGCGCCAGTGCGCCAGTTTGCCGAGGACCATTCCGACTTGGTGAGATTTCACATGTGGATGCAGTGGGTGCTCGGCGAACAGCTCGACAATGCACAGGCCGCGGCCCGCGCGGCAGGAATGTCGATTGGTGTGATGTCTGATCTGGCGGTGGGAGTCCACCCGTACGGCTCCGAAGTGTGGGCTGAGCCCCACATGTTTGCTGCCGGTATGACCGTTGGTGCACCCCCCGATATGTATTCTCAGCTCGGGCAAAACTGGTCGCAGCCCCCGTGGAATCCGCGTGCGCTCGCCCGCTACGGGTATGCGCCGCTGAGGACGATGATTCGTGCTGCCGTCGCTCACTCGGGCGCAGTTCGTATTGACCACATTCTCGGACTATTTCGACTGTGGTGGATTCCCAAAGGCATGACGGCCAACCACGGTACCTACGTGACGTACGATCACGAGGCAATGGTCGGAGTTCTCCTCCTCGAAGCTCAGCGCGCCGGAAGTGTCGTCATCGGTGAAGACCTAGGAACAGTGGAGCCGTGGGTGCGGGGGTATCTTAATGAGCGCGGCGTCCTCGGCACGTCAATTTTGTGGTTTGAAAGAGACGAGACCGGGCAACCGATTCACGCCGATCGTTATCGGGAGAATGCGTTGACTGCGGTGAACACTCACGACTTGCCGCCAACGGCAGGATATTTGCGTGGGGTCCAAACGACTATTCGCCATGAACTTGGACTTATCGTCGACGATATAGCGCAGGTGCGAGCCCATGATCGACGTGAACTCGACTCGATGATTGACCGACTTATTGAATATGGTTTGCTCTCCGCGGACGAACGTGAGGATGAGCAGGCGGTGATAGACGGTCTCTATCGGTACATTGCGCAGACACCGTCGCGTCTTCTCGCAGTGTCTCTCGTCGACATTGTTCGCGATCTACAACCGCAGAACTTCCCCGGTACTCACATGGAGTACCCGAATTGGCGTCTACCGCTGGCCGATGATCGTGGAATTGAGGTGACGGTTGACCGTCTGCTAGAACTCAATATTGCCCGGTTTGCTGACGTCATGAATGCCGCTGTCGGTAAGGACGTCTAAAGGCCGCTCAGTCACGTGTCCGAGATCGATCGGGGCTATCACATGGTAGCCCCGATAGTGATCGAGGTATCCCCTAGGGGAGTAGCGGAAAGAATCGGGGATCAACAAGGGGAACGCCCGATTCCGCCGGGCAAGCGGTTTGTTGATGATTGAGACATGAGAGAAAAACACCATGTCCGACACACATCAGCTACAACACACGGCGATCTTGTCGTGCGTGGGGTCACTAAAGAATATCTGCGCGGAACCACCCGAGTTCCGGCCCTGCAAGGAATAGATCTGGGCCTTCCAGCCGGTTGCCAAATCGCTCTCATGGGGCCCTCCGGCTGCGGTAAAACCACTCTCTTACACTGCATGGCGGGAATTATTAAACCAACCTCCGGATCCATTACCCTCGCCGATACCGACATCACCTCCCTGGGAGAGCGTGCACGTTCGCAGCTGAGACTCGACCAATTCGGTTTCGTCTTCCAAGATGATCAACTACTTCCCGAACTCACCGGCGAAGAGAACATTGCGCTACCGCTCATGCTGTCGGGCCGGAGCCGCTCCGATGCCATTGCAAGCGCCAACGGTATTCTCGATCAGCTCGGACTGCGAGAACTTTCCGGATCCCGCCCGGGCCAAATGTCAGGAGGACAGGCCCAACGCATCGCGATTGCGCGTGCACTCGTGACCAATCCCGCCGTGGTATTTGCCGATGAACCGACTGGTGCACTCGATCAAGCCACGGGGCGAGAAATCATGAATCTACTAATTCAATCGTGTGGGAAAACTGGTGCCACCCTGGTACTCGTTACCCACGATCCGGGCGTGGCCGCGATGTTGCCGCATACCATTCGCATGAAAGACGGCCTGATTCAGCCAGAGGGCGATGTTCGATGAATCCTACCCTCGTGGCAGCGCAAACGCTGATTCGTAGCCGTGATCGGGCAACATTTATCCTGACAGTGTTCGCCTTCGCCCTCCCGCATGCGGTGTTTTTAACGGTGATTGGCGGGGCCAGCGCATTTTTTGAGCGGAGCGAATATCCGCAAGAGTACGGTCAGAGCGCTGGAACGTATGTCGTTTTAGCATCGATTGCAACCGTGCTTCTCGTCGTTCCAATTTTGTCAATGGGAGCGGCGGCGGCTCGGCTCGGCCTCATGCGTCGCTCACAAGATCTCGCCGTCATGCGCCTGCTCGGCTTGTCTCCGATGCGGGCAAAGGCCGCATCTGTCATTGAAACCTCTCGGAGCGCACTCATCGGTATCGGTCTCGGGATTGTCATCTATCTGGTGACACTACCGCTATGGCAACTCGTCAGCTTCCAACAGCACCACTTGACCATCGCAGAGATGTGGATGGGAATCTGGCTACTCTTGGCAGCCTGCCTTGTCATGATGTTGCTAGCCATCGCCAGCTCCTGGATGGCCATGCGCAAAGTAGCGGTGACTCCGCTGGGCGTTGTGCGCCGAAGCGATGCGAGAAAGATTTCGCCGATCGGCGCTATCCTCACAGTCATCGTCTTTCTCGTCTGGCTGTGGGTATCTCCGGGCCTCTTTGCCAGTGGCGAGGACATTGCTGCACTGGTTCTACTGGCCATGATGGGGATTTTCTTCGCCCTGCTTAATGCCTTGGGAACCTTCGGTATATCCCTCATTGGACGGGCAATCGTGCGGCTTGCACGCACTCCATCGGCACTGCTGGCTGGCCGGCGCATTATGGATGATCCGCGTAGCCTGTGGCGAGCCTACGGAAGCGTCGGCCTGGTTGGATTCATCGTAGGTATCCTCTATCCGCTCGGATCTATCTTCACCTATGCTGGACCGGATATGAGTAAGGAAGAAGCGACGTTTATCGCGGACATTGGTCAGGGAATGATAATTACCCTCGCCTTGACATTTGTCCTCGCCGCGATATCCACCGCCGTTTCTCAGGTAACGCGCACGATTGATGGAATCGCACATACTCGAGCGCTCTTGCTGAGCGGAGCCTCGCAACGGTTCTTGAACCGGGCGCGCAGAACCGAGGTTATGCTCCCACTTTCGCTGATAGTCGTCAGTGCGGTTGGAATCGGCCTACTTTTTGTCTCCACCGTCGGTACTCTCCGATCTACCAATGCGGGATCGATCCTCGTGATCGGGTTTTGTGCACTTGGAATGACTACGGTTTTCGTGGCCTCTGAGATTACTCGGCCGGTTGAGCGCCGACTACTGGCAGAGACTCACTGAGCCTCACCCGGTGTCGCTACCGAGAACAGGTGATCTCCACGGATCACTGTCTCGCGGTTGCGTACGTGTAGCCGAATGAGGTCTTTAGGCAGGTCGCAGGCGATAACCGACACCGAAGTTGCCAGACCGCGCTCGATCGCGACGGCCGAATCCCAACGGACAACTGTCTCTCCAAGCTCAACCGTATCGCCGTCCTTCTTGAGGACGTCGAAGCCCTCGCCTTTGAGACCAACAGTGTCGATTCCGAGGTGAACGAGAATACCGATACCTGCGGAGGTGAACACGATGAATGCGTGCGGATGGACTTTGAGGAGTTTGCCGGCAACCGGTGCGCATACGTCGTGCCAGCGCTCTTCAACCGGAGCGACAGCACACCCCCAGCCCACGATTCCTTCTGAGAGCACAGGGTCTTTGACCTCCGCGAGCGGGAGCATCGATCCGGAGAGTGGCGAATAAATATCAATCATTATTTGACGGAGCCCACTGCGTCAGCAATATCGTCTGCCTCGGGGCCAACAACGACTTGGATAGCTGAGCCGACCTTGACCACTCCGAACGCACCCGCTTCCTTGAGTGCTTCGTCGTCAACTGCTTGAGGGTCCCGTACTTGAGCTCGTAGGCGCGTAATACATGCTTCCAGAAACTCAATGTTCTCTCGTCCGCCGAGTCCTGCTACGATTTTTGCGGCTTTGTCCGCAGCGACTTCACTCATCATTGACTCCTAGCATCATGGCACGAAAAGCCCACACATCGAGGATACCCCGTTGTGAACGAAATCACCCGCAGAACTGGCCGTTTGTCCAGGTTCGAGGCTATTCGACGTGTTGAGCGCGGATTGCGCGTTGCGATTCCGCGACCTCTTCCGATATCAAACGACGCAATCCCGCCGGTGCGTCCACATGGTCAGACAACCACTGTTCGCCCATAGCCACGATGTCGAGATCGGCGAGCCTGCCAACAATTTGGCGGGGGAATCCGAGAGCAACGATGTCTTGCGCCGTATGGGAGGTATTCTCCTCCCAGATGCGCACGAGCGCACTGAAGAAGATCTTCGCGTGTGCCCGGAAAAGTGCAGGGGTGCGCGTCGCACCCGTCCAGTATCCTAATCCGGTGGCGATCCGCATATCGTTCGAGAGCGACTGGTCAGAAATGAGGGCGGAGAAAGCTTCGTCCTTGACGTGTTGGTCTGGGCGAGCAGCGCGAGCTTGGGTAGCCTTTTGTTGCCCTGTCATCGTCGGATCATCGTTGAGTAGGGAAGCGATCTCCTCTTCGCCGGCTAGCTCGAAAGCCACCGCGCAAATGAGAAGCTCCCAGGTCAAATCAAAGTCAACGTCGAGCCCCATGAGCGTATCATCGCCGGTACGCAGGCGGTTGATTGCTTCGGCTTGTTCGAGGGTGTGAGCTCGTTTAGCTGCAGCGAGCACGAGTAACCGCTGATGATCCGTTTCGGCTCGGGCGGCACGCGCCAGCAGTAGGAGGCGATCAGCTACGTACTCCAGAAGCTCATCCTGCTCATCCGAACCGACATACAGCGCGACGGCCGTGTCGATATGACGGAGCCACAGCGACACCATCGTAATGTCGGTTTCGGATGGGATCGCGCTGAGCGCGAGTTCGCAGTAGGCGCGGGCTCGCATCTGTCCGTCGCGTACCATATCCCACGCTGAGGCAAGAATAATTGCTCGGGTGAGTGCATCGGGGAACGCAGCAATCTGCCTGATGGCAAAGTCTAACGAGTCATCATCCAGGCGAACCTTGGCGTAGGCCAGATCGCCGTCGTTAATGAGAATAAAATCGGGGCGAGGGATTCCGCAGGCGGTTTCCACAGTTGTTGCGTCGCCATCAACATCGAGTTCTTCGTGGAATACGCGTTCGATACGGCCCTCGACTTCCGAATAGCCGGCTACTGCGAGCCGGTGAGGGCGTAGCGACGAACCGGGAGTAAACGGTTCTTGGATCACCTGCAAAGACTCAATGACACCGTCCTCGTTCAGCTTGATCTCTGGACGCAAAAGTGTCACACCGGCCTCTTCTAGCCAGACTCTCGACCACGCAGCCAGGTCGCGTCCGGAGGCGGCTTCCAGCTCGGTCATGAGATCAGGGAGGGTCGTGTTCATCCAGGCGTGCTTGTTGAAATACTCGCTGAGGCCGCGGAAGAAATTATCACGTCCAACATAGCTGACGAGCTGACGAAGCACCGCCGCACCTTTCGCGTAGGTGATGCCGTCAAAGTTCACCTCGACATCCTCGAGATCGCGGATCGGGGCGACGATCGGATGGGTGGAGGGAAGCTGGTCTTGGGTGAGTCCCCAGTCTTTACGGGCCATGAAGCCGGTCCACGCATCCGACCATTCGTCGGTGCCTTCGGCAAGACACAGGTGCGACATGAACTCGGCGAATGACTCGTTGAGCCACAGATCGTTCCACCAGCGCATGGTGACGAGATCACCGAACCACATATGCGCCAATTCGTGCAGGATCGTGTTGGCAAGTCCTTCGAGCTGCGCGGCAGTCGGCTTGGAACGGAAGATGTACTGGTCGCGGAACGTGACGCAACCGGCGTTTTCCATGGCGCCCGCGTTGTACTCGGGAACAAAGATCTGGTCGTACTTGCGGAACGGATAGGGCCGCGAATATTCGCGCTCGAAGAACTCGAAGCCCTTGCGAGTCACGTCCATGACCCAATCGGCATCGAGGTGTTCGAGTAGGGATTGGCGGCAGTAAACACCGAGGGGGATTTCCCGACCGTCAACGGATGTCAACGCACCCGTTCTACCTACGTAGGGACCTGCGACCACCGCGGTGATATAGGACGAGATCTGCTCAGTTGCGCTGAAATGCCAGTGCTTGACGTCCCCGTCCTCCTGCGGGTTGGGGGTGGGGGAGTTCGACAGCACGATCCAGTCGGCCGGGGTGGTCACATGGAAGGTAAACTGAGCCTTCATGTCGGGTTGCTCGAATACCGCGAAGACACGTCGCGCATCGGGAACTTCGAACTGGGAATAGCAGTAGTCGCGCCCATCAACGGGATCGGTAAAGCGGTGCAAGCCTTCCCCGGTGTGCATGTAGCGGCACGTGGCGACAACGGTCAGCTGATTACGTTCGGCGAGATTATCGAGTGCGATCCGTGAGTCGGCAAAAGCGGCAACGTCGCGCTCTTCGCCATTGAGTTCAAGGTACGTGACCTCATCGGCGATGAGATCGACAAACGTTGCGGCTCCCGCAGTGGCATCGAAATCGATCACGGTTCGTGACGTGAACGTTTCTGATCCTTCCGTCAAGTTCAACGAAATGTCATAGTGGTACACCGTGACAATTGACGCTCGTTCTTCGGCTTCACTTCGGGTCAAGTTCTGCCCCGGCATGATTGCTCCCGTCTCAGTAGTTGATGGTGCGGCAGACCTCCCGGAGTGAGAGACACAGCGGGAGGGCGATATAGTCCCAGTCTGTCACGTTTGGCGGCAATTCACTCTTTCAATCACGATCTTTTGCCAAATGGTTATCGCTACCAAATGCTGACGCGCTGATCTTCTGCCAGCCACATGTCGTCCTGCGGTGTAGTGCCGAAGGTTTCGTGGAAAACATCGACGTTGCGCACGACACCGTTACAGCGGAATTCCGCGGGGGAGTGGGGATCGGTGGCGAGCAGTTGCTTGGCGTATTCGTTGCGAGACTTCGACCGCCAGATACGGGCCCACGAGTAGAAGAACTGTTCGGCTCCACTCAAGTCATCAGCTCGGTCGTCTGCGGGGGAGTCAATCCCCTTTTCCGCCAGCGCAAGCAGGTAGGCTTTCCACGCAATTGTCAGGCCCCCGAGATCACCAATGTTCTCCCCGATCGTGAGTGCTCCGTTGACGCGGTAGTCGTCATCGAGTTCCGCTGGAGAGAACTGCGAATATTGCTCGATGAGTTTGCTCGTGCGTAGATCGAACTCCTCGCGATCCTCATCGCTCCACCAGTTGTTGAGACGACCAAGCCCGTCGTATTGCGATCCCTGATCGTCAAAGCCGTGGCCGATCTCGTGCCCGATGACGGCTCCGATAGCCCCGTAATTTACCGCGTCGGGCGCATCCGGATTGAAAAATGGCGGTTGCAAAATCGCGGCGGGAAAAACGATCTCGTTCATCGTCGGGTTGTAGTAGGCGTTGACTGTTTGGGGAGTCATAAACCACTCCGAGCGATCAACCGGTTCACCGAGCTTCGACACATTGCGTTCATACTCAACGATGGACGCCTGGCGAACGGAATCGACAAGGTCGGCCCCAACCTCAAGGGCCGAATAGTCTTTCCACTTATCGGGATAACCAATCTTAGGAGTGAATTGGCTCAGCTTCATCAGGGCCTTGTCTCGCGTCGCATCGCTCATCCAATCGAGCGACGAGATTGACTGCCGGTAGGCTTCGATGAGCTTAGCGACCAAGTGCTCCATACGGTTCTTGTAATCGGGTGGGAAATGACGTTCGACGTAGATTCGTCCGAGTGCTTCACCCATGGCAGCTTCGAGAAAAGAGACCGCGCGCTTCCAGCGAGGCCGCAGTTCAGTAGCGCCAGTGAGGACGCGACTGAATTCAAAGTGTGCATCGACGAACTCATCGGCAAGGTAAGGTGAACGCGCACTGATAATGCGGGCAGCAAGCCACAGTTGCAAATCGTCGAAATTGTCGTCCGACCACAGCTCGGTTACGCCTGCGGCATACGAGGGCTGACGAAGATTGACATTCTGGGTCTTCACCATGTCAATGCCGAGCGCATCGATCATTTCCCCCCACGGGAAACCGGGGTAGCCATCGATCAACTGATTGAGCTGGAGTGCGTTGTTACTCTTGACGGCATCGCGGGTCGACACATTATCCCAGTGGTGTTCGGCAATCTTCGTCTCAAAGTCGAGCACCCGCTGACCATAGTCTTTGCCCAGTTCGCGCATAAGCTGTGGGGTCGACACGTCGGCGCGCTCAGCAATCAGGCGCGCGCTGGCGTTGAGGTAGTTGACGTACGCATCGCGAATTGGGGCGTACTGATCCTCGCGATAGAACGACTCATCAGGCAAACCAAGCCCACCCTGGTAGAGAAATACAGTGTAATTCTCCGGATCATTCATGTCGACATCGACGAAAGTCTCGATGATTCCAGTCACACCGGTGCGCTGGAGCTGAGCCATGACGAGCGCCAGATCATGTGCGTTCGAAGCCTGTTCTATGCGAGCAAAATCGGTCACCAGTGGTTCAATGCCCGCTGCGTTAATGGCGTCCTCATTCATGAACTGGTCAAAGAGACCGGCGAGCTTGCGTTCGTCCGGATCATCGGAACTGGTCGAGAGAGTCGTCACGATCTCACGCACGCGTTCTTCCGACATGTCGCGAAGCGCATAGAATGCCCCATCTGCTGGACGATCAGCGGGAATCTCGTGTTGAGCCAGCCACTGGCCGTTAGCATGACGGTAGAAGTCGTCGGTCGGTGACACCGTCTTATCCATGGCGTCGGGATCGAGTACAGGTGAAGAGAAGTCTTGAATCGTCATGGTCCCACTCTACTGAATGAGTGCCAGTTTTAACTTCTCAGGAAATTTCCAGGAAAATTTATGCGAATACCAACGGTGCGTTTTTACAGTATTAGCCATGAGGTTGAGTTGAATCTCAACTCTCACTGTGTTGATGGGATAGCGCGGGCGAGGCAACTGATGGTTGCCTCGCCCGTTCTCATATGCGTGAGCCTATGATGGGAATTAGGTATCTAAATCAGGAGGCTCCCATGTCGAATCGAAATGCCGTTGTTACCGGTGCATCGTCCGGAATCGGACGAGCCACTGTAAAGAAACTAATTGACACCGGCTGGAACGTCATTGCTGTTGCTCGCCGGGAAGATCGTCTGCGCTCACTTGCTGAGGAGACGGGATGCCGATTCGTCGTTGCCGATCTCACCACGGAATCTGGGGTTGCTCATCTCGTCGAGTTCGTGAACGAAAACGGTCCCGTCCATGCTCTCGTCAATAATGCTGGGGGAGCATTTGGTGTTGATTCGATCGCCGAGGCCGATTTTGGCCGCTGGGAAAAAATGTTCGAACTCAACGTGATGGCGACCTTGCGCGTGACGCGGGCACTTCTTCCCGCCATGCGCGAGAGCGGGGGAGCGATCGTGTTCATGACGTCGACGGCCGCTCACGACACCTACCCAGGTGGCGGGGGCTACGTTGCCGCTAAGCACGCTGAGCGGATGATTCCACTGACGATGCGGCAAGAACTCGTCGGTGAGCCGGTACGAATTATGGAGATCGCTCCGGGAATGGTGCGCACGGAGGAGTTTTCCCTCAATCGTCTCGGTTCCCAGGAAAAGGCTGACGCTGTCTACCAGGGTGTCAACCAGCCACTCGTTGCGGAGGACATTGCGGAGGCCGTTTCGTGGTGTCTTAATCTTCCCGATCACGTCAATATCGACTCCATGATCATTCGTCCCGTTGAGCAGGGAACCAACACGCTGACTAAGAGAATGAGATCGTAGCACCGAATTGAAATGAGGCCGCACCCAAACTCAGGTGCGGCCTCATCCACGTTTAGCGGCTAAGACTTGGAATGTCTATCGACTAATCGAGTTCTTTCTTGGTGATGTCGCCGGTGCGTGAGTCGATCTCAATTTCGGCGAAGTCACTACCGTTTTCATCATCGAAGTCCATCTCATACACGATGATGCCGTTATTCTCATCAAGTTCGCATTCGTCAAGGAATCCACCCCCGAGCTCATCAAAGGCTTTCTGAATAGCCTCAGTTGCTGAGATCGCATCGGCTACTTTAGCGATGTCATCTTGATCGGCGGCCTTGCGCTTGTGTTCGGTGACCGAACCGTCAGCACTTACGTAGTAGGTGACTTTTTCCGATCCCTCGATCACTTCGACTTCCCACACCTGGTCACGATCCTCACGGTCGAGCTCAATGAGCTTCCCACCGTTTTGAGACTCTGCGGCTTTAATCGCTTCGATGCCATTGGTGGTATCAGCGAAGGGGCCCTTGGCGTGGGCAGGAGAATCGGTAGATTCAGGGGACTGATCATTGGTCGGCTCAGCAGGTTGAGTGTCTGTCGGCTGAGCTGGGACCGGTTTCGTGGCTTCCTGGGAGGTGGATCCGCAACCTGTCAAGCCAAGTGCAATACAGGCCGCGGATAGGACTGCTAGAAACTGTTTTTTCCTCATATCTCAAGTCTTTGACGATTTCTTCAGGCTTGCAAATTGAGGTGAAGAGATTCACAGTCGTTTAAGTATCGAGGAGTCAAAGCACGACAGATCAATGATGTCCTTTGACGCAGGGAAGTATCGGCAGGGGCTGGAATGAGTGGCGCACTGTTTTCGTGTGCGTGCCCAACAGAGTATGTCAGACCTGCATGTTCGCTACCACACCTGGCGTTCGTAGTCTTTGTCAGTCACGTGCACGTGTTACATGTCGGACACTATTCACCTTTGCATACATGTTTGCTAGTGTGCTCAATGGTTAGATAAGGATAACCTAAGTGTCCTAATGTAACCACAAACTAGTCTTTACTTACATGCATGAAAACCGTTGTCGGTAAGGGCTTCCGATCTATGAAAGGACGTACTATGGCGATAATCCGTAAACGGCTCATGGCGCTTGCAGGGATAGGGGCAATGGTCGCAACTGTCGGTTTGGGCGGGTGCTCTTCCGACCAGGAAAACGCCACTGAACCTGCTGGTGAGACCAGCCAGCCACAGAGCGCGATTACCATCACCGACATCGTCGATCACACGGTGGAATTCGATAAGGTACCGGAACGTATCATTCTTGGAGAATCTCGAGCTGCCTACACGCTGGCATTCCTCAATAAAGACGATCCTCTCAAAGGCGTCGTGGCGTGGGGTAAAGATCTGCAGAAGAATGCACCGGACTTCTATGACAAATTCCTTGAGAAGTTCCCAGAAGCTAAAGATATTCCAACGATTGGATCGCTGAAGAAGGGCGATGTCACCGTTGAGAACCTCCTCGAGTTTGATCCCGATGTCGTCGTTTTGACTCAGGACATGTATGACGTGGCTCAATCAAAGGGCATCATTGACAAACTCGACAGCTCCGACATTAAGTGGGTCGTTACGGACTATCGTCGTCAACCGGTAGAAAACACCGAAGCAACCGTTGAAATCCTCGGCAAGCTCACCGGCAACGAAGACAGCGCGAAGAAGTTCATCGACTACTACAAGGAAAAGACGGAAGACGTCAAGGCTAAAGTTGCCGATGCGGGAGCCGACAAGCCAAAGACATTCCTCTGGCGAGCAGCCGGCCTCATCGCCTGCTGTGCGACATTCAAAGATTCCAACTTCGGAACCATGATCGACATGGCCGGAGGCATTAATCTCGGTGACGAACTCCTTCCCGGCGACGTCGAGGACGGCGACCTCACCCCCGAGCAGATTCTCTCCAGCCAACCGGATCACGTCGTCGTTACCGGTGGTGCTTGGGGCGATAAAGAACTCGCTGAAGGCGCACAGACGTCGTTCGTCGAGTTAGGTTACGCCACCGATCACGATCGGGCAGAACAGTCTCTGCGTGACGAACTGAAACAGCCTGGTTTCAGTGAGCTCGAAGCAGGAAAGAAGAACCAGATGTACGGCATCTACCACCAGTTCTACGATTCTCCCTACAACTTCATCGCGATTCGAGCCTTCGCCAAGTGGCAGTATCCAGATAAGTTTGCGGATGTCGATCTGGAGAAAGAATTCACCGATTTCCACAACGAATTCATGCCCTTCGACTACAGCGGTACCTTCTTCGTTCAGCTATCGGACAAGTAACACTGACACGTTATGTCTGAACCATTAACGACAGGCGGCGATGTTGCGCCAGGCCTCATCGCCGCCGACCGCCAAACACTCGTTCGTCGCCGGGCCATTCTCATCCTCATTGTTCTCGCGACCGTGGCCCTTGTTATCTGGGCAGCTACGCTCGGTCCTTTGAACATCGGCCTCAAACAACTGTGGCAGGCGCTGATCTCGCCCGACACGGTGCCCGGAGTAGTCCGCGCCGCCGTGTGGGAGATCCGCTTACCATCCCTTTTGCTCGCCACGTTTATCGGTGTCGCACTGGGAGTAGCGGGCCTGCAAATGCAAACAATCTTAGATAACCCGCTGGCTGAACCATTTACCTTGGGGTTATCGGGGGCAGCTGCGTTCGGAGCCGCCGCAGCGATCGTCCTCGAATGGACGATCCCCGGCTACGAAGAAAGCTCCATCACTATTTTCGCGTGGGTGTGGTCGATGGTAGCGACGATCCTGATCGTCGTCATGGCCCGAATGCGTGGAGCCGGTTCCCAAACCATGGTCCTTATGGGAATAGCGGTTGTATTTGGTTTTTCCGCTGCTGTTTCTCTGTTGCAGTATGCCGCTACGACTGAAGCGCTGTCACAGATCGTGTTCTGGACGATGGGGTCGTTGACGCGGGCAACGTGGAACCACGTCATGATCTTGGGAATAGTCATTGCGGTGTCAATGCCGTGGTGGTTGTTCCACCAGTGGGATCTGACGGTTATGCGAATGGGGGAGAATCGCGCTAAAGCCCTCGGCGTCAATACGGGTAGGGTCCGTATCGTCAGCCTCGTATTCGTCTCGTTACTGGCAGCCACGGCAGTGGCATTTGCCGGCGTTATAGGCTTTGTCGGCATGATTGCGCCGCATGTGTCGAGAGTCCTCGTCGGGGAGAATCAGCGCCTGCTACTGCCGATGACGATTGCCGTTGGAGCCTTTGTTATGACGGCCTCTCACGTCATATCGATCTCGATCATTAGCGGTGTCGCAATCCCGGTAGGCATTGTCACCGCCATTATTGGGGTGCCTTTGTTCATCACTATTGTGCTGTCAAAACAGACGGTTCAATGGGGAGGCCAGTGATGACGTTACAAATCAACAACGTTAACGCCTGGTACGGGCGTCATCAGGTTCTGCACGACGTCGAAGTAGGAAGTCTCGAACCGGGCACTATGGTCGGAGTGATCGGCCCCAATGCTGCGGGCAAATCAACCCTCGTCAAAGCACTCATGGGGTTGGTGAAAACATCGGGAGAGATGAAATGGATTCACGAAGATGGAAGGATCTTCGAAGGCAAGGCACTGCGCGACATCTGCGGCTATGTGCCCCAGGATCTGCCCGGGGGCGTAGCCCTGTCCGCATTTGAATCCATCGCCATCTCCGCACAACGCTACGCCGGCCTAGGGATTCCAAAGGGTACATCCTTGCAACGCGCATCCGCCGCGTGTGAAGAGCTGGGGATCACCTCGATTGCCGAACGCAATCTCGCGAACCTATCCGGTGGTCAGCGTCAGCTCGTATCGATCGCGCAAGTGGTGGCATCACACCCGCAGATACTGCTTCTAGATGAACCGACCTCGGCCCTCGACATTCACCGGCAGGTCCAGGTCCTCAATCTCATGCACACCATTTCCCGGCAAGACAACGCGCTTGTCATGGTCGTGCTTCACGACCTCAATCTGGCAGCTCGGCTGTGCGACAAGATTATGGTGGTTGCCGGCGGTGAGATCACGTATTCCGGATCCCCGGATGAAGTCATTACTCCGGACGTTATCCGCGCAACGTACGAGCTCAACGTGGAGGTGCTCAACCACCGCGGGCTTCCGTTGGTATGTCCCGTCAGCGCAGTCGGAACGATTGGCGCTGGGGAGTAAGTGTCTTTATGAGGACGTAGGCTCAGTCGTGCAAAACTCGTTACCACTTGGGAGAGCCGACAAGCCGCTTGAATGAGCCTACGTCCCATGTCAGAGTACGTACGCGCTACTGGCAGGTTTGGCCGCCGTCGACTAGAAGGATGTGGCCGTTGATGAAGGCGGCATCCTTGGACAGGAGGAAAGCAACCGAGCCGGCGATTTCTTCGGGTGTACCCATCCGTCGCGCGGGAATGCGAGAGGCAAACTGACGCTCGGCGGCCTCTGGGTCCTCGGGATTGAGTTTCTTCATGGCATCGGCTGCCATCGGCGTTTTAATGCCGCCAGGAGCAATAGCGTTAATCTGTAGCCCCTTGCAGGCGAACTCCGCTGCCGCCGCCCGAGTCATGCCAACCACCGCGTGTTTTGAGGCGATGTAACCGTACTGACTCGACCAGCCGAGAATGCCGCCAATCGATGCGGTATTGACGATCGCCCCACTGCCTTGCTTTTCCATCTGCTCGAGTACGTGTTTGAGGCCCAGGAATACGCCGGTGGAGTTGATGGTCATGACACGTTCGAACTCTTCGGGAGTGTACTCGGGAAGTGGGAAGCGTTTGCCATCGATACCAGCGTTGTTAAAGAACCCGTCAATGGACCCGAAAGCTTCGACGGTGTCCGCAACATATGCTTTGACGTCCTCTTCGTTTGAAACATCGGCGACACACGTAATGACTTCTGCATCGGGAACAGCCTCGATGATTTCACGTTTAGCAGCGTCCAACCCCTCTGTGGTGATATCGACGAGGGCGATCTTCGCTCCTTCGGAGGCGAGGCGTACAGCGGTGGACAGGCCAATTCCACCAGCACCACCGGTAATAATGACTGCTTTGCCGACAAACCGTTGAATGTGATGTTCCACGAAATAATCTCCAACTCGATTGATGTGAGGTCCGATCAGGCTAGCAAACTCTCACGGTCTATGCCGGACAACAACAGAGAATCGGTAGAAGAAGGGCTCGTAGGCCGCCGCATATCAGTGGAGCGAGTGACGGGAATCGAACCCGCACCATCTGCTTGGAAGGCAGAGGCTCTACCATTGAGCTACACTCGCATGTCCTTGAACATTGCTGCTCGGTGAGACAAAAGAATCTTACCTAAAAGTTTGCGAGTTGTGAAATGAGGGTGAAATCTGTCTATGATTACTCAGGCACGGGGTGTAGCGCAGCTTGGTAGCGCATCTGCTTTGGGAGCAGAGGGTCGCAGGTTCAAATCCTGTCACCCCGACAGTTTAAGGGGCCGGGCATCATGCCCGGCCCCTTGTCGTTTGTATGGCGGGCGGTTGTTGTGGTTGTGGGGGCAGGGTTCACTGTTGACAGCTGTTTTGACAGCCGCTTTGACCGCAGATACGGCTTGAGATGCGCTCGTCGAAAACCTCTCTGGAGGGGAAGTTCAGCAACAAAAGTCTGAGATTGCCACTGTGGTCGTGGAAATTGCGTTATCCGACCAGTGTGAGTTCTCCTGCATACCCTCGGTCTGTACCGTGATTAATGACGCGGACAATGCCATCGCAGGTCGGAGAAACAATCCACCCGGTTGGCGTGACGGCGCGCAACTGGTCGGCAACCTCACACGGGAGCGGTTTTTCTGGGTCTGTCCAGACCGGAAGACGACGCGGCGAGCGAGGCTAATAGTCCTGTTCGAGACCAGAATGGCGAACCAGACCCGAGTAAGACTGGCACATCGGGGACCATTCCCCGTGCCCACCCATATCAAGTAGACCCTTGTCCTTGGGGATATCGGGAGAGAGGAAATACTGCAAAAATCCCCGATGCGTAGCGCCGAATGACACCGGGGGAGGCGTCTCGACCTCGGCAACGGCTCCGGCCCACAGTGGAGTGGCAACGGCAAAGTGATAAATCAAGCTGTGTCCCAGATACAGAGGAACACCGTGGACTCCGACCAGATAGACGACATTGGCGAGGAACCGAGCGAGACGTTCACGATCATTACCTGGACGCGCGGACACGAAATCGTCGGCGCACTCCATTGTGACCGCAGGAAAGGGCAGAGGTGCATTGTCCACCCAACAGAGTGGTCGCAGGAGCGCCAATTGCTATCGGTATACCAGCCGTCGGATCGATATCCGGAGATGCGGGCGAGGGGCGGAAAGTGGACTTTCGCCCGAGAAGAAACGAAGTGAGGGCGAACTTCGAGCAGAAGTGTGTCGGCTATCCGTATCCACTCATCGCAGGTGATGCCTGTTGTTGGTGAGATTCCGTGATTGCCGCTGGTACGCGTTAGCGACACTGTGGTTACTTCTTCTTTGACGATTCACAAACGCTCAGGTTGAATCTGATTAAGCACGGATGCTTCGCATTGTCAGTGAGCGTTCATTTTCAAACGATCACAAATGAACAAACGTGGGTGGTTTGGATACCTGCGCAGTCCATATCAGAGCAAAGACTATTAACCGGCTCACCTTTTCGAGGTGAGCATTCCGCACCTTGGCAGTAGGTGGCGTAGTATTAATCCGTTGTCCTATGCCCTGCGGGGTGTGTACGTCTAGAAATCTTGGAGTGCGTGTACGTGAAGAGCACTGTCGAAAACCTCGAAAGCACGAAAGTGAAGCTCACTGTCGAGGTTCCTTATGAAGAACTGAAGAAAGACATGGATGCGGCCTACAAGGAGATCGCGAACCAGGTGAACGTTCCCGGTTTCCGTCGCGGAAAAGTCCCGCCACGCATTATCGATCAGCGTTTTTCGCGCGAAGCTGTTATCCAGCAGGTCATTAACGATGTCATGCCGCGCTTGTACAGCGAGGCAGTGGTCGAAAAAGAATTGCACCCTCTTGGGCAACCGCAGATTGAGGTTACCGAAATCCCCAATACCACCGGAGAATACGGTGGCACGCTCGAGTTCGTTGCGGAGATTCCCGTCGTTCCGCCGTTCGAACTCCCCGACATTTCAGCCATGGAACTGGAAGTCGATCCTCTGACGGTGAGCGATGATGATGTCGATGTTGAACTCGACGAACTTCGCGGCCGCTTTGCTTCGCTTAAGCCAATCAAGCGAAAGGCAAAGAAGGGTGACTTTGCCACCATCGATATGGTCGCGCGTATCGGTGAAGAAGAAGTCGATTCCGTCTCAGACGTCTCCTACGAGATCGGCTCCAAGTCCATGCTTGATGGAATGGACAAAGCCCTCACCGGTATGAAGGCTGACGAAGAGACTACCTTCACGACAACTCTCGCCGGTGGTGAGCACGAGGGCGAAGAGGCTGAAGTCACCATTAATGTCAAAGCGATGAAGACCCGTGAGCTCCCCAAGGCAGACGATGACTTCGCACAGATGGTCTCTGAGTTCGACACCATCGATGAGCTACGCGACGATCTTCGCACCCAGGCTGGATTCCGCAAGAAGAATGAGCAAGCCGTGCAGGCTCGTGAACGCCTGCTCGACCAGATTATTGAAGCAACCAAGATCGAGCTTCCCAAGTCGACCATCGAAGCCGAACTTGCCGAACGGGTTGGTGAGGACGCGAAGAAGGCGGAAAAGACCAAGATGCGCAAGGAGATCACTCGACAGATCTCCGAGCAACTCATTCTCGATAAACTTGCCAAAGACCGTGAGGTGGAGATTTCTCAGCAAGAATTCTTCGACTTCATGATGCAGACGGCCCAGGCTTACGGTATGGATCCGTCCCAGCTCTTCCAGGACCAGAACCAGGTACAGGCCATGGTCGGAGAGCTCGCACGGACTAAGGCGATTGTTCACGCCCTCGGCGACGTGAAGATTACCGATACCGAAGGAAACGATGTCGATCTGACAGACGTCCTCACCGGTCCGCAAACTGATGAGGTCACGGAGGACGACGTCGAATCGGACGACTCGACCGAATCACCGAAGTCAGCTGAGTCTGGCGAATAAACTCGTCATCACAGAAGGCCCACTTCGGTGGGCCTTCTGTGTATCAATGCGCCGACAGCGAACATGGCTCTCGGAGAAAGAAATCCGCTCTGGCACAGATTAAGCTAGGGACAGCTTTGATTATCGACGGAGGAGATTACATCTCATGACAATTGTGGAAGGTTCGGCAGCTGCCGACGCAGACGAGAAGCATCTGGGCCTAGGAGATGCCGTCTTCAGCCGTCTGCTGAAAGAACGCATTATCTGGCTTGGCGGTGAAGTCCGTGATGAAAACGCCAATGAAATCTGCGCGAAAATGCTTCTGCTGGCCGCCGAAGATCCAGACCAGGACATCTATCTATACATCAATAGCCCCGGTGGATCAGTGACTGCCGGCATGGCGATTTACGACACCATGCAGTTCATTCAGCCCGACGTCGTGACGGTAGCGATGGGCATTGCCGCGTCAATGGGACAGTTCCTGCTGACCGCTGGAACCCCCGGGAAACGATACGCCACACCGCACGCCCGTATCCTCATGCACCAGCCCTCAGGTGGAGTCGGCGGCACGGCTGCAGATATCCGGATCAATGCGAACCTCATCTTGCAGATGAAGCATGAACTGGCTGAAATTACCGCTGAACGCACCGGCAAGACAGTCGAACAGATCATCGCCGACTCAGACCGCGATAACTGGTACACGGCTCAAGAAGGCCTCGAATACGGGTTCTTCGACCACATCGTCACGAGTGCACGTTCGGTTTCCGGCGGCGGACACGGAAACAACTAGGGAGGACACATGAATCCACAGATGGGAATTAATTCGGCCGCCATGCCGACAGCTCGCTACATCCTTCCGCAGTTTGAAGAACGTACCGCCTACGGCTTCAAGCGTCAGGATCCCTACGCCAAACTCTTCGAGGACCGCATCGTATTCCTCGGCGTCCAGGTCGACGATGCGTCTGCCGACGACATCATGGCGCAGCTCCTCGTCCTCGAATCGCAAGATCCCGATTCGATGATCACCATGTACATCAATAGCCCCGGCGGATCTTTCACAGCGATGACGGCTATCTACGACACGATGCAGTACATCAAGCCGCAGATCCAGACCGTGTGCCTGGGGCAAGCGGCCTCTGCCGCAGCCGTCCTTCTAGCGGGGGGAACCCCAGGTCGTCGGCTCGCATTGCCGAACGCGCGCGTCCTCATTCATCAGCCGGCGATGGAGGGCATGCACGGGCAGGCATCCGATATTGAAATCATCGCGGAAGAGGTCGATCGGATGCGTGCTTGGCTTGAGGACACCCTCGCAAAGCACTCCGGGCGTTCCTCTGAGCAGATTAGCCGGGACATCGACCGCGACAAGATCCTGACCGCGCCGCAGGCGCTGGAATACGGCCTCATCGACCAGGTACTCACCTCCCGTAAGGGAGAGGTGAAGTAACCGGTCTCGCGCGCCGAACTCGCTGCTGTGCCCGACGTCCCTTAGAGTAGAGGCGTCGGGCACAGCGGCACTATTTACGGAGAGGATAACCGGTGACACGGTTCACGGACTCAACCGAGCTACTCAAATGCTCGTTCTGCGGTAAGAGCCAAAAGCAGGTCGTCAAACTGATCGGCGGCCCCGGGGTCTACATCTGCAACGAGTGTATTGAGCTGTGTAACGACCTCATCGAAGAGGAAATGGCGCAGAGTAAAGAAGAGACTCTGACGGAGCTTCCTCGCCCCAAGGAAATCTACGCCTTTTTGAATAACTACGTCATCTCTCAGGATGAGGCCAAGCGCGCGCTGTCGGTGGCTGTCTATAACCACTACAAGCGCCTCAACGCGTCACGCATGACCGGTGAGCCTCTCGACATGGAAATGACAAAGTCGAATATTTTGCTCCTGGGACCAACCGGAACAGGCAAGACGCACCTGGCTCGCTCACTGGCTCGACTACTTGAAGTTCCCTTCGCCATCGTCGATGCGACCGCGCTGACTGAAGCGGGATATGTCGGTGAAGACGTCGAGAACATCCTCCTTAAACTGATTCAAGCCGCAGATGGAGATGTTGAGCAGGCTGAGCGCGGCATCATTTACATCGATGAGATCGACAAGATCGGTCGCAAGGCGGAGAATGCATCAATCACTCGCGATGTGTCCGGTGAGGGTGTGCAACAGGCCCTGCTGAAGATTATTGAGGGAACAAAAGCATCGGTTCCGCCCCAGGGAGGACGGAAGCATCCTCACCAGCGGTTCTTAGAAATCGATACCTCCGGCATTCTCTTCATTGCCGCCGGAGCCTTTGCTGGGCTTGACGACATCGTGAAAGCCCGCCTCGGAAAACGGACGACCGGATTTGGATCAGATCTGAAATCGGCTGCCGAATACGGCGATCTCTACCGACAGGTGACCCCTGAGGACCTCCACAAATTTGGCATGATCCCCGAGTTTATCGGCCGTCTTCCGGTAGTGACGTCGGTTGCTAACCTGACCGAGGACGACCTGGTCCGCGTTTTGACTGAGCCGAAGAACTCGCTTGTTCGCCAGTATCAGCAACTGTTCAGCCTCGACGATGTTGAACTTGAGTTCACCAACGAGGCACTTCGGGAAATCGCGCGCCAAGCCAACGAACGGCAAACCGGGGCTCGGGCGCTCTCGTCCATCCTCGAAAAGACACTCTCGGACATTATGTTCGAAGTCCCATCGTTACCGAACGTGGGCAAAGTGACGGTTACATCAGCTGTCGTTAAGGGTGAAGCTGATGCTGAATACGGTCCTCGACTATCTGAGAAACCACAGACCGCCTAGGGGGAACTGTGTCTGATATTCCGAAGGAGCTGGCTGAAGCTCGCCAGACAATCGACAATATCGATGCCGCTCTCGTGCACATTCTTGCCGAGCGTTTCCGTTGCACGCAAAACGTGGGCCACATCAAGGCGCGTTACGACCTGCCGCCAGCTGATCCGCAGCGAGAGCGCCAGCAGATCGCCCGGCTTCGTGCCCTCGCCGAAGAGTCAGGACTCGACCCGGTTTTTGCTGAGAAGTTCCTCCAGTTCATCGTCACGGAAGTGATCCGCCACCACGAAGACATCAAGCAGGGGTATTCCGAGAGGCGCTAACGCGCTTGTGTGAGGGGCTGTAGCATCTTCGTAGTTGAGTGCGGTTAGACAGAGCCTACGGGACGTAGGGTGCGTTTGAACGCGCCTGCAGTGGGAGCTGGTTTGGCCTAGCTACGCTGATCGGCGACGGGACCGCCGTAGAGTTCGTCGATTTCCTTTTCGAACTGTTTGAGCACGACGGGGCGCTTGACCTTGAGTGAGGGCGTGAGCTGTCCGTTAGCTTCGGAAAAGTCCGTGGTTAAGAGGACGATCTTGCGGATCGACTCAGCCCGTGAAACTGCTTGATTAGCGCGTTCAACCGCGCGGTTAAGCGCCGCTTTAACCGTCGGATCATTGACTGCTTCCGACACGGTCATAGCTGGTAGGCCTTTGTTGGCAAGCCACCCGGGGAGCATCTCGGCATCGAGAGTGACGAGTGCTCCGATGAATGGGCGGTTGTCGCCGACAACAACGACCTGAGAGACAAGCGGGTGTCCACGGAGACGATCTTCCAGCAAAGACGGAACAACATTCTTGCCACCGGCAGTCACAATGACCTCTTTGCAACGGCCCGTAATGCGCAGATAGCCATCGCGGTCAAGCGAACCGAGATCCCCGGTACGGAACCAGCCTTCGTCATCGAAACACTTGGCCGTTTCTTCCGGCCGGTTATGGTAACGCTTGAATACAGACGGGCCCTTGATGAGGACTTCTCCATCCGTGGAAATCCGCACTCCGACGGTTGAAATCGGAGGACCGACCGTACCGATTTTCGACAGGCGCGGGGTATTGACTGCGAGGGGAGCGGTGCTCTCAGTGAGACCGTAGCCCTCCAAGATGGTGACCCCGATACCCCGGAAGAAATGACCTAAACGCTCTCCGAGTGGACCTCCTCCCGAAATGACGTAACGACAGTTGCCACCAAGAAGATCACGGATCGTCCGGTAAACCAGTGCGTCGGCAACCTTGTGTTGCGATACCAGGGTCTTGGATGGGCCGAGCTCAGTATCAAGTGCACGCGAGTACGTGATGGCAGTTTTCGCAGCCCACCGGAAGGTCCGGAGCTTCACGCCAGTTCCAGCCGCCTGATCGGCGGAGTTGTAGATTTTCTCCAGCACTCGCGGCACTGCGAGAAGATAGGTTGGGCGAAATGAATCAAGATCAGCCAGCAGATTCTTCGTATCCGGTGCGTGCGCCAAAATGCCTTGTCCGGTCAACTGGAAAACCTGCAAGAAGCGGGCATATACGTGAGCCAGCGGCAAGAACAGGAGAAGACGCGAATCGCGGTCCATGGCGATCTCCGGCATCCATGAATGCCCGTTATTCGCCAGTACCGCAAAGTTTCGGTGCGTCAGTTCAACACCCTTAGGGGCTCCAGTCGTTCCCGACGTATAAACGATGGAGGCAACGTCGTCGAGCGTCGCGTTGTTCACGCGGGTGTCGACTTCTTCAACGGGGAGATCGTGACCGGCCTCGACAATTCGCAGAAGTGCCGAGTTATCGAGGGAGAGGATCCGCAGCCCTTCAGGGGCGGCGTCCCGCGCTGCCTGGACGAGCTGGTACATGACCATCGTTTCGGTGACTACGAGCTTGACCTGAGAATCCTCCAGGATGTGCTTGATCTGCTCGACCGAGGACGTTTCGTAAATAGGGACGACAACGAGGCCCGCTGACCAGCCGGCTACGTCTAGAACCGTCCACTCGTACCGAGTACGAGACATCACTGCAATCGCGTCGCCTGGCTCTAGTCCGTAGGCAATGAGGCCGCGTGCGACGTTGTTTACTTCATCGAGGAAGTCTTGGCCCGACATATCCTTCCACGTCGACCCCATCTGAACTTTTCGGGAGATGATGGGCTGTCGCGGGGCCTTCGAGACACGCTGGCGGATAAGCCACGGGATAGTCATGTGGTTTTCCGTGCGCTCAAGAATCGGGCCGTGCCATTCGAGCACTTCAGAATCAGATGATTCAGTCTCGGGTATCTCCTCGGAGGCCTGGAGAGAATCGGGCTTGTCTTCGCTCATGTAATCCTGCTTGCAGTTGGTAGATGCGTTACTTACGTCGCGGCGGGGCTTCACCCAACGCGTGATCGACGACGATGATTTCATCGGAGGCCGATGGGCGAATCGCGAATGGTCCTTCAATATGCGTGACAAACTCGAGGTCCTGTCGGCACAGTTCAAGCAGGTCAACCATGGGGGCTGGAACCTCAAGCGTGACGTGGAGGTACGGGGTACGCGGAGATACACGAGCCTCCGACTTCACGCGACGCAGTCGAATGAGGGCCTGTGAAGCGGCGTGGAGAACGTCAGCGTTGCCGTCAACATCCTGGAGTGTGAGTGTCGTCGGCCAGGGCGCGTTGTGTACTGAGTTGTTGCGGTACCACGACCAGACTTCTTCGGAAGCGAACGGGAGGAACGGAGCGAAGAGACGGACAACCGTATCAACAACGATCGCGAGCGCAGATCGAGCGGATTGAGATTGCGCGGGAGTCCACTTGCAGTCTCGGTTGTAGGCGCGTTCTTTAACGAGTTCAAGGTAGTCGTCGCAGAACGTCCAGAAGAACGCCTCGGTAGCTTCGAGTGCTCGGGTGTATTCGAATGAGTCGAACGCTGCCGTCGCCGTTTCGATCACTGTCTTGAGCTCAGCGAGCACCGCGCGATCAAGATCTTCGGTGACGCGTAGCGGGTTGAGGTCGAGGTCGGCTCCCTGACCCATTGTTAGCGCGAACTTTGAGGCGTTGAGGAGCTTAATGGACAGGCGGCGTCCAATCTTCATCTGCTGTTCGTCGAAAGCAGTGTCGGCGCCGAGGCGAGCAGAGGCCGCCCAGTAGCGGACTGCGTCCGAACCGTGCTTTTCGAGCAGATCCATCGGCGTGACAACATTGCCCTTGGACTTCGACATCTTCTTGCGATCAGGATCGAGAATCCATCCGGAGAGCACAGCGTGCTTCCACGGTAGATCATTGAACTCGAGGTGAGCGCGGACAACTGTTGAGAACAGCCAGGTACGGATAATGTCGTGGGCCTGAGGACGAATATCCATCGGGTAGACGCGTTCAAACAAGTCCTCGTCGGTTAGCCAGCCGCCCGCAATCTGCGGGGTGAGAGACGATGTCGCCCAGGTATCCATGATGTCTACTTCAGCGGCGAAACCACCGGGCTGGTTGCGCTGATCTTCACTGTATCCCTCAGGAATATCGGTCGTCGGATCGATCGGCAACCTGTCCTCAGAAGGCGTAATGATGTCCGTGTGATCGACGTTTCCGTCTTCGTCGATGCCGTACCACAGTGGAAGTGGCACTCCAAAGAAGCGCTGGCGGGAAATGAGCCAGTCGGAGTTGAGCCCCTTCACCCAGTTTTCGTAGCGTACCTGCATGTAGCCAGGGTGGAATTCGAGCTCCCCGCCGCGCGTTAGTAGTTCCTCGTTGAGTGGCTTCGTGGCGGTTGGGCGCGTGTAGTCGCGTCCTCCGTTGCGAATGTACCACTGGCGGGAGGTGACGATTTCGAGCGGCTTGTCGCCCTTTTCAAAGAAGTTTGTCATGCGCTTGGTGGGGCGAGGCTCACCTTTAAGGTCACCGGATTCGGTAAGTGCTTCGACGATTGCCTTGCGAGCGGAGAACGTCGTCAGACCCTCGCACTTCTCGTAGAGTTGGCGTCCGTCCTCATCGGTAATCCACTCGGGGATACCGCGTGCGATGCGTCCATCTTTGGCGAGGACGGAGCGGGTGGGAAGTTCGAGTTCACGCCACCACTGGACGTCGGTGAGATCGCCGAAGGTACAGCACATGGCGATACCTGCACCCTTATCCATTTCGGCGGCCGGGTGGGCGAGGACGGGAACTTCGACGTTGAATCCGGGGGAGGTGACCGTCGTGCCGAACAGGCGCTGGTAGCGTTCATCATCCGGGTGGGCGATGAGGGCGACGCAGGCGGGGAGGAGCTCGGGACGAGTCGTGTCGATAATGACTTCGTCGCCGTTTGGGCGATGGAAAGCCAGTTCGTGGTAGTGTCCGGGGTATTCGCGAGCTTCAAGTTCAGCTTGGGCGACGGCCGTTTGGAAAGTCACATCCCACAGGCCTGGCGCCTCGGCTTGGTAGGCTTCCCCGCGTGCGAGATTGCGCAAGAAGGCGGCCTGAGCGACCTTTTGAGCGGTTGATCCGATGGTCTGGTAATGGTGCTTCCAGTCGACTGAGAGGCCGAGGCGGCGCCACAGTTGTTCGAATCCTTTTTCGTCTTCAACGGTGAGCTTTTGGCACAGTTCGACGAAATTCTTGCGCGAAATAGGAACCTGGTCGCGGCTTTTGACTGATTTTGCGCCACCTTCATGCGGGGGCGTGAAGTCGGGATCGTAGGGGAGAGAGGGGTCGCACCGTACTCCGTAGTAGTTTTGTACGCGACGTTCGGTTGGAAGGCCATTGTCATCCCACCCCATCGGATAGAACACATGCTTGCCGCGCATTCGCTGGTAGCGAGCAATGGTGTCGGTGTGGGTGTAGGAAAAAACGTGCCCGACGTGAAGTGAACCCGAAACCGTGGGCGGGGGAGTGTCGATCGAGAATACCTGCGAACGTGTGGCATCGTCGTCGAAAGCGTACACATTGCGGTCATCCCACTGCTGCATCCACTTGACCTCAAGGCCGTCTGCACTGACGCGATCGGGGACGTTCGGGGCCGGTAGGCGATGCGAAGTCGATTCACTGTGTTCAGACATAGAGTCCACGTTTTCCTCAAGCACTATTTGATGATCTTTTCCGAGCTTACGCGACCAATTGAGGGCACTCAGCATTACGTGTCTAAAATTACCCGCAATCGAGCGACAATCCCAACTAAAGGAACAGATCGACCGGGGAGGTGGTCAATACCACTTATAGTTGATGAGCTTCTTCGGTCAGAATACGCACGACTTCGTCGATATCGGGTTTGAGGAGAGTGACGACGGCCAGTGCCGTGGGTTCGACGTGAGAGCTACGGATCGGCACAGCGATTGACTTGAGTCCGGGAATCACCTCGTCTTGGGAAAATGCCCAGCCGCGCGTGCGCGCTTCTTTGACTTCTGCTATCCGATCTCCGGCCAGTTCTTCGAGCGTTGCGCCATTGACCTGGTCGCCGATGGAAACGAGAAGAGCAATCCCCGGCGCACCGCGCCGGAGCGAGTGCACTGTGCCGGGTCGTTGAGTGAGCGTCGCACCTTGGCGCGGAACTTCCGCGCACGCCAGCGTCACGCACATTCCGTTACGTTCGTGGGCGAGAAAAGCGGTCATTTCCAGTCGTTCGGATACCCGCTGAAGGATGGTCGGAGTGTGCGGAACCGCTTGGGTCTTTGTGTTGGACAGAGCGTGGATACCCGCCCCGACCCGCCAGGCTTTCGACGAGCCGGAAATGAGGTCGTGTTGCAACAGGGTATTGAGCAAACGATTGACGTTGGTTCGTGGTACGTCGAGGCGTCGGACAATATCGGAGGTCGAGAGTGCGGTGGGAGCAGATGCCAGCATCTCTAAGATGGTGAGACCACGCGATAGTGTCTGAGCCGTATCACTGCGGCGAGGAAGATGCGTCATTGAAGTCCTTGCAGGTGTGGAATTGCCGTACCGAATACGCACGTAATCGTATGTAAAATCTAACAGGGTGCCCACTATATGGTCAACAGTCTGTACGTCGAAAGAAATTCTCCTACCTCAACAGAAGCGGACAGTTCTGCGGAAATCGTATATTAAAACGGTTACGATTTGGTTTCGAAAATTGAAAAGTGGCGGAGTTTCGGTGAAAAGTGGTTGACGTGGGTCAGCATTCCTTGTACCTTTAAGCGCATAACATCGTATACGACGATGATTTCGCACGTGATAATCAGCGACACACTGAGAGTCTCGAACAGGTTGGCGCAGCTGCTGATCTTTGCGAAAGACCTGCCCCGGCTCGCCCCAGCGAGAGGGTTTTCCGGTCGCCAGCTGTAACACCCGCTGTTGCGGAGCGATCGCACCGCGCAAAGTTGCGCATACACGACAAGCTCACAACAACAAAGCCAATAGGCACCTGATAACAGGAGTTCTCATGAACAAACGTCCTCTTGCCCTTGCTTCTGTCGCAGCCGCCGCCGCACTCGTCCTGTCCGCCTGTGGAGGTTCCTCCACCGGCGGATCTGGTGATGCTGGTAGCGCGGGCGGCGCAAGCCAAGAACTAACACTTGCAACCATGGCGGTTGATACGACCCCCCAGGCCGCTGCTGCCAAATGGTTCTTTGAAGAACTGGATACCCGCACCGAAGGCCGCATTACGGTCGACGTCACGGGTCCGGAAGAAATCTGCAAGGCTGCTGAAATCGCCGAATGTGTGCGCGATGGCCGTGCAGACCTCGGCGTCGGTGTTGCTGATTACACCGCTCAACTCTTCCCCGGTGAAGTCATCGTATCGGTGCCGTTCCTATCCGACTCCTCCCAGCAAGCAGTGATGAATGCTCTGTTCGAGGCACACAAGCAACACGAAGGCTCTCAAGCCAAGTGGGATGACATCGGCCTCGTTCCGGTGGCACACTGGCCCGCTGGACGTCTGACTCTCGGTTCGCAAGAAGAAGTCCGCGATATCACCGACATCGACGGAATGAAATGGCGCGTATCCGGTCCGTTCCTCGTCAAGGCATTTGAGGAAATTAATGGAAATCCGGTTTCTATGCCCTCATCTGAAACCTACGAAGCACTTCAGCGCGGCGTCGCTGAGGCCGCAGCCTTTGCGATTGACGGAGCCGTCGACTACAAGCTCGTTGAGCTACTGCCCGAATGGACCGACCCCGGTGTTGGTCACTACAACACCTTCGGCATGTGGCTGAACAAAGACACCTATGATTCCTTCTCCGACGAAGACAAGAAGATCTTCGATGAACTGCGCGATGAGTTCAACGGTGGAAAAGGTATGGAGCTCTTTGCTGAAGGTGCGAAGGATCAATGTCAGTTCATGATGGATCACCCGAACGTCAGCAACTTCAAACAGTGGGACGAATCCGCTACTAAGGAATGGTCCGACAAGGTGGGCGACACGCTCATTGAAGAGTGGATCTCCTCCGCAGAAGGCAATGGGTTGACCGACGCACGAGCCTTCTACGAGATCTACGCCGGCCTCGTAAAGGATGTTACCGCCGATGACCTCGCTAAAGACCCGGTTATCGCCTGCGTCAAGTCCTTCGAAACCCGCTGATAGAAAACCAGACAAATGATGCAACGACTGATCAAATCGATTGCGTCAGGACTAGGCATCGTGGCGACCGTGGCAACGGTCGTCATGATGCTGTCCATCAGTGCTGACGTTTTCTATCGAGTGTTCTACCGCAAGTCACTTGCCGGTCTGCTCGAAATCTCTGAAACAGCGCTCGTCGCCGCCGTATTCCTCGGAATGGCGTACACGGCTCTGACTAACTCGCATGTATCTGTCGACCTGTTGACGGTACGCGTCAAACCCAAACTTGCTCGAATCTTCGTACTCATCTCCTGGATTCTTGTTGTCGTCATTGTCGGCTGGATGGTCTATGCCACCGTTTTGCGGGCAATGCACTCAACCGAAGAGGGCGAAGTGCGGATGGGGCTAATTGCTTGGCCTCTCTACCCGACGCGCTGGATTATTGTGGTCGGTCTCGTCACCATGCTGATCGTTGCACTCGCCAATGTTTATCGACTCGTGCGAGGAAAACCGGTATTTGGCGATGTCCCCTTTGAAAAGCAGGATCCCGATCTTCTCTATGCGAAGGCCGGCGGATATGACGACGGATTCGAATCCACTGAAGCCACCACGACAACGACGGGTGAAGGAGCGAAATCATGACGCCAGGAATGCTTGTTCTGCTCATTATCGTCCTTCTCATTATTCTCCTCGCTCTGCGTATGCCCGTTGCATTTGCGCTCGGGTTTGCCGGAGCCACCGGCCTCGTGCTCCTGCGAGGCATGAACCACACGACCAGCGTTCTTGGATCTTTGCCCTTTACTGAAACTGCGTCGTTCTCCCTGACGATCATCCCGATGTTTACGCTCATGGGGATGCTGGCCGTCAAAGCACGTATTGCGGAACAAGTTTTCGCTGTCGCTGCTTACGTTTTCAAGAAGCTCCCCGGCGGGCTCGGCGTAGCCGCGATTATGGCTTCGGCCGGTTTCGCAGCCGTGTCGGGTTCATCAATCGGTACAGCGGCAACGATGTCAAAGCTATCCGTGGGAGAAATGCGCAAATACGGTTATCCACTTCCACTGGCCTCCGCTGCGGTTGCTGTTGCCGGAACTCTTGGTGTGCTCATTCCGCCGTCGGTCTTCCTCGTCCTCTACGCCATTATGGTGGGAGAGTCCGTCGCGGAAGTTCTCGCGGCCGGGATTATTCCGGGAATAATCTCCGCGATCGCCTACGCAGCGTGGATGATCTTCGCGATGCGTCGACACACCGCTAAAACTGCCGCGATCACCGACACGATGACGATGGATGAAGCCATTGACGTGGCGGCGGGAAAGAACACGATGGGGCTGATTACCCCGCCGCGGGCGCTCCCATCCGACGGCTGGCACTACGACACGCATTCAATTGCGTCCGTCCCCGTGCCGCAGCCAACGTACGAAGGTACTGACTACACCCAGATTAAATATCTGCGTGAACTACCGTGGAGGGGCGTCGCCCGCGTCGGAATCCTCTTCTTTATCGTGCTTGGCGGTATGTACTCGGGTGTCTTTACGCCCACTGAGTCAGCTGCCATCGGTGCTGTCGTCGCTGGCATTATGCTGGCCGTCGAAATGTTCCGCGAAGGCTTAAAGGCGGTTGTCGGCGCATTCATTGAGGCGTTCAAAGAAACTGCTGGCACAACCTCGATGGTGTTTTCGATCATCGTTGGATCTTCCGTGCTCTCTGCTTTCTTCGTCCAAGCCAAGGTGCCGCGCATGCTGACTAACGCGGTGTTGGATTGGGGGCTCAATCCTCACCTAACCCTCGGCATCATGCTCCTCGCGCTCATTCCGCTGGGCATGGCTCTGGAATCGATCTCCATTCTCGTGATTACTGTTCCACTGATCTACCCGGTCGCAATGGAACTGGGCTTCTCGGGAATCTGGCTGGCGGTTCTCATCGTCAAGCTCATCGAGATCGGACTCGTTACACCTCCGGTAGGCATCAACTGCTTCGTTGTTGCCGGAACAGCAGGAATCAAGGCATCGGATGTATTCAAGGGCGTGTTGCCATTCGTCCTTGTTGATATGGCCGTGCTCGTCCTCTTGTTCTTCGTACCGGCTATTTCGACGTGGTTGCCATCGCTGGTCAAGGTGTAACCACGTAGCACAGACTGACCTGGGCAGAGGTCGGGCCCCCTCGGTTTTCTAACCGAGGGGGTTTTAAATTGCGAGACGACTAATACGCCGGAGTATGATCAACGGCGATGTACTGGCGCATCGTGCGCATCTTGTGCTCGCGCACCAGCATCTCAACTTCAACGGAGGCTTCACCGCCACGAATGGCTTCCAATATGGCAGCGTGCTCATCAACGGACCGTGTTGAATAGCGCGGGTCGAAAGCAAATGCTGAGCGGCGAATAATGGTGATGCGCTCCCATTCGCGCTCGAGCAGATCAAAGAGGCGGTGGTTGGGGCACTTTTGGGTGAGGACGCGGTGGAACTGGTTGTTGAGTGAGGTGAACACCCGAGGATCAAACGAGCCCTGAAGCATGTGGCGCATGCGGTTGTTGATCTCTTCGGCTTCGGCCAAGTCCTCGTCAGTTAGCTCGGGAATCGTCAAGGCCGTGACGTAGCCTTCCATGACTGCGACGGCTTCCATCGTGGCCGCGTAATCCTTGGTATCGACACCGGAAACAATGGCTCCTACATTGCGTTGGAATACGACAAGGCCCTCAGCCTCGAGACGCCGCACGGCCTCACGCACCGGCACGGGTGACACTCCCATGTCTCGCGCTATTCGGTCGAGTACTAAGCGAAAGCCGGGGGAATACTTGCCGTTAATTATTCCCTCATGAAGATCCAGATAAACGCGCTCGGACTTCGATAGTCCCGAAGTGCCACGTGCTGGAGCCATAGGTGCCTACTTTCATCGTCGCATCTGCTTTGCGCGACCAGAAACTCGGGGATACCGCAACGTACCGCGGAATCATAGTATTCCCTAATAATATAGGACATTAGATATCGGTGATAGGGACTTCTCGGCACCACGAATGACAAACGGATTGAAGCTCGAAGGAACGTGAATCTCCCCGGACGTGCCGGTTCGAGGGTCGACCTCCATGGTCATTACCTTGGTATGGGGCGCTGTAGACAGGTCGATTTATTTTCTCCAGGCACGCAAAACCCGGGTGAGAGCGGTTATTGCGCACCCACCCGGGTGAAGGACATGCGTCAGTGACTTGCTATGACACGGTCGCGCTAGAGCTGTTCGCCAACCTTGAAGCCTTCTGGCTTGTCGTCCTTACGGGTGTAGGAGAAACCGTCGGCACCAATGGTGACGTCCATTTCCTTCGGCTCTTGACGCTCGATGATCGGTACAGGATTGCCGTCGAGGTCGAGCACCGTGGAAGCATCGGTGTACCACGAAGGTACAACCGCGTGGCCCCACCAGTCACGACGTTGGTTATCGTGGACATCCCAGGTAACGACCGGGTTGTCCGGATCGCCCGTGTAGTAGTCCTGCGTGTAAATCTCGACGCGGTGACCATCCGGATCGCGCAAGTAGAGGTAGAACGCGTTAGAAACGCCGTGGCGGCCCGGGCCGCGCTCAATCTGGTCAGACATGCGCAGTGCACCGAGTTTGTCACAAATGTAGAGAATGCTGTGTTTCTCGTGGGTAGAGAAAGCAACGTGGTGCATCCGCGGTCCGTCGCCGCCGGTGAGGGCGGTGTCGTGCACGGTGTGCTTGCGGACGAACCATGCGGCGTAAGTTACGCCCTGGTCATCTTGGATATCCTCGGTGCGCTTGAAGCCGAGATCTTCGAGGTACTTCGCGCCATTGACGACATCGGGGAATACCTGGTTGAAATGGTCAAGACGCACGAGGGCTCCGGCACCCTGCTTGTCGTAGTCCCAGCACATGCGGCGCACGTGGGTGGTCTCGTAGAAGAATTCGTAGGGGAAGCCGAGCGGATCGGTGACGCGAACCGAGTCGCCGATTCCTTTGACGAATCCGTCCTTGTTCCGACGCACGTCGCACCCGAGTTCCTCGTAGTAGGCGACGGCCTTATCGAGCTCTTCGGGGGAGCGTACGCGGAAAGAGAAAGCTGCTACCGCAGCTTGATCTCCCTGGCGCAGGACGAGGTTGTGGTGGATGAACTCCTCAAATGCGCGCAGATAGATGGTGTTGTCGTCCTCTTCAGTCACGACGAGGCCGAGCGCATCGACATAGAACTCGCGCGACTTCTTCAGATCCGTAACAACGAGCTCCATGTAAGCGCAACGCAAAATGTCGGGTGCGGGAACGGTCGGGGTCTTGACTGGCTTGATTTCGTTCATAACTGTCTCCTTTGACGGGTCGATTCAGATTTGGCGGGGTGAATGTCGGGGCTACTGTGCAGTGACGATAGCCCCGACCAGAGGGTTAGGCGCTGGGGCCACCGAGACCGAGGTCGTTTTCGGCGTAGCCGGTGGCTCCGAAGCGAGTCGTATGCACGTCACCGAGAGTGATGTGAATGGATTGTTGATCCGAATAGAAGTCGAGTGAGCGGTAGCCACCCTCCTGACCGAGACCGGAAGCTTTGACACCGCCGAACGGGGTGCGCAAGTCACGAACGTTGTGGGAGTTAATCCACACCATTCCTGACTCGATGTTGTGCGCGAAGTTGTGCGCGCGTTGCACGTCATTAGTCCAGACGTACGCGGCGAGCCCGTACTTCACGTCGTTGGCGAGTTCGAGGGCTTCCTCTTCGGAATCAAACGGTGTAATAGCGACGACCGGTCCGAAGATTTCCTCTTGGAAAATGCGGGCATCGCGAGGAACGTCAGCGAAGGCGGTAGCCTGCAAATAGTTTCCCTTGTCGAGACCTTCGGGACGTCCACCTCCGGCGATGAGACGTCCTTCCTGCTTGCCGATCTCCACATACTCCATGACGCGCTCATAATGTTCGGGATGAACCAGCGCGCCGATCTCGGTGTCCGGATCCGACGGATCGCCAACTTTCACTTTCTTCGAGCGCTCCGCATAAGCCTCGACGAACTTGTCGTAAATCGAGCGTTCGACGAGGATGCGTGATGAGGCCGTGCAGCGTTCGCCGTTAAGGGAGTAGACCCCGAAGAGGGTGGAATCGAGAGCCGCTTCGAAGTCGGCATCAGCGAAGATCACGGCGGGAGACTTTCCACCGAGCTCCATCGACATCGACTTCATGTGGGGCGCACAGTTGGCGTAGATCAGCTGGCCGGTCGTCGTCTCACCCGTGAAGGAAATGAGATTGACATCCGGATGCTTGACGAGTGCGTCGCCGGCAGTCTCGCCGAAACCCTGCACCATGTTGAAGGCGCCCTTGGGGAGACCGGCCTTTTCAAAGATCGCGGGCCACAGCGATGCGGAGGTCGGTGTGAACTCGGCGGGCTTCAAAATGACGGTGCACCCTGAGGCGAGAGCGGGAGCGAGTTTCCACGACTCCTGCATGAACGGCGTGTTCCACGGGGTGATCAGACCGGCAACGCCTTTCGGCTTACGATTGACATAGTTCACCTGGCGGCCGGGCATCCGGAACGCGTCGTCGACTTGGGCAACGATGAGGTCGGCGAAGAAACGGAAGTTCTCTGCGGCGCGGTTCGCTTGCCCTTGTGCCTGCCGAATCGGCAGACCAGAATCGAATGACTCGATAGCAGCGAGCTCAGCGTTGACCTTTTCTACCTCATCGGCAATCTTGTAGAGGATCCGGGCGCGAGCGCGCGGAAGCATTCGCGGCCAGGGACCCTCATCAAACGCTTTACGTGCGGCCTTGACTGCGCGGTCGACGTCTTCTTTGTCGCCGGAAGCGCATTGGATATACGTCTCGTTAGTTGTCGGTTCGAGCACATCGAACGTTTCACCACTGATCGAATCAACGTTGTCTCCGTTGATGTAGTGCTGGATGTGATCGGGCAGACCCTCGGGGCGATTAGCCATGCTTGCTCCTTTTATTGCTTGCGGTCGCGGGTAGTGGGTTAGTTCTTGGGCAGTGGATTAGCTTCCAGCCAGGCCTTGAAGCGTTCTTTCCACTCGGGTTTCGTGATCGGGTAGAGGCCCTCAACGGAGGCGCCTTCGGCAACCATCTGAGCGATGAACTCTTCGCGATGTTCTTGCACTTCGGCGGCTTCGACAACCTCGTCGACGAGGTGGCGAGGAATGACGATGGCGCCGTCGTCGTCGGCGACAATGACATCGCCCACCATGACGGTGGCCCCACCGCAGGAGATTGTCACATCGTGTTCGTAGGGGACGTGACGGCGACCGAGTACGGCCGGATGGTGACCGCCGCAGAATACGGGAAGACCGACATCGGCCACCGCAGCGGCGTCGCGCACGGCTCCGTCGGTGATAATGCCGGCTGCTCCACGAACTTTGGCGCGTAGAGCGAGGATGTCGCCGAGGGTTCCTGCGGTATTGTCACGGCGGGCTTCCATGACGAGGACTTCGCCTTCACCGACCGAGTTAATGGCCTGTTTTTGATGGTTGTAGCCACCGCCCATCTTCTCGAACAGATCTTTGCGGTAGGGGATGTAGCGCAGGGTCCGTGCGGTGCCGACGATCTTCGTGCCGGGGGTCAGAGGGGAAACTCCGTCGAACGATACGTCGTTAAATCCGCGGCTGCGAAGTTGGACGGATAATGTTGCGACGGCAACGTTCTCAAGGCGTTTGCGAAGCTCAGGGGATAGGGGAGCGGTTCGGGCTTCCTTGTCTTTCTCTTCGCCGACCGGGTAGCCCCAGGCATCGGAGCGTTGCTTGTCGTCAACCTTCGGCGGATTACCGATGTCAGCCAGGGCCGGTCCGGATACAACTTCAGTGCGGAGCTTGCCGGAGGTAACCGATTCATCGTCGAGGTTGAACACTTCGACTTCGATGACTTGACCGGGGTTCGCGACCGAAGCTCCGGCAGGAACGCCGGTGAGGATAACGTCGCCGACCTCAAGGGTCATCAGGCGAGAAAGATCAGCGACCATCGTCGAGATAGAAAAGAGCATGCCGCCGGTTGAATCATCGGAGACAAGTTCGCCATCGAGCCACACGCGCACGCCAATGCGATCTTCTTGTACAGATTTCGCGTCGATGAGCTTCGGGCCAATGGGGGTGTAACCGTCACCGGACTTTGAGCGGACGTTTGAGCCCTTGTCGGCGTAGCGCATGTCGTGGAGGCCGAGGTCGTTTGAGGCGGTGACCCAACCGACGTAATCCCACGCTTCGTCAACGCTGATATTGCGGCCTTGGCGGCCGATGACAACGGCAACTTCGCCTTCAAAGCCGAGTAGTTCGGTTCCTTCGGGACGGATAACTTCACCGGATCCGCACAGGGATGATGAAGCTTTAAAGAAATAGGAAGGGTGCTGGGGGACTCTGCCACGTTGTTTCGCGCGCGACTTGTATGACAGGTGAACGGCGAACACTTTGCCGGGGCGGGTTCCCAATGTTTGAGTGATGACGTCCATGCTTCTCCTCATTGTTTGTGATGACCGATGAGTTGCGGTGGCCCCGATGCCACTCACGTCCTCTTATCGGACAATCACCCTAAATCATATCGTATATGATCTGCGGTCAAGTGTACGGCGGGAGTGCGTCAGTGTCAACGGTTTTCGCGAAATTTGTCGCATTTTTGTCAAGTAGTCGGTTTTTCACTCAAAACCATATACGATTTTGAGTGTTGGTTAAGGAGCACCCTGGATACTATTGAACGTGTACTCGTACGCGCGAGATCCGGGTGACGAACGCGAGCAAAGGAGCAAATCGTGACAGTCCCGAACCTTGACGACCTGTTAAAAACCATTCCCACTCAGTTATTCATTAATGGTGAATGGCGTGATGCATCTGATGGCGCCACCGTTGACGTTATCAACCCCGCAACCGAAGAAGTCCTGACAACCGTTTCCTCCGCAACCGTCGACGACGGTCTGGCAGCGCTTGATGCGGCCTCCAAAGCCCAGGCCGAATGGGCGAAAACTCCCGCACGTACGCGCGCCCAACTCCTCATGGACGCGTTTAATCGGGTTCATGAGCGCAAAGATGAGTTCGCGGCCATCATGACCTACGAGATGGGCAAGCCCCTCGATCAGGCATACGGCGAAGTAACCTATGGTGCCGAATTCCTCCGCTGGTTCTCCGAAGGGACCGCGCGGATCGCAGGGGAGTACTACCCGACACCGGAAGGGCAGATCCAGGTTCTCACCGCGAAACGCCCGGTCGGCCCCTGCTTATTCATTACCCCGTGGAACTTTCCACTCGCTATGGCAACGCGGAAGATTGGCCCGGCACTGGCTGCCGGATGTACCGTCATCCTCAAACCGTCAATCGATACTCCGTTGACGTCGCACCTGTTTATCGAGGTATTGCGCGAGGTGGGAGTTCCCGCTGGCGTCGTTAATCTCGTGACAACGGCAACCTCCCAGGAAGTGACCGGACCTATCATTGCTGACCGTCGACTGCGCAAGATTTCCTTTACTGGGTCCACCCAGGTGGGCCGGGCGCTATTGCGCGAAGCCGCTGAGAATGTTCTGCGCACGTCGATGGAGCTCGGCGGCCTCGCACCGTTTATTGTGTTTGAGGATGCTGATCTCGACGTTGCAGTTCCCGCAGCGCTGGCCACCAAGATGCGTAATATGGGCGAAGCATGCAATGCCGCCTCGCGCTTCTACGTTCACGAATCTCTCGCCGATGAGTTCACTAAACGATTTGCCGAAGGCATGTCAGAAATGCTCGTCGGTAACGGAATTGAGGACGGTGTCGAGGTGGGCCCGATCGTATCGGCACGCCAGTTGGCAAGCGTTGAAGACCTTGTCAAGCGAAGTGTCGAAGCGGGAGGTCGAATTGAGGTCGGTGGAAAGCGGCTTGACCGACCGGGCTTTTTCTTCCCTCCAACTGTGATTTCGGGGGTTGGAGCTGACAACCCCCTCTTGCACGAAGAAGTATTCGGTCCAGTCGCCCCGGTATGCTCATTTGAGACCGAAGAGCAGGTCGTTGGCCTCGCTAACGCCTCTGAATTCGGACTTGCCGGCTACGTCTACACCAACGACCTCCAGCGGATTATTCGGCTCGGAGAGACGCTTGAAGTCGGCATGATCGGTGTGAACTCCGGCACGATTTCCAACGCGTCGGCACCGTTTGGTGGAGTTAAAGCGTCGGGACTTGGACGCGAGGGCGGTACCGAAGGGATCGAGGAATTCCTTGAGACAATTTACATTGGTATTCCCCGCTAACATCGTAAAAGTTGGGCCACCGAACCACCGGTGGTCCAACTGCCAATTCGAAGGTGGAATCGCGGGTCGATGCGCGGCTGTGTGCAGGACTAGGCACCCGGCGGAAATTTTCTCAACAACAAAAAGGGCTGAGTGGAATTCACTACACTGACGGCGAATACCTGTTCGTGGTTTAACTTGAGGAGACTTTTGACTTTTCTACAACTGTTTATCGATCGAGAATTTACTGAATCATCGAGTGGGCGGACTCGCAACATCGAGTACCCAGCCACTCGAGAAACTCACATCGTTGCTGCCGAGGCCGACAGCAACGATGCCAAACGCGCCATCGCGAGTGCGCGCAAAGAATTTGACTCCGGCGCCTGGCGAGAGACTACCGTCTCCCAACGCGGTGATATCTTGCGCAGAGTCGCGCAACGCCTGCTCAAAGATAAAGACACCATCGCCCGTCTCGAAACTCTTGACACCGGAAAAACCTATGCCGAGTGCGAAATGGATGTGGACGATGTCGCGTCGGTCTTTTCCTACTACGCCGATCAGGCGACAGCCACCGTCGGCCGCGTGATTGATCCGGCGATTGTCGGCATCTCCTCCCGAACGGTCACCGAACCGGTGGGCGTATGCGTCCTCATCACCCCGTGGAACTATCCATTGCTCCAAGCCTCATGGAAGGTTGCACCTGCACTACTGGCCGGAAATACCATCATCCTCAAGCCGTCCGAGCTTACCCCGTCGACGACTCACTATCTCGTCAAAGTCCTCATTGAAGAGGGCGTCGAACCCGCTGCCGTGCAACTCCTGCTCGGCTCGGGCGCCGATATTGGGCCAACCCTCACCGAGTCACCCGACGTCGACATGGTTTCGTTTACCGGTGGGCTTGAGACAGGCCGCACGATTATGAAATCAGCCGCCGGAACCGTTAAGCGCGTTGCCTTGGAACTCGGCGGCAAGAACCCGAACGTCATCTTTGCCGACGCTGACCTACCCGCCGCGATCGACAACGCCTTGACCGCAGTGTTCCTCGATTCGGGACAAGTATGTTCAGCCGGAGCGCGTCTCGTGGTCGAAGAGAGTATCCGCGACGACGTAGTATCTGAGCTCGTGCGCCGAGCACAGAAGATTCGCGTGGGAGATCCCTTCGATTCAGCGACCGAAACTGGATCACTGATTTCTGCCGAGCACCGCGACAAAGTCCACGCTTACGTTACGCACGCCATTGACCAGGGTGCCCAACTACTGTGCGGAGGGGAAATACCCGAGGGGGACCTGGCAGACGGATATTTCTACCCCCCGACGATTCTCGACCACTGCGATCGAACCATGGATTGTGTGCACGATGAGTCGTTTGGTCCGGTCCTCACCGTGGAAACCTTTAGCGGCGACACAGACGCCGAGCGGGAAGCCAACGCACTGGCAATCGCCAACGATACGATCTACGGTCTGGCGGGGGCGGTGTGGACCTCCGATGCTTCCCGCGCCGAGAGAGTCGCCCGCCAACTCCGGCACGGAACGGTGTGGATTAATGACTATCATCCGTACGTTCCGCACGCCGAATGGGGCGGAATGAAGCAGTCAGGAAATGGGCGTGAACTCGGCCCCACTGGACTCGCGGAATATCTCGAAATCAAACATATCTGGCACAACACCCAGCCCGCACCGGCAGGTTGGTTTGCCGAATCATCCAACCAGTAACACGAAGAACAGTACGCACGGAACCCAGAAGAATTGAAGGAAAGTACTCGTGAAGCACTATGACTATGTCATCGTCGGTGGAGGATCTGCCGGCTCCGTCTTGGCCAACCGGCTCTCAGCCGACCCGGAAACGTCGGTACTCGTTCTTGAAGCGGGTCGAGCTGATTGGGCCATCGATCCACTGATCAACATGCCGGCCGCACTTCCATTCCCGATCGGCTCACCCCTGTACGACTGGAAGTACATCACCGAACCTGAGCCCTACATGAATGACCGACGTATCGAACACGCTCGCGGAAAAGTACTTGGCGGATCCTCCTCGATTAACGGCATGATTTTCCAGCGGGGCAACCCGATGGACTACGAGCGCTGGGCGAGCGAGCCGGGGATGGAGAACTGGGACTACGCGCACGTTCTGCCCTACTTCAAACGAATGGAAACCTGCCTAGCCGGAGCCGACGATTGGCGCGGCGGATCAGGACCGCTCAAACTCTCCCGCGGCCCAGCGAACACTCCGCTGTTCGGAGCGTTCTTCGAAGCTGTGCAGCAAGCCGGTTACCCGCTGACCGATGACGTCAACGGATACCGACAAGAAGGTTTTGCCGCCTTTGACCGCAACGTGTATCAGGGCCGCCGCCTATCGGCCTCTCGCGCCTACATCCACCCCGTGCGCAGTCGCAAGAACCTGCGAGTGGAAACTCTCGCGCACGTCACCGGCCTCACAACTGAAGGCAACCGCGTCACCGGAGTGGACTACGTCCGCTTCGGAAAGAAGAAGGAATCAGCCAGGGCCGGAGAAGTGATTCTGTGCGGCGGGGCGTTCAATTCACCGCAACTGTTGCAGCTGGCTGGAATTGGAGATGCCTCTTTTCTCGAAAGCCTCGGGATTAAGACGATCGCAGATCTACCCGGTGTTGGTGCAAATATGCAAGACCACCTCGAAGTCTACGTTCAGTACGAAGCCAAACAGCCGGTTTCCATCGGTCCGTGGTTCAATATGGCGCTTGCTCCGATTATCGGAGCCCAATGGCTCTTTGCCCGCAAGGGCGTGGGCGCTTCGAATCACTTTGAGGCCGGCGGCTTTATTCGCTCGAACGACGATGTCGACTATCCCAACCTCATGTTCCACTTCCTGCCGATTGCTGTCCGGTACGACGGGACGCAGCCCGCGGCTAAGCACGGATACCAAGTGCACATCGGGCCCATGTATTCGGACGTGCGTGGGAACCTCAAAATCAAGTCGACCAATCCGTTTGAAAAACCGGCTATCCGGTTCAACTACCTGTCGACGGAAAACGATCGGCGCGAATGGGTGGAAATGGTGCGAGCCGCCCGCAACATCCTCAATCAAGATGCGTTCGCGGCATTCTCCGCCGGAGAAATCTCTCCGGGACCGTCGGTGGAAACCGATGAGGAGATTCTCGAATGGGTGCGCAACGATGCGGAGACAGCGCTCCACCCATCGTGCACAGCGAAGATGGGTACCGACGACATGGCGGTGATTGATCCGAACTCCATGAAGGTGCACGGGGTTGAGGGCTTACGCGTCGTCGACGCGTCCGTATTCCCCTTCGTCACCAACGGCAATATTTATGCTCCCACCATGATGGTGGCCGAACGTGCCTCCGACCTCATCGCCGGACATCGGATGCTTGAGCCTCTCGACGTTCCCTTCTACCGAGCGAAACAAGGAATGCCGCTTTACCCGCAGGGCGATGAGCGCAATAACGCGTGGAATGCGCGCACCGACGTCCCCTCTGCCGCGCAAGCTCACCAGGCCGGAAGTGACGAAGGATAAGCGATGACGATTACTCCAGAAACCATTCGAACGAACGATTCTGCGAAAGTTACCGTCAATAAACCCGTACTCATCGGTGCTGGCACCGCCATTGTCGCAATGGCGGTGTGGGCTATCGCTCTTCCAGACTCCGCTGAAGTCGTGCTCGGCACAGCCGTTGGCTGGATTTCGCGCTGGTTTGGATCGTTCTATATCGTTTTGGCTACGGTCATTTTGCTGTTTGTTTTTTACCTCGGATTCTCTCGCTTTGGACGGACTCGGCTAGGACCTCCCAACTCCCGACCCGAGTTCTCAACGTTTGCGTGGGCATCAATGCTATTTGCTGCCGGTATCGGAACGGACATCATGTTTTTCTCCGTGGCCGAACCTGTCGCGCAGTACATGGCACCTCCCGTCGGGCCGGGTGAAACTGTTGAAGCCGCACGGGAAGCGACGGTGTGGACGCTCTACCACTACGGCATCACCGGCTGGGGCATGTACGCCCTCATGGGTATTGCACTCGGATATTTTGCCTATCGACGCAACCGTCCACTGGCCGTGCGTTCGGCGCTTTACCCGATCTTCGGAAAGAAAATGGATGGACCGTTCGGGTACATCGTCGATGCCGCGGCCGTACTGGGGACGATTTTCGGTGTCGCGACCACCCTCGGTATCGGAGTCGTTCAACTGAACGTCGGTCTCGAGATTTTGTTCGGTATCGATCAAGGACTCCCAGCCCAAATCGGCCTCGTCTCGCTCGCAGTTATTATGGCGACAGTCTCGGCCACGTCCGGCATCGAAAAGGGAATCCGCTTCCTCTCTCAGCTCAACGTCATTTTGGCGATACTCCTTGCTGGATGGGTGCTAGTCACCGGGAAAACCGTCTTTCTCATCAACGCGATCGTCATGAACGTTGGCGATTTCATAGCGGGATTCCCCTCCAAGATGCTCAACACTTACGCCTACTCAGACGTGCTCGAATGGATGAGCTGGTGGACGCTGTTCTTCTGGGCATGGTGGGTTGCCTGGGCATCTTTTGTCGGTATGTTTCTCGCCCGCATCTCGCGCGGACGCACCCTCCGCGAGTTTGTCGTGGGAACCATGGCGATCCCCTTCATGTACATCGTCATGTGGATTTCCATCTTCGGCAACGCTGCCCTCGACTTCATCCGTAACGGGCATCGAGATTTCGCTGAAATGACCGTGGAGACACCTGAACTCGGGTTCTACACGCTACTGCAGGAATATCCATTTCCCACTCTCATTATTGGAGTAGCCACGTTCGTGGGGTTGTTGTTCTACGTGACATCAGCTGACTCCGGGGCGCTGGTCATGGGCAACCTCTCGTCGCATCTGCCCACTGCGCGCGACGATGCTTCGGGCTGGGTGCGGGTTTTCTGGGCCATGGTGACGGGATTGCTCACCATTGGAGTACTCATCGTTGGCGGTATCCCCGCACTGCAAAACGCCACGATCGTCATGGGATTGCCGTTTAGCTTCGTCATGCTCCTGGTCATGGTGGGCTTGTATAAGGCCCTCAACGAGGATGATAAACACATCCGTTCACGTGAACATTCGATGCGCAACATTGTGACCGGCGCCGGGTCGGTTTCTGAACTAGCCAGCGCCTCGTGGCGTGATCGTCTGGCGCGGACCTTTATCCAGGTCAGCCCCAAACAGGCAGCTCGCTATATTGACCGCGTCATTCAGCCGTCGCTGGAGGCCGTAGCCGAGGAACTGCGCAAGCAGGGGATTCCCGCCGAAGTGGTACGAGGCGGTGACGAGAACGTTGAGGATGTCTTACCCGATACGGTAATCCACGATCGCGTCAAACTCGTCGCCCTCGAAGGCGATCATCAGTTCATCTACCGGATTCTCGCAATCGATGCGATGGCGCCGCTGTTCCTCGGGCGGATCAGTAGCCGTAACGATCTGTCGACACGGCTCGAAGTCCACCTCCCGCAGGGGGGACAGGACTACGACGTCATGGGGTACTCATCGGATGCCATCATCCACGATGTGCTCGACCACTTCGACCGCCACCAGGATTTCTGGCGCGTACGCGAAGAGGTCATTGACGGCTAGCGGATTAGCTGCATCATTGCTGTCGCGCGGGTCGGCACCGGCTAGTAGCCAGCCGGTTCTGGCCCGCCGCCATCGCCGATCAAGTCGGCGACGAGTTTTTCCGAACCGCGGGCAAGTATCGTCACGTCGGCATTGACGAGGACGAAATCCGCACCGGCCTCAATATACTCGCGAGCAACTGCCGGGTTGAACGCATTGGTACCGACGTATTTTCCTGCTTGCTTAGCAGCCGCGATGCAGTGAAGGACGCGTTCTTTCACGGACGGATCCTCCGCTTGGCCGATGATACCGAGATCAGCGGCGAGGTCGGCCGGCCCGACGAAGATCGCGTCGATACCGTCGACGGCAAGAATCTCTTCCACGTTGTCGACCGCGCGGCCCGATTCAATCTGCACGATGAGATTGATGGTTTGACGCGCGCGGGTCAAGTAGTTCGGGATTCGGTTCCACATGGAGGCGCGAGCCAGAGCCGAGCCAACGCCGCGCGCACCGGAATCGGGATATTCCACCCGTTTCGCGGCAAGGCGCGCTTCGTCGGGGGTATGCACCATGGGAACGAGCAGATTGGTTACGCCCAGATCGAGATACTGCTTAATGAGTCGCTCATCGTTGATCGGTACGCGCACAATAGTCGATGCGGGGTAGGCCTGAACCGCGTGGAGTTGTCCAAGCAAAGACGACAGGTCGTTGGGGGAGTGCTCGGCGTCAATCAAGGTGTAGTCGATACCGGAAGAAGCACAGATTTCTGCGACGAGAGGCGAGGCTGAACATACCCATATGCCAACCAAGCTCCGACCTTCCCGTTCGATGTGTTGGAGTAGTGTCTCGCGAGGCTCTAGTTGAACTGGCATGTTACCGTTCCTAGCGGTCCGTAATCGGCGAGTACTGAGTCCCCCTTATATACCCACATGGGGCGAGTGAACGAGCCGGCAAGGATAGTCTCGCCAGCTCCGAGGTAATCGCCGTGTGGAGCGATCTTATTGGCTAGCCAATGAACCCCGGAGGCGGGGTGGTTGAGGACACCGGCGGCGACGCCGGTTTCTTCGATCTGCTCATTGCGATAGAGCATGGCTGCGACCCATCGCAGGTCAACGGCATCGGGGCGTACGGGGCGGCCACCAAGAACCATGGCACCCATAGCGGCATTGTCGGAAATGGTATCGACAATGGTGCGGCCTTCCATTTCGATGCGTGAATCGAGGATTTCGAGGGCTGGAACCACCCATTCGGCCGAGTCGAGCACATCGAATAACGTCGCATTGGGGCCCTTGATATCTTTACCGAGGACGAAGGCTAACTCAACTTCAATGCGGGGATGGGTGTAGCGCTCCCAATCGATGTGGACGCCGGTCTCGAACACCATGTCATCGAATATGACGCCGTAATCTGGTTCGGTGATGCCGGTGGCATCTTGCATGGCTTTTGAGGTGAGTCCGATTTTGCGTCCGACGAGGGTGCGCCCTTCGGCCTCCATCCGATCGCGCCACAGGCGCTGCACGGCGTAGGAATCGTCGACAACCATGTCGGGATAACGGGCGGTGAGAAGAGGAACGGGGGTACGATCTTTTTGAGCTTGAACGAGCTCGTCGGCTATCGATTCGATGACTTGTGTATCCAGCATGACGCCTCCTTGAGTCGGACTATCGGCTTCGCGGCCGGTTATCGACTGGCTTATGAAAATCGTACACGATTTGCCGGGGAGGGTGCGGAAATGTGACGAAATTGCCGAAAATCAGCGAATTCTGGACACTATTCTTCCGTGCGAACGCTTTTATTTGCGATGCGGACAGCTGTGCTCGATTGCAGATGGGGACGGATTCGAGATCACCCGAGTTCGCCGTCGCGAGCTACCGCGGCATCAACCGCCTTGACCAGAGCGCTTCCCAGTCCCGCTTCCTGCGCGGCAAGCAATCCAGCAATCGTCGTTCCACCGGGGGAACACACACGGTCAATCAGCTCGGCCGGGGTTCTTTCATCCTCTGCCGCCGAGGTGAGGACGAGTTGGGCTGAACCGACCATCGCTTGTGCGACGATGGCCACGGCCTGAGCCTTGGGGATACCGTACTTGACGCCCGCTCGAGCCAAGGAATCAATGATCTCGTACATCCACGCCGGTGAGCATCCGGCGAGTGCAGAAAAGACGGGGAAATCTCCTTCGTCAATGACGAGGGTCCGACCAACGGAATTCATCAGGGTACGCGCGGTAGAGATGTGCTCGCGGGTAGCCTCCGCATTGGAACAAATCCCGGTCATCGATTCGGCGATGGAGGCGTTCATATTCGGCATCACACGAACCAGAGGAGTTTGACCAATATAGCTTTCGATTGCTTCCAAACTGATGCCGGCCGCAATCGAAATGAGGAGTTTTTCGGGGGTAAGAGTATCGGCGATTTCGGTCAGTACGTCGCCAATTTGGGCCGGTTTAACGGCGAGGACTATGACGTCGCACTCCTTAACTAACGAGGTGTTTGACGCGGCCTCGTGTGCGTCAACTTCACGCGCAAGGGCCTGCGCAGCGGTCTGCGACCTGTCCGCGATGAAAATATCATTCCCTTTGAGATAGCCGGATTCAACCGCCCCTCGAACGATTGCCGAGGCCATGTTTCCCGCACCAATAAAACCAAATGTCACGACGACTCCCTTTCACTGACCGTGTAGTTGCAGAATAACAGTGTGGATTGCCCACTGTCCGGGCCGACACTATCCCGTAGCATAGAAGTGGCGAAAGGATCTGTGCGATGGGGAGACGATCGATGGCAGCAAAGACAATCGTCGGTGTGCTCGTCGCTCTCATCGTCATTGTACTGATCGAGTATCTCGTACAGATTTCGTCCGATCACGACACCGATGAGAAAATGCATAAAGCAAAAGTTCAGTGCCAAACCGCGCTGAAAATCCTCGACGAAGAACGCGATCGCGCCCACGACCTCCTGCGCAAAAATACCGGAACAGATGGGCGGGGAGCGTGGCAGGAACTGCGCAAACTCACAGTTCCCCAGCGCAACTGCAATCAGGTAACCGTTGAGGGCATACGCCAATCAACTGACGATATCATCGACTTGACTCGCAAACTTGAACAAGCGCAAGCCCTTTTGGCGGGGAAGTAAACGAAGCGGAACCGGTGGTCATTCTCAGATAACAGCCTCGGTCTATCCACAGGTTTCTCGCTACCGGTAGATTTTGAAGAAATGCTCGCTCACACTGAGCGCATGACGAAACACTCCAGGCTTCGTAACCGCGCTATGAGCGCGTATGCCGAGCGCCTGAGCGTAACAGACGAGGACGATCAACCCCGAACAATCGCGCGTTTTCTCCCCAGCCCAGCAGCGGCCATCGCCCTCGTCATTGCGCTGACGGCGGTCTTCGCAATCGTGCTCATCCGCCCGCAACCATCGGCACCGCCACGTCCCGTGGATGAGCTCGTTGCCGGTGATATTCCAGCGGTTGACGCCACGGTAGAGACCTCACCGAGTCCGGCAACTCTCATTGTTCAAGTCACCGGAGCTGTCGTGCAGCCGGGCGTTGTCGAAGTTCCTGTCGGGTCGCGAGGCCTGGCCGCGATCTCCCAAGCGGGCGGATTGAGTGATGACGCTGAGCTCGCCTCCGTCAATCTGGCGGCGCCTCTAGTCGATGGACAGCATATTCACGTGCGCGCGGTGGGCGAGGTCGCAAGTGCAGCGAGCACCGCGCAGCAGTGTGTCGACATACGGGCGGCGGACGCAACGCAACTTGAATCGCTATCCGGTATCGGCCCCGCGTTAGCGCAACGGATTATCGATTATCGCAGTGCTCAACCGTTCACCAGTCCCGACGACGTCCGTGCTGTCAGCGGGATTGGAGCCAAAACATTTGAGCGTTTCAAGGACCAGCTATGCCCGTAAATGAGCTCTCCGATGAGCGAGCTGACTTTTCCGACTATCGTCTGCTCGTGCCCGCCGCCGGTGCGTGGGGGAGCGCAGCGAGTATTCTCAGCCTGATGACAACGCGTGTGCGACCTCAGGTCTTACTGATCGTTGGTGTTCTGATAGCCATGCTGATCTGTGCTATTGCACTGTATCCGCTCACCGTCTATCGGCCTCGTCACAGCACGTATCCGGCGGGATCTGTGCGCGCGGCGATCATGTTAGCACTCATGGTCGGGGCACTGGCCGGGCTTTCTTCCGTACACAGCGCAGTGTCGTACATGAACAGTGCGCTCACAACGTGCCGAACCCAGTGCCACTTTGACGCCGTGGTGACGCACCGTTCTCATCGAGTCTCGCACGGCTGGTTCACTCGGGTTCGGCCGCGAGAAATGCGATATGGACAACTCGTGTTGAGTACGCGCGAGCCTATCGATGGCGAACCGGGAGATACAGTTCGGGGGGTGGGGGCGATCAAACCATTTGGCGCGGCCCCCACAGTTGGTCTGATGAAACCAGAACGCATCGCGGTGTCCTCGCAACCGTCTCGAACTCACACTTTCCGCACTCGATTCTTCGCGCAACTGACTCATTTGCCACCCGATGTGCGCGGCCTCATCATCGGGATCTCCATCGGAGACTCATCCGAGATGAGTGACACGTCCCGCACAGCCATGCGGCGCACCTCAACGACCCACATCACCGCAATTTCAGGAATGCACCTGGGCATCATCATGATGACGATTCAGCTTCTCTTACCGGGACGACCGCGTTCTAAAATCGTCTTGCTCACGCTCATCGTTGGAGTCCTGATTGGTGTCGTTGGTCCGCAACCATCAATTATCCGAGCCGCATCAATGGCGGCGGTCATGGCAGTTGGTTATGCTACCGGGCGTCCTGGACAAGCGCGAGCCGCGCTCGCCACAGTCGTCATGACCTGGCTAATCATTAATCCGTGGCTCGCGTGGTCGGTCGGATTTGCTCTATCAGTGACGGCAACAGCGGGAGTGTTAGCAGTGGTCGATTCGCGTCGACAGAGGTCGAATACGCGAGCGGGACGTGTACGACGTCGGTTAATCGGAATGGTAGCTGTACCGTTGGCCGCCGCCCTCACAACGGCTCCCATTCTCGTCACTGTCACCGGGCAACTTCCACTGTTTGCCGTGCCGGCCAATATCGCGATCCTTCCCGCCGTCGCCCCAACGACACTAGCGGGGCTCGCGGCCGCGATCTGCGCGACATATGCTCCGGCTGCGACTGCGATCCCGCTGGCGGTTGCCGACGTCGGAGCACGGTGGATCCTTGCAGTTACCGAATGGTTTGCTCATCTGCCGTGCGCGACGATTGAGCAACCGTACGCCCACTGGGCGCTCGGGATCGAGTTCAGCTCTATAACGCTTGTGCTTATTTGGCGTGTCCTACCATTCCTCGTGCGTCATCGGATCCCACACGAAACGCTCTCCCGTGTCCAACGCATCGAGTAGTGCCATTTGCTCATCCGAGAGGGAAAAGTCGTCAAGCGCGAGATTCTCCGCATTGCGCTCCGGTTTTGCTGAGACAGCGATCGGAACAATGCCGTGTTGTACCGCCCAGCGAAGCACGACTTGGGCGGGGGAGTGCTCCACTTCGCGCGCAATGTTCTGCACGATGATCTGGTCGAGTAAGCCCTCCTTGGGGCCAAGCGGACGCCATGCCTCGGTCACAATGCCGTGTTCGGTATGGAATTCGCGCATCTCTTTGCGACCAATGATCGGGCTGAGCTGAATTTGATTGAGAACAGGCCACACACCTGTCTCAGCATGGAGTTCCTCCATCTGGGCAATCGTAAAGTTCGACACTCCAATATGTTTCGTTTTGCCTTCGTCTCGCAAACGAATGAGCTCTGTCCACGTCTGGAGATAGAGACCGCGGGACGGATTAGGCCAGTGAATGAGCGTGAGATCGACGTAGTCGAGGCCGAGTCGGCGAAGAGACTCGGCCAGTCCGCTGGCGGTGCCCTCCCCCTGGTCTCCTCCTGCAATCTTGGTCGTAATAAAGAGTTCGTCTCGGGCAACTCCGGCTTGTTTCACGGCCTCGCCTACGGCGGCTTCATTTCCGTATTGCGCCGCGGTATCGATGAGTCGGTGACCGTCGCGGATTGCTTGGCTGAAGAGACTTGCGCCATCGCGGCCCTTATGAGCCGAGGTTCCGAGGCCCCAGGCAGGAATCTCGCCGCCGTCGTTGAGTTCCAGGGTGGGAAGATCAGACATCTGTATCACTTCTCTTTCTGACGTTTCTTTCACCATAGAGCGAAAGCGGCGGAGGCGAAACCCGAAGGTCGAGAAATGTCGGTCGCTTGTGGCACTCTTAACCTATGGCGGTATCGAAGAAAAAGAGCGCGGGCAATGAACACCCGTGGTTCTCAGCATCTCTCGCACCGATCGTGCTCGTGAAGTCGGCAGAGGCTCTGTTGGGAGATCGCGCGATTGCTCAGCTCAAGCAGGCGGCTCGGCAATCCGATCCATCCGTTGAATTCCAAAATGTTGAATCCGCCCGTTACCAGGCCGGTCAGCTTGCCATGTACACCTCACCCTCGCTTTTTGGTGAGGCGCGCTTTGTTTATGTGCCTGAGCTTGAACAGCCCTCAGCCCCGCTCGCCAACGATCTCATTGCCTATCTTGACCATCCCGCCCCCGACGTCACTCTCGTGATCCGGCACAACGGAGGCAACGGCAATCGTCGAGTACTGACAGCACTACAAAAGGCCGGAGTACCGACCTATGTCGCGCACGCGTTGAAGAACCCACGCGACAAAATCGAGTTCATTCGAGCCGAAGTGCGAAATGCCGGAAGAAATATCGAGCAACGAGCGCTCCAAGCTCTCGTTGATGCTCTCGGATCCGATGTCGCGGAACTCGTGTCAGCAACCAATCAGCTTCTTAACGACGTGGAAGGCACAATCACCGAAGCCCACGTCCACCGCTACCAGGCTGGGCGTATGGACGTCACAGGATTCGCGGTTGCTGATGCCGCAATCGCTGGGAACATGGGGAAGGCTTTGACGCTACTGCGCCACGCACTTGCCTCGGGAGTAGAACCCGTCGCTCTGGTGGCTTCCATCGCCGTGAAGATTCGCCAGTTGGCGAAAGTGTCCGCAGTTCCAAGGCGCACCGCGAGCGAACTGAAAATGGCGCCGTGGCAAGTCGATCGCGCGGCGAGAGATTTACGCGGGTGGAATGAAGATACGCTCGCCCACGTCATTCAAGCGACGGCGCAGTGTGATGCCGAAGTGAAGGGCTTGTCGCGAGACCCGCACTACGCTCTCGAAAAGCTCATTATCACCGTGACTCGCGCGCGCCACGGCCGCATGTGATACCTCGAAGCTAGGTCATTAACCGGGTGAGCGGCTAGTTCTCCGCGGACAGTGGGCATGACAAAAGGCGGACCCTCCGGGCCCGCCTTTTGCAAGGTCAATTCAGCCGAGCTTCTGAATCTGCTTCGCGAGCTTCGACTGGCGATTCGCCGCCTGATTGCGGTGAATAATGCCCTTCTGGGCAGCTTTGTCGAGCTTGCGGCCAGCGATTCGCAGAGCCTCTTCAGCCTTCTCTTTGTCACCGGCAGCAATCGCTTCACGAGTGCGACGCACGTAGGTCTTCAGCTCAGACTTGACAGCCTTATTGCGAAGACGGCGCTTCTCGTTAGTCTTGTTGCGCTTAATCTGGGACTTAATGTTTGCCACAGTTACACTCTCTTGTTTCGATTACAGGGTCGGTGAGGGCGTGTTGGGCCTTGGACTATCAGTGGGGGACACTCGAAGTGCGAAGGGCCCAACGTGACCCCGAGCCCGACCAGGCTTGGAGTCCGACTAGCCATATTACCAGTCGATTCACGCGAAAGGTAACTCGTATTGCCGCTTTTGGCCGTGATGACGCTCACGAGGGCACGATCAGATTCCCGACGTGAGGATGAGCGCTATCGCGGTGATGACGGAAAAGAACCCGCACACCGGAATTGAGATTGCGGTGGCGACAAATGACACGAGGGTCGGGCGAATATCATGCTTGAGCCAGGGAGCATCGTAACCGGGATCAACGAGCGAACGCAGGGAGCGTTGCGCGGCCTCAACCCGGGGAAGAAAACGGGCGGGGCGCTGTTGAAACTCCGAGCGAGCACGCCCAAACGCTTCTCCTTCGCGCTGAGCGAAAGCGTGGAGTTCGTACTCGGGGTCGTGGCCGTTCTCGTCCAAAACGACGAGCGATTGCGTGTCTTGGTCGATAACCGTGCGAGGACCCGACTGTGCGAGACTGTCGCGTAACTGCTTGCGACGGAAGGCAAAGAACCCCGTCGTCGCGAGGGCAACGATGCCGACAATAAAGGGAAGCCACCAGCCGAACCCGTCGTACGCATAAATCCCGATCCATCCGAGCAGTGTCGTGCTCGCTGAGGTGAGCAGGGCGAGTTTAATGAGGAGGCGTCCGGGGACTTCGGTGGCGTTTGAAGCGAAGCGTGCTCCCGCAGTCAGGGCTTCACCTTTCGATACCGGGGGAGTGGGGCGGGGATTGTTCTCAGTTCCATCGCGGTCTGGGTGGTTGCGTGAACCATTCGAGGATTCAGCGGGCTCCCAATCGTGGATCCACCCGGGTTCGCGTTCGTTTCCTGACATGTTCCCTTCCTTAACCCCGCACAATCGTTGCGACTGCACGGTTGTTTCGAACTGTCGTATACCGTAGCGTAAATACCGGATGAGCGAATGACAATTCACTGGGAGGAACCGTGGAGAACCCGAACTTGATTTCGGCATCGGCCATTCGGTCAGCTCTCAAAGTTCTCTACTCACCGGGCCTCACCATAGATTCTCCCATCGGGCTACGCAATGATCCGCATACGGCGACTATCCTCGAGTGCGCACGGAACTGGAACACCGAATTTGACAGCGCAGTCATGGAGCTTCCCCCCATGGAAAAGCGGGAGTACCTGCAGTGGAGTGACACCGCGGACGGTCAGGCTTTTTCTACGTGGAAAAAACGCGCGTTTGCGATGGCCGGCGCCCTCGACATCCTCGAACGGGCGTGGTATGAGCAGGAGATAGACGAAATAGAAATCGATCCTCGAATACAGCGCCTGGTTGATCAAGCCTGGTGGTATGAGACCCGTGGACACTGGTTTGCCGTTGGGGCAGCTCTCGCATGGTTTATCGCGTTTTTTGGCACCGGGCCGTCAACTGGAATGCTCGCTTCTTGGATTCGAGCCATTGGCTACGGTCTAGCCGGTGTGCTCGCACTCGGATGGGTGGCAACCAAAATTATTCCCACACTTATCAATGCACGTGTGGGAAATGTTGGCATCCCCTCCGCAATGCTTGTTGCTCAGGAATCAGATGCTGATGTCGCGCCCATGTGGGCTGACGGTAATGACATGAGTTGCGCGAAGATTCTTAACTATGCCAACTGGGTTATGCTCGCCATGCCAACGCGCCAATTTCTCATGGATCTGACGCCACCGACAGCGCTCGACTCCGACAATCTCAACGAACGGCAACGCGAAATCGTCGGTGCCGCACAGAAGTCATCGACGAAATACGCGCGTAAACGCTGACATGTGAGCGACGCCGCCTATGCAAATTCGTCACCCGCCCCGTGACATGCGACAATTGGTCCGTATTCGACATTTGCGGAAGGGTAGATCAACGTGGCAGTAGTCACTGCGTCTCAATCATCAACGATCAAGCCGGGGAGCACGCCTCCCGACCTCATTCGTAACTTCTGCATTATCGCGCATATCGACCATGGCAAATCGACCCTGGCAGACCGCATGCTCCAGCTCACCGGAGTGGTGGAACAGCGCGACATGCGGGCCCAATACCTCGACCGCATGGAAATTGAACGTGAGCGCGGCATTACCATCAAATCTCAAGCCGTGCGCATGCCGTGGGAATTCGAGGGCGATGCGTACGCCCTCAACATGATTGATACCCCCGGCCACGTCGACTTCACATACGAAGTGTCCCGGTCGCTCGCGGCGTGTGAGGGGGCTGTGCTCCTCGTCGATGCGGCCCAGGGGATTGAAGCGCAAACCCTTGCCAACCTCTACTTGGCGATGGGGAATGACCTGACAATCATCCCCGTCCTCAACAAGATCGATCTGCCGTCGGCGCAGCCGGAGAAGTATTCAGCTGAGATCGCAAAGCTGATCGGTTGTGACGAGAGTGAAATCCTGCAGGTTTCGGGTAAGACGGGCGAGGGCGTCGAAGAACTTCTCGACGAGATTGTGCGGCGAATTCCGGCGCCAACCGGAGATGCGGATGCGCCGGCTCGGGCAATGATCTTTGATTCCGTTTACGACACCTATCGCGGAGTCGTGACCTACGTTCGGGTCACTGACGGCATGCTCAGTTCACGCGAGCGGGTCAAGATGATGGCAACTGGCACCAATCATGATGTGCTGGAAATCGGCGTTATTTCACCCGAACCTCGTCCCACCGAAGCGATCGGTGTAGGGGAAGTAGGCTACATCATCACCGGCGTCAAAGACGTGCGCCAATCGAAGGTTGGCGACACCGTGACAACAGCGATTCGCGGTGCCGAGGAAGCGCTAGAAGGCTACGAAGAACCGAAGCCGATGGTGTTCTCCGGGATCTACCCCATTGATGGATCGGATTTCCCGAATCTGCGTGAAGCCTTGGAAAAACTCCAGCTTAACGACGCTGCGCTCACCTTCGAACCCGAATCGTCAGCGGCGCTGGGCTTCGGCTTCCGCTGCGGGTTTTTGGGGCTCCTACATCTGGAAATCGTGCGCGAACGGTTGGAGCGTGAGTTCAACCTCGACCTCATCGCCACCGCCCCCAACGTCATCTACCGCGTTATAGCGGAAGATGGATCCGACGTTGAGGTGACGAACCCGTCCGAATATCCCGACGGAAAAATCCACGAAGTGCGCGAACCCGTGGTGCGCTCGACGATCCTCACGCCCTCAGACTTTGTTGGACCAGTGATGGAACTGTGCCAGGGGAGGCGGGGTACGCTCGGCGGTATGGACTACCTGTCCGAAGACCGCGTCGAAATGCACTACACTCTTCCACTGGCCGAGATCGTGTTCGATTTCTTTGACCAGTTGAAGTCACGCACCCGCGGGTATGCGTCGCTCGACTATGAAGCAGCCGGAGAACAGGCCGCCGACCTCGTGCGCGTCGATATTTTGCTCAACGGCGAACAGGTCGATGCCTTCTCCGCCATCGTCCACCGCGACGCCGCGTACCAGTATGGTGTCAAGCTGACCAAGAAGTTAAAAGACCTCATTCCTCGCCAGCAGTTCGAGGTTCCCGTGCAAGCAGCTATTGGATCGCGCGTCATTGCCCGCGAAACGATTAAGGCACTGCGTAAAGACATGCTCGCCAAATGCTACGGCGGCGATATTTCGCGCAAGCGCAAACTGCTGGAAAAACAGAAGGAAGGCAAGAAGCGGATGAAGTCAATCGGTCGCGTGGACGTTCCCCAGGAAGCTTTCATTTCGGCGCTGACGTCCGACGTGCCCACCGGGAAGAAATGAGCGGGAAGGATACGGAGTTTTACCAGGCGCGTACGAAATCATTTGCGCGTCGCGGTCGCCCTCTGCACGCCTCAACCCAGCGCACCTGGGACACGCACGCCCACAAATTTGTCATTGAGATACCTCGCGGTGACGGATATACCACTGTTGATCCGGAGTATCAGCTTGACGTTGAGGCGGCTTTTGGTCGCTCGGCACCACTGATTATCGAAGTTGGGCCGGGCAACGGGGAACAGCTCATTTCCTTCGCCGCTGCGCATCCGGATGTCAATGTGCTCGGGCTTGAAGTGTGGCGCCAAGGCTTGGCGAAGGCTCTGTCTCGCGGTGTTGATGCCGGTGTGACCAACGTTCGGCTCATTGAGGTCGATGCAGCGCAAGCGCTGCCGACCATGGTGTCCGAGGGGAGCGCGAGCGAGGTGTGGACGTTCTTCCCCGATCCGTGGCGCAAGGCACGACATCATAAGCGTCGCCTCGTCAATGATGAGTTTGCGCTGACGGTGGCCCGCGTGCTCGCCGATGGGGGACTGTGGCGGCTGGCAACCGACTGGCAGCACTACGCCTGGCAGATGAGGAACGTCGTTGAAGCGTGCGATCATTTTGAGAATCCTTATGCCGGTTGTCGGCCTGACCCCGACGATGAATTCCCGGATCGGGGAGGTTTCGCCCCGCGGTTTGACGGTCGTATCGTCACCCGGTTTGAAACTCGTGGCGCTGACGAAGGGCGCTCGGCGTATGACATTGTCGGTGTGCGGATGCCGCGTGAAAGATTATGAGTCCGGCTCTTCCCGACGGAGTTTCCTGGCCATCTGACGGATTACTGAGTCCGGACCTGGTCGGGGCACCGAATCGCGACTTGTCCCTCTATATTCACGTACCGTTTTGCCGAGTACGGTGCGGATACTGTGACTTCAATACATACACCGTTGGGTTCGGCACTGGGGCCGATGTTGAATCCTATGATCGCTCGGTGGTCCGCGAACTCGACCTCGCCGCTCGGGTGCTTGCGCCCTTCGACCACCGTCCCGTTCAGTCGATCTTCTTCGGTGGCGGGACTCCAACCATGCTTCATGCCACTGCGCTAGCTGGGCTTGTTGCGGCTATTCGCAAGAGGTTCGAGCTATCACCGGCATGTGAAATCACTGTTGAAGCCAATCCCGATACGGTTGATGAGCGCGCCTTGGAGATCCTGGCGTCAGGGGGCTTTACCCGCGTGTCGTTTGGAATGCAATCGGGAGTGCCTCACGTGTTGCGCACCCTTGAGCGCACGCATGATCCTCATCGGATTGAGTCGGTTGTGCAATGGGCTCGACAAGTGGGGCTTTCGGCTTCGCTGGATCTCATCTACGGCACGCCGGGGGAGTCGCTAGAGGATTGGGAACGTTCGCTTGATCTCGCACTATCTGTTAAGCCTGATCACATCTCGACCTACGCGCTTGTCATCGAAGAGGGGACAAAGATGGCCGCGCGGGTTCGCCGCGGTGAACTACCGATGCCAGACCCAGATGACGAGGCCGAAAAGTACGAACTCGCTGACCGTGTCCTACCGGATGCCGGTTTTGCCTGGTACGAGATTTCCAACTGGGCGCGGCTAATGCCGGGCGAGTTTCCCGGTACGACAAATCTGCGGCATGCATCCGTACACAATATCGCTTACTGGCGTGACTGCGACTGGTGGGGCGTGGGTCCCGGAGCCCATTCACATGTGGGCAATGCCCGGTGGTGGAATATCAAACATCCGCGCGCCTGGGCCGATGCGCTAGGTACAGGGTTGTCGGTGCAAAGTACCGGATCAGGTGTGGGTTCGCCAGCGCAGGCCGGTGAGGTGCTTTCTGCGGAAGATCGCCAGCTTGAGCGCGTCATGCTCGCTATCCGCACCGCTGATGGACTTGCCGTTGAGGATATCGACCCGCCACTGCGTGCGGAACTTCCGCGGCTCGTATCTGAAGGACTGGTTGAACCGGCCGCCCTCGGCGCGTTCGCTCGAGGCCCGGCGGTATCGGGAGCTGGTGAGTCTCCAGTCTCCAGCGCTACACGTTCCGCGACTGGTAGCCAAGCAATTCCTGAAGTTGCTGTACCTGCGGCCTCGGCCCGCGTGAAATTGACCTTGCGTGGCCGTCTCCTCGCCGACTACGTCACCCGCGAACTCACCGCGTAGGCTCTCTTTAGCATACCTAGGCTCTGCCTAGCGTGTGTGGGCTCTCTCTAGCGGGTGCAGGTTCTCTGCGACAAGTGACGGCGCTCGACCTCAGGCAGTCCCAGGCTCAGTTACAAAGTCGATCAGCGCTTCAACCCGTCCGAGTAAAGAGGGTTCCAAATCCTTATAGGTCCGTACCCGCGCAAGAATTGCTTTCCATCCCAGACCAATGTCTTCGCGAGTGGCGTGCGGTAATCCGAGAGCTTTCAAGGTGCCGATTTTAATGTCTGTTCCCCGTGGAATATCTGGCCACTGTTTGAGCCCCACTCGAGCGGGTTTCACCGCCTGCCACACATCAACATACGGATGTCCGAGGACGAGGACGGATGAGGGCCACCGTTTCATCACGGCCTCAGCGATGCGAGTCTCTTTAGATCCGGGGACAATATGATCGGCAAGCACGCCCACGCGGCGGGTGGGAGTGGGGTCGAACACTTCGAGCACATCAGCAAGATGATCAATCCCCTCAAGGTATTCGACGACGATCCCTTCGACGCGCAGATCGTCACCCCACACTTTTTCGATGAGTTCCGCATCGTGTGTGCCTTCAACGAAGATGCGCGAAGCACGAGCCACTCGTGCGCGCTTCATTTCGACTGCGCGTGAGCCCGAGTTCGTTAACGTTGGTTTGGCTGAGCGTGCAGAACGTGGCACCGGAACAGTCAGCGACACGGGTTTGCCATCGACCCAAAATCCGGGGCCAAGGGGGAAGCTGCGTCGGTTTCCACGCCGGTCCTCCAGCTCGACAAGATGCTGACCGCCGGATTTTTCAATGCGCACGACAGCTCCAACGAAACCGGTCGTGGGCTCTTCAACGACCAACCCCACCTCAGCAGGCATCGGTTTCGAGTGCGGACGGGTGGCAAATGCGCCCTCGCGGTGCGGGTCAGAAGCGAAAATATCAGAGCCGTATCTGTCAATCACGACCCCAATGGTACGGTCTTAGCCAGTCACCAGAGCTCGAGCCGCTCGGGGTGTCATCCCAAAGTGGGCTTTAAATGCCCGCGAGAAGTTCGCCGCATCGAGAAACTGCCAGGTGCTGGCAATCCCCGCAATGGGTTTGGACAGCTGCGCCGGATCGGTGAGGTCGCGCATCGCGCCCTCCAATCGTTCGGCCCGAATAATCTGCGCGATTGACCGCTCCGATTCCTCAAAAAGTGCGTACAGGCTACGCACCGACATGTAGTGAGCATCGGCAATCATCTTGGCGTTCAGCTCGGGATTGCGGATATGGAAACGGATAAAATGCAGAACACGATTGCGCATCAGCTCAGCATCATCGTGGCGTCGCACTACTTGAATGTCGAGGGCGGTACGAAAGACCGTGGCAAGCAGATCAACCGCGTTTGACGCCAGTCGTCCGTGGGTGGCGGCACCAAATAGCTGCGGGTGGTGAGCGACTTCCCCTAGTAGCGGTCCCACCAGTTTTGTCAAGGTAGAGTCTCCGGGCAGACGCACGGCGGTGAGGTGTTGGATTTCGGACTCATCCAGACCGAGTGATTGCGGACTGACCATTAAGACCAGCGACGACATCTCCGAAGGGTAGGTCAGCAGGTAGGGCCGCGTCGTGTCGTAGATAACGAGGTCGCCCGGTTCCAAATGGGCTTCGCGTCCGTCTTGGCACAGCGTTGCCCTTCCTTTGATTTGGAGCCCGATCTTGTAGGCGGACTCACCGCCGTCCTCGATGAGTTCGGGAGTGCGAGTGACGGTGTGGCTTTCGGCCTGAATCAAAGTTGCGGAGGCTCGCGGTGCGGGAACGGTTTCCATCCGACCCGAGAAAGTCTCGGTGTTCTGTGTTGAGAACTCCAGTGGCACAAAGGAGGAGGCGACATGTTTTGCCCATACGTGGGGGTGTTCTGTTGTGACTGCGGTCGATTTAAATGGGGTCGGGGCGTCTGCGCGAGCCATGGATGCACCTCCTTATGCGTCGCATGCTCTTCTTGCTAGCGTATACGAAAATGCGGTGGAGGCACTCGGGGGCTTCCACCGCATCATCGTCACTGTGATGCCGGTAAGACACTGAGACTAGTCGTCAAAGGGAGCGGGATTACCACTCCCAATATTGTCGAATACTCGAGGCCGTTTGACACGTAAGTATTCACCGCGGGCAAATCCGGCAACACCGGAGAGGAGAATAATCCCGGGCATTACAAATACCAACGTGGTGGGGCCTTCTTCGCCGATCATGACATCGAAGTTGAGCATGATCATGACGAACACGTAGATGAGACCAAGGGCAGCAATCGCCGGTGCGATGAGGCGAACCCAGGCAGAGTGCTCTTCGGATCGGCCTCGGAAATACCCAATTACGGCAACCGAGGTGACGACCAGGAGGAATACGAGTCCGAACGCTCCGGCATTAGTCAGCCACGTGAACAGGGTGAGTACCGGATACAGTTCGCCAAGCGGAGAGTTCATACCGAAGATCGCAAAGACGATAATCATGAACACTGCCAGAGCTGACTGCGCGAGCGAGCCGGCAACCGGTGCTTGCTTGTCGCTGGTGCGCGCCAGGAAGCGCGGAATGACGGCTTCTCGTCCCAGGGACATCGCATACCGAGCAACCGTGTTGTGGAAGGCGATGAGGGCAGCGAACAGGGAGGTGAGGAACAGGACATTCGCAATGTCCGCGGCGACAGCGTAGCCGAAGTCGCGCAACATATTGAACATGAGGTCGGGGCCAGCTTCTTGGGAGCGAGCAACGATCTGCGACGATCCAGTACCTTGCGCGAGTGCCCAGGCAGCAAAGGAGTAAAACAGCGCGATAATGAGTACCGCTGTGTAGGTCGCGATGGGGACAGTCCGTTCAGGCTCGCGAGCTTCTTCAGAGTAGATTGTCCCGGACTCGAATCCCATGAATGCCGCGATACCAAAGGCCAGTAGTGTTCCGGTACCGACGCCGAAGAAATTCTCGGGAGCATAGGGCGCTGCGGAGATTCCTTCGGGAGCGTGAGCGAAGGCAAGGATATTGAAACCGATAACGGTAATGAACTCGAGGACCACCAGGACCGAAACAACTTTTACCGCTAGATCAATAGCCGATACACCGAGTAGGCCAACGACGAATGCTCCGATGAGAGCTGTGACCCACCAGGGGATAAATAGTCCGGTCCACTGATGGAGGATTGATGAGAAAGTGAATCCGAAGAGGCCGTAGAGCCCGATCTGCATGGCGTTGTAAGACACGAAGGCGAGCCAAGATGCGGCGATACCCTGACGCTTGCCTAATCCGGCAGAAATGTAGGCGTAGAAGGCGCCAGAGTTAGTAATCTTGCGCGACATAGCGGCGTATCCGACGGTGAAGAAGACGAGGATAACACCCAGTACAAGATAACCGGTGGGGGCTCCCATCATTCCGGAGACCGCGTAGGCGGAGGGCGCCCCTCCTGCCGCTACCGTCAGTGGCGCGGAGGCGGCGATAATGAGAAATACGATGGATGCAATGCCGAGACGTCGATTCGCATCGAGGACACCTGGATCAGTGTGCACCGGTGCGTGGTGATCCCCCGGAGGGGAGTGAGTGTGTGCTGTCATGAGCAATCTCCTTATTCGCCGTAGTGCATCCACACGGCTTTGGTTTCCGTGTAAATGTCGATAGCTTCGGGGCCCATCTCGCGACCGACACCGGAGTTCTTAAAGCCACCCCACGGGGCGGTCATATCAGGAATCGGAGGCATATTGATGAAGATGGCGCCCGCACGGATACCGTCGGCGAGACGATTAGCTCGTCCGATGTCGCGCGTCCAGACCGTTGCCGCAAGACCGTATTCGGTGTCATTGGCCCGAGCGATGAGCGAATCGAGTTCGGAATCATCCTCGTAGGTCAAAACCGACAGAACCGGGCCGAAGACCTCCTGCTTCGCAATCGTCATATCATCACTGACACCGGAGAAAACAGTTGGTTTCACGAAGTATCCAGCGCCGTCGTAAGCATCGCCACCGGCGACGACCTCAGCGCCCTCGCTCTTGGCGGTTTCGATGAGTCCGGTGACCTTGTCGCGGTGCTCGGCAGAAACCATGGGACCAAGATCAGTGCCTTCGTTGAGCCCGGAGCCGAGCGTCATTCCGTTGACAGCTCCGGCCATCTTTTCGAGGAATTCAGCTTCTCGAGATTTATTGACATAGAAGCGCGTGTAGGCCGCGCATACCTGGCCGGAGTTGAGTAAGCCTCCGAAGACATTGCCCTGCACGGCAGCGTCAATGTCGGCGTCCTCGCAAATGATGGAGGGTGCCTTACCGCCTAGTTCAAGAGTGACGCGCTTGAGGTTGGGGCTGTTATTGGCGGCAATCTTGCGGCCAACTGCGGTGGAGCCAGTGAAGGAAATCTTGTCAACGCCAGGGTGGTCAACGAGTGCTTGTCCAACGCGACCGTCCCCGGTCAAAAGTGAAATGACACCCTTGGGGAAGCCAACTTCGTGGGCGAGTTCAACCAGGCGAATAGTGGACAGCGATGTTTGTTCTGCGGGCTTGAGAATGACCGTGTTCCCGGTGGCCAATGCCGGAGCAAGTTTCCACACCATGATCATGAGAGGGAAGTTCCACGGGGTGATGAGAGCGCACACCCCAACCGGTTCGCGGCGAGTGTAGTTGAGAGTGTTAGGGAAGCTCACCGGGTTGGTCATACCGTGGATCTTCGTTGCCCATCCGGCGTAGTACTTCAAGTGTTCGATCGAACCGCCTACCGACACGTTCTGAGAAATCCCCAGCGGCTGGCCCTGGTCTTGGGTTTCAAGACGGGCGAGCTCCTCAGCATTGGCCTCGACTGCGGCCGCGAGCTTGAACAGCAGGTCGGCGCGAGCTGGTGCGGGCATATTCCGCCACTCGGGGCTGTTGAGAGCTTGTCGAGAGGCCGCGACAGCGCGGTCAACATCGTCGGTGCTAGCCGCCCCGACCTCGCGGATCACTTCTCCCGTGGCGGGATTATAGGCGGGAAAGGCGTCGCCTCCAGCGGCGTGCCAGGCTCCATCAAAGTAGATTTGTGAGGTCGTCATGTCTGTTCTCCTTTGTCGGTTGACATCTTTGTCCATCTACAGTGTGTGAGGTCGTAGCCGTTGTCGGAAAGGGGATAGGCACAGCCTTGCCAGCATTGACAAGTGCCGTGCACAAAATGACAATTCGGCGTGTTTGAGCTGAGAATCCGCAGTTTCTGCGCCGCTATCGGAGCAGAAAAGGAGGTTGTAGGCGGTGGAGAGCATTGACGGTAATCCGAGGCATTTCCACACTGAGACCAGATGCTCGGCGACGGTGCTGGGTACACAGCGATCAGGAGACAAGCCATGACGACACCACAGACAGTTGGAATCATTGGAGCAGGGTGGGCTGGATTGATTGCAGCTCGCGAGTTAGAAACTTCCGGCCACAGTGTGGAGATTTTTGAGGCCCGCGATCGAGTGGGAGGCCGCACTTGGACCGACGATCGGTGGGGGATGGGCCTAGAAATGGGTGGCACGTGGGTGCACTGGATGCAACCGTATGTGTGGGCGGAGATTAACCGCTACGGTGCCGAACTAGTGGTCAGCCCCTACACCGATGAGGCGTACTGGATCACCGACGGTAAGACGGTGGTGGGAACCGAGGACGAGCTCGACGCTAAGCTCGCTGACATTATGTCGAAAGTATTCGAAGGTTCCCGCAAGTTCTTCCCATTCCCGCATGACCCATATTTTGTGCTGAACTCCGATGAGGTCGATGAACAGACCAAGGAAGAGTTCCGAGCAATGGATCAGGTATCTATTACCGACATCATCCGCAATAGTGGCCTGTCTCAAGAGGAAATCGATCTGGCCGACTCTTACTGGTCTGCCGGGTACCAAAACGACACGGATAAGACCTCAGTCATGATGGCGAAGCACTGGGCAGCCCTGTCAGATCATCGATTGTCGCTACTGGATGATCAGACTCTGCGCTACAAGTTGAAAGACGGAATGCGCGGCATTTACCAGCAGATTGCCGACGGCATTTCAGGCCTAATTCATCTCGACACACCGGTTGCCGTAGTCAAACATGACGATTCGGGAGCGTCGATTACCTTGCGCAATGGTGAGGAAAAGACGTTCGACTATGTGATTTGCACCGTTCCTGTTGGCGCCCTCGAGCACATCGAATTTGAACCGGCTCTACCCGAGCGGATTCAAAAAGTCATTGAGGATGACTGGGGCTGCAAAGGCTTCAAAATCTGGATCAAGATCAAGGGCCACAAGAACATCATGGCTTATGCGCCCTCGGGCCACCCCATCGCCCTGATCCGATCAGAGTACTTCCTCGATGACGGTACAACGGTATGCGTTGGCTTCGGACCGGATCGCGACAAGATTCGCCTCGACGATGTGGAAATGGTGCAAGAGATTGTCAGCCGGTGGAATCCTGATCTGGAGGTCGTTGATTCGACCGGCCATGACTGGGGTACCGATGAATGGACCGGCCAGACGTGGACGACACCTAAGCAAGGGCAGTTCGTGATGACCGGACCACAGTCACTTGGCGAAACCTCGCGTCTGCTCCTAGCTGGCTCAGACTGGGCTGCCGGTTGGAACAGCTTCGTCGACGGCGCCATTGAGACCGGTATTAAGTCGGCCCGTGAAATCGGCCAACGCTCAGGAGAATAAATACTCGCTACTCGGGCATGAGCTATTCAGGCATGAGTTTACCGACGCACACAGGCTTCGCACAGTTTCGGACGTTTTCTTTGCGGAGCCTGTGTGTATTGCGTACTGTGCACGCCGGTGGCGGGGACTCTCTGTAACGGACGTAGGCTCTGTTTTGTGTGTGTAGGCTCTATGTAGCGTTGCCGGGCAGGGCTGTTAACTGCACTTTCGCGCCGGTAGGCTCTGCCTAGTGTCCGCAGATCCCGCCGCGCCGCGCGCCGCCCACCAAGGTGGAGCTAACTCACCAAGGCGGAGCTAAAGTGAATCCACCCACCTTTATCCACGAAATCAGCGCCCAAAATCGCTCACGTGTTTCATTCGCGGTAGAGTTGGCACTCGGAGGGTGCGAGTGCTATTAACTCGTGGACTCACCGAGATACACGTGCCGCCAGTTGCGGCGCTGGATCAACCAGCACCGTTTGGCCTGCACTGAGAAACCATCGCCGGACGACCGAGAAAAGGAGACACGCGTGGCTACCGCTGATCGACGCCTCGATGTTTTGCGTGCCATCGTCTCCGATTACGTGGCTACACGTGAACCCGTTGGTTCGAAGATGCTCGTAGAACGCTACGACCTTGGAGTCTCCCCGGCGACGATCCGAAATGACATGGCGGCACTGGAAGAAGACGGACTCATCTACCAGCCGCACACCTCGGCCGGCCGTATTCCAACGGTGAAGGGATATCGACTTTTCGTTGATCGGCTCGCTCAGCTCAAGCCCATGTCACTACCGGAGCGCCGCGCGATGGAAACGTTCCTTTCCGATGCGGTGGATATTGACGACGTGGTTGAGCGTACCGTTCGCCTCCTCGCTCAATTGACCAGGCAAGTCGCTATCGTCCAGTATCCGCGATTTGAGCGTACTCACATTGTCAGGGTTGAACTGGTCGACCTCGGAGAATCCCGCATTCTCGTTGTCGTCATTACTGATGATGGTCAAGTCTCGCAACGCGTGCTCGCCTACCACGGCGCATCCGCTGACGACATCAGTTATTTACGCGATCAGCTCAACAGCGTGTGCGTTGGCACAGACATCAAATCGATCCCCGACCTCCTCACGACACTTGCTCTCATCGGCGATGATTTGGCTCAACTGCGCGTCGGCGCTTGCCAAGCCGTCGTCGACCTGACTCGCCGCGACGGGGAAGACCGCATCCTCATCGCTGGAACCGCAAACCTGGCGCGCTCCACTATCGATTTTCGCCGCACCATTGTGCCGGTGCTTGATGCACTCGAAGAACAGGTCGCACTATTGCGCTTGTTTTCTGCGGTGCCGACCGATGACGTCACTGTCTCAATCGGAGAAGAGAACCTGCACGATGGTCTAGCTGAAACATCCGTTGTCGCCGGAGCCTACGGTGACGACAATGCGACGGCTCACCTGGCCGTCGTCGGCCCCATGCGCATGGACTATGCTTCAGCAATGTCAGCGGTGCGGGCGATTGGCACCTACCTGTCACACTTCTTGCAAAAACATAACTAGAACCTTTAAGGATTAACTTCAGTGAGCGAAGACTATTACGAGATTCTCGGCGTTTCCCGCGACGCAAGCGAGAAGGAGATTCGCAGCGCTTACCGTAAGCTCTCGCGCAAACTCCACCCGGATATTGCCGGGCCGGATTCCGAAGAGGAATACAAGAAGGTCACAGTCGCCTACGAAACGCTGTCGAACCCGACGAAACGCCAGGCCTACGATATGGGCGGGGCGGGAGGCCCCGGTATGGGGGGTCCGTTCGGTTTCGGCGATATCTTTGAAACGTTCTTCTCGGCAGCAGGGGCTTCGCAAGGCCCAGTACCACGAGGTCGACGCGGTCAAGATACGCTACGAATCATCGAGGTTGATCTCAATACGATCGCGTTTGGCTCAACTGAAGAGTTCATTATTGATACCGCGGTGCGTTGCCCGACCTGTGATGGAAGCTGTTGCAAGCCAGGAACCTCTCCGCGCACCTGTAGCGGCTGCGGCGGGTCAGGTACGGTCCGCCAGGTACAACGCTCCCTGCTCGGGAATATTATGACATCGTCGCCGTGTCCGACCTGCGGTGGTCACGGCACCATCATCGAGGATCCGTGCGACGAGTGTTCGGGCGAAGGTCGAGTGCGTTCGAAGCGCCCAATCTCCATCGATATTCCCGCCGGAATCGATCACGGCACCCGTATTCGCATGAGCGGTCAGGGAGAAGCCGGGCCAGGCGGTGGCCCCGCTGGCGACCTCTACGTCGAAGTGCGCGAAAAGAAGCACCCCGTGTTCACCCGCGTGGGAGACGATTTGACCGTAGGCCTGTCCATTCCAATGACTGCCGCCGCGTTGGGAACCACGATCAAGCTCGACACCCTCGACGGAGAACAGGAAGTCCACGTTCCCGCAGGCTCTCAACCCAACGATGAGATCGCTCTCGATGGCCTCGGAGTTGGCCGTCTGCATCGCAAAGGGCGTGGCAAGCTACGGATTAAACTGAAGGTGGAAACTCCCTCCGCGCTGAACGCAGAGCAAAAGGAACTGCTCGAAAAACTCGCCCAGCTTCGCGGAGAAGACAACTTCGAAGTCAAGCACGGGTCCTCCGGCGGTTTCTTTGCCAATCTGCGCGATAAGTTCTCCAACCTGTAATGACAGCACCGGTTTTCTTCGCCGACGACATCGCTGATGCCTCGGGGACCTATACCCTCAGCGGCTCCGAAGCCCACCACGTCAACGTGCACAGACTTCGGGTGGGGGACGACATTGATCTCGTCGACGGAAACGGAATGCGCGCACAGTGCACGATCACCGCTGTCGATAAGCATGACGTGACGGTGCGAATCGACGCGATGAGCTGCGAGGATCGGCCGCGCCCGGCCATAACCCTCGTTCAAGCCCTCGCCAAAGGAGGGCGCGATGAAGCCGCGATCGAAATGGCCACCGAAGTGGGAGTTGATTCGGTAATCGCGTGGCAGGCGCAGCGCTCGATCGCCAAATGGCCCGCCGCTAAGCGGGCCAAAGCACAAGCCAAATGGGAGAACACGCTGAAGGCTGCCACCAAGCAGTCGCGCCGTAGCCGAATTCCCGCATTGAGTTACGCCCCTGACACGAAAACACTGCTTCAGCAGCTTGAGGGCGCCCGCGTCCTCGTCCTCCATGAATCTGCTTCCGAGAGGTTAGAAAACCTCGATGCTGCGTGGGTTAACAGCCAAGAGATCGCGGTTGTCGTCGGCCCAGAAGGTGGTATCACTGACGATGAACTTGACGCTTTCGCGCAGGCCGGAGCAAAAGTCGTGCGGATCGGTACGACTGTCATGCGTTCATCGACTGCCGGCACGGTCGCTATTGCCGTGCTCAATCACATCACCGCTCGGATGCGCCTCGACATAGGCGAAAGCGGCTATTCTGACTAGAATGGGGAGAAAACACCGAGAGGAAAGGACCGCGGTTCCCACCGAGCCCATGGCACACGAAAACGAAACCGATCTGGAGACATCCGTCGTCTCGATCCCATCGAACCTCGACCCGATGACCGTGCTCGGCCCATCCGACCAGGTTCTCGCCAGTTTAGAAAAGGGATTCCCAGGCGCAACCGTCTCCGCTCGCGGCCACGACGTCACCATCAGTGGCACGCCAGAAGCGGTCATGATGATTTCCGATTTGCTCAGCGAACTCATCGGCTTGGCGCGTTCGGGCCAGTATCTCAATGCAGAGACTGTTGACCACGCGATCGAGTTGCTCTCGAATACCGGAACCGGGGCGGCTCCGGCCAGCGGACACGACGCCATCTTGTCGGTGAAGGGGCGCGAGATTCGCGCCAAGACCGCAGGCCAGCAGCGCTACGTCGACCTCATCGCCGAAAACACCGTCGTCTTTGGGATTGGTCCGGCCGGTACGGGGAAAACGTATCTCGCCATGGCGATGGCGGTTAATGCTCTGCTGACCGGTCAGGTGCGCCGCATCGTGCTGACGCGACCGGCGGTGGAGGCTGGTGAATCGCTTGGATTCCTGCCCGGCACGCTGACTGAAAAGATCGATCCTTATCTGCGTCCGCTCTATGACGCACTCAATGAAATGGTTGACGCCGAAGCGCTACCGCGCCTGATTGCCGCAGGCACCATTGAGGTCGCACCGCTGGCATACATGCGCGGACGCACCCTCAACGACGCGTTCATCATCTTGGATGAGGCGCAAAATACGACGCAAACGCAGATGAAAATGTTCCTCACGCGCCTCGGGTTCCGCTCCAAGGTCGTCGTCACTGGCGACGCGTCGCAGGTCGACTTGCCGGGCAACACACAGTCCGGTCTCAAGACGGCCGACGAAATCTTAGATGGAATTGAGGGTGTCGAGTTCTGCTACCTCACCTCGGCGGATGTGGTGCGTCACCGCATTGTCAGTGACATTATTGACGCCTACCAGAGGTGGGATGAAGACCATCCGTCACCGCAGAGTCGTGACAAGGGCCGGAGGGGCCGATGAGTATCGAAGTTGTCAACGAAACCGAGGCCGAGATTGATGTCGCAGAATTCCGCGACATTGCGGAGTACGTTCTCGCTCAAATGCATGTCGCAACTGACGCCGAATTGGCGATCATGTTGATCGATCCGGAGCCGATGGAGCAACTGCACATCAAGTGGCTCGACCTTGAAGGCCCCACCGACGTGATGTCGTTCCCGATGGATGAGCTACGGCCCGGATCGCCCGAGTCACCAACACCACCGGGGGTACTCGGCGATATTGTGATCTGTCCGCAGGTCGCCAAAGAACAGGCGCTCGCGGCCGGGCATTCCACAGCTGAAGAGATGCTTTTGCTCACTGTTCACGGCATTCTCCACCTGCTTGGCTACGACCATGCCGAGCCCGAGGAAGAGCGCATCATGTTTACCCTCCAGCGACAGTTGCTCCTCACCTTCCTCGCATCGAGAGGCTAACGATGGGGTCGATTCCGCTCGGTTTACTCGTCACGACGTCGATCGTAGTCGTGGTATTTGCGGCCGCCTTGCTGGCTGCGGAGTCATCCTTGCAACGCTTATCGAGGGCGGCCGTCGACGACCTCATTGAGGATAAGCGCAAGAATGCGAAACGTCTCGACGAGATTTTGCAGCACCGCCACCGGGCGAATCTGACTGCGCGGGCGGTACGCATCGCCCTCCAGACACTCGCGACGGTGGCGATTACGATCGCGTTAACCGAAACCGGGTGGCGCTGGTGGGGGATCCTTATCCTCGCGATTGTTCTGAACTGGCTGGTAGCCTACGTGGCGATTTCGCTCATCCCGCAGCATATTGCACTGCGCAATCCTGAAAGCGTGGCGCTGGCCATGACGCCAGTGTTGGAAAAGCTCATGCGTTTGGGGCGTTTCGGTGATCCGGTGCTACGGCTCGTTCGTCGCTTCTTCCCGGCTCCGCAGCAAACCGATGCTGAGGCGCGTGCCGAAATGGCTGAAGAAATGCGCGAGGTTGTCGATCAGGTGGGGGAGACGAGCGGGTTCGAGGCCGAAGATCGCGAAATGCTTCGTTCAGTGTTTGAACTTGGCCACACGTGGATCCGTGAAGTCATGGTGCCGCGCACTGACATGGTCACGATTCACGACGATACTCCGGCCCGCAAGGCAATCACGCTGTTCGTGCGCTCGGGATACTCGCGTATCCCCGTGATCGGTGACGATATTGACGATGTCATCGGAATTCTCTACTTCAAAGATCTCGTCTCTCGCCTGCACCGCCGCCCTGATGACATTGATATGCCGGTGCGGAATATGTGCCGCGAAGCGACGTTTGTGCCGGAGATGAAGCGCGCTGACGACGAGCTTCGCCACATGCAAAATGAGCGCGTTCACCTCGTGCTCGTGGTCGACGAATACGGCGGGATCGCCGGGCTACTGACCATTGAGGACCTGATCGAAGAGATCGTCGGGGAAGTGAACGACGAACACGACCGCAATGTCGTTGAGCCCGTCGAGATCGAAGACGGCGTGTGGCGGGTTCCCGCGCGTTTCCCCATCGACGAGCTCGGCGAACTACTCGGCCTCGAGATCGACGATGAGGACGTCGACTCGGTCGGTGGGCTGTTACAAAAAGCTCTCGGCAAAGTGCCCCTCCCGGGCGCTCGAGCCGAAGCCCTGGGCGTGGCGATGACCGCCGAAGAAGCTGTTGGTCGGCGCCGCCAGATTGGCACCATTATTGCCCGTCGAATCGAGACGGACGACGAAAGCGAGAACGAATGAACTTCCCCTCCGATGACGAACTGATGGACGGCCCCGCTGCTTCCATTTCCGCCGACTATCCCGACAACTTCCGCGCTGGCTTCATTGCTATCGTGGGGCGGCCAAACGTCGGCAAATCGACGCTGACCAACGCACTCGTGGGCCAGAAGGTCGCGATTACGTCGATGCGGCCAGAGACTACGAGGCATTCGGTGCGCGGTGTCGTCCAGGGGGAGGACTATCAGCTTGTACTTGTCGATACTCCCGGGTATCACCGGCCTCGCACTCTGCTCGGCCAGCGCCTCAATGACATGGTGCGTGAATCACTGTCCGATGTTGATGCGGTGCTGTTTTGTCTGCCGTCCGACCAGAAGGTTGGTCCCGGAGATGATTTCATTGCCCGCCAGCTGAAATCGGTCAAAGCCCCTGTGATTGCGGTGGCGACGAAGTCTGATATTGCCTCTAACGAGCGCATGATGAAGCACCTGATTGACATTGACAAGCTGGGGGAGTGGCAGGACATTATTCCGGTGTCAGCTCGCAAGGGGCACCAGATTGACAAGCTCAAGGAGATCGTTGCCGCCCTCATGCCGTATTCTCCGCCGCTGTACCCGCGGGAGATGACGACGGATGAATCCGATGAGGTGATGATTGCTGAGCTGATTCGGGAGGCCGCGTTGGAGGGCGTACGCGAAGAGCTTCCGCACTCACTTGCCGTGCAGGTGGAAGAGATTATTGAGCGGGAGAAGAAACCGGGTCAAAACTACCCGCCGATGCTTGATATTCACGTTAATCTGTTCGTCGAGCGCGACTCCCAAAAGGCGATCATTATCGGTAAGGGTGGAAAGCGGCTCAAGAGAGTGGGGATTCGGGCGCGCCACCAGGTCGAAGACTTGCTGGGCCGGCGCGTGTACCTCGATCTGCACGTGAGGACGGCAAAGGATTGGCAATCTGATCCGAAGATGCTCGGTAAACTCGGCTTTTAACCGGTTCTCGTTTACGCAGTTCATCACCAGTTGATGACATGCGTCCATATTCTGGGACGCTTTGGCGTTGGCTCGTGAGCATCCGTACGGTAAATAACATGCGCAATGTGATGCTGCTCCTTAGCTGCCGCGTCGGGGCCTAGATTTCTGGGCCGGACCCTCGACGCGGAGTCAGTGGTGCCGGTTCACCCCACCAGAAAACAGCAGGAGACTTTCATGCGGACACAATCGCGAGTATCAGCGCAACAATCGTCCGGAATGCCGATCCACAAGTATCGCCCATTCCATACCACCAACCCCGTGGCGTTGCCTGACCGCCAGTGGCCTTCTCAGGTAATCACCCAGGCTCCCCGATGGCTCTCCACCGACCTGCGCGACGGAAACCAGGCGCTCATTGAGCCCATGGATCCCAAGCGCAAGCGGGAAATGTTCAACCTGCTCGTTGAGCTGGGGTACAAGGAGATTGAGGTCGGGTTCCCGGCCGCATCTCAAACAGACTTTGATTTTGTGCGTGATCTGGTGAAAGATGACGCCGTTCCCGAGGACGTGACTGTTTCCGTCCTCACCCAGTCGCGAACTGACATTATCCACCGCACTGTCGAGGCTCTCGAAGGACTGCCGCGCGCTACCGTTCATCTCTATAACGCGACGTCGCCGCTGTTCCGTGAGGTCGTATTCCGCAAGGACAAGGCAGCTACCGTTGACTTGGCGGAGACGGGCACGCGCGAAGTGATTGCTCACGCTGAGAAGATCCTCGGCGATGAGACGATCTTCGGGTTCGAGTACTCTCCTGAGATCTTCATTGATACCGAACTCGACTTCGCCCTCGAAATCTGCGAAGCGGTGATGGATATTTGGCAACCCGATGAGGATCGCGAAATCATCCTCAACCTGCCGGCCACCATCGAACGGGCGACACCGAACGTGTACGCCGATCAGATCGAGTGGATGTCCCGTAACTTGTCGCGTCGCGACCATATTGCTCTGTCCGTCCACCCCCACAATGACCGCGGAACCGCGGTTGCCGCCGCTGAGCTGGCCGTCATGGCCGGTGCTGACCGCATCGAAGGCTGCCTGCTCGGGCAAGGGGAGAGGACGGGCAACGTCGACCTGCTGACCCTCGGCCTTAATCTGTTCTCGCAGGGCATTGATCCTCAGATTGATTTTTCAGACGTTGACCGCATCCGCCGCGTTGTCGAACATTGCACGCGCATGGATACGCCGCCGCGCCACCCGTACGTGGGCGACCTGGTCTACACGTCATTCTCCGGCTCTCACCAAGACGCCATCAAGAAGGGGTTCGCTGTCCGGCAAGAGCAGGTTAAGGCCGCGGGCGGCGATGAGGACGCCGTCGAGTGGAAGATTCCGTATCTGCCGATCGATCCGCACGATGTGGGCCGGTCGTATGAGGCGGTTGTGCGCGTGAACTCGCAGTCCGGTAAGGGCGGAGTCTCCTACCTCATGCACAATGTCCACAACCTCGATATGCCGCGCCGCCTGCAGATCGAGTTCTCTCGGATTGTTCAGCGCCACACCGACACTTACGGTGGCGAGATCGATCCGGTAACGCTGTGGAAGATCTTCGCTGACGAGTATCTGCCCGCATCTGCGGCGGATGGTTTGACGCCGTGGGGCGAGTTCCAGCTGGGTCGGGCGCAAGTGGCCGCTCACGAAGAGGGCGACGATGTGCGCCTGACTGTGGACGTGCGCCAAAACGGTGAGCCCGTCCACCTTGAATCGACGGGTAACGGCCCGGTCGATGCCTTCGTCAACGCAATGAACCAGCTTGATGTTGACGTGCGGATCCTCGACTACTCCGAGCATGCCCTCAGCCAAGGTGGTGACGCGAAAGCCGCCGCCTACGTGGAGGCCGCAGTCGACGGCCAGATCGTGTGGGGTGTCGGTATCCACTCCTCGATCACGCTGGCAACCAACCAGGCCGTGATCTCGGCGATCAACCGCGCGAGGCGGTAGGTTTCTAGTCTTTAACCGCGGGCCTGCACCTTTGGGGTGTGGGCCCGCGGTTTGTGTGTGGGGTGGGGCTGGGTTGCTTGTTGGGCGCGGGTTGGGCTCGTGAATTGGGCGTGGGCTGGGTGCGTTTGCTGGGGTGCGTGTTGCTTGGCTGGCAGTTGTCGAGGGCTGTGGGACAATGGGCGTGTGAAAACCTACCGTGATGAAGGCATTGTGCTCCGCACCCATAAGCTGGGTGAAGCTGACCGCATCATCACGGTTTTGACCCGGTATAACGGGCTAAAGCGAGTCGTTGCCAAGGGGGTTCGGCGCACGACCTCGAAGTTCGGTGCCCGGCTCGAGCCTTTCACTGCGATCGATGCGCAGTTCTATTTAGGGCGCTCGCTCGACGTGTTGACGCAGGTGCAGACGGTGCGACCGTACGGGCTGGATATTGCATCCGACTATTCGCTCTACACGAGGGCGTGCGTCATGGCGGAGACGGCTGAGCGCCTCACCGAGGACGATCCCCATCCGCAGATGTATCTACTCTTACTCGGCGGATTACATGCTTTGGCAATGGGCCGCCATGCACCGGATTTGGTGATGAACTCGTTCTTGCTTCGCGCCATGGCTTTGAGTGGTTGGGCCCCGTCGTTCTGGGACTGTGCGGTGTGTTCAAAGCCAGGGCCAAACAGTGGTTTCTCGGTCTCTTCTGGTGGAGCGGTGTGCTCCAACTGTCGGCCTCCGGGAGCATTGGCGCCCTCGCTAGAAGCAATGTCGTTGCTCGGTGATTTGCTGTCGGGGGAGTGGTCGAGTGCTGACCAGTCACCGGAGTATGCACGTCGCGAGGCATCGGGCCTGGTGGCTGCGTGGGTGCAGTGGCATGTCGAGCGCAGGATTAAATCGTTTTCGCAACTCAAGGCCACGGAATACGTTTAGGTTAGAATATGGATTTTCATCGAGAGATTGTTCCCCCGTTTGAGGGTGCGGTTCGGGCACCGGAGGTCTCGGGTGGTCCCGCGCATGTCGCAATCATTATGGACGGTAATGGGCGCTGGGCCAATGAGCGGGGTCTACCGCGCACGGAGGGACATCGAGCCGGTGAATATGCGCTGATGGATACCATTGCGGGCGCGGTGGAGATCGGAATCCGGCATCTGACGGTGTACGCATTTTCGACTGAAAACTGGCGTCGTTCACCTTCTGAAGTGCGGTTTCTCATGGGGTATTCGCGCGATGTGTTGCGACGCAGACGCGATGAACTCAACGGTTGGGGAGTGAAAGTCAACTGGTGGGGGCGAAGGCAGCGCCTGTGGAAGTCGGTGATCACCGAGTTGGAGGTCGCGGAAGAGCTGACCAAAGACAATACGGTGCTGGATTTCAACATGGCGGTCAACTACGGAGGCCGCGCCGAGATCACTGATGCGGTACGCGAAGTTGCGTCAGAAGTTGCTTCAGGACAGTTGAAAGCAAATGCAGTGACGGAAAAAGTGGTTGCCAGGCGACTGTATTCGCCGTCGAGCCCCGACGTTGACCTGCTAATCCGCACCGGGGGAGAGCAGCGCATATCCAACTTCCTGCTGTGGCAAGCGGCCTACGCTGAGTTCGCCTTCAACCCGGTGGCATGGCCCGAGTACGGACGCGAGCAACTCTGGGACGACGTGCTGGCATTCACCGGGCGGGAGCGTCGGTTTGGAGGGGCGGTTGATCGGGTGGGTAACTCAAATTTCTGGAAGGAAAATACTTTGACGGCACAAAGCACTAAAACCAGCACTCTTACGCAAACTACCTGACGCTTTGGGACGCTTGTATAGTGCTCAGGGGGGAAATTACCTCATAAGGTGCTACGAGACATAACGAAACCACATCTGCTCGAGGTTGCTAGGCACTCGACCCGATAAACCAATTACGGGTAGATAGTGTGTCGAAACACCACCCCATCGCACATAGCCGCGCATGGTAGCGGAGCTCGTTCTGGTGGTGTGCTAGGCGGAGTTCCGTTTTGTTACCTTCTTATCAGTTAGCGACAGTAAGACAGTTGTGAGATCGTGGCCTCAAACCGAGGGGTGGGGGCGCGTCGACTAAGCAGTACATGGGCAGAAGCCTTCAATTATTTGGCCAGTGTTCCAGCCTCCGTAGCGCCAATCGGACAGGTTCGGCTCAATCGCAGCAGTGATGATCTTGTCGGGTGGTGGCGCGCGGGCGAGGCGCGGGTGCCCGCTGCCTTGGCTGTCGAGGTGTAGGTGATCCGGATAGGTGTGGAAGTGGGTAGACTGAAGAGGGATGACTCTGAGTGTAGATGGTGGTAGCAGTCTCACTATCGTTACAGGATATACGGAGTCTTTTGACTGTGAAGGGGGATGTGATGAGCCGTTTGACTGAGGAGGACGTCAAGCAGCGGTTCATCACGCCTGCTCTAGTTGATGGTGCTGGGTGGGCACGTGAGCAATTGTTCATGGAAGCGTTTGCTCCTGGCCAGATCATTGTGCAGGGCGAGAAGACTCGGCGTGGTAAAGCAGGGAAGGCTGACTACGTGTTGCGGACGGCGGCTTCTGGGAAGATGATTGCGGTCGTCGAGGCGAAGGATGCTACCCATTCGGTCGGGGCAGGGATTCAGCAGGCGTTGGCATATGCTGAGAAGCTTGATGTGCCCTTTGCGTATTCGTCGAATGGTCGCGGTTTTCTTGAGCACGATTTACTCACTGGTGTCGAACGTGAGTTGGGCATGGATCAGTTCCCGACCGAGGACGAGCTATGGGGACGTTATGTGACGGCTAAGCGTCTTGATGCTACCGGTGAGGCTGTGGTTGCTCAGCCTTACTATTTCGACACGTTCACGGGTAAGGAGCCTCGCTATTATCAGCGGATCGCAGTTGACCGCACCGTGGAAGCGGTCGCGCGCGGTGATAAACGGCTTTTGCTGGTAATGGCCACAGGGACGGGTAAGACGTTCACGGCGTTTCAGATTATTTGGCGACTCCTTGAGGGTAGCGCGGTCAAGCGTGTGCTGTATCTGGCTGACCGTAACGTGCTGATCAACCAGACAATAACCGGGGATTTCCGCCCATTGGGCAACCGGATGGTGAAGGTTCAAAATCGACAGCTCGATAGCGCATTTGAGGTGTATTTGAGCCTGTACCATCAGCTTTCCGATGACGAGGGGAACGAACCGTTCCGCCAATTCAAACCAGAGTTTTTCGATCTGGTAATCGTGGATGAGTGTCATCGTGGCTCGGCTCGGGAAGAGTCCCGCTGGCGTAAGGTACTGGACTATTTCTCGGAGGCTATCCATATCGGGATGACGGCCACCCCGAAAGAAACCAAAGCGGTATCCAATATCACCTATTTCGGTGACCCGATCTACACCTACTCATTACGCGAGGGGATTCGCGATGGTTTCCTCGCCCCGTACAAAGTGCTACGTGTCGGCTTGGATGTGGACTTACAGGGCTGGCGGCCACAAGAAGGCCAGCGAGACGTTGATGGTGAGTTGGTCGAAGACCGTGAGTACAACGTTAAAGACTACGACCGCTCACTCGTTATTGACGAACGCACCGCGATGGTAGCAAAGTATGTCGCTTCATGGCTTGTAAAGCACGGCACTGATTCGAAAACGATTGTGTTTTGTGTGGATATTGAACATGCGGAGCGGATGCGTCAAGCGCTCGCTATCGAATGTTTAGAGCAGGTGCGCGCCGATTGGCGCTATGTCATGCGGATCACGGGCGATAATGAAGCAGGTAAAGCTGAGCTCGACAACTTCGCCGATCCAGGGACACACGTGCCGACGGTGGTAACCACCTCGAACCTACTGACCACGGGTGTAGATGTAAAGACGCTAAAGCTGGTGGTGTTAGAGAAAAATATTGGCTCGATGACTGAGTTTAAACAGATCATCGGGCGCGGGACCCGGCTGGATGAAGACCACGGCAAGTCCTTTTTCACGATTATGGATTTCCGTGGCTCGACCCGGCTGTTTGCTGATCCGGACTTTGACGGCAACCCCACAGTCATTATTGATGTGCCCCCCGGCGGCAACCTGCCCGAGCCAGACGACGAACCATCACCACAACCCGGCTCTGACACGGTGCCAGGTCCTGGGCCGGGAGACTTTGACCCGACCCGACCTGAGGACAACGGGGGATCAGGTCGCAAGATTCGGGTACGTGGCGTCCCTGTGCGTCTACTTGATGAGCGCGTCCACTACGTCAACCCGACCACCGGGAAGCTCGTCACCGAGTCCATCACGGATTTCTCCCGTAAGAACATCCTCGGCCAGTACTCTACCTTGGAGGACTTCCTGGCGGCATGGAACAGTGCCGAACGCAAGAAAGCGGTCTTGGACGAGCTAAACGCCAACGGTGTACTCCTTGATGCGCTACGCGAACAAGCCGGAGTGGCTGGTGAACAGTTAGACGACTTTGACCTGGTGGTTCACACCGCCTACGACCAGCCGCCACTTACGCGCGCTGAGCGTGCTAAAAACGTCACGAAGACCGGCTACTTGTACAAGTATTCCGGGCAGTGCCGAAGCGTGCTCGAAGGACTACTGGACAAGTATGCCACGTCCGGTGTGGCACAGATTGAGGACTTGCGGATCCTTGCCAATGACCCGTTCTTGCAGATCGGGTCGGCGGCTAAGATTGTGAGTTTGTTTGGTGGCCGTCAAGATTATGAGGAAGCTGTTGCAGGTCTGGTTGATCTGCTGTACGCATCATAGTGTCGAACCTGAAAGAAAGAAGTTGTAGTAGCGAATGAGCTTGAACTCGTTTATCTCCGCTTCGCGTAACATCATGCGAGGCGACGCCGGTATTAACGGTGATGCACAGCGAATTGAACAACTCACCTGGCTCTTGTTCCTCAAGGTTTACGACGTGAAAGAGTCCAACTGGGAAGTCTACGAGGCCGAGTATCACTCGATCATCCCTGAATATTTAAGGTGGCGAAACTGGGCAGTAGATAACAAGGATGGTCATGCTCGTACCGGACAGCAACTCTTAGATTTTTTGAATACCGAGCTGTTTCCCACATTGAAGCAGCTTCCGGTCACGCAAACGACCTCGTTGCGTAAGGCGATTGTGCGGGACGTGTTTGAGGATGCGAACCAGTACATGAAAGACGGCGTACTCATCCGCCAACTCGTCAACCTCATTGATGATATTGATTTTGATGATTACAACGAGTCCCACGCCTTCGGACTGATCTACGAGACCCTGCTCAAACAACTCCAAAGTGCAGGTTCCTCCGGCGAGTTTTATACCCCGCGCGCCGTAACCGACTTCATAGTCAAAGCTACCAAGCCCACGCTTGATGACTCCATTGCAGATTTTGCCGCTGGCACCGGAGGCTTCCTTACCTCCGCGCTACGGTATCTTGAAACCCAAGTAGAAACGGTGGAAGACCGCCAGAAATACCAAGCCAGCGTCCACGGCATCGAAAAGAAACCAATGCCCTACCTGCTCGGGGTAACGAACCTGCTGCTCAATGGCATCGATGCGCCCAACTACTTCCACGGTAACTCGTTAGAGCGCAACGTACGCGAATACAAAGAGTCTGAGAAATACTCGCTGGTGCTGATGAACCCGCCGTATGGAGGTACTGAACAAGATAGTATTCAATCGAACTTTCCGGTAGCCTTACGTTCTTCAGAAACTGCTGACCTGTTCGTGTCGCTGATTATGTACCGGCTTAAGCGCGGCGGGCGTGCAGGCGTGGTCCTACCCGATGGTCTGCTGTTTGGCTCCGACCGAGCCAAGGTGGAAATCAAGAAGAAATTGCTCACCGAGTTCAACCTGCACACCATCATCCGGCTCCCCGGATCGGTGTTTGCCCCCTACACTTCTATCGCTACAAACCTACTTTTCTTCAGCCATAGCGGCCCTACGAAACATACCTGGTTTTATCGAGTAGACTTGCCCGAAGGCTACAAGGCGTTCTCGAAAACTCGCCCGATGGAACTAACCCACTTTGACGACTGCTGGGCCTGGTGGAATGACCGCCACGAAATCAAAGACGAGGGCGGCACCTATAAGGCACGCGCATTCACCGCCAGCGAGCTCACTAAACTCAGCTACAACTTCGACCAGTGCGGATACCCCAAGGAGGTAGAGGAAATCCTCAGCCCCCAAGACACCATCACCAATTACAAGACCCGCCGGGCAACACTCGACGCAGCTATCGACGCGAAGATCGCGCAGATCGAAGCCCTCCTGGCGGTGAAAGAATGATCGCCGACAAGCTACGGGTAGCGATTCTGCAAGCTGCGATCAGTGGGCAACTCACCGAGCAACTCCCAGAGGACGGCACCGCCACTGACCTCCTCAACCAGATCGCCAAGGAAAAGACTGCACTGGTCAAAGACGGCAAACTCAAGAAACAAAAACCACTCCCACCCGTCACCGAAGAAGAAAAACCATTCAATATCCCCAAGAACTGGGAATGGGTCCGCATTTCATCAATAGGGTCGGTGGTTAGTGGCGGCACCCCTAAGACTTCCGAATCTTCCTATTGGAACGGAACTGTTGCCTGGGTGACACCAGCTGATCTAGGGAGACTAAAAGATCGCTATATCAGCAATGGCTTACGTAGCATTACGGAGGCGGGATTAGCTGCGTCAAGCGCCCGATTGATGCCTGCTGGTTCAGTAATCATGTCCAGCCGAGCCCCTATAGGGTATGTCGCAATCGCGTTGAACGCGCTTTCAACCAACCAAGGCTGTAAGTCTCTTGTTCCCACGCTTCCCGCCATGTCCGAATATATCTACTATGCTTTACTGGCACGTTCACGGGCACTTTCAGAAAAAGGTTCTGGAACCACCTTCAAGGAAGTCTCCGGTAAAGTATTTGCGTCATTCTTAGTTCCGTTGCCACCCTTTCCTGAGCAGGGGAGGATTGTAGCCAAGCTCGATAAGCTCATGCCATTGATCGATCAACTCGTTGAACTCGAGAGAGAGAGAGAGAGGATCTAGACCGCGCGTTCACCAAGGCTCTGGAGGCCGCAATCCTCCAAGCCGCCACCAGCGGCCACCTCACCTTCCAGCACCCGGAGGACGGTACGGCCACAGCCCTCCTCGACCAGATCGCCAAGGAGAAGACTGCGCTGGTCAAAGCGGGCAAACTTAAGAAACAAAGGCCATTTGCGCCCGTTGCTGATGAAGAAAAGCCTTTCGACATCCCCGAGAACTGGGCGTGGGAGCGATTGGGTAAGATCGGGAAATACATCCAGCGTGGTAGAAGCCCACGTTACGTTGACTATTCTGATTACACAGCCATTTCGCAAAAGTGTATCCAATGGGAGGGGTTCAAACCTGAAGAGGGTAGGCCTTATTCGGCGGACACATTCGCTAAACTTCCGGTGGAACGTCTACTAAAAGCGGGAGATCTGCTTTGGAACTCGACAGGGACTGGGACCGTTGGTCGTGCAATCGTCGTACCCGATCACGCCGGCCTTTCTAAAATGGCTCCGGATTCTCACGTCACCCTAATTCGAACATGGGCCAAAGTCAGTCCACGCTACCTATGGGCTTTTATTGCTGCTCCTGAAATTCAAAACAATATCGATGAATTAACAAGCGGTACTACGAAACAGAAGGAACTCAATCTCAGTACCATCGTGAGCCTGCCGATTCCCCTTCCGCCCGTTGCTGAGCAGGAGCGGATTGTGGCGAAGTTGGATGCGATGCTCCCGTTGGTGCGGGAGCTGCAAGAAACCTTGACTTGATCTCTGCTTTTTACTCTGTCGACTGGGTTATGACGTGGACTAGAGAATGTACAGGCGCAAGCGGTCAGTTGACTGCTCCTGTTGGTGGAGTGGCTGTTAAGAAGCTTGTGTGATGCAGGTTGTGGTACCTTTTGGGGTGCGGGGTAAGGATCGGCGGCGGCTTGTGGGAGAGGTGGGCCGGGCGGGGAATCTTTTTATCCCGGTCACGGTCGCGGATAACCAGGCCGAGGCGATGATGAAGTCTACCCGCAGGTCAGGGTGAAGGTTTTCGGTGAACGAGTCTGCTGACTTTGCCCCAAGGTCTGCGTCGATGCCGTGTAGCGCTAGGTTCATCTTCGCAAGTTGCCAGGTTGTGTTAGTGAATTCCTGGCCGTAGATCGACAGCTGATTACGGTTCCCGCCGTGAGCATCAACGAACTTGGCTGACTGCACGAACATCCCACCGCTGCCGCAGCAAGGATCGCAGACCGTACCAGGTTGGATACAAGGGCTTGCGGGATGCGGGTGACATC
>JAUNVP010000007.1 GCA_030537615.1 Actinomycetaceae bacterium | reverse complement strand
CAACCACCCACCAACTACACTCATAAACACAGTCCAACAAACAGGACCCACCACAACGTGCATAGGCTCTCTCTTTTACTCTTTTCGCCCACAAGCTAATGTGATATTAATTTGATATCAGATTAATTCGTGAGCAAAAGAAGGTCGAGATATGGCTGAAACACCCCAGGGACCGGCAGGCTCTCTCAATCCCAATGACGGCGAAAGCATCGCACCGGAAGTCGTGTCGCGTACACCAGTTGGACATGAGGGCACCCGAGTCACGATCGAGGAAAAGTCCCCGGTGTGGTCACTGGGTACACTCCCAGCCGTCCTTGTCATTATCGCTACCATCGCGATTATGATCGGTACGATTTGGGCGATTGTTACTCAGATCTTGTTGGAAGAGGCCGGTAAGGGAACGGCATCCGCACCGATTATTCTTACCTCCTTAGTGGTTTGCATACTCGTCCTATCCCTCGTGCTGACGATGGTTAAAGTGCAGGCACCCGGTGATTCGAGAGTACTGACATTCTTTGGAACCTATACGGGGACACTTCGCCGCGTTGGCATCTCACTGGTGCCGCCATTCACTTCCGCGAAGAAGATCTCCGTTAAAGCGCGGAACTTTGAAACGAATGAAACCAAGGTCAATGACTACAATGGCAACCCGATCAATATTGCCGCCATTATCGTCTGGCAAGTAGCCGATACCGCGAAGGCGGCATTTGCAGTCGAACAGTTCCAGGAATTCATTCATTCCCAGGCTGAGGCCGCGCTACGTCACGTTGCCACCCAGCATCCCTACGACTCCCCCGTCGATGGCCGAGTATCCCTTCGCGGTTCGACCGACGAAGTTTCGGCTGAACTTGCCGACGAAATCGCCGCAAGAGCCGCAGTAGCGGGGTTAGAGATTATCGAAGCTCGTATTTCCAGCCTGTCCTATGCTCCCGAAATAGCTCAAGCCATGCTGCAACGCCAGCAGGCCGCGGCAATCGTTGACGCCCGAGAAACCATTGTTGATGGTGCGGTATCCATGGTCGAATCGGCGCTCGATTCGCTAGAAGAAAAAGACATTGTCGATCTCGATCCAGAACGTCGAGCTGCCATGGTGTCCAACCTCCTCGTCGTGCTCTGCTCAGACTCGCATACTCAGCCCGTCATTAATACCGGCGGACTATATACCTAAAACATGGCTCGAAAAGCTGTCTCTCTTCGGCTGGATCCTGCCGTCCACGACGCTATTGCACAGTGGGCGGCAGACGATCTACGCAGTGTCAATGCACAAATAGAGGTGTTGCTCCGCGATGCACTGCGTCGCAACGGTCGGCTTCCCAAAAATACCGGCGCGATTCCTCGTCGAGGTCGCCCTCCCGGCACCTAATACAAGACTGGGTGACAACGTCTAACGAAAAAACCCCGGCAGATGAATGCTCATTAGCCGGGGCTCTCAGTTCAAGCTATGCGCAGGGCACAACCTCAATGCCGAGGTAACGGGCTGCGTTCGACCGCTTCGCCGGGTTCGACAGCGCGGCTATTGCCCGGTTAACCTGATCGGACTCTAGATCCTTAAACCAGGGACGAACTGCTTCAGACAGGTTCACCTCCAAGAGGTTACGGGCCTGCTTGCCCGTATTCATGTCATGGACGCTCAACTTCCTCATGTCCATCTCCTTCCTTCTGGCAAAGCTATGCACGGTGGTTGTGCAGGCGAGCTTTGCACCTTTTCATTCGTTCTTCGCGCTACTGCGTCCGCTGGAGGCAACCGAAAATCGGTGAGCAACGTGTGTTGTTGCGGTCAGCGTGACGGATCTTTGTAAGCCCAACCGTGGGCTTAGTCGATCGCGTATGCTCTACGTCTTCACGCGAAAGCAATACTATTGCACATTGCGGTACGCGTTGCAAGAGATAGAAAACGCATGTTGTGCGACAGGCCGCTACTGCGTCAAAACACGAGCGCAGTGCAAACGGTGGCAACCGGTGTGAATGGTCGATAAACCAACCGTGCCGACAAGTCTGATGAATAGTCAGACTTCGTTAGAGGTTTCCGCCTGCTCCCCCGCCGATTGTGTAGTCAACGTCATCACCAATTGTGTGAATACGCAGCGAGTTCGTTGACCCCGGAGTCCCTGGCGGCATTCCAGCGACAATAACCAAATCGTCGCCCTCTTTCGCCAAGTCCGACAAGCGCAACACTTGATCAACCTGCCACACCATGTCGTCAGTGTGCTTCACTTCGGGCACGCGGTAGGTCTGCACACCCCACGACAATGCCAGTTGGTTCCGGGTGGTTTCCAGCGGTGTGAAAGCCAATAGCGGGATGGGGCTGCGTAGGCGAGACATTTGTCGCGCCGTTGATCCTGACTGGGTGAACGTCACGAGGAACTTGACATCAAGCCGTTCGCCGATTGTCGCACCGGCCTGGGTAATCACCGATGACCGGGCTACGTTAAACGCACCGATCGGAGCGATACGTTCGCCACCGTTTTCCTCGACATTCTCGATAATGCGCGCCATGGTGCGAACCGCCTCAATCGGGTAAGCCCCAACTGATGTCTCACCCGAGAGCATAACCGCGTCGGCACCGTCCAGAATCGCGTTCGCGCAGTCCGATGCTTCGGCACGGGTCGGCCGCGGATTCTTCATCATCGAATCCATCACCTGAGTGGCAACAATCACTGGCTTCGACTGGCGACGAGCGAGTTCAATGGCACGCTTTTGGACTAGCGGAACTGTCTCGAGTGGCATTTCCACACCGAGGTCGCCGCGAGCCACCATAATGCCATCGAAAGCTTCAACAATTTCCAGCAGATTTTCAACCGCCTGCGGCTTTTCAATCTTGGCGATGACCGGCCGGTAGACACCGACTTCTTCCATGATCTCGTGGACGTCGTCGATATCCTTTGCGTCGCGCACGAATGACAGCGCGATGAAGTCAGCGCCGATCTTCAGTGCCCAACGCAGATCGTCTTTGTCCTTTTGAGATAACGCGGGAACCGACACCGCGACACCCGGAAGGTTGATGCCCTTGTTATTCGACACCATGCCGGGAACCTCGACGCGAGTTTTTACATCCGTGTCATCAACTTCAATCACCCGCACCGCGACGTTTCCATCGTCGATAAGCAGACGATCTCCGGGACGGCAGTCTCCCGGTAGCCCCTTGAAGGTCGTTCCGACTAAATCCTTCGTCCCGGGCACATCGCGAGTGGTGATAGTGAAGGTGTCTCCGACCTCGAGCATATGAGGGCCGTTTTCGAACTTTTCGAGACGAATTTTTGGCCCCTGCAGGTCGACGAGGACGGCGATCGCGCGTCCCGATGCGCGGGAAGCCTTACGAACGAGACGCACGACTTCTTCATGGGCTTCCACTGTTCCGTGGCTACGATTGATGCGCGCAACGTCCATTCCGGCATCAACGAGAGTTTGGATTTGGTCCGGACTATCCGTAGCGGGACCAATGGTGCAGACGATCTTAGCTCTACGCATACTTCTACTCTATGTTCTCTTCTTCAGTTTCTTTACTCTCAACGATAGTTGACGCACCGCGTTTTCCCGCAATTATGAAGCCAACGATGCCAACGATCACAATGAGTAGCGCCATCCACGCGTTGAGTCGCAGTCCCAATACAACTTTCGCGACATCAATTCGGATGTTCTCAACAATAAAACGACCAACTCCGTACGCGGCAATATACATCCAAATCAGCTGACCACCCTTGAACTTGATGCGCTTATCGAGAACAAGAATGACGATTGCCATCGTCAAGTTCCACAGTAGCTCGTACAAGAAGGTCGGATGGAATAGCGTGCCTTCGGGATATCCAGGGGGGAGCCGGTGAGGAGCGATTTCAAGTCCCCACGGGAGCGTTGTCGGCCCGCCAAATAGTTCCTGGTTGAACCAGTTCCCCAGCCGTCCGATCGCTTGAGCGATGAGGAGGGCGGGTGCAACCGAGTCGACGAAAGGAGCCACCCGTGCTTTCTTCATCCGCAGGGCAATCCATCCACCGAGCACTCCCATCGAGATCCCACCCATAATGGCCATGCCGCCGTGCCATATCTTGAATGTCTCCCAGAAGTCAGCCCCGGAACTGTATCCCTGTGGTGAGGTGATCATGTGGTACACCCGAGCTCCGACTATCCCAAAAGGAATTGCCCACAGAGCGACGTCGTAGACCAACTCCGGATCTCCGCCGCGGGCCGCGTAGCGTTTGCGCGTGATATAGACCGCAACCAACATCCCAATACCAATCAAGATGCCGTAGGCACGAAGAGGAAGCGGGCCAAGATGCCACACGTTTTGAGGAGGGGAAGGAATCGACGCGAATACCGTCGAGGCGGAAACCAAATTCATATGATGCAGTGTATCGGGTAGAGAAAAAATCATGAAGAACGTACGGCGCCGCTTCGCAATTCTGCAGCGAGTGCGCGAAGACCCGAAAGTCCGTCGGCTTCAGCAAACAGCTGGCGTACGAGCGCTGAACCGACAATGACACCGTCCGCGTATGCAGCAATCTCTCGAGCCTGAGCTCCAGTAGAAACACCAAGACCAACGCACACGTAGTCGGCTCCAGCCGCACGAGTGCGTGCCACCAGTTCACGGGCCGCATCGTCGACGCTCGTCCGGGTGCCCGTCACCCCCATTGTCGAGGCCGCGTAAATCCAACCTCGATGGTGATTAACGATTTTCCTCAAGCGATGTTCGGGGGACGATGGCGCAACGAGGTAAATGCGGTCGAGATCATATGTCTCGGCTGCCGCTTCCCATTCGCTACCCTCCTCCGGTGGAAGATCTGGCGTAATGAGTCCAGCTCCACCGGCGGAGGCAAAGTCACGCGCGAACTGTTCGACCCCGTACCAGAACACGGGATTCCAATACGTCATCGACGACACGGTAATGCCGTAGTTCGACAATTCTTCGGTTGCCCGCAGAAGGTCGGTCAAATGCACCCCTGCGTGCAAAGCTTGTTCCGTTGCCCGCTGAATGACCGGACCATCCATCCCGGGATCAGAGTAGGGGAAACCGAGTTCGATCATGTCGAACCCTTCGTCAGCGAGAACCTTTCCGGCCTCGATCGACTGATCGACCGTGGGGAATCCGACGGGAAGATAGCCGATGAGAGCGGCCTCAGATCGCGCGAGTGCTTTCTCAATGCATGTTGCCCCGAGGCTCATTCTGCGTCCTCACTCTCATCGAGAAGATCAAACCATTTCGCAGCTGTCGCCACATCTTTGTCGCCACGACCAGACAGACACACGATGACGATCGGAGGATCATTCTCGTTCCCATTGTCCTTCGCCCATGCAATAGCGCCAGCTAGAGCGTGGGCGGACTCGATGGCTGGAATGATCCCCTCCGTGCGGGATAACCGCTCGAAAGCCTCCATTGCAGCCCTATCGGTAACCGGGATGTAGTGTGCTCGATGAGACGCCGCCAGATAGGCGTGTTGGGGGCCGACTCCGGGATAGTCTAGGCCGGCGGAAATCGAATGGGATGCCTGGGTCTGTCCGTCCTCGCCTTGGAGGATAAACGTCTTTGCGCCGTGTAATACACCGACTGATCCAGCTGTGATCGAGGCCGCGTGCCGCCCGGTTTCAACGCCGTCGCCGGCTGCCTCGCACCCGAGCAACTGCACATCGGTGTCATCGATGAAAGCTGTGAAAGTTCCGATCGCATTGGAGCCGCCGCCGACGCACGCACACACCATGGCGGGTAGCTCTCCGGTTTGCCGCAGAATCTGTTCGCGCGCTTCATCGCCAATCACGCGCTGGAGGTCGCGGACGAGTGCCGGGAACGGGTGGGGGCCGGCTGCCGTTCCAAAGATGTAGTTTGTCGTCTCGACATTCGTCACCCAATCGCGGAAGGCTTCATTAATCGCATCTTTCAAGGTCTGCGACCCCTGCGTGACGGGAATAACCTCCGCCCCGAGTAACCGCATCCGTGCGACGTTGAGAGCCTGGCGCCGAGTATCTTCAGCACCCATGTAAATCGTACAGTCGAGACCGAGCAGAGCCGCTGCTGTCGCGGTTGCCACACCGTGCTGGCCGGCCCCGGTCTCGGCAATCACCCGGGTCTTACCGATGCGTTTGGTCAGTAGCGCTTGGCCAAGAACGTTATTGATCTTGTGGGAGCCGGTGTGATTGAGATCTTCACGTTTGAGGAAGACTCGGATCCCGAGCCCCTCAGCAAATCGTGTTGCTTCGGTCAAGAGTGAGGGGCGGCCTGAATAGTTCCGTCCCAGGTCGTGAAGTTCGGAAAGAAAATCCGGATCTTGCTTGAGCTGCGACCACTTTTCCGTTAGTTCTTCGAGTGCCGCCATCAGAGACTCAGCGACGTAGACGCCTCCGAACTCACCAAAGTATGGTCCCTGCTCCTGCATTTAGTTACCTCGCCTGTACTGTTCAAGCTGCTGTTCAATGACCGTGCGCTTAACGCGCGCTTTGCGATCGGATTGCAAGGCGGGATGCTGCCCTGCAGCCACCATATCGGCGACGCGATCGCGTGGGTTGCCCGACTTCACGAGAGCTTCCCCGACGAGAACCGCATCGGCTCCGGCCTGGGCGTATTCAAATACGTCATGAGCCCCGCGCACACCGGACTCAGCCACGGCGACAACATCACCGGGAACTACGTCGACAACCTGCGCAAAATTCGAACGATCGACTGAGAGCGTCGTGAGATCCCGAGCGTTGACACCGATGACTTTCGCGCCGGCGTCGAGAGCGCGACAGACTTCTAGGCGTGAGTGAGCCTCGACGAGGGCAGTCATGCCGAGCGATTCCGTGCGTTCGATGAAGCTCTCCAACTGCGCCTGATCCAAGCACGCGACGATGAGCAGAACCATATCGGCCCCGTGTGCGCGCGACTCATGAATCTGATAGGGCGAAATAATGAAATCCTTGCGCAACAGGGGGATCTCGACCGATCGACGAACTTCGTCGAAGTCGGCTAAAGAGCCATTGAAACGACGCTTTTCAGTCAAACAAGAAATGACTGATGCCCCTCCCGCCTCGTACTCACGCGCTAAAGCTCCCGGGTTGGGAATCTCAGCCAGCGTTCCTTTCGAGGGTGAGGATCGTTTCACTTCGGCAATGATATTGACCGCTCCGGGCCCTTTACGCAACGCGCCTACCGCATCGAGGGGCGCAGGGGCACTCTTCGCGCGCTTCTTGATCTCATCCAGGGGAACACGCGCTTCCCGTGTTGCCAGGTCTTCACGCACTCCTTGAACGATAGAGTCGAGCACACTCATGCAGGTCTCCTTCCACCCCGATTGAGTCTAGTCATGTGGTGGCCCCGATCACCAAATCGAATCTGCGTCTGATCAAAACATGAGCAGGTCAGCGATGCTCGACCAGTGGGTCACGATCGTGTGCGAGTTGAATAGCTCGCACCATCGCAGCCGCCTTGTTCTGTGTTTCTTCCCATTCTTTCGCCGGTTGGGAGTCAGCGACGATGCCAGCACCGGCTTGGATCGATGCGATCGAGTGACGAATAACCGCGGTGCGAATAGCAATGGCGAAATCAGCGTCACCACTGAGGTCAAAGTAGCCGACCACTCCCCCGTACACACCGCGTGGGAGGGATTCTCGCATCTCGATGATCTCGATGGCCTTCGGCTTAGGCGCACCCGACAAGGTACCCGCTGGGAACACTGCTGAGAGGACGTCCATGCGATTAACATCCGGATCGACTCGTCCAGTCACGGTTGACGAGACGTGCATAATGTGGGAAAACCGCTTGACTTCCATCAAAGTCTCGACGTTGACCGATGCCGGGTCACACACTTTCGACAGGTCGTTGCGCGCAAGATCGACGAGCATAATATGTTCCGCGATCTCTTTCTCATCGGCGAGAAGGTCCTCTTCTAACGCGAGATCCTCAGCCGGATTGCTCCCGCGTGGTCGAGAGCCGGCAATCGGGAAAGACCACGCTCGATCTCCGCTCACTTTGACGAGTGTCTCTGGAGAGGACCCAACCACATGGAAATACTCTCCGTTACCGGCAGGAAGCGCAAAACAATACATGTACGGCGAGGGATTGACCGTCCGTAACGCTCGATAGATTTCAATCGGCTCAACCGAGATCGGGATATCGGTGCGGGTCGACAGCACGATCTGGAAAGCATCACCGTCATAGATCGATTGCTGACAACCACGGACGCCAGTTTCAAAATCGGATTGCCCGGTTCGGATCTGGATATCGAGTTTCGCGGATGTTCCTCTGCCCATGATACGGGGGACAAAGGAGTCCGAAAGGACGGCTTCCATTTCATCAAGTCGGCGGACGGCATCGGCGTAGGCATCCTCAACTCCATCCGCACGGTTATTGATGTTCCACGCGTTAGCAATAAGCCAAACAGAACCGTCCTTGTGATCGAGGGCGTAGACATTGGACGCCATCAGCAAGGCCACGTCGGGCAGGCCCTCTTCGTGCTTCACAACATCGCGCACGTGCGGCTCCCACTCGGCTGATAGCGCCCAGCCAAGAGTACCGACGAGGGCGCCCGTCAACGGTGGCAGCCCGTCGATATGGGGTGCGCGTAACTCAGTCAGTGCCGACGTGATGACATCGGTAATCGGTCCGTTCTGTAGCACGTTGACGGGAGCTTCTCCCACCCACCGAGCGCCCTGGGAATCGGAAATCAGGGCGGCACGCGCCCCCGCTCCGACGAACGACCAGCGAGACCACGCACCGTCGTGCTCAGCCGATTCGAGAATGAAGTGAATGTCCTCGGACTCAGTCACTTTCCGGTAGAGCCCAACCGGGGTGATCTCATCGGCGATGATGCGGCGCGCCACCGGGATGACGCGTCGATCCTGGGCTAGAACAGTGAAGTGGCTCAGGGTCGGCCAGGTCTGACCCCATTCGAGATTGCCGGGGGATGAAAACTCGCTCATAGTTCCTCTGCGATTGGGTGCGTTATTGTACTCGGCAGTTGGCCGCCCTCATCAAAACACGAGTATTGCCCCGTATGGCAAGCCGCGCCAACCTGATCGACCTGGATCAAAAGAGCATCACCATCGCAGTCAATGAAGGCGCGTTGGACGTACTGGTAGTGTCCAGAGGTGTCGCCTTTGCGCCAGTATTCTTGGCGGGAGCGGGACCAGAAGGTGACTCGTCCCTCGGTGAGTGTGCGGCGCACGGCCTCATCGTTCATCCATCCGACCATCAGTATTTTCATCGTGTTTGCCTGCTGAATAACAGCGCAAACCAGGCCGGCTTCATCGTGTTTGAGGCGTGCGATAACCTCGTCGACGGTGTCGATCTCAGTCACTCGCTCGCCCCGTTCTCACCTCGAAGCCCGCATCCTTTAACGCGCTTTTGACGTCGCTGATCGATACGGTTCCAAAATGGAATACCGACGCCGCCAGGATCGCATCGGCCCCCGCACGAGCAGCCTCAACGAAATGTTCAACAGTCCCTGCGCCGCCGGAGGCGATCACCGGGACGGTGACATGTTCCTGAATTGCCGCCAGCATCTCAAGATCGAATCCCTGCTGTACACCGTCGGCGTCCATCGAGTTGAGAAGAATCTCACCAACCCCGCGTGCCTGCGCGTCTCGTGCCCAACCGATGGCGTCAATACCTGTCGAGCGAGTTCCTCCGTGGGTAGTGACCTCGAATCCCGAGGGGGTCGATACTCCGTTCGGACAGCGGCGAGCATCAACCGACAAAACGAGCACTTGATTGCCAAATCGGTTGGCCACTTGATCAATCAGATCGGGATTATCAATGGCCGCCGTATTGACACTGACTTTGTCGGCCCCCGCGAGAAGAAGTTGGTTGACGTCTTCGGCTGTACGGACACCGCCACCAACTGTCAAAGGAATAAATACCTGTTCTGCGGTACGTGAAACAACATCCAGCGTCGTACCACGCCCCTCCTTGGAAGCGGAAATATCGAGAAACGTCAATTCATCTGCCCCAGCTTGCCCGTACGTGTGGGCGAGTTCGACAGGATCGCCAGCGTCTCGGAGATTGGTGAAGTTGACCCCCTTGACAACGCGCCCATCGGCAACGTCCAAACACGGAATGATCCGTACCGTCACACTCATTTTTCCTCCCTATTCGTCGTCACTACGACGCGGCTGAGTACCTAAAATATCCACCACCATCATGAGCGTGGAATCCCCTTGCGCGAGCTGCGGCGGAATGGTGATTGCCAAGCGGGTGCCGACCCGCTGATCAACGAGAGCATTTCTCACGCCCGGCATTGTTTCCGCCAAGTCAATCGACTCCGGAATTCCAGTTGACCACGTCGATCCCCGTTCCACCCAATCGTCCCAATTTGCGCTCACATATTGAACGAGCACACTGTCTTCGGGACGGACCTGTTGACCGTCTCCTTCGATGAGAGTTTGAACAGTGAGCTCGGTCGGTGGGTCTTCGTCAGCGTGTGACAACCGGGGACCAGCATCGGTGATCTCAACCGTCAGCGGACCTCCCGGGTCCTCCACCTCGGTACCCGAAGCCGCCGAGTGGAGAATATCGATGACGTTGATTTCCGTTGTTCGTTTGTCTTTAGCTCCCACGGGACGCACGAAGAGGACCCGGGATCCCTCGGTTTTTCCGACCACGCCCTTGACGAGGGTCGAGTCGAAATCCTTTTCACTCGCTTCACCCACCATCGTGACCGAACGTGCATCGGGAGAAATGAGCGTACCGTCTTCACCCGAAAATGATGTGATGGACACAATGAGTGGAGATTCCGCCGTTATTTCGCGGCCACTCCCCTTTTCGATCTCCCGTACTTTCGCCGATGTGACCGATACCGGTTCAGACAGCGCGAGAGCAGGAATCCGACCTACGCGTCCGGATACGTGAATCCTGTCGAACCACGAATCCTCGGTTACCACTCCTGGATTCTTTTCACGGTTATTGATAACGATGACCGCGGTAACCGAAACGACGATAATGACCAGAAGGACAACTGCTTCTCGCCACCATCGAGTCACTCGTCTGCGCAGTGTCTTGCGCTGCATCGTTCGCGATGGCATCGCGTACGCGTCGGGCCGCGCGCCCTGCGATGGTTTCTTTCTTCGTCTCATCACGCGAATACTCTAGGTCCACGGTTGTCGGTTTGTATTTTCTCGATCATCTCATCGATTCTGGGATCTTCAGTGGCAAACGGGTCCGGCAGGATAACGCTCGTCCATTGTTCCCCGGAAAATAGACCAATTTCTTTCCACTCGGCCTTAAAATCTCTCCGATGCTGCTCGGCGGCCGCGATCAATTGGCCGCGGAGGTGTGCGCGCGTCGAAGCCGGCGGAGTATCCATCGCCCGACGCGTATCGGCCTCCGCGGTCAAGCGGACCATAGCTCCGCTTTCTTCAAGGCGCTCGGCCACAGTTTTTCCGGTGATGTCGTGATAGGCCAGTTCCAGGCGACTCACCCGCGGATCCAACAGATCAGCTCCGGAACGCTCCATAAAGCGAACAATGAGGTCGCGTTTAATCGCCCAGTCCAGTTCCGTATTGATCAGTCCGTGCTCTCCGGTTTCGACAGCTACCAGCCCCCGATCCCACAGGTCGACCATGCGGTGAACGAGAGGAGAGGCACTATCGAGATCAACATGATCTAGAACGCGGCGTCGCAATTCTCGTTGGAGGGCGACAACGGTCATGGTCCGTCCGTTCTCCAACTCGACAACGATATTTGACCCTAGCTCGTCATCAATCGCACGAATGGACGCCAGAGGATCCTTCAATGCGAGATCCTCAATACGCACTCCATTCTCAACGGCGGAAAGTAGCAGGTCGGTCATGACTACTTTGAGAGCAGTCGATGATTCTGAGACGTTCGTATCTCCGACAATGACGTGCAAGCGACGATACTCACTCGCGTCCGCTAACGGCTCATCACGAGTATTGATAATCGGACGGCTTCTCGTCGTTGCAGAAGAAACCGCATCACTCATATGAATGGCCCGGGATGAGTACCCGAAGCGGGGTTTTCCATCTCGGTGAATATGACCCGCTCCCGTGAGGATCTGGCGAGTGACGAAAAATGACACAAGGGCATCGACGACCTGGCGGAAGTTACTCCTGCGCCGCAACAGGTAGTTTTCATGACATCCGAAAGAGTGTCCTTCGAAGTCCTCATTATTGCGGAACAGGTGGATTTTCCCACCGGTTCCACAGTTGGCTAATGCTTCATCCGCTCGGCGAGCCAAATCCGCAAACAGATAGTCGCCGGCCCGATCCTGGAGTAGAAGATCCTCAACCCGATCGCATTCGGCCGTGGCATATTCGGGATGAGCTCCCACATCGAGGTAGATCCGACCGCCATTGCGCCAGTACACATTCGAACTGCGCCCACTTTCGACCAGAGGTTTGAAGAGGATACGAGCCGCTAATTCGACGCTGACCGGTTCATCTCCTGCGTCCGCACACAGCAGACCGTATTCCGTTTCTATTCCAAATATTCGTCGATTCACACTCGGTTTCTCCCTAGCGGATTATTCTCCGCCTTTTTGAACGAAACTCTGCACAAAAGATTGGGCGTCAGTTTCTAAAACGGTATCGATATCGTCGAGAAGGTCGTCAAGATTCGATTGTTGTACGTGAACTTGCCCCGCGGTGTCCTCCTCGCTGTCATCGTGCGATTTTCCACCCGGTGCATACTGCTGAGTCACGGTCACTCCTTTTTGCCTTGGCTGATATGCGAGATGAGTTCTCGCGTCGTCCCATGTTCAATCAAGTCTATTTCACCTCTGAGAGAAGCATCTGTCGGGTCCGGTAGAGGGATACGACAAAGTCGCTCAGAACTCGCATCGGCGACAACGATCGATGTCCACGATGCTTTTTCTACGGTTCCTAAACGCTCGATTGCTCGTCCTCGCACGTATGCGCGAGTATCGACTGGAGGCTGACTTACGGCGCGTTCCACGTCAGCGTCAGTAACGAGTCGATGGACACGTCCCGCCTGAGCCAGTTTCGCCACGAGAGACTTATCGGGGCGCAGATCGGCCCATTGCAGATCCATAGCTAGCAGCCGAGGATCATTCCAGTCGGTCTGGAGCCGCTCACGCTGGCGTTCGAACAAGACATATTTTCCAACCCACTCAACCAGATGCGCGATGCTATCGCGATCCGACGTGAGGCCGGCCAGTACCTCATCCCATAGGTCGAGGACCATCTGCTCCACCGGAGAAAAATTCGATAGAGTTTCGCCGATACGGTCACGGTATGCCCGTTGCATCTCGATCGCCGTCAAGGCTCTGCCCGAACGCGTGTCGATACGTTGCGTAAAACTCAGGTCATGCGATACGGTCCACGCCGTACGCACTGGATCCTGGTCAAGCATGAGGCTATCCCACGATAGGTGGTTGCCCTGCTCGAGTGCCCGAAGCACGAGAGCAGTCGTCCCCAAACGTAAGAAAGTCGAGACATCAAACTGGTTCGCATCACCATTAATGACGTGGAGCCTGCGATACGTCCGTGCGTCCGCGTGAGGTTCATCGCGAGTGTTGATAATCGGACGGTTAAACGTCGTTTCTAGGCCGACCTCGTTCTCAATAAAATCCGCACGCTGTGAAATCTGGTATCCCGCGACCTCACCATGTTGCCCGATCCCTACACGGCCCGAACCGCAAATGATTGGGCGAGTTACGAAAAACGGAGTGAGGACGCTGATAATGTCGTCGAGGTCAACTGTTCGACTCACCTGATAGTTCTCGTGGGTTCCGTAGGAAGCCCCTTTGCCGTCAGTATTGTTCTTATATAGCGCAATTTCTGTGGTCTGCGCGGCGGCTTCCATCGCCAGTTGAGCTATGCGATCGCCCGCCCGATCGTACAATACCGCATCGAGCGCATTCGTTGTCTCTGGCGAAGAATACTCCGGATGCGCGTGATCGACGTAGAAGCGCCCTCCGTTGGGAAGAACGATCGACGTTGTGCGCTGAGTGCGACGCTCGTATTCCGTCGGAGGATCCTCAAAACTCACACCTCCTGACGGGGCGAGTCGATAGGGATCGTCAGTCAACATTGACGGATGGGCATTAGCCCGTGCAAGGCGGTATCCTCGAGCGTCGTTGAGGGGATCTTCCCCGGTGTAGTCCCAATGCACCAGATGCTCAGAATTCATGCTTCGGGCATAGGCCTCGACGGTGAGTGCAGACAGCACGATTGGGTTGGCGTTCGGTACCCCGACCTGGGTAATTCCGAACTCCGTCTCACTTCCCATCACTCTGCTAGACATGGAACGGTCCCTCCACATCGCGCAGTGCCGTCACCGACACCACGTCATCACCGCGCATTCCAGTGATTCGCGCCCACTCCTGCGGGGTTGTCGTGGCCGCCAGATCCATCGTTTCGTTCATCTCCTCGTTAAACGCCAATTCCAAATGTTCGAGTGTGAGCCCGGCCTTCCCACGCAATGTATCTTTGACCGCAAACTTCTTCGCCCGTTCCACAATCGCCGCGATCATGGCGCCGGAAATGAGATCGGATACGAAAATTGTCCGTGTCACTCCCGTGGCAAGAATCAGCTTGAACAATGCTGTCGTCGGAGAATCCGTGTACATGTGCTCGATGAGAGTATCCGTCATCCGCGCAACTGCGTCATCCGCGCTCCCATACTGAGCGAGAGTCTCGTTGGACAACGGAACCGAGGTGGTGAGGTACTTTGAGAAAATTTCTCGTGCCCCGGATCGATCAGGCCGCTCTATACGGATGCGAACGTCGAGACGTCCAGGCCGCAGAAGTGCAGGATCAATCATGTCTTCACGGTTCGATGCTCCGATAATAATGACGTTATCGAGGGTTTCAACACCGTCCATCTCTGCCAGCATTTGGGGAACAATCATCGTCTCCACGTCGGAGGAAATCCCGGTACCGCGGGTGCGGAACATCGCTTCCATCTCGTCGAAGAAAATCACCACGGGGACATCTCTTTTTGCCAGAGTGCGGGCGCGGGCAAAAATTGACCGAATATGCCGTTCGGTCTCGCCGACAAACTTGTTCAACAGTTCGGGCCCTTTAACGGAAAGGAAGTAGGGCTGTGCCCTTCCCTTAGCGCGAGCGAGAGAATGAGCGACTGCCTTAGCGATGAGAGTTTTACCGCATCCGGGAGGTCCGTACAGGAGGATACCTTTCGGGGCACGCAGACCGTAGTCGCGGTAAAGGTCGGGGTGAACAAACGGCAATTCCACCGCATCGCGAACCTTCGTGATTTGTTCGCCGAGTCCACCAATGTCTTTGTAGGTAACGTTGGGGATCTCCGGAGTGAGAAGCTGTTCAACGTCCGATCGGGTGATGCGTTCGAGTGCGATACCACTACGCGTATCAACGAGGAGGGAATCACCCGGTTTCACTCCCCCATGACGCAGTGCTCCCCCGAGCAGGAATAGTCGCGATGACTGGCCATCGATCTGCAGTAGAGCTCGATCTGCGCCAACGAGTTCAACAACCGCTCCCAGTTGGCCGGTTCGAAGCGTCGGTAGTCGATCGGCAACAATCATTTGCTCATTCACTCGCACCGATTCTCCCGGCGCGAGTCCCAGTAAATCGACTTCCGGCGCAACCGACAATCGCATGAGGCGACCTCCCAGTGCGACTTCCGCCTCTCGCACGTCCTCAAAGGATTGGAGAAATACTCCAATTTGAGCGGGAGGCTTGAGGACTTGCCCAACTTTTTCCCGCATCGAGACAAGTTCGTTTCGAGCGGCTTTGAGAGCTTCAGCTAAACGCTCATTTTTTCCTTCGAGAGAAATTACTGTGCGTTTGAGGTCTTCGATTTGTGACTCGGTGAAACTAGAACTCAACGTTGTCCTCCTGAGCGTCCTGTTCCGCGGCAGTCCGCTCGCTATCCTTCAATAGATTCTTTGATTTCTCGACGACATCACGAACGCTCCGACGGACTTTCTTCGCCGATATCGCTCGATTGAGCTGGGGGTCGTCACCCCACTGGTTTTCGTCATCCCACTGTCCCCGGAGGTTTTCAGCGGCTTTGGCTGGCCTTGAAACCCGCTGCTGAGGTTCGTGTCCCGTGGCTAGCGTACGCGTGGTGAGAATGAAGCCGGTGTGTGCCACCATCCGGTGCTGTGGTCGCACAGCGAGACCTTCCAGATGCCACGGACGAATGAAGCTTTCCCACACCTGGGGTGGCGTAAAACGGTCGCGCGAGACGATCTCTTCTCTCACCCGAGATAGCTGAGTGACTGTCGCCACGTAGATGGTGAGCACTCCACCAGGGGATAAGACTCGTGCCACACTGTCGAGACATTCCCACGGAGTCAGCATGTCGAGTACGACACGATCAATGCTTTCGGCCCGACGAGCTTGAGCGGCGTCGTTGAATTCTCCGATGCGAACGGACCAGGCCGGGTGACGTCCACCGAACCATAAATCGACGTTACCCTGTGCAATCGCCGCAAAGTCGTCCCGACGCTCGATTGATATCAGCTCGCCGGTCGTGCCAATCGCAGAGAGCAGGAAGAGAGACAGAGCTCCGGAACCGACGCCGGCTTCGAGCACGCGAGCACCGGGGAATATATCGCCAAACGTAACGATTTGTGCAGCATCTTTCGGATAGATGATGGCTGCTCCACGCGGCATTGACATGACATAGTCAGCAAGTAGTGGGCGAACAATTTGGAACTGCTTATCCCCGTCCTTGACCGTGACGGACGCCGGACTTCCAATGAGGGCATCGTGGGGAATGCGACCTCGTGAGCATTGGAATACTTGTCCAGGCTCCAACGTGACGGTATGGAGACGTCCTTTCGGATCCGTGATTTGGACAAAGTCTCCCCGCTTGAGCGGGCCGCGCCGCTGCGCTTGTCCGAACGAGCGACCTGCCGTCCTGGGCGTTTCATACTCCATGCTACTCATCGGCCCTAGTCTACTGTCAGGTTGTCCTCAGTGCCGATGGCAAGTAGTACACGCCACACATCGGAGCCATCCGGATTCTATTCGCACTTGTCCCCCGTCACCGATACGGTAGGGTTATGCCCGCTCAAACACCTCAACAATCGGTCAAAAAAGCACTGTCAGCGACGTCAGCTTCGACGTGGATTCAGTGTCCGATGAAGTTCCGTCTGATCCAAGTAGACGGATTTCGAGAACCACCGAACGAAGCGACAACGCGGGGCACACTCGTTCATGCAGTGCTAGAGAATCTCTACGATCTGCCAGCACACGAACGCACTCCGGGGGCCGCTAACGACCTCATTGAACCGGCGTACGCCAAGCTCTTTGAGGGTAAGGACGAGTTCGAGGCAATTTTCCCGGATCCGGCGCTGAAAGAACGGTGGAAGGCGCAAGTACGGGCTCTCGTCAACCAGTACTTTGCCATGGAGAATCCGACCCGGTTGCAACCGTATGCGCGTGAGCAACTCATCAACGTTGAAATCACTGACAGAATTGCGCTACGCGGGTTTATTGATCGAGTGGATAAGGCACCCAACGGTGCTCTTCGCGTAGTCGATTACAAAACCGGAAAGTCCCCTCGGCCTCGATTCATCGAGGACAAGCTCTTCCAGATGCGCTTCTATGCGCTTTTACTCGACAAGTCGGGAGAAGGTTTACCCGCCCGTACGCAACTCGTTTTCCTTGGAGATGGACGCACCCTCACCTTTGATCCGACACGGGAACAAATCGACGCATTTGAACATTTTCTCGTTGGCTTGTGGAGCGAGATCGAACACGCCGCACGCACACACATGTTCCCGCCCAAGAAACAGCCGCTGTGCAAGTGGTGCGGAGTCTCCCAATACTGTCCGCTCTACTCCGATGACACCCCCGAGATTTCTGAGGCCGGATTGGTTGAACTACTGGAGATTAAACGTTCCAATATCGCCTAGTCGATAGAGACACTGCACCAGCTGTCCGGTTAGCCCGTTGTGCTCCACTGAGTCCACGCGTTCCGTAGCCACTGCTCGTCAACGTGAGTCAGCGACTCAATTTTCTTCGCGCCGAGTGAATCGGGTACGGGATTGAAACCGGGCAGGGCGAACGTTAATGCTCCCGCAGCTATTCCCGCTTGAACCCCCGAGGGCGAATCTTCGAAAACGATGCACTGTGAGGGAGGTACTCCCAGCGCATGAGCAGCCTTCAGATAAGGTTCCGGATCGGGCTTTGGATGAGTGACTTCGTCGCCGGCAATGACGACATCAAAGGTGTCTGTGGGAGCACGGTCAACGACAGCTTGCGCGAACTTTCGATACGACGATGTGACCAATGCAGTCGAAATCCCCGTCGTGCGACAGAGGTCGACGAGTTCAAGAGACCCGGGAAGCCACGGAACTCCGTTTTCGACAACCATGTCATGAACGCTATCAACAAGCGTTGTCACCGTGTGATCAACATCGAGGTCGACGCCGCTTTTGGCACTCATGATACCGATTGACTCGACAAGTGAACGGCCCGCTAGTTCATCTCCCATACCAGCTTCCCAGGGAACTCCGATCGACTGGAAATAGTGGATTTCGGCTGCTTGCCAGTATTTTTCGGTATCAACGAAAGTTCCGTCCATGTCGAACAGAATGGCTGCGGGTAGGGTCACGATCCTCCTTGTACGTCGATTGGATCCTATCCTATGCGGCTACCGGCACCGCTGTGAGTACGCCCATCCCTAATAGCACGGCGATGGCGGCCGCGATAACGAGACGGTACACCACAAATGGCTGGTAGGAGCGAGTGGACACGATCTTGAGGAACCACACGATAACGGCATAGCCAACAACAAAGGCAATGAGCGTGGCGACGAGGGTTGGTCCGGCGTAGACGCTATCGCCTCCCGTCAGGACCTTGAATAGTTTGTAGAAGCCGGAGGCAAATACGGCTGGCATGGCGAGGAGGAACGAGTACCGGGCCGCTGCCTCTCTCGTATATCCCATGACGCGTCCCATCGTAATGGTGCCACCGGAACGCGAAACTCCCGGGATCAGTGCCATTGCTTGAGCGAAGCCGTACAGGATCGCATCTTTCCATGACATTCGATCGAGGGTTTTGAACCGCGGGGCAAACCGGTCGGCAGCTCCAAGAAGAATTGCGAAGAAAGCAAGCATGGTGACGGTAATCCACAGATTGCGGAACTGGAAATCAATCCAGTCCTCCAGAAGCAGGCCAAGCACGCCAATCGGAATCGATCCGACAATAATCATCCATCCCATGCGGACATCCGGATCCGCCTGGGAAACGCGTCGTTCCGCTGTGACCCACGGCATTGCTTTAAACCACTGGGACAGGATGCGGAGGATATCTCGCCAGAAGTAGATGACAACAGCACTTTCAGTACCGATCTGGGTAATTGCCGTAAATGCCGCTCCCGGGTCATTCATTCCGAGTAACTCACCAACGATGCGCAGGTGAGCTGAGGAGGAAATCGGGAGGAATTCGGTCAGGCCTTGCACGAGGCCAAGGATTATTGCTTCTAACCAGCTCATAGTAGAAAACCCTACTTCGAACTGAATCGCGATACTGTATGAGACATGCAACATCGACGTATGGGAAATACCGGTCTCACCGTGTCTGAGCTTGGGCTCGGAACTCTCACCTGGGGGCGGGACACGATGCTGAGCGAAGCAGAAAGCCTGTGGCGCCGTTTCCACGATGCCGGGGGAAACCTCATCGACACGGCACCGACCTATGGCGAGGGCCAAGCGGAATCCGTTATCGGAGAGTTGTTGACCACGACTTTTGATCGCAATCAAACGGTTCTCGTCACTAAAGGTGGCTATCGTGAAACCGGCACTGGGCTCACTTTTTCAAATTCTCGCAACGCCTTGCTTCAATCAATAGATCGTTCTTTGGCCCGGTTGCAGACAGACTATATTGACGTGTTTTTGCTTGAGCGTCGTGATCACAATACCCCTGTCGAAGAGACTCTTTCCGCCCTCGATATGGCTTTACGGAGCGGACGCGTCAGATACTTCGGAGTGTCCAATCTCTCGGCGTGGGATACAGCGGAGATTTACTATTTAAGTCACCATCTCTCGTCGCCTATGGCCGTCGTTGAGGCCGAATACTCACTCCTCCAGCGCGGAGTTGAACGTGAGTTACTGCCCGCGTTGGAACGTCATTCGATCGGTTTCTTTGCCTGGTCAGCACTGGCGCGCGGGGTATTAACGGGAAAATACCGGCATTCGACACCCGCGGATTCGCGTGCAGCCTCACCGCAACTGGCCGCATTTGTCGCTCCGTATCTAACTGACCGCTCTGCGAAAGTTGTGGAGGCCGTTGCCGCTACCGCTCAGGGCTTGGACGTGACCCCAACCGATGTCGCCTTGTCTTGGCTCACCCAACAAAATCGCGTTCACTGTGCGCTCGTCGGGCCGCGGACCACCCAGCAGATCACCCAAATCCTTGCTGGAACAACCTTCGAGTTACCGCAACCGTTGGTCGAGGCATTAACTGAGGTATCCCAACCGCAGTTAGGATACCCCGAAACGTTCGCTGTGGAAGTTTAGTCGTCGATGTCATCGTCATCGAGATCAAAGAACTCGATGTCGTCGTCATCATCCTCGTCGTCGAAATCATCATCTTCGATCATGTCAAAAGGTAGATCGACTCCGTAGTTGTTGAATAGCACGTCGTCGTAGGTAAAAAACGCATCGCGCAGACGGGCTTCAGCGGCCTCCACGATCGTCGAATCTGATATTTCTGCGGCCCGAGCGGCCTGAGCGTGCGCTTCAAAAGCGGCGATCAGTCGGTTCAGTGCATCTTGAGGATTTGTACCCATGGACCTAGCTTACAGTCCCCGGCGGCGGAAAATTGCTTCGGGACGAGCCTCGTGCCCAATGAGGGCAATGAACGATTCATGCGGATCTCGAGAGTTCCCGCGTGAAAGTATCTCGTGCGCATAGCGACGGCCCGCCTGACGGTCTAATCCGCCACTGTCGGGATAGTGCTTTTCAAACCACTCTTCACATTCACCAACGAGCGCTTCAGACCACATATACGAGTAGTACCCGGCATCGTATCCGATGGTGAAAATATGCGGGAAGTAGGTCGATCGATACCTGGGTGGAACGAGTTCAGTGGCTACTCCCGCTGTTTCGAGAGCCTGCATCTCGAACTCTTCAACGGTTTGTTCGACGCTTCGCGTGAGGCCGTGCCACGCTTGGTCGAGAAGTGCGGCGGCACAGTATTCGACGGTTGCAAAGGCTTGTCCGAAGAACTTGAGCCTGGCGATTTTGTCGATGATCGCCGCCGGGGCTTTGTGCCCACGATCATCACGCATGTAACTGTCGATAACCCGTGGATGATAGGCCCACATTTCGTTTAACTGGCTAGGGAGCTCAACGAAATCTCGTGGAACGGAGGTTCCTGAGGTAAGGGAGTACCGAGTTTGTGAGAGAAAACCGTGGAGGGCGTGGCCAAACTCGTGGAATAGGGTAATCACTTCGTCCCACACGAGATACTTGCGCTCACCCGCTTTGGGGGGCGCGAAGTTCGCGCAGTTAATGATAATGGACTGGTAATTGGTGTCCTCGCATGACGCGATGAAATCAGTCATCCATGCGCCGCCGTTCTTTCCATCGCGAGTGAAGTAGTCGGCGATGAACAGGCCGAGAAGTTGGTTCTGTTCATCTCGGACTTCGTACACGCGACAACTCAGGTCCCAGGCCTTCAGGTCTTCGCGTCGGATCATGGTGATTCCGAACAGTTCGTGGGCGGCGTAAAATACGCCGTTTTCGACGACTCGCCACAGTTCGAGGTAGGGGAACAGTTCATCGTCGCCGAGCCCAAGTTCGCTCTGCTTGAGACGCGATTCGTAGTAAAGCCAATCGCTGGCTCGTAAAGTTGATAGGCCGTCGGCGTGGGCTACCGTGCGCAGATGCTTTGCATCGATTTCGAGTTTGTCCAGCGCTCGGGTTGCAACGTCTCGAAGAAGCTGCGTCACTGTGTCGACTGCGGGCGCTGTTTCTTTTTCGATAACGGTGTGTGCGTGGGTGGGATAGCCGAGCAGGTGTGCACGCTTGACTCGCACGTTGGCGATGCGAAGGAGTATCTCTCGCGTATCAGTTTCAGCGCAATCGCCAAATCCGCGGTTGAGTGAGAGAGCGAGGAGTTCAGCGCGAGCTTCAGGATCTGAAAGAGAAGCGAGAGCGAGTTGGTTAGTGAAGTTGTTGAGCGTATAGGTGGTGTCGCGCACCGTAACCGTGCCGCTCAACATTCGTGCCACACGCTGCGAATACTCGGTTGTCAGTTCACTCAGTTCAAGATCAAGTTGCTCAAGTTTTCGGCGTTCTTCTTCACTCAGGTCGATACCTCCGAGCCGAAATTCTGTGAGTTGCGTGTCGATCAGATAGGCGCTTTCCGGATCGAGGTCGATCCGATCCACGGTGGCGAACTGCTCGTAAAGCGTCGTGTTCGTCCTCACCCACGAGAGATGTGAGGTCAGTGGTCCAGTTACGTCACGGTAGGCTTCTTCCCACTTAGCACCGCCCACAGCGGCAGTGAGATTAAGTAACGGACGCAGTTGACGAGTAAAACGCGCGTATGCCCGATCATAGGGAACGAGGAAATCCTCCACGGTCGGGGGCACAGTGCCGAGGGTCATGAGTGTCTCGCGGTGTTCCTCGATTGCTTCGAGCGCACGCGCCCGGCAGTTCTCGGGGGTGAGGGTGTCGAAATTGGGAAAGCTCTGTTCGATGGTCATGAATTACCGTTTTCCTCTTCCTCTAGTCCGAGTGCGCGGGCAATGTGCGGGTTAAAAAACCCGGGGCCTTTGAGAACTTTCCCGTCTTCTCGATAGATGGGTTTTCCATCCGCACCAAGTTTAGACAAGTTGGATGCTTGGACTTCGTCGAGAACAGCATCGAGGTCGATACCGGTTTCCAAAGCCATTCCATAGACGACGTAAATGAGATCGGCGAGCGCATCGGCAGACTCAATCGTGTCGCGAGTACCATCATCACCAGCCACGGCCTCAGTCTGGGCGCGCTCAATGATGTCGCGGGCGCCGCGTCCGTAGACTGCGCCAACGAGTTCTGCGTATTCCTCGGAGATCAGTCCCATGCGCATGTGGACGCGATCAATATCGACATCGGGACGTTGCCCGAGCTTGATCGGCAAACCGTACACTTCGTGGAACTGATGGACAAGTGCCTGAGGGCGACGTGAATCGTAGGGACGCTCGGCGGCTTCCCCAGTTGCGAACCCGGCAGAGAATCGCTGCGGTTCTCTCACGTCGCAGTTCGGACTCATTGAGTCGCCGCGCAGGAGGCTTGCATGCCACATATCGACAATCCGAGTCGAGGTCTCGCGGACACCGCGGTGAATCCCTTCGAAGGTGAAGCCCAGCTTCCAGGCGAGTACCCATGAAGAAACGTTTCCTACGTGAGCCGACCATGTGATTCGATCAATCGGTAGAGTGCGCCATCCGTCCTCAATCGCTACTCGGCATACCTGCTCCATCAGCCCTCTACCGCGAAAATCGGGAGCTCCCCAGTACCCGATCGAGGTTTCGCGTCGCTTTTCGCGGAATCCCTCCAAGCCGACTACACCGATCAGCTCATTGTCCGGAGTGAATGCGAGCCACGTTCGCTCGTGTTCGTCCTGCTCAGCAACGTGGTTAATCCACCAGCGTGCGGAGTCCTCAGTGTAGGGCTTTGGTACTGTCGTGAACCGTTGAATTAGTTCATCTTGGCAGGCGCGAGTAATCACGTCGATATCGCTTTCCTGCGGCAGGCGCAGGTAGAAGTTGTCCGCGTCGATTCGTGTCTGACTCACTGTTGCTGTCCTTCACTGGTTGGTATCGGTTGAGAGGGGTGAGAGTGGTTCCATGCGGTGACAAGAGCGTTGTCAAATGCCACTGTGGGTTGCGCTCCGGCCATCTGGAGGGCGTTATCAAAAACAAAGACGGGAACGGCATTGACACCGATTTGAACTCCGATTTGGAAATCGGAAAAGATTTCCGAACCGTATTCCTGACTCTCAAGCGCGGTTAAGACGCGCTGGCCAGGGATGTCAAAATCTTGGCCTAAGGCGATGAGTGATTCTGGATGCGAGACATCCATCCCCATTTCAAACCGGGCTCGCTGCAAGCCTTCGTGAACCCTCATTTCGAGAGTATCAGGCCCGTGAGTAGTGTCTTGCTCCACGTCAATTTCACGGGCCAAGCAGATGAGCTTATGGGCGTTCGTGGTTGGTGCCACCACGACCTCGTCCCAAGAAAAAGCGATTCCCTCTGCACGCCCAAGGTCACTCAGCGAATCAAGTGCATGTTGAACATCAGCAATTGCCATTCCTTTTCGTTCAGACAAGAACTCGGCTTCAGACTGATCTACTGTCGTGCTCAATTCTGGATTGAGAAAGTACGCGTGAATGCGCACAGTCACTTCATCGCGCAGCGGGAACTCTCTGAGGGCTTGGCGCACATGTCTCACTCCGAGATAACACCACGGACAGGCAACGTCCGACCAGATATCGATATGCATGATCCAACCTTACGACGTTTGACAGTTCTCACCACAGCCGAGATTACCGTGTGCGTCTGCAACTGTCCCCGCCTATGGCGGCTCCGGTAGGCTTCAAGCATGGGCAACGATGTATCTGCGCTATTCGATGAAGCCAATGCACTTGACGAGCAGTTGCAGGATTTCACACAGTTTCGCTCCCGAGTCATTATTCGCAATGACCTCGCCCGTATGGGAGCACTACTGCTCGGAATCGGTGTTGTTGCTTCCTTCATGAACGGGATCGTAGTCGCCGGTCAGCACGGACCTTCCCTAGCAGCCATTCTTACCGGCTGGCTATCGGTCTCTGCATCGAGCACACTCTTCACCGTATTGTTCCGAATTCTCGCATTGACAGCGATCATCGGCATCATCGGTGGTCTTGCCCTGTCGATTTACGCGCCGCTATCTCATCGACGTCGGTACCGACTGGTACACCAAAATTTTCGCGAACGCGGATGGATTGCGTGCGGGGCTCCCACCGGTTTTTCGGTCGACGATGACAACATCTGGATCAAAAGGCCGGTTCCCATTATTGTGTGGGCTCGACGAGGAAGCCAGCATCGCTCACAGTGGCCCCGGGACATTGCTGCTCTTAAGAACGAACTGAATCACCCGGATCACGCTCTCATGATGCGTTTACTGCTTGACGATCGGAAATTTCACGGATGTATCACCGTCCGCCAGCTTCGTTCGCACTATCCTAAGCCGAAAGGCGGCAAGGGCCCATCGTATCTTGGATTCGGCCCTCTCCACCGGATGAAAGCGCGGGATGATATCGCCGTCATCGCGCCTCCCAGTTCCGATGCTTGCCAGTCACCACAACCGTGGCAACCGATGGTGTTCTGGATCAGGCGATGACTTAGCATAGCTACTAAGCACAGTTAGTCAAGGAGGATACATGTGCAGTAAGTTGCAAGCCCTGTCGGATATGGGCGTTTCGATTTGGCTTGATGATCTTTCTCGCAATCGTCTTCGTACGGGAGATTTGCAGGAGCGAATCAACCACGATTGCGTCGTTGGCGTCACCACCAACCCGGCTATCTTCTCTGCGGCAATTGGTGACGGCACCGACTACGCCGAGCAAGTGGCGCAGCTTGCCGAAGCTCATACTGATGTGGACAACGCGGTATTTACGATGATTATCGACGATGTACGCGCAGCCTGCGACGTCCTCAGGCCGGTCTATGAATCCACTGGCGGAGCGGATGGACGAGTGTCGATCGAAGTTGATCCTCGCCTATCTGCCGATACGAGTGCGACCATAGCGCAGGTGAAAGACCTGTGGGCACGGGTTGATCGTCCCAATGCCATGATTAAGATTCCTGCAACAGCCGGTTCACTTCCTGCGGTTACCGAAGCCATAGCGTCGGGTATCTGTGTCAACGTCACTCTGATCTTTTCCGTTGCACAGTATCGCGAGGTTATTGACGCGTACATGACCGGATTGGAACAGGCTCTCGAACGTGGGATCGACATCAGCACCATTCACTCTGTGGCAAGCTTCTTTGTTTCGCGTATCGACACGATGGTCGATGCACGTCTCGACGAGGTCGGTGGAGACGCAGCCAAAGAACTCCGCTCTACGCTTGGCCTCGCCAATGCGCGACTCGCTTACCAGGCATTTGAAGAATCATTGAAGTCCGATCGCTGGTCGGCGCTCGAGAGCGCCGGAGCTCACCGGCAACGGCCGCTGTGGGCATCGACCGGAGTAAAAGATCCCGCGCTGTCCCCCACCCTGTACGTCGACGAACTTGCTGTTGCTAATACCGTCAACACCATGCCGGAGAAAACGCTGCGCGCCGTAGCATCTGAGTCGAAGCTTCACGGCGACGCAGTTCACGGCTCATACGACGATTCGAGAGCTCGATTCGAGAAGTTGGAAGAACTCGGCATTGACTTTGACGCGATCTCACGCACGCTTTTAGATGAGGGTGTTGAGAAGTTTGAGGTGGCTTGGAATCAGCTCCTCGACAACGTTGAAATCGCCTTGAAGAATCGCTAAACGGCAAAGGAAAAGCCCCGGCAAACCGGGGCTTTTCTATTGTGCGCGGAGGGGGACTTGAACCCCCACTCCCGTTTAAATTAGGAACTAGCACCTCAAGCTAGCGCGTCTACCTATTCCGCCACCCGCGCAGGTGGTTGCCAGAACTTTCGTTCGTCGGCAACGAAGAAAACTTTAGCACGAAGAATCGTTAGCTTTCCAATCCGCTACTCATCGCTTTCTTCTCCGGGCATTTCGAACTCGAGATGATCCGCTATACGGTTGAAAATTCCGATGAGATTCTCATGGTCCTCTTTCGACAACATGGGCACGATGTACTCGGTGAAGACCTCGTGCTGGATCTCATCAGCTCGGTCCCACAGCACTCGCCCTGTCGGTGTGAGGGTCGCGACGTAACCTCGGCCGTCACTCGATGATGTGGTCTTTTTCACCAGTTTTCGGTCGACGAGCGAACTCACCAAATAGGACAGTCGAGAAGGAGAATACGCGAGCACTTCCGCGAGTGTTCCCATCCGGAGGGATTGATTTGGAGAGACGTTCAAAATGGACAGAATCGAAAAATCGGCCATTGCCAAACCGACTTCTGCCTTCATTCGATGCTCCGCAATTGCATTGAGTCGGATGTTATATTCCGCGTGTGCTTTCCACGCCCTTTCTCTTTGAGAGTCAGACATCAGCATCCCTCCGCATGAGTGCCCCTTCAAATACCAGACAACATGCTTAAACTAGCAGGTGAGAAGGGTCTGTGAAAATTGTAAAGTTGAAATAGTTTAGTTTCACATCGTTTTGTGATTTACAAAATGATGGCAGAATACCGGCAAAATCAACCGCTATCTACCGTAGCAGTTTATAGTAGCAGCGATCACCACAGATGGGACGAAAGGAACATAGTGACGGACACTATCGCCGTTTTCGACGTAGATGGGACCATAACCGATTCCGCGCCACTCATCACGAGGTGCGTGAGTCGAACGCTTGCGGAACTCGGTTTACCGCCGCAGACTTCCGCCCAGTTACAACGCTGGGTCGGCCCACCTCTGTTCGTCAGTTTCCGCGACTTTGCGGGCTTAGCGGAGGACGATATCCCAGAAGCGATCGCAGTTTACCGCACCCACTACACCGCCCGCATGTACGACGTTCCTGTGTTTAACGGAATACGCGAGGCCCTCACTACTTTGTCGCAAGAGCGGATCATTCTTGCAGTAGCGACGTCAAAAATTGAACGTTTGATCGGCCCGATCTTAAACCGGTTGGAGCTTGCCGCATTCTTCACTGAAATAGCCGGCTCTCGTGAAGACGAACCGCTACAAACCAAAGCGTCAGTTATCGCTGACGTACTCGCTCGGCTACGACAACGTGGTCTGAGCACACACAACGCAATCATGATTGGGGATCGCCACCACGATATTGACGGCGGTCGAGCCAATAATCTGACCACCGTCGGAGTCACCTGGGCCGGAACCGCGCTCGAAGAGTTCGCCGACGCACACAGCATTGCACACACTCCCGATCAGCTCATTGACATTATCCTCAATTACCAGGCAGACACCACGACGAAATAGATGACATATATTTCCGCGCTATCACAGTAGGCTAGAGATGTGAGACATACCAACCGCAATCGTTTTGGTCGCTTTGTAGATCAAGCTCGCCGCCGCGGCCGTAAATTGGCAACCCAAAGCAAGCGGCTCATGCAGGCAACTGATGACCGCGAGCATGACCATCGTCTTGCTTACAGCCAGCCGACCTTCAATCGATCACAACCGCGCACTCGTCTCAAAGCATCATCACGGTCGATCCCCCATCGATTCGTGGAAACAAACCGGAAAAACGGAAACGACGACATTCCTCCCTGGCTGAAGAAATCAGGAACGGCAGCGTGGATGACGATCGGCATCCTTGTCGTGACATCTTTCGCGCTCTGGGCGGTCTCTCAAGTCGCCGCAGTATTCGTCGCCGTTTTCCTCGCGCTCGTGATTACCTCCGTCCTCAATCCACTCGTCGGACTTCTCGAACGCGTCATGCCTCGCTGGATCGGTGTCGCCATAGCACTTCTTGCCTCAATCGCAGCATTCGGAGGTCTGATCACCTACGTTATTGCCTCGGTGACTGGACAGTGGAACACCCTCTCGGATCAGTTTGGCAACGGGGTCGACAAGATCATCGATTTTCTCAAGACCGGGCCGCTTCGCGTAGAGCTGTCATCCGATGAGGTCTACCAGTGGCTCAATCAGACTCTCGATCAAGCACGCCACTATATCGAATCGAATGCCGGAGCACTTCTCCAAGAAGCACTGAACAATATTTCAACCGTGGCCATCGGAATGACGATCCTCGCTCTAGCGCTCTTCACAACTATATTCTTTCTCCATTCGGGCGAGAAAATGTGGCGCTGGACGCTCAATCGTTTTCCCGCTCGTCATCGCGAATCCGTTCACCGTGCGGCGGCTGCTGGATGGTTCACATTTGCCGGCTATGCCCGCGGTGTCATGATCGTCGCTTCGACCGATGGGCTCTTTGCTTTTATCTATCTGTCTCTACTGGGAATCCCACTCGCAGCACCACTGGGAGTGCTCGTCTTCATTGGTGCTTTTATTCCACTGATTGGCGCACCCGCCGCCATGTTCGTCGCCATGATTGTCGCGTTAGCTGCTGACGGCGTATGGAAAATGCTCCTCGTCGGTATCGGAATTGCCCTCATCGGACAATTCGAGGGACATGTGCTCCAGCCGCTCATTATGGGATCACAAGTTTCACTTCACCCGGTTGTCGTCGGTATCGGCGTTGCCGGTGGCACCCTCATCGCGGGACTGCTTGGAGCCGTCATCTCGATTCCGCTCCTCGCATCGATCTGGGCAATCTATCAGCAACTACACGAAGACGATCCGCCCTATGAAGGACCACTTCCGTCCGCTAAAGAAGTCGTCAAAGGAAGCAACTAGTTTCCCCACTGCGAGTAGGGATTGTGCGACAGTGCCGCATTGGACATTCGTGGATCTGCACTGACGTCCTCCCCCACCCATTCGGGCAAATCTTTATCGCCCAACATCTCAACATCGGGGCCTTCGATTTCAAGAATTACTAATCCGTCATTGGCACCGTGAAAGACATCGACCGTCCACTGATACTGCGGTAAATCGAGTGTATAACGAGTCTTTGCGACTGAACTCAGCGCGAAAGCACCCAACATATCGCGAGCGTGTTCACAGGGGATTTCGTATTCAAACTCGAGACGGGTCAAAGTGTCAGTATCACCGATTTGACCTCCTTTAACCGTCAACCAACCACGGTCTTGCGACGCTCGTACCCGCACGAGACAACGTGGCGATGCGGCCAAATACCCCTGCGCCAATTCTTCGGTACGCGCAATATGTTTCTTCCACCCATCCGAGACGATGAGGAACTTCCGCTCGATTTCTATGGCCACTTTTCTCCTCGCTACCGAAAGTCTCGCGACCGAGACGATACCGGAACCTGACAGAGCTCTAGCTTATCGGCAACGATCGCGTGTGAACCGTCTTCGGTTTCAACCACTCCTCTGACGATGATGGCCGACGCCGTCATCGCGATAGGCCGAAAGCGTTTCCACACATTCTTTTGACAAATAATATTAGCTAAACCCGTTTCGTCCTCGAGTGAAAGAAATACCGTGCCCGCAGCCGTATGAGGTCGCTGACGGTGAGTAATGATTCCCGCAACGCGGATGCGCCGTCCTCTCTCAACCAAAGGCACTTCATCACATGTCTTGACCTTCGCACCGAGTGTACGGCGAACCAGTTCCATCGGATGCCGTTGAACACTGAGTCCGGTCATAGCGTAGTCAGTTTGAATTTCTTCTACGGCAGTCAACGACGGGAAGTCGGCAGGAGCAGGCCACTCGATTCCCGGTAGAGTCATCTGCTCCCCCGATTGTTGCGCCACAAGTGGGGCACTCCACATGCCCTCACGTCGACTACTCACCAAATCATCAAGAGCTCCGGCAAGCGCCAGTTTCTCAAGATCGCCTGTTGTCAGGCGGGCGCGTGCTCCCAGATCAGCCAAAGAACTGTACTGGCGTTTTCTCCGCGCATCGACGATGCGTTGACACGCGGAGTGATCGAGTCCTTTAACGGTATTCAATCCCAATCGGATACATAGCGTTGGATCCGGTTGAACCGGCGGCTTTACCTTCTGCCGAAGCCCGCCATCGTCATGTTTTTCCACTGCTGTCTCCACTTGAGAATAGAGGACGCTGACGCACCCAACGCATATTCCGTGGCGGCGCGCATCCTCAACGAGAGATGCCGACGAATAAAATCCCATCGGTTGCGAGGACAAGATTGCCGCGTAAAAATCTTCTGGGTAATGCACTTTCATCCACGCCGAGGCGTAGACGATATAGGCAAAAGAAAACGCGTGCGATTCGGGAAATCCGAAGTCGGCAAAAGCATTGAGACTATCGACAATCTCCTCTGCCGCGCTACCGGTAATCCCGTTCTTTGCGAGCCCAGCGAACAGTTGCGGACGCAGTTGTTTCATTCGCTCATCACTGCGCTTGGATCCCATCGCTTTACGGAGCTTATCTGCTTGCGAGGCGGTAAATCCCGCGGCATCGGTAGCAATCTGCATGAGCTGTTCTTGGAACAGAGGGACGCCCAGAGTTTTTTCCAACGCGGGCTTGAGTAGCGGATGCGGGTAGGTGACTTTTTCACGCCCTCGTCTGCGGCGAAGATACGGATTAACCGCCTGACCTTGAATAGGTCCGGGACGAATGAGCGCAACTTCTACCACGAGGTCGTAAAAACAGCGAGGCTGTAACCGTGGAAGTGTATTCATTTGGGCGCGTGACTCCACTTGGAACACTCCGACCGTATCGGCCGCGCACAGCAGGTTGTAGACGAGAGGATCATCCTGCGGAAGGTTGTACAAATCGTACGGTTTCCCATCGGGGGCCCCAATCCCTCGAGCCGCTAATGAATCAAACATCTTTCGTAGCGCTGTGAGCATTCCGAGACCGAGAAGATCGAATTTCACGAACCCCGCCTCGGCGCAGTCATCTTTATCCCATTGAAGAACGGTTCGGCCTTTCTTTGTCCCCCACTGAACGGGACATAGGTGAGAAACAGGTTGACGAGTGAGCACGATGCCACCTGGATGAATCCCCAAATGCCGCGGAAGATGTTGTAACGAAGCGGCCATAGACATGACACGAGGATCCGCGGGAACGCGAGAGATTCCCTTCCCCCACTGCCGGGCAAGTTCTTCGGGATACCCAAAAGCTTTTGCTACATCACGAATGGCGGACTTGGGACGATAGGAAATGACGTTAGCAACCTGCGCGGCGTACCGTCGACCGTACTTGGTATAGATGTGTTGGATAACAAGTTCTCGGCGATCAGATTCGATATCGATATCAATATCCGGTGGACCGCTCCGGTCAGGAGATAAAAATCGTTCGAACAGCATGCGGTGCCGCACAGCGTCAACTGCCGTGATTCCTAACGCGTAGCAGACAGCCGAATTAGCTGCTGACCCACGCCCCTGACACAGGATTCTCTCCTCATGACAGTAATCCACGATTTCTTTGACAATGAGAAAATACCCGGCAAATCCCAAGCGAATAATAATCGCAAGCTCGCGATCTATGATTTCCCACGCTTTCGGATACTCCTCACGGGTGCCGTATCGCTCACGTGCTCCCCGATAGGCACATTCTCGCAACCACGTTTCTTCGGTATATCCCGGCGGGGTCTGACACGGCGGTAAATCAGGAGCAATCAGTCGCAGATCAAAACTGCACTCATCCGCAACAACAGCAGCCTCCTCCACTGCCTCAGGATAGTGACGATGAATACGTTGCATCTCTTCGGCCGAGCGCAGAATCGGCGGATAGGCTTCGAGATAGGGTTCGACTTCGCTCAGAGTTCCACCAAGTTGAATAGCCCGCACAACGTGTGCCCGCAGAACCGATCGAGAAGAGGCCGATCGTGCCGCCGTTGTCGCCACCAAGCGAGTGCGTGTCCGACGAGCCATGTCCGCGAGCACGTGGACCAGTTCGTCCTCCTCTTCAGGTGTTGTCACAGTTGTTTCAATGAGGACGCGATCGGAGCCGAACAAGTCTTTCAGCCGGGCGATCTCCCGCTCGGCGGCTTCGAGTTTCCCCGTGGCAAGCGCGGCGCGCACAGGCCCGCGACTCGACCCGGTCAGTATCATCCACTGGCCGTTTGAGTATTGCGCGAGCTCCTCAAGCCCAAAAATTGTTTCGGTCTTTTCTTCGTGCGCCAGTTGGAACTCCGAGACTGCAGCACACAGGTCGTAATATCCCGCGACGCTCCGTGCAAGTATCGGCAGATGGGTGTGATTATCCAAGCGCAGTTCAGTTCCCTGCACGGTTCGCATCCCCAGCTCACGGGCGGCGGTAGCCGTTTGGACCGCTGAATACATACCGTCATAGTCGAGGACGGCGATTGCCTCAAGACCGAGTTCGTAAGCGCGTCGAACAAGGACTTGAGGTAAATCTGCGCCGTGGAGAAAACTGTAGGCGCTGTGCGCGTGAAGTTCGGCGTAGGGCAACACCTCCCCAGTTTATCGAACATACGTTCGACTCTCTAGGAGAGGAGATCTGCTAGTTCACTCGTGCTGAGCTGAGTCGTCGACGTCATTACTCGATCGACAATCGAACGCTTGTGTTCTTGAAGCGCCATGACCTTATGCTCAATCGTGTTGGCGGCACAGAGGCGATACACATTCACTGTTTTTTGTTGACCGATCCGATGCGCTCGATCGATGGCTTGAGTTTCGACCGCCGGATTCCACCACGGATCCATGACGTAGACGTAGTCGGCTTCAGTGAGGGTCAGTCCTGTGCCTCCCGCTTTAAGGGAAATGAGGAATACTTGGGCATCGCCCTCTTTGAATCGCGCGATCACGTGATCGCGATTACGGGTTGTACCGTCAAGATAAGTCGAGGTGATCCCCGCATCGTTAACTGCTCGGGCAAGCCGTTTGAGATAACTGGTGAACTGGGAAAACACGAGTGCTCGGTGCCCGCGTCCGGTGAGAGAAATCAGATGATCGACAAGGAGCTGCGTTTTTGCCGAATCTCCCCCCTCCCAATCAGCGTTAATCAGCGCCGGATCGAGGGCGAGCATGCGTAGCTTTGTCAACGCTGCGAGGATTGAAGTGGCATTTTCTCGCGGATTCTCAAGCAAGCCGAGCACTCGACCGCGTTGATCGTTGAGATAGCGATCATACGCCCGCTGATGAGCCGGATCGAGTTCGATACTGATTGTCTGTTCAATCTTGTCAGGAAGCTCCGTTGCGACAAGATCTTTCGTTCGTCTGCGCATAAATGGTTCGGTCAGCTTGTGAAGACGCTCAAGAGTGCGGTGGTCACCATCGGTTTCAATGGGGCGGCGATAGTGGTGATTAAAACGTTTAAGTCCGGGAAGAAGTCCCGGATTCACGACATTCATGATCGCCCACAAATCCGTCACAGTATTTTCGATTGGCGTGCCGGTAGCCGCGATGGCCCACTGTGCGCCGAGATTCCTGGCAGCTTGATTTTGATGAGTCGCCGGATTCTTCATCGCCTGCGCTTCATCAAAAATAGCCCCGTCAAGCTCGAGTTGCCCGTATTCGTCCGCGTCCAGTCGCAGTAGCGTCCACGATGTCACGATGATGTCATGCGTCTCGAGTAGTTCTTCCACTTGATATTCGCGCTTCTTTGAGCTCCCACGGACATGTTCAATCGACAAATCGGGGAAGAACCGGTGTGCTTCATTGACCCATGTCGAGACCACAGAGGTCGGAGCACAAACTAAAACGCCTTTGGTGAGTTCCCCACGGTCTTTCTTCGCCTGAATCAGCGTCAAGATTTGGAGCGTTTTCCCCAGTCCCATATCGTCGGCCAGAATTGCTCCAAAACCGTGCGATGTCACAGTATCCAGCCAAGCAACTCCCGCCCTTTGGTAATCGCGTAGCGTTGTTCCGTGCGGTTGTGGGAGCTCACGCACCTCGTCGACAGCAGTCAAGGTGCGGAAACGATCGAGCCACGGACTTGTCCCCGACAGTTCCGCGCCAAGATCCTCGAGCTGGTTGAGCACTCCCATCCGCTTTCCCGGAAGACGAATTAGATCGCCATCATCATCAGCCCCTTGCTCGGCGATGATAGACAGTAGTGTCTCAATCTGTTCGGAATCGATCTGCACCCACACGCCCTCCGGCGAGCAAACCCACGTGCGTCCCGCAGCTACCGCCAGGATGACATCCTTAATCGGAATCTGTTCACCACCCACCGTGATGGTGAGTTTGAGGTCAAACCAGTCGGGGTCATCGATATCGATTGCGCTCGCTTCGATTGTCATCGGGGCGTGACTGACCGCGATCTGATTGACCTCTTCATCAAAGACCCATTCGAGTTCGTCGATTGTCGTTTCAACTGCCCGAGCTCGGTTCAAAAACTCGGGAATGGCATCTCCTCGTAGCCGATCACTCCGCCCGACAGCCGCTGCCGGGATGTATGGTTCACATGCTTGGGATATCCGCCTCAACACACTCGTGATTACCGAACGGTCCTGGCGCCAGCGCACGAGCGCATCGTCGACAGGAAGAAGAGTTTGTGACTGCTCGCTGCGATAGGCAACAGACCATTTAATGACCAGTTCATCACCATCGGAACTGACGGTTCCGATCAGATGCGGGCCGTCGAGGGGACGAGCGTGAACATCGATGCACTCTCCCATCTGTGGCGCATAGTTCATGTAGAAGTCGGACAGATCCTCTGTCGGGACGTGAATCCGACGATGTTTGATGGCGACATCAAGCATCGCTTCGTTTCCTGGGGCAATGGGAGAGAGTGTTTCTTGTAGCAGGGCCAACGGTGGGGTCATGTCGAGTAGCGCATAACGACTGTATTCGTTCTTGCCGTCCGTCAGTACAACGGTCAGATCAGCACCGCTATCCGTGACATCATGCGCGAGGTGAAAAGACAGTGGCGCCGGGTTGACCGTCAGTTCCCGTTCTCCCGGATTAAGGAGCAATTGAACACCCGATTGCTGCGCGTGTAGAAGAAGTTCCAGCGCTTGAGCTCCGAGCGAGGACAGAGGAACTGTATTTGGACTATGCCACGTCATTGAGCGGCGTGATTGGTTCCAGATCGACCGCACGACCGTTAGATGGTCACTGCGGATCCCGTCGGTCACAGAGGCCCATTGAGTGGAGGTGAGATCGGCCCACGAGGCGCGCTGACTCACCCACTTCCCGCGAGCGCCAGCTCGACGTGGCGAGAGAGAAAACTGATTACCCGCTGTTTCGAGAACGAGTGCGAGCGGTTGTCCCTCGACCGCTACGTGGAGAAAAGGCGTGAGCAGTGTGCGCCAGCTTTCTTCTGGACGACGCACCTCGGTGCGCGCTTTCCACAGCGCTGCTATTGCGTGTTTGCAGTACACGCCCGTTGTACACGCACAGGTGAGTTCGAGGTCGCGGACTCGATTTCCCGCTTGGCCAAACCAGCATGTGTAGGTCATTCCTGCGCCGCGCACTTTCGCGATCATACGATCGCGTGATTCATTGAACTCGAGGCTGATGACGTCGTTTCTTTCATAGCTCGTCAAGCCTTGCCCATACGTTGCTGGACCGACGAGAGCGATAATGTCATCATCGTTCATCGTCGCCAGGGTGCGTTCGAGGGCAGTGAGTTCTGTCATCGAGGTTCGAGCTCTCCCCCGGACTCATCGAGGTAACAGGCCCCGCACAGTGATTCGTACGTGACATCGACGCCGTCTATGGCTACCTGATCACCGTCAAACACGAATCTGCCATCAACTTTTCGACCATTGAAAACCGCTTTACGTCCGCATCGGCAGATTGTTTTCAGTTCTTCAATCGAATGAGCGATTTCGAGTAAGCGACGAGCACCGGGGAAAGCGACCGTTTGGAAGTCTGTTCGTATTCCGTAGGCCAAAACCGGCACGTCGTCGAGGATTGCTACGCGGAACATGTCATCAATCTGTTCGGGCGTGAAGAACTGTGCTTCGTCGATGAGGAGCGCGGCGACGGGGAGAGTATCCACGTGCGGGACGAGCGCATCGGGATCATCTCCGGATGCCACCTGGTGGAATGCGTCGCGGAAGTTCTCACCGGCTGCGACGAGCAGATCAACTGTGCGAGTAACTCCGAGACGGGAAACGATATGTGCATCTCCCTTGGTGTCGATTGACGGTTTAGCGAGGACGACGCGTTGCCCGCGTTCTTCGTAGTTATATGCGGCTTGAAGCAGTGCGGTTGATTTTCCTGAGTTCATCGCCCCGTAGCGGAAATACAGTTTCGCCACTATCGCCCTCCAAAATTATCCCAACTTACGACTATTACCACATGCGAGACCTCACGCGAGTTTTTCATCAGTGAGCCCTACCACCTCAACACATCTCCGTAGGGTAGCCAATTGTTCAGTACCATAGTGCAACCACTGTCCATTGACCGCTTTTCCAGGCAAGAAGAAGAGCAACCGAGTCCCGAGGAATCACCGTGAGCCATGCTCTCGTTCCTCGAATCCCGCTGTCGTCCTCCCACCAGCGTCCAAGAATCGGCCACGGACCGCGCACCCGTTCGACGGGGTACGATTCTCCCGCACGTAAACCGATTGAATGCAGTAGCGGGTGGCCATCGTTAAGCATGAGACGGGTGGGAGAGACACAGAGAGCACCTGTCGTTTCGATTGTGACAGGCTGGCCTTGTGCATCAAGCAACGTAGCGAGAACGCCCTCATCGAAAACTGTGGCGGGCGATTCGCCGCGCATGCGCCCGTTCCACTGTTGCCGTGACGAGTAGGTTGCGTGGTCACGCCACCGCGGAGGAAGCTCCCATCTTTCCCATGCTTGCTGTTCACTGACCGTTCCCCACGTTTCTAAGAGCACTCGCGTAACGGGGTCAAAGCCATCAATGATACGGGGACGCTGCACGCGATCGACACCGAGAAGGGCCTGTAGCCGAAACGCTGTTGTTGACGCTCGGGTGTCTTCTTCACTGCGCTGGCCCCACAATCGCGCTGCCAGTGCGTCGATGGGGAAAGGATCAATGACGGTGACAGTTAGTGACGTCAGACCGTACACGTCCTGTGAGTCAATATCGTATTCGGGCAAAGAAGTCCGATTGATAGCGTCAATCCACCCTTGGGTTTGCCAACGCACCCGGTCGGTTATATCGCGTGGCGTAGGGAAATCTGTCAACGACCACAGCCGCTCTCGCGTTACTTCTGCACGCGGAGTAGTCATTGTCGCGCTGATACGGATAGCTGCTGATGACACTTGCCTATTAACCATTCCTTTGACGATTGCTGTCGCAACTGAAATAAAATGCCCGACGACGATCGCAGTATCACTAACAGGCGACGCAAATTCGATGGTTTCACTGAGGTCGTCCTCGACGACAGCACTGTCAATTTGCAGGGGAACGTCCCGCGTCAGCAAGCGTTCAAGCGCTAACCCGACGTCACCGAAACGCGACGCGACGGTGGCGGGACCAAAATCGATAAGGTCGCCTACCGACACGATTCCCAACACGCGAAGAGAATCCACAACTTCTGCGACGCGATCTCCGGGAATGAGTGGAACAAGGTCGGCGATCTTAAGCTGACGGATAGCGCTGTCATCCGTGGCGATTTCACCGCGGCGCGCCGCAGCCCACGCACCCAGTAGCCCCGAACCAATTCCGATACTGCATTCACTTCCCGTATGAAGCGCGACTGCGTCGAGAGCTCTCTCGCAGAGGATTTCTTCACTACCGAACCACCGAGCAGCCGATGCCGGCATCCATGCGATTCCCGGCGCAATGGCACATACGTGGGCCGAAACTTCATCTAACGCATCGAGAACCGCGTAAAAAGACCGTGCACTGCGCGCTTCATCATAGGGAACAGTCACGAGATCGGCGCACAGGTGTTGGGCCAGGGAAACCCGCATTCCCGCACGAATACCGTAAGAGCGGGCCCGTATGGTGGCGTGTAATACGCGCCCTTGACCAACTGATACAGCGGGAGTTCCCGGTGGGCAATCGATGACGAGCGCATTGGTTTCCCAATCGGGAAACCACACGAGTACAACGCGTTTCATACGGCCTCCAAATGCCGAACGTTGCCGCGTAGCCAGGGTTTGGAAACCCCAATCCACGGGTGAGTAGTTATGACGAGACAACCGCGTGAGCGCGCACGTCCTCCGAGGGAACGATAGTGACGACGTTCAAGACCACTATCTCCGCAGACAACAATGTCGAGCCCATCAATAAGTGTGGCGAGCACACGCGCCGGATACGGATCCACCTCTTCGACAACAAGAACTCGACGCAGATCTATTCCGGCTTCTTGAGCCGCACACCATCCTGGATAAGGCAGCCCGGCGAACCCAATCCACTGCCCGGTGTTCTGTACGGACGCAAGAGCTCGAAATAACTGTTCGTTCCCTCCACTCACGTGCCATACCTGTCCGCGCAGATTATTCGATACCGGTTGAACACCTATCGTGTTTTCAATGTCCGCGAGGCTGCGACGCGCGGCCTCCAATCGCTCAGTTTTTGTGTGTCCCCCTGAAAGTCGCACCACGGTAGCGACGCGATTCATTTTCTCTCATCGCTTTCTCCCCCAACTATTTCGAACGTGTGTTCGATAGCTTATTCTATGGTTCCGACAATTGAAATCCTCAGCAGAAAATCGCAACTCCCTCTGCACGTCAGCACCGATTGCCGATACAGTAAATGTGAGATGTTCCCGACTGTGCAAAGGAGTAGGCCGTGGACCTCAACAAACGACCACTTGCCCCTCATCCGGACGAGGTACTCCCTCCCGTCCCTCTATTTTCTGTGACAAGTTCGACCGGTGAGGACGGCTCCGCGATGAAGGAGCCCCAAACAGCCGCCGGCGGTTCCGTATCTCCCCAGCTATCATGGAGCGGTTTCCCCGAGGAAACTCGCTCATTTATGGTCACTTGCTTCGATCCTGACGCACCGACTCCGGCAGGTTTTTGGCACTGGTGCATTATTGACCTTCCAGCCGACCAAACTTCTCTTCCCGAGGGCGCAGGCACCTCCGACCTCGAACTTGACGGAGCGGCCTTCCATCTCAAGGGAGATTCCGGCCAGGCTGCCTACTACGGTGCTGCCCCACCGAAAGGTGATCGTCCGCACCGCTACGTGTTCACGGTTCACGCACTCGACACGGACACTCTCAACCTTGACGACGACGCATCAATTACGGTGGCTTCATTCACCGCCCTGTTCCACACCATCGCGCGCGGATCACTAACACTCGAGTTCCAGCAGACCTGACGGTAGCGACAACTTTGGTGACGTGAGGTGCCCGAACTACACTGGTCGGGTGCTTCACGTCATCTTTTTTGAGCCTCGCATTCCCGGAAATACGGGAGCGGCAATTCGATTATCGGCATGCACGGGATCGATGCTTCACGTCGTCAATCCCCTATTCGACATGACCGATGACACGAAACTCAAGAGAGCTGGTCTCGACTACCACGACCTCGCGCATGTCACCACTCACGATACGCTCGATGAGGTTTTCGAGCAGGTGCCGGGGAAGGTTTATGCTTTCACCGGGCATGCGTCAACATTTCACACGGAGATTTCTTACGGCGACGGTGACGGGCTTCTCTTTGGCCCCGAGCCCACCGGCCTCCCCCAAGAAGTGATGGACGACCCTCGTCTCGCCGATCTTGTCCGCATCCCCATGCTCGCGGACATCCGTTCCCTCAACCTCGCCAATTCTGCCGCCATTGGCCTCTACGAAGCGTGGCGCCAACTGGGATTTGTGGGCGGGGTTTAAACACTTCGCCCCTAGTATTCGCTTGGTTAGCTTCTACCGTAAGCTCTTTGACTCGAATGGACATCTCGTAACGAAAGACCTCACGGTCGACAAGCGTAGAACGAACTACTTAGCGATCAAGGATTTCAGAAATCTCCACGATTCGGCGGGGATTCGACCACCACAGCCACCCTAAGCCGATAATCGGCAGAATAAGCGGTACATAGAGATATTGCGCGCCGAAATTCCCCCAAACACTCCGTATCGCACCGATATCATCCACACCGATTCCTACCATGCCAGTGATGAAAGCACCTGCCAACTCGAAGCCCACGGCCGTCCAGCCGATCATGCGCATGCGCCGCCCGTTGTGAGTTAAAGCGATCGCACCGACGACATACCCAACGGCAGCGAGCACAGAGACTAACCGCGGACCGATTGGCTCAGTGGGAAAATGCATGTAGTCCGACACTGACGTGAAAAGAAAGAGCGCGGCGGCGATCCAAAAGAGGCCGATCACGATGCGACCGAGCCCGTGTGATGCTCCGCGACGATCGTCTGCAGACTGAATCCGCGATCCTGCGGCCTCATGTCCACTCATCGTTCCAACCCCTCGCATCAGACAGTTGTCTAGCACCGTAATTCTACCGGCTCGCACGAATGCAACGCATCAGCTCTAGGTGTACTCACTCACGCACGAAGCAGATCCTAAATCGAGCCCGCCAGGACTATTCGCTACGATGAGCTCATGACTACGATTACACTAACTCAAACGAATCCAGTAGAAATTTCAACCGATCTGCTCGTGGCTTACGTGAACGATGAGGGCGCGTCAGTAGCAACCGACACACTCGACCAGGCGATCACCGAGCTCGATCCACAAACGGATGCCGGCGCGACCACCGTACTCCCGTCGTGCGGCACTCAGGCACGCAAAGTAACTCTCGTAGGCACCGAGACTCCGACCATGCTGAAGACGCGTCGCACCAGCCTCGACGACGGTATCGAAATGAGTGGTACCGGCCGCCACCGACACTATGCGGCAATCGGCGTGCGCGGGGCGAAAGCCACTCGCGTCACTCTCGCCGGCACCTATGAAACCTTCGACGAGGTTGTTTCCGCGGGTGTTGGAGCACTCGTCGGCTCCTACCAGTTTTCAGACTATCGGGACTCGGACGCCCCCGGTCTCGACGAACTGGTCATTGTTGCTCCCGAGTCAATCGATGAAGACGAAGCTGTCGCCCGTATCCACGCTCTGGCGAACGCCCAGATGTCCATCATGGATTTGGTCAACCGAGCTCCGAACGACCTCTATCCCGAAACGTTTGTTGAGTACGTTGCCGACGCTGTAGACGGCCTTCCCATCGCCGTTGAGGTTTGGGATGAAGATCGTCTCCATAAAGAAAACTGCGGTGGGATTCTCGCGGTCGGAGCTGGATCTGACCGCGGCCCCCGACTCGTGAAGCTGACCTACGCTCCGGATAACGCTCAACGTCACATCAGTTTTGTCGGAAAAGGGATTACGTTCGATTCGGGTGGCCTCTCACTCAAACCGTCGGATTCGATGGAGACGATGAAGTCCGATATGACGGGTGCCGCCACCGTACTCAATGCCACGATCGCCGCCGCGAAACTCGGTCTACAGGTGGGGATCACCACCTATTTGGCTCTGGCAGAGAACATGCCCGGTGGTCATGCACAACGCCCGTCTGACGTCATTACGATCCGCAACGGAATGACGGTCGAAGTGCTCAACACCGATGCTGAAGGCCGCCTCGTCATGGCTGACGCACTCGCGCTTGCCGCTGAAACTGATACCGATGCCATCGTCGATGTCGCAACGCTCACCGGCGCACAGATGGTCGGACTCGGTGCTCGCACCGCCGGCGTCATGGGAACCGCCGAAGTGCGAGACGTCATCGTCAGTTGCGCTAATGAGGTCGGAGAGGCCATGTGGCCTGCTCCCCTACCGCTGTATCTGCGCGAATCGCTCAAGTCGAACGTGGCTGACATTGCGAACAAGGGTACGCGTTGGGGCGGCATGCTCGTTGCCGGTGTATTCCTTCAAGAGTTTGTTGCCGATAAACCGTGGGCGCACCTCGACATTGCCGGACCGTCCTACAACGATGAAGCCGCGTGGGGCGCGAATGCTAAGGGGGCAACCGGCATGAGCCTGCTGACGCTCGTCGAATGGGTTGAATCCCTCCTCTAGCGAATTGACGATCACCCAATCGAAGTTCATGATCTTTTTAACTTCGATTGGGTGATCTTTTTAGCCCCGATGGCAGACACTAAACGCATGTTGACAATGGCACATTCTATCCGTGAGATATCGCCAACTTCCTCAAGCGAACAAGGCAAATCAGTGGGACAATGGGCCTAAGTGTGACCGTCAGGTCTCGCAACGCTGCACAAGGAGAATCACGTGAGTGAAGAAATGTACGACATTGTCATTCTTGGTGCCGGTTCGGGCGGCTACGCTGCCGCCCTTCGTGGTGCCCAACTAGGTTTAAAGATCGCTCTTATCGAAGGCGACAAGTTGGGCGGTACCTGCCTACACCGCGGCTGTATCCCCACGAAGGCATATCTACACGCGGCTGAAGTTGCTGAATCTGTCAAGAACTCTGAGTTCTTCGGAATTCATGCTGAATTCGGCGGTGTCGATATGAATCGCGTGAGTGACTACCGCGATGATGTCGTGAACAAGCTCTACAAGGGACTACAGGGGCTCGTAAAATCCCGCAAGATCGACTACATCGAAGGTTGGGGCAAGCTCACCGCAAAAGACACCGTCACCGTTGACGGCAAAGAATACCGCGGAAAGAATATTCTGCTCGCTTCTGGTTCCTACTCAAAAACTCTCCCGGGCCTCGAGATTGATGGCCGCGTCATTACCTCAGAACAAGCACTCCAGATGAACTGGGTGCCATCTAAGGCAATCGTGCTCGGAGGCGGAGTTATTGGCGTTGAGTTCGCCTCTGTCTGGGCATCGTTCGGCACTGAAGTAACCATCATTGAAGGTCTTCCTCACCTGGTTCCTAATGAGGACGAAGCCATTTCCAAGAACCTCGAGCGGGCTTTCCGCAAGCGGAAGATCACGTTCAAGACCAAGACCATGTTCAAGTCAGTGAAGCAGGACGACGAGGGAGTCACCGTCGAAACCAATGACGGTAAGACCTACGAGGCTGACCTGCTCCTCGTCGCTATCGGTCGCGGCCCGGCCACGGCGAATCTCGGCTACGAGGATCAGGGTATCCCCATGGATCGTGGATTCGTGCTGACCAATGAGCGCCTCCACACCGGAGTGGGCAATATCTACGCCGTTGGCGACATTGTCCCCGGCCTCCAGCTCGCCCACCGCGGGTTCCTCCAGGGAATCTTCGTGGCTGAAGAAATCGCCGGACTTAATCCCCCGACCATTGTTGAGTCGGGGATTCCGCGCGTCACCTTCTGTGAGCCAGAAATCGCCTCGGTTGGCCTCACCGAGAAACAGGCTAAGGAAGAATACGGCGCAGACAAGGTCAAGGCGGTCGAGTTCAACCTCGCAGGTAACGGAAAGTCGCAGATTCTCGACACCACCGGCTTCGTCAAGCTGGTCAGCGTTGAGGACGGACCAATTGTTGGTTTCCACGCCATCGGCGCTCGCATGGGCGAACAGGTCGGAGAAGGTGAGCTCATGGTGAACTGGGAAGCCTACCCAGAGGATGTTGCTAACCTTATTCATGCGCACCCAACACAAAACGAATCAATTGGTGAGGCCGCACTGGCTCTGGCCGGCAAGCCGCTTCACTCACATAACTAACACCCATCTACTGAAGGAGACACAATGGCACAAGCTGTAACAATGCCAGCTCTCGGTGAATCAGTCACCGAGGGGACAGTCACTAGTTGGCTAAAGCAGGTGGGTGACACCGTCGAGGTCGATGAGCCCATCGTTGAAGTCTCGACCGACAAGGTTGATTCTGAGGTTCCATCGCCTGTGGCGGGCGTAATTACGAAGATCCTCGTCGAAGAAGATGAAACCGTTGAGGTCGGCACCGAGCTGTGCCTCGTCGGTGACGAGGGCGAAGCTGATAGCGGCGCCGATCAGCCGACAGAAGCTCCTGCCGACGAGCCCAAGGAAGAGCCGAAGTCCGAAGAGCCTGCACCTTCTGGTGGCGATGCTGGTGAGACCGTTGAGGTGCGTATGCCCGCTCTCGGTGAGTCAGTCACCGAAGGCACCATCACTTCGTGGCTGAAGTCAGTGGGTGACGAAGTCGAAGCCGATGAGCCGCTGCTGGAAGTCTCAACCGACAAGGTTGATTCCGAAGTTCCTTCCCCGGTTTCCGGTTTCCTCGCAGAAATCAAGGCCGACGAAGACGACACCGTTGATGTTGATACCGTCATCGCTGTTATCTTTACCGGTAAGCCTGGAGCCGCTCCCGCCAAGGCTGAAGAGCCGAAGGAAGAGCCCAAGCCCGAGCCCAAGGAAGAACCAAAGGCCGAAGCACCCAAGAAAGAACCGAAGCCCGCACCTGCACCGCAGGCTGCAGCATCGGGATCTTACGTCACCCCGATCGTTCGCAAGCTCGCCAAGGATAAGGGCGTTGATCTAGCGAGTGTTGTGGGCACCGGTATTGGTGGTCGCATTCGCCGCGAGGACATCCTCGAAGCTGCTCGCAAGGCTGAGGAAGCGAAGAAGGCTGCTGCCGCCAAACCTGCCGCCGCTGCAGCCCCCGCTACCCCGGCGCGCACGGTCGAGGTGGACACCACGCTGCGCGGCACCACCCAGAAGATGACTCGCCTGCGTCAGACGATTGCTAAGCGCATGCACGCCTCCCTCCAGGAGTCCGCACAGCTCACGACGGTTGTCGAGGTCGACGTCACCAAGGTTGCCCAGCTCCGCGCTCGCGCGAAGAATGGATTCCTTGAGCGCGAGGGCACGAAGCTCACCTTCCTCCCCTTCTTTGTCAAGGCCGCAACGGAAGCACTCAAGATGCATCCGAAGCTGAACGCTGCGATCAACGGCAAGGAAGTAACCTACTTCGACCATGAGCACATTGGCATTGCTGTCGATACCCCGCGCGGTCTGCTCGTTCCGGTGATCAAGAATGCTGGTGATCTGACGATCTCGGGTATCGCGAAGGCCATCAACGATCTCGCGGCTCGCACCCGCGATTCGAAGATTGGTGCCGACGAGCTGTCCGGCTCGACGTTCACCATCACTAACACTGGCTCCGGTGGCGCGCTGTTCGATACTCCGGTTCTCAACTCCCCCGAGGTCGGTATCCTCGGCGTGGGAACCATCGTCAAGCGCCCCGTCGTCGTGAAGGACGCGGACGGCAACGAAACCATTGGCATTCGCTCAATGGTGTACTTGGCCCTGTCGTATGACCACCAGCTGGTCGACGGTGCCGATGCCGCCCGTTACCTCATGACGGTCAAGCAGCGCCTCGAAGAGGGCGCGTTTGAGGCCGAACTTGGACTGTAGTGTCCACGGGTAACACCCGTTATCTCCTGTAGCACACGGCGGGGGTCGCGAAAGCGGCCCCCGCCGTGTTATGTCCCGTGGTACTCAGGAATGCGAATCAGCCGCGTGAATAATTGCTTATTCCTGTGTCATTCCCGTAGTAGAAATGGAAACCACTCGCCATGGTGGCCCACTGAATTTGAACTCCATTGTACGAGGCTGTGAGGCGTCGACCTCCTCGCATACGCCGGTATGGCAACGCGTGTAGGCTTGTCGAGTCACGGTGGCGATTACCGTGACGATATCGGCGCAATCGACAACACTGACATCGGAAATCGAGCTACGTAGACCGCGGATTTCAATGCCGTGTTCACGCAGTGATTGGACCAGTTGGGTATCGACCACGAGTGCCGCAGATTCGGCACTGAAAATCGTGTCCAGCGATTTTTCGTCCTGCTGCGTGATTGCTTGTGCTCGACGGGCGGACAGGTCAGCGAGAATAGTGGTTGCATCCGTATCTGTCGGACACGTTGGAGGTGTTTCCTCAGTTGCCGGTAGCGACCGTCTAGAAATAGTCTCCTCCGTTCGATCATCGTTCGGGTCATGGGGAGCCTCGGGATGTGATGCATAGTGAGCGGCATCCGACTCTGTGAGGCTGACCGCTGTCGAACGATCCGTGTCGGCATCTGCACGAACTCCGACGAAACTTGGACCGGTAATCGGGAGCACTTTCAGCAGACCCGCAGTCCCAATTCCAACCATCAGAACAAGCGCTAGAAACAACGAGCGTGAAGACTGTCGTTTACTCCTGCGATGACGTCCGGGCGCGCGCTGGTGATGAGTCCGTTCTCGATCTGCTTCCAAGCGCAACAGCCGATCAGCACGAGCTGCGTCGCCCACGTTGTCGGATGGTGGCATTTCACCATGATCACGCCCGTCAAAGCTAGCGATGATTTCGCTCATCGTTGGCCGAACCATTGGGTCATTCGCCAATGCTCGATCAGCCAGAGGTAGTGATACACCGAGTTCGTGGGCGATATATCCCCACGCCCACACGTCACACCGGCACATATCTTCGACGCTGAGCTGGTGGTTCGCCAACCGCTCGGGCGCGCGGTACGGATCGGTGCCGTCGCCACTGTCGATGAGGTCGACGAGCGTGGCTCGATCTCCAACGATGATATTTGCTGCAGATACGTCCCCGTGGGCGATCCCGTGTGCGTGCATAGCTTCAAGACCGCGAGCTATATCGAGCATAATGCGCTCGGCTTTTCGGATTGTCAGTGCACTGGCTTGAGCTTGCACATGCGACAGCGCAATCCCATCCAATTCTTCGCAAATCAGCGCAACCCGGTTACCGTCCTCGATAATGTCATTCACTTGCATGACGAAATCACTGCGTATCGATAGTAGTGTTTGGAGCCGCTCGCGGTATCTCTCCCGGTCTGCCCGAGAGATAAAACGCACGAGACACGGTTGTCCCTCACGGTTCAGACCGCGCCACAGTGGACCATTGGCCGTCATGGTCAACGGTTCGGTGATCTGATACTCTCTTGCGCCCATGTCTTTACTCAAACACTCGCTTGACGACAGCGCCACCGATGACCGACAACCTGTGGATAACATGGTCTGCGATCTCACAATAGTGCCTGTAGAGGACCACCCCTCACCCCGTGTACAGTAAGTAATGCTTACACGTAATGGTGGGCCACCTATCTGCTCTTCATGAGGTATGAACCCCGCAACCTGGTTGCGAGTGCCGGAATCTTCTCACCGGCCGGTTGGAACGATGGAGACCCTGATGGGTACGTCTCTTGGGAAGCAACGAAAATGCAGACCTCACCTTTTCGCGCGCTGACGCACTATCGCGTTTTGCCGCGCATTGCCGGCTGGAAGGCGCTGATTGTCGCCTTTGCAGCACGCGCCCCGTACGCCATGATTCCTCTGGGTACGATCACTGCCGTATCAGCCTCGACAGGTTCGATTGCTGAGGGCGGTTTTGCTACGGCTGCCGTCGCACTATCGACCGCTATTGTCGGCCCGCTGATTGGCAAGTGGGCAGACTCATCGGGCCAGGATATTCCCTTAAAAATCCTCACCCCAATCAATGCCTTGGCTCTGCTCGGCCTATTTTTCTCCGCCCATTCTGGTCTCTCTGGTCTTCCGCTCTACCTGGTATGCATGTTGGTTGGTGTCACCTCGATACCGATTGGCTCATTCATGAGGTCGCGCTGGATCGCTCAGACCTCGATTCCGCGCGAACTCAATGCGGCACTGTCGTACGAGTCGATGGCCGATGAACTGGTCTTTGTACTCGGTCCGGCCCTGGTGGGAATGGCCGCATCTGCCGCTGCGCCCTCGGCCCCCCTCGGCCTGGCTTTTGTGCTCGTCGCAACTGCGGGTGTGCTTTTCGCGCTCGATGCACCGAAGTCCACGAAAGCAGATAGGGAATCCAAGACCGAAGGCCCGCACGTTTTTGCCGTCCTGAGGTCGGTGGCACCGACGATTATCACCATGATGGCGATTGGCACCTACTTCGGCGCGGCCCAAACAGCCGTCACAGCGCGAGCCGAGATAGCCGGTGTCCCAACAACCGCAGGATTGGTGTATGCGGCTATGGGACTTGGCTCAGCTGTCATGGCGATCCTCACCGTCACGATTCCCGAGCGAATTTCTCTACCAACTCGGCTACTCGTCGGAGGCGCCGGAATGTCGATTGTCATGGCTTTAACCATACCGATGCCGAACCTGTGGCTTACCGCCATGACTTTGACGGCATGCGGGTTGTTCATCGGCCCCTCGATGGTTACGGCGTTTTCCATCACTGAAGCGCTTGCACCCAAACGCGGAATTGCTATCGCCATGACCTCGATGCAGTCAGCCGTCACCATCGGCGTCTCACTTGGTGCCGGGGTCAATGGTTGGATTTCCCAGAACTACGGAGATACCCCCGCCTTTGCAACCACCGCGCTGGCAGCATCGGTCGTGGCCGCAGTTGGACTAGGATTGACTTTACGTTCCCGTAATGAAAACAGGTAGTCTGGACACATCATGGCTAAAAAAGACAAATCTGAGAAGAAAGCCCCCGCTAAGCGTCGGTGGTATCACAACTTTGCGGACGCTTACCGGATTACTAAGCGCTCCTACCCGGCTATCGGATGGATCCTCCTAGCCGCCACTGTCCTTGGAACGGCACTCGTCGTTGGTCTTGGCCTATGGGTCAAGATGAACATCATTTTCTTGGTGATCTTAAGCATTTCGACAGCTGCACTCATTCCGATGATCATCCTCGCAGCCCTGGTCAAAAAGGCGATGTATCGCCAAATCGAAGGCACCATGGGTGCGGTCTATGGCGTGGTATCACAGATTAAGCGCGGCTGGACCGTTGAAGAACAGCCGATTGCGGCCAATACTCATCGCGATCTCGTGTGGCGATTGATCGGGCGGCCCGGTGTCGTCCTCATTACCGAAGGGCCGACGAACCGAGTCAAAGACTTGGTGAATAAAGAACGCAAACTGGCGCAACGCGTCGTTACGAACGTTCCTGTTCACGTACTCCATGTCGGACAAGACGACGGGCAAATCCGGCTTGAGGATCTCGAAAAAGCGCTCCGCAAACTCCCAAAGACTTTGCGCAGTAACGAAGTACCACTGGTCGTTAATCGCCTGCAAGCATTGGCGGCGAAGCAAGCCGCTCCCATTCCAAAGGGAATTGATCCGTCGCGGGCAAAGATTTCTCGTCGCGCCCTCCGCGGTCGCTAAAACCTCTCTTTCTATCCCCTCGTCCACCTGACGGACGAGGGGATTAGTTTATTCACTGGGCAAACTGCAGGAATTCGAGGAAATCAGGGAATGCGGACAAGATCACACCACATATTCATTCATCTATTTGCATAATCATTCATTCGCGTTGCATACTGGTTTCACGTTGATCGCATGGAAGGATTCCATCATGAAAAAGCCCGTCGCACTCGCTGCTATCGCAGCACTCGCCACGCTCTCGCTGGCAGCGTGCTCCGATCCTGAACCCGCCCCGCAAAACGCAGACGATACGAATGCCTCGAATGAAGAGGTCGTCGCTGGTTACGACACCAGCGGAATCGAAACGGTTGAAGAAATTGCTAACCTCGTTCCGCAGGAAGTGAAAGACCGCGGTGTCCTGCGCAACGGAGCATCCACTGACTATGCTCCTGCCGAATTCCGGGCCGCTGATGGGCATACGCCCGTCGGATACGACATTGAGATCGTCAAGGCTCTCGCTAAAGTCATGGGTCTTGAGGAAGGCGAAACTCAGCATGCTGAGTTCCCGACGATCATCCCTTCGCTCGGGTCGAAATTCGATATCGGCGCTTCCTCATTCACGATTACTGCTGAACGTCTCGACCAGGTGAATATGGTTTCCTACGTCGAAGTTGGCTCGTCCTACGCGGTCAAGAAGGGAAATCCGAACGAGTTCAATCCCGACGATCCGTGCGGTACGACCATTGGTGTTCAAACTGGCACCTACCAGCACGACTACGCCAATGAGCTGTCGGAGAAATGCGTTGCCGATGGTAAAGAGAAGATTACCGTCATGCCGCACGATCTCAACACTGATTCCGTAACCAAGCTGATTGGCGGCCAATACGATGCGGTTCTATCCGACTCGACTGTTACCGGATACGCCATCTCCAAGAAGTCCGATGAGCTTGAGCAAGCCGGCGACGTCATCGAGTCCGAGCCGCAGGGCATTGCCATCAATAAGGCTGACACCGAACTGACTGAAGCTGTTCACAAGGCAATGCAGTACCTCATGGACGAAGGAATCTTGAAGGAGATCCTCGCTATCTACGGCGCTGACTCAGCCGCCCTGTCGACTTCTGAAGTCAATCCTGGACAGTAGTCGATGAGTACGTCCGGTATTGAACTGATTCAGCCCCGGCCGGTCCCCCGGCCGGGGCGCTGGGCATCGGCCGCGATCGTTGCCGTACTTGCGGCAATGGCTCTCAACTCTCTCATCACCAATGAGAACTTCCAGTGGCCCGTCGTGTGGCAGTGGCTGTTTTCCAAAACGATTATGGTCGGGGTGGCGTTTACTCTCATTTTGACCGTCGGAGCCATGCTGATCGGAACTATCCTTGCCATCACCATGGCCGTCATGCGCCAGTCCCCTAATCCCATTCTTGGCGGAGTCGCGTGGTTCTATATTTGGTTCTTCCGCGGAACCCCGATCTACACCCAGCTTATTTTCTGGTCACTTCTCCCCACCCTCTACCCTCAGCTTTCCATCGGTATTCCGTTTGGCCCCGAGTTCGTGAAGTTCACGACTGCCGAATACTTCACCCCGTTTTGGATGGCAATCGTCGGCCTGTCGCTAAACGAAGGCGCCTACCTGTCAGAGATTATCCGCTCCGGGCTCAACTCGGTCGATAAGGGACAGTGGGAAGCCGCAACAGCACTGGGCATGGGGCGCGGCAAGATCATGCGCCGAATCGTCCTCCCCCAGGCCATGAGGGTCATTATTCCGCCACTCGGCAATGAGACAATTTCCATGCTCAAGACCACCTCTCTCGTGGCGGCGATTCCCTTCATTCTTGAGCTAACGTTTGCGGCAAAGGATAAAGGACAGCAGCTGTTTGCCCCCGTACCGCTTCTGCTTGACGCTGCCATTTGGTATCTCGTCATCACCTCAATCCTCATGGTCGGGCAAATGTACCTCGAACGGTACTTCGGCCGTGGATTTGCCGGAGACAGCCCGAAAGCTACTGGAAAGGGCAAGTCCAAGCGTTCGCTTTCTGAGCGTCAGCAGGCTATCCTCTCCGCTAATACCGTTCACGATGACCCTTTCCTGGATGTAACACCATGACACAGCCAATGATCTCAATCGAGGGCGTCCATAAGCTTTTCGGCGACTTGCACGTCCTACGCGGAGTAGACATGACCGTCAACCCGGGCGAAGTGTGTGTTTTGCTCGGCCCCTCCGGTTCGGGTAAATCGACGCTTTTGCGCTGTATTAATGGCCTCGAAACGATTTCAGCGGGACGCATTTACCTCGAGGGTGAACTCATGGGAATGCGGGAAGAACGCAAGGGTGACCGTGTCATTCTCCACGAGCTACGTGACAAGCAGGTGTCTGCCCAACGTGCTCGCATCGGTATGGTATTCCAGCGTTTCAATCTCTTTCCTCATATGACCGCGCTCGAAAACGTCATCGAAGCACCGGTGCACGTCAAGGGAATAGATAAGACCTCCGCACGCCAGCAGGCCCACGTTCTACTCGAAAAAGTTGGCCTCTCAGATCGCGCCGAACACTATCCGGCTCAGCTTTCGGGAGGGCAGCAACAGCGCGTGGCGATTGCCCGAGCCATGGCGATGGAACCCGATCTCATGCTGTTCGACGAGCCAACCTCTGCTCTGGATCCTGAGCTTGTCGGAGAAGTTCTCGCGGTCATGCGTGATCTCGCCAACGAAGGAATGACGATGATTGTCGTCACCCACGAAACCGGGTTTGCCCGCGAAGTTGGCGATCACCTCGTCTTTATGGATGAGGGTGTGATCGTCGAACAGGGACTCCCCAGCGAGGTCATGGGAAATCCGCAGCATGCACGGACTCGCGACTTCTTCTCGAAGGTGCTCTAAGCGGCTGACTTACGCCTCCGGTTCAGCTCGCAGACCCGAAACAATTGGATCATCGGACATGGTGGCAGGATCATACGCGTCGATTGGCTCCCCGCCCCACGTCAGCGCTGTCCAGTTCTTCTCCGACCCGATCCACGGTCTGTCCCCGCCCTTCCACTCCAAGACGGTGGTTGACGCATTGTGCATCGGGTAGGTTGCAACCAGGCCAACGGAGATGTCTTCGCTGAGCGCGGTGGCGATAACGCGGCAGAGGGCGCCGTGCGCGACCAGTGCGACCACCGCGTCGTCACCGCACTCTTCCCACGCTTGCGAACACACGTGGGAAATAACCGAGCCGAAGCGCGCTCGGGTTTGCCACCCGTCCTCACCTCCTGGCATCGTGACATCAAGATCGCCGCGAACCCACGCCATCGCAGTATCGAGGTAGGTTTGCACAGCGTCGCGGGTATTCATCATTTCCAGATCGCCAGCGATTAGTTCACGTATGCCCTCGGCGACCGTCGCGCGAATACCGAATTTCTCTTCCAACGGCGCTGCAGTTTGGCGTGTGCGAGCCAGCGGAGAAACGACGATATGGGTCGGAGGCGCCCCGACGTTGCCCACAAAATTCTCGGCCATGTCAGCTACCTGTGCGCGTCCGACCTCATCGAGGTCAGCTCCTGGCTTAGCCGTATCAAGAGCTCGAATAATGTTGGACGGTGTCTGACCGTGCCTGACAAGGACGAGACGCATCGTACTCCTTAAATGTTCATTCGTTCACTAAAGACGCGTCGGGCATGACGCGCCAGCCGAAGGTAGTCATCACTCAACAGTGTTGGTTTTCTCGGATCGTAGCCGAGAATCGCCGCCACCATTGAAGCAACTTGCTGATTGCGAGGCAAAATGTCGAGACCGTGGGTGCGGCCGGTGGCCAATACGTTGCCCGCCCGGATGTTTGTCGCTACGTTCCAGGCATTTCGGAGGATCTGTGCCTCTCGGGCCGAAAATACACCCGCGTTTTCAAGGGCGTCGAGCGCAACAAGAGTCGAGGTTGTGCGCGCTGCGGGAATAGTGTGACCATGTCGCATCTGTTCAACTTGAATGAGCCATTCGACATCGGAGAGGCCGCCGGGGCCCAATTTGACGTGGTGACTGGGCTTGATACCACGCGGGAGTCGTTCGTTTTCCATTCGTGCTTTGAGCAGACGAATATCTTTGAGCATCGTGGCGTCAAAACTCTCCGCGTATCGAACTGTATCTGCGGCCTCGATAAAGGCCTGGTCCAGCGGAGTATCGCCGATCGGGCGAGCCCGAAGAAGAGCTTGTTTTTCCCACGTCGCCGCCCACGAATTCCAGTAGTCAACGTAGCCGCGCAGAGTACGTGACAGCGGACCGTTTTTCCCCTCGGGGCGAAGGTCAATATCGACGGAGATACTCGGTGTCGTCCCGTATCCCGTGAGGAGTGAAACGACGTGTTTGGCAACCGTTGTGGCAAGTTCTTGCGCTTCGCTTGCATTGAGCGAACCGGGATCGTGGACGAACATAATATCGGCATCGGAACCGTAGGAAGCCTCTCGCCCTCCATATCGCCCCATCGCGACAATAGCCATGGAAAATCCCGTTGCACTTCCAGCGTGAGTGGCGAGCGCAATATCGAGGGCACCAAGCAGTGCCGCATCGGTTGCCGGCGTCAGCATCGTCTGTGCTCGGTCTGGATCCAGCCCGAGCGTCACATCAGCAATAGCCGCTCGCGTCACTTCTCGATTGCGGACATAGCGAATCCGGTCGATAGCGCGGTCATCGAATTCATGTCGATCGAGTAGCGCGGCACATTCTTTGTTGAGGACGGCAAAGTCCCGCGGCGCAAGCATCGAGTTGGTATCAAGCCACTTAACACATTCAGGTTGGGCCATGAGGGCGTCGACGGTGAACGTCGAGGTAGGAAGAATGTCACACAAACGCCGCGCCGCCACCGCTGAATCCCGCAAAAGCGCGAGATACCAGTGTGATGAGCCGATCTCATCTGAGAGTCGACGAAAGTTTAGGAGTCCCATATCGGGATCGGCTCCGTTTGCTAACCAACCGAGCATAACTGGCAGAAGGTGTCGTTGAATGGTCGCTCGTCGGGTGGTTCCTTGCGTCAGCGCTTCCACGTGTCGCAAGGCACCCGCGGGATCTCGGTAGCCGAATGCCGCCAATCGGTCGACGATCGATTCTTGAGTCATCAGAATGTGATCGGATGACAGTTGAGCAGTAGCTTCCACGAGAGGCCGATAGAACACTGCTTCGTGAAGATTGCGCACCCGGTCGCGAATCTCCTGCCAGCGCCGTTCCAAACTTTCCGCCGTCGGATATTCCGACGGGTCAATTGCTCGGGCCAGTTTGCGAAGTTCACTCGCGGCGGTTGGCATCAGATGGGTTCGGCGCATCCGTGAAAGCTGGGCGCGGTGTTCAACTGTTCTGAGGAACCGATAGCAATCGGCGAGAGCCACCGCATCAGTACGCGCAATGTATCCTCCCGCCGAGAGAAGCTCAATGGCCAACAGGGTATTGCGCACGCGTAGCGTTTCATCAGTTCTGCCGTGTACAAGCTGAAGGAGCTGGACAGTGAATTCGACGTCCCGTAATCCTCCGCGACCAAGTTTGATTTCTCGATTCGCCCGCCGCAACGGGATATTCGCCTCGACGGTCTGTCGCATGTCCCGCACATTATCGACGAAGCCATCAGCAGTGGCAGCCCGCCATACAAGCGGATCGACGAGAGCGAGGAAACGTTCTCCCAGCGCGGCGTCCCCGGCACACGGTCGTGCTTTCATCAGAGCTTGAAACTCCCAGTTTTTCGCCCACTGCCGGTAGTAGGTAGCACACGATTCGATAGTGCGGACAAGGGCGCCATCGCGCCCTTCCGGACGTAAGCCAGCATCGAGCGTCCAGAGCGGGGGTTCATTTCCCGGCCCTGAGCAGGCAAGTGCAATGGCAGTGGCAATTTGAGAGGCGATCGCCGACAATTCGAGGTCGGGCAAAGAGTCGTCTCTGCTGTTCATCAGGTAGATGACATCGACATCGGAAATGTAGTTGAGTTCTTGGCCCCCGGTTTTCCCCATAGCGATGACGGCGAACTCTACTGCTTCGGCCCTCGATACAGTTGCGCAGGCGAGTTCGTAGGCCAACTGAAGGGTGGCATCGACGAGATCGGTGATCTGGCGGGTCAGCAGATCCATTCGCGCAACGCGATCGCAGGCCGTGACATCCTCGGCTGCGATAAGAAGTAAAGCTCGCCAATATGCGGCGCGAAGAGAATCCGTTGAATCAACACTCTGCGCACGCAACCACGCAATCATGGGCTCAGCCCTATCAAACTGGCCGTCCCAGCCTTCCCCTCGGCTCCCCCACGCTTCTCGCGGTGGCGGTAGCGGTGGGAGGTCGAATTCGGCAAGATTCGGATGGGACTCGAGGTAGGTTGCGAGGGCAACGGAAGCACCGCTCACCGCAATAAATCGCGTCCGATTCTCCTCATTCGACAACACTCGCCGAGTCAAGTCCGCGTCCGTTTCAGCCAAACGAATCGCGGTCAGGAGGGCGGCATCGGGATCTGCTGAGGACTCAAACCAAGACATCGCTTCGCGGGGTTGCGTGTCGAGTTGGCACGCAGACAGAAGCTGCTTAATGAGCGTGCCGGTCCGGCCGAAGTCGGCAAAACCAATTTGAATGGACGCGGTCTGGGAAATTGCGTCGCCGGACATGGCTACATCAACCTAATGGATTTCAGTCTCTCCCAGGGAGTGACTTGAGCACGATATTGCCGCCACTCTTGATTCTTATCGCGAATGACAAAATCAAAAGCTTCTTCTCCCAGTGTCTGTGCCACCAGGTCAGATTCACGCAAGGAATCGATTGCATCTTTGAGGGAATGTGGCAAAGCGCTGATGCCGAGAGCTTTGCGTTCGAAATCGGTCAACTGCCAGACATCGTCCTCAGCCTCGTCGGGAAGCTCGTATTTCCCTTCGATACCCGCTAATCCCGCAGCGACGAGACAGGCAATCGCCAGATACGGATTAGCCGCGGAATCCATGCCGCGATATTCAATCCGCGCCGATTTCCCTTTATCCGGCTTGTAGAGCGGAACGCGTACTAACGCCGACCGGTTGTTGTGCCCCCAACACACGTAGCTCGGGGCCTCTCCCCCGCCCCACAGACGCTTGTAGGAGTTGACGTGTTGATTCGTGACCGCGCTGATTTCCCGCGCATGTTTCAAGAGCCCAGCAATAAAGTGACGTCCTGTTTTCGATAGCTGGTACTGCCCCGCCGCATCGAAGAAGGCATTCGATTCGCCTTCAAAGAGGGAAATGTGCATGTGCATACCCGAGCCGGGGTAGTCAACAAACGGCTTGGGCATAAAGGTGGCGACTTGGTTTTCTGACAGCGCGATTTCTTCGACGACCGTGCGCAGAGTCATGATGTTGTCCGCGCCACGCAGAGCCTCAGTTGCCCGCAGATCAATTTCATTTTGCCCGGGCCCGCCCTCATGATGTGAGAACTCGACTGAAATTCCCATATCTTCAAGCGTGCGCACGGCCCGCCGACGAAAATCATTGGAGCCATCACGAGCAACGTGGTCGAAGTAGCCGGCATTGTCTACCGGCTCAATCGCGAGCGGATCGTCAGTTGCCTTCAGCAGGTAAAACTCGACTTCAGGATGAACCATGACGGTGAACCCGATTTCGGCGGCTTTCGCGAGGGTGCGTTCAAGCACTCCTCGAGGGTCGGATAGAGCCGGCTGGCCGTCGGGGGTGAGGACATCGCAGAACATTCGAGCAACGAGTTCGTCGCCCGATCTACGCGGTAGGAGGGCAAACGTCGTCGCATCGGGTTTAAGGAGCATGTCCGACTCGTACACCCGAGTCAAACCTTCAATCGACGACCCGTCAAATCCAATGCCCTCGCTAAATGCCGACTCGAGTTCTCCCGGATCGATCGCCACAGCTTTGAGCACACCGGATACGTCCGTGAACCACAGCCGGATGAATCGGATGCCTTGTTCGGCGATTTCTCGAAGTACGTGCTCTTGCTGGGCGTCCATGTCTTAGTTTCCTTGCTCGCCGGTAAAGCCGGTTGAAATCGACTTGAGTGCGGCAGTGAGTTCGGTGGGGACGACCCATACTTTCGAGCCTTCGCCCTCGGAGAGCTTCGGTAGCATCTGTAGATACTTGTAGGCCAGGAGTTTGGGATCAGCATCGCCCGCATGGATTGCTTCGAACACCTGCTCAATCGCTTTGGCTTCAGCTTCGGCCTCAAGAATTTTAGCCTTAGCAACACCTTCTGCGCGCAACACGCTCGACTGTTTTTCACCCTCAGCTTGGAGAATCTGCGACTGTCGCACCCCTTCCGCGGTGAGAATCGCGGCGCGCTTATCGCGCTCAGCACGAAGCTGCTGTTCCATCGCTTGCTGAATGGTCGGTGGCGGATCAATCGCCTTGAGTTCCACTCGGTTCACACGGATGCCCCAGCGACCAGTCGCCTCATCGAGGACGCCACGAAGCTGAGCGTTAATCTGATCGCGCGACGTAAGCGTTTGTTCAAGATCCATCGAACCGATGACATTACGAAGCGTCGTCACGGTCAGTTGTTCAATGGCCTGAATGTAGTTGGCGATTTCGTAGGTGACGGCCTTCGGGTCGGTGACCTGATGGTAGATCACCGAGTCAATAGATACCACCACGTTGTCGGCAGTGATCACCGGCTGGGGTGGGAACGACGTCACCTGCTCGCGCAAATCGACCTGGGAGGCGATGCGATCAATGAACGGAATGATCAAGTGCAAACCGGCAAACATCTCCGAATGAAATTTGCCCAGTCGCTCGACAACCAGTGCCCGAGATTGAGGGACGATTCGCACTGCCCTCACGACGGTAACAACGGCAAATATGAGAAGAAGTAAACCGATGACTGATGGAAAGACGTCTAAGAAGCCGAACATAAATGATTCCTCGTCTTACGTTGTCGGACGGAGCCCACCCGAGTGCGGGTCCCCCTGTGGTGATGGTGGAATGTCTGCGCGAGTGACAACCGCTGTCGCCCCATCGATAGCTTCGACGAAAACGCGTGTTCCGGCGGCAAAGTTTTCACTGGTCGCCGAACGGGCCGACCAGACTTCACCATCCAGGCGAACTCGGCCACCCGAGGGGGTGACGAGCTCGGTGACTAGAGCGGTTCGCCCAGGCAATGCCTGCGCATTGGTTTGAATGTTCGGTGTGTGGCGCGTCAAAATCCTTTTACCCCACGGCCTCACGGTAAGAAGCAAAACGAGAGCCGCGATTGTAAATACCACCATCTGCATCGTGAAGCTGAGACCGAACGCAGAGCCGCCTGCCGCTACCAGCGCGGCGAAGGCGAGCATGAGGAAAATCAAATCGGCCGATAGAACCTCGATAACGCCTAATCCAATCGCAATTGCGATCCACCAGAAAACACTCATGCGGGTATCTTATTCTGCGCGTGCCCACCAGCGGCCGTGATCTGAGCCAACAACCAGTGGGAGTCCAAATCCTGACGAGATCACGTCGTCGACGAGAATGTCCTCGATCGGCCCGGCGGAGACGATGGACCCGGCATTCATGACCGCAGCGTGAGTAAATCCTCTGGGGATTTCCTCGACATGGTGCGTAACAAGAATGAGTGCGGGAGCGCGGCGGTCACGGGCAATTTCTTCCAACGCAATCATCAGTAGCTCGCGTGCCCCCATATCGAGGCCAGCAGTTGGCTCATCGAGAATAAGAATCTGCGGATCGGCCATCAGTGCGCGAGCGATTTGAACTCGTTGACGCTCGCCTTCTGACAGAGTGGCGAAGCGGCGCTCGGCAAGTTGTCCAATGCCGAAAATATGGAGCAAATCCGATGCTCGGCTCTGATCTTCGTCTTCGTATTCTTCGCGTCCTCGGACTGTTTTTCCGTACAGGGTCGATAGGAGAAGATCGAATACTTTTTCATCGTGTGGTAAGAACTGCTCTTCCCCGGCAGATGACATGCCAACTACAGTGCGCAACTCGCTTAGATCTACGCGCCCCAAGCGATATCCGAGAATATGCGCTGTCGATTCACGCCCGGGAGTGTACGAGGGGAATACCCGGCCGGTCAGTAGCTTGACGAGCGTGGTTTTCCCCGCTCCATTGGGCCCAAGAATCACCCAATTTTCTCCGGGATTGACCGTCCAATCCACCGCCGTAAGAATCGGCTTACCTCCGCGGCGAACATCAACATTCTCCAAGTGCACAACGTGTTCCATATCTCGATACTATCGTGCAACATGAGCAGTTACCTATTGGAACCACTGGGGGCGCACCCGAATCGAGTGCGCCCCCAGTAACGGGAGAAGCTAGTTCTTAGCGAGTACGTCCCGATATACTTCAACGGTCTTTTCGCCGATGGTAGACCACGCGAATTTGTCTTCGACACGTTGACGTCCCGCCTTCCCCATCCGGGCGGCCAGGTCCGTGTCGGTCAGTAGCGCACTGAGACGTTCTGCGAGATCGGCGTGGAACTTCTCTGGGTTGAGCGGCGTTCCCGTACCGTCGTCCTTTTGCTCGATCGGAACGAGATAGCCCGTCTCACCATCAACAATGACATCGGGGATGCCTCCGGTTGCGGTTCCGACGACCGGCAGATCAACGGCCATTGCTTCGAGATTGACGATTCCGAGAGGCTCGTAAACAGACGGCGTGACGAATACCGTTGCGGCATCAAGAATGGCAACGAGCTGGTCGCGAGGCAACATCTCGGTAATGAAGTGGACATGATCACGCTCAGATTTGAGATCGGCAACCAGAGCTTCGACCTCCTGCATGATCTCCTTCGTATCCGGTGCTCCAGCACACAAAACGATTTGGGAGTCTTTAGGAATGTCCCGCAAAGCGCGCAGGAGGTGCGGCAATCCTTTTTGCCGCGTGATTCGACCGACGAATACAACCGTAGGAATAGACGGGTCAATCCCAAACTTCTTGAGAGTTTGCGCGGCGGCCTCACGCTGTTCATCGGTTGTTGGCTTGTTCCAGTCCGTCAGATCGATACCGTTGTGGACGACGTACACCTTGTCCGGATCAATCGCCGGATAGGAGCGCAAAATGTCATCTCTCATACCGTTCGATACTGCAATGATTCCCTGCGCTCCCTCGTAGGCAGTTTTTTCTGCGAAGGAGGACAGGTTGTATCCACCGGCAAGTTGCTCAGCTTTCCACGGGCGCAAGGGTTCAAGTGAATGGGCTGAAATGACGTGGGGTACTTCGTGCAGTAGGTGCGCCAAGTGTCCACCGAAGTTGGCGTACCAGGTGTGCGAGTGGACGAGGTCAGTACCCTCGACTCCCTGGGCCATAAGCAGATCAACACCAAACGTTTTGAGCGCCGCGTTAGCGTTGTCTAATTCCGGCAAATAGCTGTATCCGACCACGCCATCATCGGCACCCGGTGTCCCGGGTTCGCGTGGCCCATCGAAGGCATGCACGCGCACATCTATCAGCCTGCGCAGCACCCTCGCTAGTTCGTTGACGTGAACGCCTGCTCCACCGTAAATATTCGGCGGATATTCTCGCGTGAGTAGATCGACGCGCATGAATTAACCTCCCAGTGTTAAATAAAGACCACTGATCAATACACTAGCCGACCCAATGCGCACACGAGATAGGTTCATCACAGTTATTCTTAAGACATGACAACACCACATGTTCTTGCAATTGTTTTAGCCGGCGGCGAAGGCAAGCGCCTGATGCCACTAACCGATGATCGAGCAAAACCAGCTGTCCCATTTGGCGGCCACTTTCGTCTCATTGACTTTGCTCTATCAAACATCACGAACTCGGGTTACCTGAGGATCGTTGTACTCACCCAGTACAAGTCGCATTCGCTTGACCGTCACATCACCAAGACCTGGCGTATGTCGACGCTCCTGGGCAACTATGTGGCTCCCGTGCCTGCTCAGCAACGCCGCGGACCGCACTGGTACCTTGGATCTGCCGATGCCATCTATCAGTCTCTTAACATCGTTGATGATGAAAAACCCGACTATGTGGTCATCGTCGGAGCCGACAACATTTACCGCATGGACTTCTCGCAAATGGTCGATCACCATATTGAGTCCGGACTTCCTTGCACGGTGGCCGGAATTCGCCAACCGCTCGAACTTTCTCCCGCCTTCGGCGTCATCAAGGCTAAGGATGGACGTATCGAGGAATTCATCGAGAAACCACCGACAACCGAGGGATTGCCGGATGACCCGAACTCATTCCTCGCTTCCATGGGCAACTATGTATTTACAACTGATGCACTAGTTGAAGCACTCCGCGTTGACGCGCAAAATGAGGATTCCAAGCACGACATGGGCGGAGACATCGTGCCCTGGTTTGTCGAAAATGGTGGCTGCGGCATCTACGACTTCATCGATAACGTAGTACCCGGCTCAACTGAACGCGACGCGGACTACTGGAGAGACGTTGGTACTCTCGACGCTTTCTACGAAGCGAATATGGATCTCATCTCTGTCCATCCCGTGTTCAACCTCTACAACCTGCGCTGGCCAACCTTAACTCAGATTCCTGGACACTTGCCGCCAGCGAAATTCGTTTACGGAGATACCGGCACTCGGTTGGGACATGCGATTGACTCCCTCGTCTCCCCCGGTGTCATTATTTCCGGTGGCGAGGTTGTGCGCTCAGTCCTTTCACCCGGTGTCTACATTCACTCGTGGGCTAAGGTCGAGGACTCCGTCCTCATGGACGGCTGCCGCATCGGACGTAACGCCGTTGTATCACGTGCCATTCTCGATAAGAATGTCATCGTCGAGGAAGGCGCTGAAGTTGGACTCGATCTCGAACGCGATCGGGCACGGGGCCTGACCGTCACCGAATCGGGTATCACGGTCGCACCCAAGGGGTTCGTCATCAAGAAATAAACCAGAGTAATGAATGAGGGGGAAGGTTCTCACCTTCCCCCTCATTCATTACTCCACACCTTGTTGTACCGCACCTAACGGTTCTTACGCTCGTCCCACTTCTGTTGTTGCCGTTCCATAAAGCTGGACTGAGGTTTGGACGGACGCGTCACACCACCGTTTTCAACCGTTGGTACAGCAATAAACAGCACGCCGGTCACCATCAGTGCGAAGCCAGCGACTCCTAGAAGCACGGTGACCCATAGAAGTCCAATCGAGATTCCTACGATCGGAAGCACGAGCCCCGCCAAAGCAAGCGCGACTCCCAGTCCAACGCGTCGCGGCGAATAGGATTTTTTTCCCCGTACCGGCGTCCGATGTTGCGAGGATAGAGTGGACGCCAAATGCGGATCTTCTCGCCGCAACTCCCGTTCGAGTTGTTCAAGGATTTGTCGATCTTGTTCGGATAACGCCACTGTTTTCACCTCCGTTACACCAGTCGGTTTCCGGGCTACCATCATGACGGACAGCTTTCTGCGTCCAGTCTAAATCGTGACGCGGAATTTTCCTATTCGGGAGAATTCTTCTCGGGGCGTCCTTGCTGGTCGGGACGCAAAAGAGACGCTGGCTTCAGCGACGATAATCCGTATTTTGAATGTACTGCATCCATCGTGCGTTCGGTTGACTCGGTGCGCAGATCATCGTCGAGAGCCACCGGAACACCCTGCGACCTCGATTGCAGATTCTCGACCCGCACTCCGATCAATCGCACTCCTCCCGACGGGATACCGTACTTGTGGAATAGTTCGTGCGCCGCTTGAGCGATGTCGCGGCCGGTGTCAGTGGGACCGGGGAGAGTGACTGAGCGATTAACCGTCGTGAAATCGGCCGCTCGCACCTTAATGGCGATAGTCCACCCAACCAAATCTGCCTCCCGCAGACGTTTCGCGCATTCATGAGACTGTTCGAGTAGAACCGCACGCAACGTAGGCCTCTCCGTCACATCGCTACCAAACGTGGTTTCGGTACCGATTGACTTTTCCGGTCGATGGACAGTAACAGCACGCGGATCCTTGCCCCACGCCAAATCATACAAACGTCGCGAGCTAGCCACTCCGAGGAGTTGATCGAGCCGGGTGAGAGAACAATGGGCGAGATCTGCCACCGTATCAATTCCGGCGCGTTCAAGAATCTGCTCTGTACGCCCCCCGACCCCCCACAACGCTCCCACCGGTAGGCAGTGAAGAAAGGGAACAGTCGCGTCCCGAGGGATCAACAGGAGACCGTCGGGTTTAGCGTGTGAAGAGGCAATCTTGGCCACCGATTTCACACCCGCGATCCCGACCGATGCAACTAAACCGACCTCATCGTGAATTCGTCGACGAATGAGTTTCCCGATCGTCACCGGAGTTCCGAGCCTTCGCAGTGATCCGGCGACATCAAGAAAAGCTTCGTCAATACTCAGTTTTTCCACAACGGGGGTGATCGATTCGAGAATCCCCATAACTTTTCGAGAGTACTCAACATACATGTCACGCCGACCACCAACGACGACTGCTTGCGGCGCCAATTGACGTGCTCGCATGATGGGCATCCCCGCACTCACTCCCAGAGCACGAACATCGTAGGTTGCGGACGTCACGACACCGCGATTACTCCGACCTCCCACGATGAGAGGCCGACCTTCGAGCCGTGGATCGAGAAGGACCTCCACCGAGGCATAAAACGAATCCATATCGACGTGGAGAATAGTGCATCCGGTATCGTCACTCCCCCAGTCACGCTTCGCAGAGGCTGAACGTGGTGCTTTCGACACGGTAACCTCCTGACAATACGATAGACCTCGGCGTTTTCACTACGGTACGGCATCGATGTGGCCTACCGTCACAAGCATGGCGAAGAAGAACTCTACCCACCACTCTAATCGGCGACACGGTCAACAGCCGCCGATCGAGCTGAGAGACGGCCTTGAAATCCCCGTCGGAGACGTCACCATGACGATCCGAATTGATCAGCAACACGCCACTATTTTTCTCGGTGACTACGAGTCGTCGGGTATCAATCTGCTCGATCCAGGTGAGTTGGACTTCGAGTACATGCAGCACATGACCTGCGCGCTCGACGCTTTTGTTCCGCCTCCTCAGCCGGTGCGGGCGCTCCACCTCGGGGCCTGTGCATGTGCTCTTCCGTGGGCGTGGGAAACACATCGACCCGGCTCATCTCAAGTTGCCGTTGAAATCAACGCGGAATTAGCAACCGCGTGCCGGTCGCTTTTCGATCTTCCTCGTTCACCCCGTTTGCGCATCCGAGTGGACGATGCGCACCGAGTTCTCAGCTCAGTTCGTCCAGGGAGCTACGATGTCGTAGTCCGAGACGTTTTCAATGGTCCGCACACTCCACGTCGGTTACGGAGCGTGGAATTCTATGAGCGGGCTCGCACTGCTCTCACTCCAGACGGTCTTCTGTTCGCCAACTGCGGTCACGGCAAAGGATTTGATGCCCGTGCAGATATCGCCGGTGCCTTAGCGACGTTCAGGCATGTCGCGGTGGTGGCTGAAGCAAAGACACTTTCGGGAGGTCGGCGTGGGAACCTCGTCCTCTTGGCGGCCAACGACGGGCATCCCGAAATCCCTCAATCGTGGGCGCAGTGTCAGCGGCTACTGCGACGCCTTCCCCTCCCCGTCCGCTTTCTTCCCCGTCCCGATGTGGAGCGCTGGTTGGGCACAGTTCCCCCCATTCACGACGAATAGGATACTCATCCTTGGCCAGGTGCGATCAACCGTATCTGATCACCCGACCGGAGTATCGGCGCGCTACGAGTCGAGCTCCCACGGTTTTGGCGCACGGTGACGAGGCTTTCGATCCGCCTGCGGATCGGGCTTGGGTGGGGTATCGCTATCAGTCGCTCGTGCGAGAAACTGTTCGATAGCCTCGGTCAAAGCATCGACGTCGACGGATTCCTCTTTCTCTTCCGGTGGTTCTTTGAGATCTGCCGCATCGTCAAAATCCTCTGGCGAAGGGAAGTCGCCGATAGCCTTTGCGGCGTCGGAAACCTGTTCGTCAAAATGCTGCTCGAGCATCTTGACGAGATTGCTGTTTTCCGCAGTCTCCGCCACCATTGCCTTCAGTTGATTCTGCACATCTTGCGACCCTGCTTCGATATTGCCTTTAGGAAGCTGAAGATCTAACACCGAAGCCATCCGCTCCAGCAAGGCAAGTGAGGCTGTCGGATATTCAACATCCGCCATGTAATACGGAACAGCCGCGAGGAAATTAACGCCTTCGATCCCCGCATTGGCCAGCGAGTGCTGCAAGAACGTGTTGGCTGATGAATTGAACTGAATTGCCCCTCCCATCTCGGGTTGTCCTTCAACCAGCGAGGGATCGGTGGACTGCAAATGGACGAGGGTCGGCCGGGTGTGGGGCACCGCGGCTGGCATTCCCATCATTGAGACACAAATTTCCACTCCGGCCTCATGAGCAAATTCAGTAACAGCAGCAGAAAATCTCTGCCATTTAGCGTCGGGTTCGGGGCCGTGGAGCACGAGGATGGGCACTCCACCGTCATCTTGCACCAGGTCAATAGCGATTTCAGGAACATCGATATCGACCACCGACCAGTTCTCGATAGTCACCGACGGTCGGTGAGAGCGATAGTCAATGAGCATATCCGTATCAAAGGTCGCGACCCGCCGTACCGGGAGGGAGGTGAGTAGCTGATCGACCGCGAGCGCGCTGGCCCGACCAGCATCGGTCGCTCCCGATAGATACGACAGCAAAATCGGAGCGTGGTATTTGACGCTCCGGTCAACTTCAATGAGTTCGTGCGGTTCCATGACTCCTCCTTCCCGTGTCTCCTAGCCTAGCAATCCTGAACAGAATCGTCTCAAACAGCTCGGCGCGTTAATAGTTCAACGTATGGGCACGCTCGTTTATTCCCCGCTTCAATCGGTTCTCCGTGTCGCATAGCGATGAAAATTGAATGATTTCACCGAGCGTCCGATCTCTGATTAGGGCATAATTGTGTGTTGCTCTGTTACCTCAAGGAAGGGTTGCCGTTGACTTCCGTCAGGTCCAACCACGAAGAAGAAATCCGACGTGAACAAGCGTTCGTCGATTCAGCTTACGGTGTCCTCGACCAAACGATTGTTGATCATCGCCAACGTCAGCGAGAAGCACAAGCATCGGAGTGGAGGAATTCGCCGCAGGCGTTGACTGAGCGCGATGCCTTTGTGGCGCATTGGGGTGATGAAGCCGCGCGGTTGGAAAGCGTTGGCGACCATCTTGTCTTCGGTCGTATCGATGATGAGGACGAGCAGACGCTGTACATTGGCCGCATCGGCCTACGAGACAATAATGAGCAGATTCTTATCGATTGGAGAGCTCCAGTTTCTCGTCGTTTTTACCAGGCGACTGCCGCCCAACCGCTTGGCATTGTGCGGCGCCGCCACATTCAAACTCGGCAACGACGCGTGACGGAAATCGAAGACGAATTCTTGGCTGATCTACCGCCTGATTCAACGATGACGTTTCAGGGCGAAGGGGCGCTGATGCATGCGTTGTCGCAGGCCCGCGATGGACGCATGTCGGATATTGTTTCCACGATTCAAGCAGAACAAGATGAGATTATCCGGCGCGCTCCCGATGGGCTTTTTGTTATTCAAGGAGGTCCGGGAACCGGAAAGACGGCGGTCGCACTCCACCGAGCTGCATACCTGCTGTATTCGGAGCGAGAACGCTTGGAAAATTCGGGGGTGCTTGTCATCGGGCCCTCCAAGGTATTTCTCCAGTACATCGATCGTGTTCTCCCATCGCTCGGTGAAACCGGCGTGGTTTCAACCACGCTGGCTGATCTCTTGCCCGGCGTTTCAGCGCCCGGTCGCGACGAGGAATCCGTGCGAGAAATCAAGGGCCGAATCGATTGGATTGAGATTGCCAAGAAGGCCGTTCGATCGCTCGAACGAGTTCCCGAGGACACTGAACTAGCCATAGCTTCGTATCGAGTGTGTCTGCGCGCGCACGATGTTCGCGCCGCTCGCACCCGGGCACGCCGATCAGGGAAGCCACACAATGAAGCGTGGGAGGGCTTCGCGTTGGAGCTCATGGATCGCCTGGCGCAGCAGATGGACGATCAAGTATCCCTGAAACAAGATTTGAGTTGGTATTACGAGTACATTCGAGGATCCTTACCCGCGCGTCGAGCTATTAATCTTGCGTGGCTACCGATGTCAGGACTCGCTGTGCTCGAGCGACTGTACTCTTCTGCTGATTTTCTCGCCCAGTGTGCACCGCAACTGTCTCCCGACGAGCGCGCTCTTTTGTATCGTCCCCGCGGTAGTGCTCTGACCGAGAGTGACATTCCTATTCTCGATGAGTTAGAGGAGCTTCTCGGCCCTCTCCCCAATCAGTCGACGCGAGCGCGGGATCGGGAACTGGCTCGTCAACGCGAAATTGAGGCGGCGGGGCAGGCTATCGCGTCGATGGAACTCGGCGGTGGTCTCGTCACGGGAGAAATGCTCGCCGAGCGGGCGAGCGAGAATGCCGACTATCTTCCCGTGGCGCAACGAGCTTTGAAAGATCGAACATGGGCGTACGGCCACGTTATTGTTGATGAAGCACAGGAGCTGAGTCCCCTCGCGTGGCATGTTCTCTTGCGACGCTGTCCGTCACGTTCCTTTACCGTAACAGGCGACCTCGACCAGCGGTCAGGAGCAGTACCGGCATCGAGTTGGGAGGAACTTCTCGGCCCTGCGATCCGCGCCCTCAGCGGCGAATCGGTACTGACAGTCTCCTACCGTACCCCGGCTTCGATCCTTAACAAAGCAAATGCGCTGATGTTAGAACGAGGGATCCCACCGCACTATCCTCTTATTGCGGCCCGCGATGTCGACGATGCATACGATGTCGTGTACACGGATTCTGAGCACCTCATGGTTCGCCTGAAAGAACTTCAGGAATCGGCTTGCAGATATCTTGACGAAACGGTGGGAGAAGCTCAGGGGCGGATCGCGATCATCGTTCCGGACGGTATGCTTCGAACGCTAGCCAGCCAACTCGACGTTGGACACACCCTGACCGACCGGATGTCCATCATGACACCAACGATGTCGAAGGGTCTCGAATTCGATACCGTCATCATCGTGGAGCCCACGGCCATTCTTGATCGCAGTCCTGGAGACCTATATGTCGCCATGACCCGGCCAACTCACCGTCTGCACATGGTCACGACGAACACGCTCCCACATGCGCTGGCTGAAAGCTAGGATCGTGGTCAAACTCATGTTCATCTTTTGGCCAGGATGTCAATAGATGTCCCGCAAAGTGCAATTATTGGACTATGACACGTGCATTGCTACTGGAGAACCCTCACACCCAAGCCGATGAGGTTTTTGCCGCTCACGATATTGAAGTTGTCCGCCACGCTGGCGCTCTCGACGAAGACGAGCTGATTCAGGAGCTCAAAGGATTTGAAATCCTCGGGATTCGGTCGAAAACGACCGTGACAAAAAAGGTTCTCAACGCTAATCCCCAGTTGATGTCTATCGGTGCCTTTTGCATTGGCACTAATCAAATTGATCTCGATACCGCAAGTGCGCGAGGAGTAGCCGTATTCAACGCGCCCTATTCAAATACTCGCTCAGTTGTCGAACTCGCGATTGCCGAAATCATTGCGCTCACCCGACGCCTTACAGTGCGTAATTCTATGTTGCACCGCGGAATATGGGATAAGTCCGCGCACGGATCGCACGAAGTTCGAGGCCGTACTCTCGGCATTATCGGTTACGGCAATATCGGTACCCAATTGTCAGTTCTCGCCGAAGCCATGGGAATGCACGTCGTCTTTTATGACATTGCCGAGCGTCTTGCCCTCGGTAATGCTCGGAGAATGACGACTCTTGACGAACTGTTGGAGATCGCTGATGTCGTCTCCCTTCACGTTGACGGAAGCCCTCAGAATCAGGCGTTTTTCGGGCGTGATGAGTTCGCTAAAATGAAACCGGGTTCGCTGTTTATTAACTTGTCTCGTGGTTTTGTCACCGATATCGACGCGCTTGCGGATCATCTCAAATCCGGGCATCTTGCCGGTGCTGCCGTCGATGTGTTCCCGACTGAACCCAAACAGACAGGGGACGCTTTTGAATCTCCTCTGGCCCGCATGGACAATGTGATCCTCACTCCTCATGTGGGTGGCTCAACCGTTGAAGCTCAGATCGATATCGGACATTTCGTCGCCCACAAAATCTCCGATTACATTCGATCAGCTTCGACCGACATGTCCGTCAACATTCCCAACCTCACGCTGACGCCCTCCCCCTCTTCGCGCTATCGTGTCGCTCTCATCCACCGGAACACTCCGGGCGTGCTCGCTCTCATTAACCAAACGTTCGCTGAGCATGGAGCGAATATCGACGGACAGATTCTCGGCACTCACGGGAGCACGGGGTACGCCATCACGGATATTTCCTCTGAGCTTCCCGTTGAAGCTATTTCAGCTATTGACGAGCTCGAGGACACGATTCGTCTGCGGGTACTTCGGCGCCCGAACAGCCACTAGTCGCAGCTCATTTCTTCTGGGTGTCACACATTGACACCAATATCGACACTCCGACGGATACACCATGAACGCGTAACTTACGCTATCGTAAGTAGCGTCGTTCCGATCTGACCTTTGGAGACAATAGTGACGCTCACTGAAAAGTTGCGAGAACAGTACGCTCCTGGCGTTCCATACACCGTCCCACTCGAGACTCGCTCCCTGCCGAATATTTTGTTCGAGGTCGCGGAACGGTATCCCCAGCGCGTGGCTGTCGATTTTCTTGGGGCTCGGCTCACGTATGCACAACTCGTGCGCCAGATTCGTCAGGCAGCGCGGCTTCTCCACCGTGCCGGTGTCCGTCGCGGAGATCGAGTTGGCATTACGCTTCCCAATTGCACCCAACACGTCGTTGCTCTCTACGCGATCATGACGCTTGGGGCAATTGCCGTTGAGACGAATCCGCTGTCGCCCCGAGCTGAACTCACTGAAGAACTGAAAAGAGCCGGCGCTCGCGTTATCGTCGTGTGGGAGAATTCTCTCGAAGCTATTGATGTGGACGACCTCAAACCAACAACCGTTTTTACGGTCGATCTAACGAAGGCTCTTCCACTTGGTTCCCGGGTACTTATTAATCTTCCGCTCAAACCTGCGCGACAGAAAAAAGCGCAGATGTCGAAGAAGCCTCCGAAGTGGGCACGCGACTGGGATCGAGCGGTGAAGAATGAAACAGCGTGGCGTGGGGAATGCCCTGCCCGCCCCAACGACATTGCGGTTCTTCTCCACACCGGAGGTACGACGGGAACACCCAAAGCTGTCATGGTCACCCATCAATCGATGGGGACGAATACAGCGCAGGACCGCGCCTGGGTTCCAGCACTGCACGATGGAGCTGAAGTCTTCTACGCAATTTTGCCGTTCTTCCACGCGTTCGGTCTCAGCGTGACCCTCGGGGCTGGGTTCCGCCTGGGAGCTACTCAGGTGATCTTCCCCAAGTTTGATGTCGATATGGTGCTCGATGCGCAAAAACGGATCCCCTGCACGTTCTTCCTCGGAGTTCCACCGATTTTCGATCGGCTCCTTCAGGGATTGGAAAAGAACCCGACTGACATGTCGTCTATCGGCTACGCGCTGTGCGGAGCGATGCCGATTGAAAAAGAGTTGGCGGACGCGTGGGAAGAAGCCACTGGCGGTCTGCTCGTTGAAGGTTACGGCATGACCGAAGCCTCCCCTATTATTCTCGGATGCCCACTGGGGAAAACGCGTCGTCGCGGTGCACTTGGGATCCCGTTTCCTTCGACGGAGATCCGTATCGTCGATCCGGAAAACCCTGACCGCGATGTCCCCGAAGGCGAAGTCGGAGAACTTCTCGCTCGTGGACCTCAGGTATGCAAGGGATATTGGGAAAACGAAGAAGAAACGAAAGACGTGTTTCACGACGGCTGGTTGCGCACCGGAGACCTCGTTCGTCTCGATGATGGTTTCGTCGTCATGGCTGATCGCCGTAAAGAACTCATTATCTCCGGAGGATTCAATATTTACCCGTCTCAAGTTGAAGACGCGGTGCGCTCAATGCCCGACGTTGAAGACGTCGCGGTCGTTGGCGTTCCGGAGGGCTCACGCGGCGAATCCGTCGTTGCCGCTCTAATCCTCAAGGCAGGTGCCACCGTAACCCTTGAAGACGTTCGACGCTGGGCTGAAAAGTCGATTGCCCACTACGCTCTCCCCCGTCGCATTGTCGTCATGTCGGAGCTTCCCCGCTCCCAGATCGGCAAAGTGATGCGTCGGCGCGTCAAGGAATACCTCATGGACGCAAGTGAGCGCCTATCGGATTCCTCGGACGAGTTTAAGCAGCAAATCCGCCAGGGATCGGCTGTCGCGCGCGAACAACTGCGGGATATCTCGGAGCAGATTTCCGAACAGGTTGAGTCTACGACGCAAATGGCAGGAGAACGACTCCGGTCGATTCAACGTCAGATTCACAACCGTTCCGACAGCGCCGACGAGACGGAGAATCTTTCTCCTGAAGCAAGCGATGTCGAGACATCGCCAACGCTAAGTAAAACGGAGCATGACTCCGATTCCGATTCTGGAGCTAAGAAGGACGCGTAGAGCATTCTCCCTCCATTTGGAAAGAAAACACTCCTCTATTCGTCTGAGTCCAATTCGCGCTGTTCGCGATCGGCGCGCAGACTGGCAATAGCGCGCTCAAAATCTTCGAGCGATTGAAAGCTGGAGTAAACCGAAGCGAAACGCAGGTAGGCCACCTCATCGAGTTCTCGGAGGAACGGTTGAATTGCTTTGCCGACTTCATCTGTCGAGACCACTGCCGCCCCCGATGAACGCAATTGCTCTTCGACTTTCTGCGCCAGTAACGCAAGTGAGTGATCATCGACCGGACGCCCTTGGCATGCCTTGCGGACGCCGGCAATAATCTTGTCACGAGAAAACGGTTCAACGACGCCTGAACGTTTCACAACCGAAAAACTCGATGTTTCTACGGTGGTGAATCGACGTTTACAACTGACGCATTCACGTCGCCGACGGATTAGGAGCCCATCATCAGATAGGCGGGTGTCGACTACCCGTGAGTCGTCGTGGTGACAAAACGGGCAGTGCATGGGCGCCTCCAAAAGCTGTCGAGATAGTGGACGTGCATGATCTAAATCATATACGCACTGAGCGCCCATTAGTTAAGGACCACCTACCTAACGCGTCCCCATCCACTAGCGGACTGGTACAACGAGCGGTTGTCCGATATCGAGATGACTTGACTCTAAGTGGTTGAGTTGTCGAATATCGTCAACGATCTCGTCAATTGGACGGCCTTCAATCCCCAGATTGCTCGCTATCGTCCAGAGTGATTCTCCTGCAGACACAGAAGTTACTGCTGTTTCTCCGCTGTAGGGCTCTGGCTGCGCCAACCAACCGGCAAAACCTCCGATGCCGAGCGCCAGAATGAACGCCACGAGCGTCATAAGTACACCCCGCACGGTGATGGCCGGAGAACCCGCCGGGGCCGGACGAGCCTTGGGGGGTCGCACGGTCCGCACCCCGGCGGAAGTCTGTGTTCGATTGCCAATGGGTGTCGCAGTATCAGGAACAACGTAGAGATGTCCGCGCCGCTTACGCCTGCCCGCTTCGTCGCGGCCAATCTGCCCGGCGGTTGTATCAAACCGATAATCGATTGGCTGTGCCTGTAGAACGCTCATCCTCTTCCCTCTCGAACATATGTTCGTCGAACACTTGTACGATACACTGTTTTTAGATCGATGTCGAGACGCGCTCGAACATATGTTCCACTTTCGTGGTTTTCGGTCTAAACTGACTACAACTATTGAAACGGCACCCACCGACAACTGACGTTTCGCGAGAGGATCGACGATGAGTGATAAGGCCCCGGCAAGTAAGCGACCAGATCTCACCAGCCGTCAAAGTCAGGTGCTCGATGTCGTTGCTCGCGCCATTCAACACAAGGGATTCCCACCGTCGGTCAGAGAAATTGCCGACGCTGTTGGACTATCATCGCCGTCGTCCGTCAAACATCAACTCGACGCTCTTGAAGCAAAGGGGTACATTCGCCGTTTCCCCGGATTACCTCGAGCACTGGAAGTCGTCGATCTCGACACTGCCCCCAGTGATTCACACCCCGACAGTGTTTTCGTTCCGATTTCAGCAGTTAGCGACTCCGATACCACCGATGCTCCGCTGGTTGGACGCATCGCCGCCGGTGCACCGATAACCGCTGAGCAAAGCGTCGAGGATGTGCTTACTCTCCCCCAACGCTTCACCGGCCGCGGGAATCTTTTTGTTCTCGAAGTATCGGGCGATTCGATGATCGACGCCGCTATCTGCGATGGAGACTACGTTGTCGTCCGTCAGCAACCCACGGCCGAAGATGGTGAGATTGTTGCCGCCATGATTGAGGGCGAGGCAACGGTCAAGGTTCTGTCCCATCGTGACGGCCATGTGTGGCTCTTACCGCGCAACAGCGATTATGCTCCGATTCCGGCCGACGATGTCTCTATTCTTGGCAAAGTGGTGACAGTGATTCGTTCACTGTAGCGGATCACTGCGGGCAACCGCAGTGAAGCCATAGTGTGCGCGGAACACGACATAATCGTGGGGCCCGGCGAAAGCCGGGCCCCACGTGACACTATCGGGTACTGTCGTTCCTGCTCCTACAGGCCGAGGTTCCGAGCGACCTCACGTAGACGCTCTGCCGATTCGGTCAAACCATCGCGTTCGCGAAGCGTCAACGGCGGATCGAGAACCCGTCCAGCACCAGAACGATCAACCAGAGTTGGAGCGGCCATGACGACTCCCGAAATACCATTCCAGTCTTCCAGGAGGGAAGAAATGGTGAGCACCCGGTTCTCATCGCGCAGCACTGCGGTAGCAATATTTGCCGCGGCCAGGCCGATCGCGTAGTTCGTCGCTCCCTTACCATCGATAATCTTGTACGCCGAATTCACGACCTCATGCGCAATCTGATCGCGCAGTTCTGCATCAAATAGGCGCCCATCGACCGTTGGCCCCCAGTGGCGGAGAGGAACATTGCCGATTTCCGCACTCGACCACAGAGCAACCTCCGAATCACCGTGCTCCCCCGCAATGTACGCGTGAATGTTGCGGGTCGCTACCCCCGTTTGACGTGACACCAGATACCGCAATCGAGACGTGTCGAGCACTGTTCCCGAGCCGAAGACCTGGTTACGCGGAAGTCCCGAAATCTTCAAAGCTGCGTAGGTGATGACATCGACGGGATTCGTGATGTACATATGACGGGCATCGGGAGCGACCTCACAGATCTTCGGCACAATCTCGTGCATGAGATTGACCGTCGATTCGGCGAGATCAAGACGGGACTGTCCCGGCTTCTGCTTGGCCCCAGCCGTGACAATGACGAGATCAGATCCGCGAATAATCTCAATATCGTCTGAGCCCTCAACAGATCCACACGGGGTGAACTGAATACCGTGTGCGATATCGAGCGCTTCAGCTTCCACCTTATTCTTATTAATGTCGAACAACGCGATGTCGCGCGCATCTCCGCGCATGGCACAGGCATATGCAACTGCAGTGCCTACAGCTCCCGCCCCGATAATCGAAATCTTTGACGGATGTCCTGTCGATAATGTCGGGTAGAGAGGTTTGGCATTTGTATGAGTCATCTTTTTTTCCTATCGGTAACTGACACCAACCTAATTCAACCATTTTTTAAGCGAATGTTGGGGGGACCAAAATCATATTGAGCGGATGTTCATACAGATCACGTCGTATCTGATTTTCGATTGCCTTGCAGAGTTCGCAAGCTCGCTAAGGCTTGCTCCCGGTCTCGCGTTGGCCATAGCTTAGGAAGAGTTCGCATGATGTAGTCTCCATAGGATTTTCGTGCCATGCGAGAATCAAGAATGGCGATCATCCCCCGATCATCTGCGCTGCGGAGCAACCGCCCGGCCGCTTGGCTCATGAGCAGTGCAGCGTGATTCAAAGAAACCTCAACAAAGGCATTTCTGCCCTGGCGTGCCACGTGGCGTGTCCGCGCAGCAATGATTGGATCAGAAGGTACCGGGAACGGAATTCGGTCGATAGCGACGAGCCTACACGCGCGTCCACGTACATCAATGCCCTGCCACAGCGAGAGGGTTCCCACCAGACATGAGTCCTCGTCCTGCGCGAATGATTGAATGAGTGACGGAAGTTGGTCATCACCTTGCACAAAAACGGGCACATCAAGGGCTTGACGAAGAGCGTCTGCTCCTTGCTGCGCTGCTTTCTTTGAGGAAAACAACGCAAGTAGACCCCCGCCGCTGGCCTGAGCTAACGCAATGAGCTCTTCAAGTTGCTCGGAAGAGACCCCGGATCGCTCCGGTGGTGGCAGATGCGCGGCGACATACAGGATTCCTTGACGTCCAAGCTCAAAAGGAGTTCCAACATCATGTGAGATCGTCGCTTGCTCGGTGAGGTTCAACCCCGTGTCGAAAATAGTAGCGTCGAAACGCCCTCCGACCTGGAGGGTAGCTGAGGTTAAAATGACGGGAACATCGTGAAATAACCCATCGGCAATCGGTCCGGATACGTCAAGCGGAGCGCAATTGAGGAAGGATGGCGAATCGTCAGACCGCGACACCCACGTCACTGACTTCTCTGGGTCACGGGACCAGGCTGTAAGAAAATCACTGACCTCTGATAACGCTGCTTGAGCAATTTTCTTTTCCGCAGCCTCGATTCCGCTGCGATCAGCAATAGCGCGAGCGCAACTCGTCACGGCAGACTCCACAACAGCTACCGCCTCTAAAAGAGCGTCCGATCGAAGGGTAATGAGACCGTCATTCATGGCCTCGAGGACGGCGTCGAGCGAAGTCGCACTCGCGTCAAGATCTGATGTGTCTACCGATGCCACTCGAGCGATCCGGCGCGCACGATACTTGATTGATGGAGATGATAAGCGGCGGGTTGCTTGAGAACGAATAATCCGCGTGAGGTCATGTGCTTCGTCGACGATGAGCGCATCGAAATCGCCGAGAATTTGATTATCCGTAACCGCATGAATACCAAGCATGGCGTGATTCGTGATGACAATATGCGCTTCACGAGCCTCGTCCCTGGCGCGCTGGGGAAAACACTCCGCTCGCATGGGGCACGAAGGTCCGATACATTCGAGCGTACTCACACTCATCTGTGACCACGCCCGATCGCTCACTCCGGGAATGAGATCGTCCCGATCCCCCGTCTCTGTTTCCTCAGCCCATTTCCGGAGCCGGATAATATCGCGTCCCGTTTCGGTCGGAGTATCGTCGAACAGGACATCGTGGTCGGGATACCCGCCGTGCACTTTGTGAACACAGAGGTAGTTGTTCCACCCCTTGAGGAGTGCAATCCGTGCGCGGTTTTCCATTTGGTCATTAACCTGTGGCGCGTCTTTGAGGAACACCTGACGCTGCAGAGCCAGTGTCGCTGTCGACACGACGATACGAAAACCATCCTCAACCGCCCGTCGCATGGCCGGGACCAGGTAACCAAGAGATTTCCCTGTCCCGGTTCCCGCTTGAATGACGAGGTGCTCATCATAGTCGAGGGCGTGTCCAACGGCCTCAACCATTCGCTCTTGTCCCGGGCGCCGATCGCCACCAAAAGCGTCGACAACGCGATTCAACAGTTTGAGGTCGTCATCGCTCATGACTGACATCAACCTCACGGAGGTCATGAGCTAGCGCCGCATCAACGCGTCCGACAATGTGGGTGCCCGTCGGTAGATACTCTTCACTATCGATTTCTCCATCCGTGTGAAACCGACTGATGAGATCACCGTGGTCATAGGGAACAACAACGTCAACATGCTCTGCGGGGCGCGGCAGAGTCTGGGCGATTACCTCGCGCAGTTCATCGATCCCATCACCGGTCTGAGCAGACACTGCTACGCTTCGCGGAAGCTGAGAACGCAAGAACGCCAGGTCTTCACCAGCGGCCAGATCGGCCTTATTAAGCACAATGATTTCGGGAATCTGACGAGCCCCCTCAATCGTGTCGAATACCGCGTGCACCGCTTTAACCTGCCCCATCGGATCGGGGTGTGCCGCATCGACCACGTGAATAATGACATCCGCATCCCCAACTTCTTCCAGTGTCGAGCGGAATGCTTCCACGAGTTGAGTTGGGAGGTTACGGACAAACCCAACCGTGTCCGAGAGCGTGTAGGCACGTCCGTCGGGAGTCTCCGCCTGCCGCACAGTCGGATCAAGAGTGGCAAATAGCGCATTTTCCACCATGACCGATGAGCCGGTCAGCCGGTTGAGGAGGGTCGACTTCCCCGCGTTCGTGTAGCCGGCAATCGCCACTGATGGAATGGCTCCGGCCCGCCGCGACGAACGCTGCTGCACGCGCGCGGGTTTCATCTGCGCGATTTCTCTGCGGAGCTTAGCCATTCGCTTACGAATGCGTCGCCTGTCGAGTTCAATTTTAGTCTCACCGGGACCACGTGAGCCGATGCCCTCACCCCCGGCTACTCGGCCTCCTGCCTGTCGTGACATCGATTCGCCCCATCCGCGCAAACGAGGCAGCAGGTATTCGAGTTGAGCGAGTTCAACTTGCGCCTTGCCCTCACGTGATTGCGCATGCTGGGCAAAGATATCGAGGATGAGAGCAGTTCGATCAACCACTTTGACCTTGACGACATCCTCAAGACCGCGCCTTTGAGAAGGCGCTAACTCACTGTCGACGATGACGGTATCGGCTCCGGTTTCCGCCACGATGCGGGCGAGTTCACCTGCTTTCCCCGAGCCGAGATACGTTGCAGGATCGGGTGTATCGCGTCGTTGAAGCATCCCATCAAGCACTTGAGAACCCGCTGTTTCTGCCAGAGCCGCAAGCTCGTGGAGCGAATTCTCCGCTTCCGCTACATCTGAAGCGTAAATGCCAACCAGTACGACGCGTTCGAGACGTACCTGCCGATACTCGACCTCAGACACGTCCTCAAGTTCTGTCGTCAGTGAGGCAATCCGACGCAAACCCGCTCGTGCTTCACGCTCGAGACTACCTGCCTCATTCTCAGCAACTCCGGATGTCGATTGCAGTGACTGTGCCTTCGCGGCCCGTGGGCGACCGAGCTCAGCGGCGCTTTCAGGCTCGGAGAATAGGTAAGTCTGCGACTTCTTCTGACGGGCTAGTACACGAGCTGCGACATCTTTCGCGCGCTCAATGTCGGGCATATCGTTTTCGTTCAATCCTTCTCCTCGCAATCGACCTCTCTAGTTTCTCAAAGCCGATCACTGATTACCACGAGACTGGCTGACGCTCTGGATACTCGCGCCGCTTTCGCGGGTAGCACCAGTGCGCATGTGGGGCGTCGCAGATTCGGAGGTAAGAGAACTCCGCAGAGAACTCACCCGACCAGAAATCAGGGTAGTTCATTGGTAACTGGATAGTGATTGCTCTACGCTGTGCAGTGTGACTGAACATTACTTTTCCAACAGTTCCGCCGCTTCGACCGACGATTTGAAAGACGTTACTGTCACCATTAAGGGTCTCACCTTGCCGATGAAAACCGCCGATCGAGTGTTCTCTTACGGACGTCTCGACACCGGGACGAAAGTTCTTCTCACCGAGGTAGAACCACGCACACACGGACGCTTCCTCGATCTCGGATGCGGATGGGGACCCATCAGTGTTGTTCTCGCGCACCTACGCCCCGAAGCCGATGTGTGGGCGGTAGACATTAACTCGCGCGCCCTCGACCTCACCAAACGAAACGCACACGCTCTCGCATGTCGCAATGTCCGTGTCTTCGAAGCTGATGTTGCCCTCGAACACGCACTGAAAGAAGGCATCACATTCGACGAAATCTGGTCTAATCCACCGATCCGTATCGGGAAGAAAGCCCTACGACAGATGCTCACCGCTTGGCTGGCGCTACTCGCGCCAGACGGTGTTGCATGGCTCGTCGTGGCCCGCAATCTTGGCGCCGATTCCCTTATCACCTGGGCCAAAGAAAACGGATGGGATGCTCGAAAAGAGCATTCCAAGAAGGGCTACCGCATCATTTCTATCCGGCGCACAGCCTCGTCGCACACCTCGGAGTCTGAACGGCCAGTGGCATCAATCCACTGAATCCGGGGATCACGTCGAAACCACTTGATTTGTCGCCGTACCAAACGACGCGTCTGCAAAGCGACATCATCACGGGCTTCTTCTCTTGTCCATTCACCCCGAATATAGCGAACGACAGACGGATATCCCGTTGCCTTTGACGCTGTGGGAGTATCTGCGAAACCTCTTTCGACAAGCCCCTGGACTTCGTCGACAAAGCCCACGTTGAACATCGTGTCAGTGCGTTCGTCAATACGGGAATCAATATCGGCAAGATCCCTGCGAATCCCCACGAGCACCGATGGGCGAACAAAGTCGTACGACGGAAGTGTCGCCGTGAAGGGTTTACCTGTAATCTCAATGACTTCGAGTGCACGAACGACCCGCCGAATATTGTGCGGATGGAGGGCCTCAGCAGCTTGAGGATCAAGAGTTCGTAAGCGTTCGTGAAGAGCTTCGGCGCCGATCGTCTGTGCTTCCTCACTGATTCTCTCACGCACCGCGGAGTCTGTGCCGGGAAACTCGATGTGATCAAAAAGAGCTCGTACGTAGAGTCCGGAGCCGCCCACCGCGATGGGAATACGATTGCGAGTCGAGATTTCATCCGCATCGGCCCGAGCCGATCTCTGGTAACGAGCAACAGACGCGAACTCCTCGATAGAGAGCACGTCAATTTGGTGATGAGGAATCTCGCTTTGCTCCCGCGCAGACGGTTTGGCCGTACCAATATCCATCCCCCGGTAGAGCGCGAAAGCGTCCATTGAAATGATCTCCGCTGCCTGCCCCATCCAGTGCGGAGCTCGCAGCGCCAAAAGGTGAGCTAAGCTCGATTTTCCTGACGCCGTCGCCCCCACAATTCCAATCATCACGGCTTCACCCTACTACGGCCTCATCGGATCCATTGAGCCCAAGCACAGATAATATCGTTACACTATGGTCATGGCTTCAGACACTGTCACCCTCCGCCCCGTCACAATCGATATGCTCGGAGAATGCCTGACGTCGATGGAGCTCACCTTCGGTACTTTTGGAGAACATGGTCTCTGTCTTCCATTCCGGCAGCATTACATTACTTTTACACAACAAACTCAGGCCTCAAGCCTGGCAACTTGGGTGGCGCATTCAAACTGGAATCGGAAGTTGAATATTGCCCACATGCCGCTGGCTAAAAACACCGTTCAAGCTCACAATGCAACCTCCTTTGCACCCCATATATGGCTCGTCGTTCCAGACGATGGGTTCATCTACTTTTCTATGTCGTGGACTTTCGGCTGGTCTATTGGAGCAACGCCGCAACAGGTGACGACAGAAATCAACATGGCCATTGCAGCGATCTCAACCGTATTTGACGCATTGAACTCGACCTTCCCCGATTCCTGGACAGAACTGGAGGATGCCGAGTGACCACGTGGAATAAACTTCGCAAACTCGTCCGAAACTTCATTAAACCATCGGCTGAAGTTGTGCCGTCTCCTCCGCCTCAAACCGGGCACACACCGTCAGGGCAGGACACTCCGGTAGATCGAACCGCCCCCACCTCCGAACAGTTATTTTCACCGTTTACGTTGAACGACCTCATTTCACTGTGCGAGCTACTCGAAATCACGATCACTGCTGAACACGAGACTTTCATTCACGCCATTCTCGACGATTTGGCGGTGGCCATTACCGTGTCGGAAGACCACACGTGGTTACTGTTCAAAGCTGAGTTCCCGGTTCCCCCACCGGGTCATTCGACAGTGAGCGAAGAGCCGCATGAGCCATCTGTGGAAGAAATCGACCGACAGCTCCACCTGCTCATCGATGCGACAAACGAGTGGAATTCCGGAACGTTATATCCCACCGCCTATGTTGATCGCAAGGATGACCAGTGGCTTATTCGCCTCGATACAGCCTTTTTCATCGCTGCGGGCCTCACGATCTCTCAGTTTGAAAACTGCGTGGAGATCGCCCGCAACTACACCCAGGGGGCCATTCGCCAGCTCCCCGCACTCATTCCGCCAGGCTAAAGTTACGCGCGCCTGAGAATTGGAATACCGAGAGCAACACGATCATCCCTCGGTTGAGACTGGCGTGCCTCCCACGCATCTCCCGCCCTCGTGCGCCGCACCTCAAATAGTCCACCCTGGAGGCCGGAGTCGGCCACCAGGTGATGCGGCGCTGCGTAGGTCACGTGCGCACGAACCATGTCTCCGGGACGGATATCCGTTCCGTATTCAAGATGAGCCGGGAGACCGAGGTGAACGAGCCGATTATCTCGAGCGCGCCCGGAAATCCGCTGCGACGCGTGATCTTTGCGCCCTTCCGATTCGGCGATAAGAACTTCGACTTCACAGCCGTTCCACGCGAGTGCATCTTCTTCACAAATGCGTTCTTGGAGTGCGATAAGCCGTTCGTAACGGTCCTGCATGACCTCAGGTGGAACTTGATCCTCCATGTCGGCAGCCGGCGTGCCAGGACGTGGCGAATAGAGGAACGTGAATGCCGATGCGAATCGAGAGGCTTCGACGACCTCAAGAGTTTGCTGGAAATCGTCTTCCGTCTCTCCTGGAAAGCCGACGATGATATCGGTCGTAATGGCAGCGTGAGGGATCGCCTCGCGGACCCGCGACAAGATTCCCTCGAACTTTGCCCGGCGATACGACCGTCGCATCTTCCGCAATATTCGGTCCGATCCCGACTGGAGCGGCATGTGTAAACTCGGCATTACCGTCGGGGTTTCAGCCATTGCGGCAATGACATCGTCGGAGAACGCAGCCGGGTGTGGGCTGGTGAATCGAACGCGTTCGAGACCGTCCACCTCTCCGACCGACCGCAGTAGTTGCGCGAACGCGCCACGTTCGCCAAAGCTGACGCCGTAGGAATTGACGTTTTGTCCCAGAAGCGTCACCTCAATGGCTCCTTCTGAGACCACCGCCTCGACTTCAGCGAGGATTTCCCCCGGACGACGATCACGCTCCTTACCGCGCAGATGGGGAACGATACAGAACGTGCACGTATTGTTACAGCCGACTGAAATGGATACCCACGCGGCGTAGGACGATTCACGTTTGGTGGGGAGGGTCGAGGGAAAGACCTTGAGAGATTCTTCAATCTCTACTGCAGCTTCCCGATTGTGTGCGGCTCTGCGCAGCAAAATCGGGAGAACGTCAATGTTATGCGTACCAAATACAACGTCAACCCACGGGGCGCGTTTAATGATGTTGTCTCGCATTTGCTGAGCGAGACAGCCCCCGACCGCGATCTGCATATCGGGACGTTCACGTTTAACTTGAGCTAGTTGTCCGAGGTTACCGAATAGACGATTGGCAGCATTTTCGCGTACCGAACACGTGTTGATTACGACAACGTCGGCGCCGCCATCGCCGGCTTCGGTTGCTCGTGCGGCCGCTTCTGGCACTTCCTCGACAGGACGAAGCCCTTCCACCTCGAGTAGGCCGGCCATGCGCTCGGAGTCGTGAACATTCATCTGGCAACCGAGCGTACGAACCAGGTAGGTGCGTGGAATTTCAGTGGTAGTCATCGCGACTGATTCTAGTGCGGATTCAACGACGAAACGAACTGAGAAGCGCCTCAACAGCGCTCGAATGGAGATTTCACGGGCTGAGGACGCGTGATGTCCACCATATTTTCATCGAGACAGTTCGGTATTCTTGAGACATCTCTCAGACGTAAAGGAGCTCGTGTGTTTGAAGTCCTCACGACCAGTGGACCCGTTGTCGGTCACCGTCATCCGCAATCCCCCCAGTGTATTCGGTTCCTCGGTATCCCCTTTGCTGCTGCCCCCGTCGGCGAACTCTGGCTCCAAGCCCCCGTTCCACCCCAACCGTGGAGTGAGCCGCGGGATTGTTCAACCCCGGGACCGACACCTCAAAAGCGCCCCTACAGTGACGATTCACTCCTCAAAGATGAGTCCATTCCCGGCACTGAGATTCTCAACCTCAACGTGTTTATGCCCGAGAACGCAGAGGAAGCACCGGTTCTCGTGTGGATTCACGGCGGTGGCTTTAAGGCGGGTGTTGCGTTATCGCCCCTGTCCGATGGCCGCGAATTCGCTAAACACGGTATTGTTGTCGTCTCTATCTCCTACCGGTTGGGCTTTGAGGGGTTCGGTTGGGTGGAGGGCGCACCGGCAAATCGCGGCCTCCTTGACCAACAGGTAGCTTTGCGCTGGGTACAGGACAATATTTCGAATTTCGGTGGCGATCCCAACCGAGTGACGATCGCGGGTCAAAGCGCCGGCGGTGGTTCGGTCCTAGCTCACCTCGTCATGGAATCGTCGGCTGATCTGTTTGCTCGTGCGATTTCGATGTCGGGTGTTCTTCCCCCCATGCCTGAGAAGGAAGCAATTCGACGAGCCAACTTGGTGTCGGCAAAATTCGGTGTGAAGCCGACGTTAGAAGCACTTCGCCCCTTCGCCGATCGCATTATTGAGGTCGAGCCTGACGTTGAACGGGAGATCTTCTCCCATTGGCCCGGTGCTGCTGAGTTCGTCGCTGAGCGTCTACACGGCTTCCCCATGTCCGACCTCCCCTTTATTCCGTGGCAAGACGAGGAGATTTTGCCTATTTCTGTCATGGAGGGGATCCGCCAAGGACGCGGAGTTGATAAACCGCTTCTCCTGACAACAACAGCGGAAGAATTCACCAATGCGATGGAGTTTGCCGGCCCCATGCTTAACCATCTCGACCCGCTCGAGATATTGCGGGAGGCGAAGATGGATAATCCCGAGCAGTATCTCTCTAACCATCCGCGCGCCCAAACCACGGTTCAAGTCATGGGGCAAATCGTCACAGATTCTTTCTTCACTTGGCCCGCGCAAGAAATTCGCACAGTGCGCGATACAATGGGCGCGGACACCACGTATGACCTGTTCACCTGGTACGCCGCCCACGATGATCCCGACCTCACCCAACCCGAATTCCAGTGGTCGAGTCACTGCGTTGATTTACCTTTTGCCTGGAACCTTCTCGATGAACCGATGGCGAAGCTCGTAGTGGGAGATAATCCGCCTCAAGAACTCGCCGATCGGATACACGGCCTGTGGGTTCACTTCATTAAGGCGTAAACTAGGCGAATACCCATCTCGGAGGTTTGTTATGACTCTTCAGAGCTACTTTTGGCCAGCCCTCGGTAGCCTACTAGTCGCAACAGGCCTGTCGGGTCTTGTCGGACTCGAACGTCAGTTGCGACATAAGAATGCCGGCATACGCACTATTGCTCTTGTCGGATTTGGTGCGTGCCTATTTACTCTGGCCGGTAAATACGGATTCGCTACCGGCCTTGGTCGCGGTGCCGACATGTCCCGTATCGCGGCGCAAGTCGTATCGGGAGTTGGTTTTCTCGGCGCCGGTCTCATCTTCGTCCACAAAGATTCGGTACGTGGGCTGACGACCGCCGCTTCAATCTGGGTTTCAGCGGCGATCGGCGTTGCCTGCGGTGCGGGACTGGAAGCCATTTCAGTGGCGGGCACAGCCGTCTACTTCGTCCTCACATTCGCGCTCCCACCCCTAATTAAATACCTGCCGGACGGTAGCCAAAACCGGGCCGTGACCGTTGATTACATCGAGCATAAGGGGATGCTGCGCAAGATCCTTCTCATCGCGTCAAATCTTGGCTTCGACGCTCAGATTCTCTCCTCGAGCAGAATCGAAAAGACATCTCCGAAACAAGTTCGCGTAGCCTTCCGGTTCACCGGTCGTAAGAAACTCGACGACCTCGTCGCAGATATTGGCTCAATTCCCGGGGTCGAGACCGTCGTGATTGAGCCCGTTGAGGAAATCGATTAACGCACCCGAGCGTCGTCATCAATGCCACCGTCAGCGAGAAGTCCACGGACGAGACGCAAAGCATGCCGTACCGTTTCTTTACGGATAGTTGAGCGGTCACCTGCGAACAGATATTTCCACGCGTGGCTTTGCCCGGTTAGCCGATCACACCAACCGATGTAAACCGTGCCGGCCTCGTATCCATCTGCCGGACCGGGGCCTGCGACACCGGTCGTTGACAGAGCCCAATCCGATTGGTACAGCTCAGCAACCCCCTCAGCCATCATCGTTGCAGTATCGGGATCGACCGGACCTTTGCGGGCCAGATGATGAGAATCGACATGAAGAACTGACGCTTTCGTATCCGTCGCGTAGGTGCAAGCACCACCGCGCACACAGTTTGACGCGCCAGCCGTGTCAATGAGAGTTGCACATAACAACCCGCCCGTCAACGACTCGGCGCAAGCGATCGTGAGCCCCCTATCGATCAGTTGGTGCACCACCTGCGCTGATAGTTCAGCTAATGAGTCACTCATCGACCTGTTCCTCTTCCAGCACACTGGTAACAATTCCGATCGATACCGAGGGAGGATAACCTTTGCGAGCCAACATCGAAACCAGACGACGAAACTGCTTTTCGCGACTAACGTCACCGATCGATCGCAATCGCCGGCGCACGAGGTCGCGGGCTATTGTTTCCCCCGATTCATCGTCCACCTCCGTCATGGCCCGCTCGATAATCTCACTGGGGATTTTCTTCTGACGGAGCTGTTCGATAAGTGCTCGCCCCACCAATCCGCGCTCCCGGTGGCGAGTGCGCACAAGCATCCGCGCATACCGTTCGTCATTGAGCACATCGATCTCCACCAGACGCCCCAGCGCCTGCTCAATCGCGTCCTCAGCAAAGCCACGCTCACGCAGTTTGTCTCGACACTGCCCCACCGATCGATCCTGCCGGTCGAGAAAGCGCAAGGCAACGTCTTTCGCCGCGGCTACCGCCTCGTCTCCGGTGAGTGAAGCCGCCCATTGACGCCGTTCTTCACGACGCCGAGCCGCCGCACCCGGATCTCTGCGGCGCCGGGGTCTATCGAGTTCGTCGCCATAATAGACCATTAGAATCCAGCGTCTTCCGCAGGGTCAATCTCGGCGGCTTTCTTGGCTTTTGAGCGGCCACTCTTTTTCCCAGTCGATTTCTTCGGCTCGACAGTATCGGCATCGTGCTGCTCCTTGGCTGGACGGATTCCGAGCTCAGTAAGGATCCGATCTTCGATTTCATCAGCTAGCTCAGGATTATCCTTGAGGAAATTCCGGACGTTTTCCTTCCCCTGCCCCAGCTGATCGGAACCGTAGGTGAACCACGAACCGGATTTCTTGACGACCCCCGTGTCCACACCCATGTCGATAATCGAGCCTTCACGCGAGATTCCCTGACCGTACAGAATGTCAAACTCTGCCTGCTTAAAGGGAGGCGCCATCTTGTTTTTGACAATCTTTGCACGCGTGCGGTTCCCCACCGGGTTGCCTTGTTCTTTGAGAGTTTCAATCCTGCGGACATCAATACGCACCGACGAGTAGAACTTCAGCGCTTTACCACCGGTGGTAGTCTCTGGAGAGCCGAAGAATACGCCGATCTTCTCGCGTAACTGGTTAATGAAGATAGCGGTTGTTCCCGTCCCCGATAGCGCGCCGGTGATCTTCCGCAATGCCTGCGACATGAGTCGAGCCTGCAATCCGACGTGCGAGTCTCCCATCTCGCCCTCAATCTCGGCCTTCGGGACGAGTGCGGCAACCGAGTCAATGACGATAATGTCAATGCCACCGGAGCGAATGAGCATATCGGCGATCTCTAGTGCCTGCTCTCCGGTATCTGGCTGAGAGACGAGAAGTTCATCGGTATTGACACCGAGCTTCTTGGCATATTCGGGATCGAGAGCGTGCTCAGCATCAATAAAAGCCGCATTGCCCCCCATCTTCTGCGCCGACGCAACGGCATGCAACGCAACCGTTGTCTTACCGGATGATTCAGGCCCGTAAATCTCAATCACACGGCCGCGGGGAAGCCCCCCCACTCCAAGCGCGACATCCAGCGCTAGCGATCCAGTAGGAATAACCTGAACAGCGGGTCGAGAATCGTCTCCCAACCTCATGACTGAACCTTTTCCAAATTGCTTATCGATTTGGCTCAGAGCTAGTTCGAGTGCTTTGTTGCGATCTTTGGCAACAGCCATAGTGGTTCCTCCATAGAATCGGGCGCGCTCTCCGCACGCTTATCGTCGGCTGGTCTTTCCAGCGTGTTCCCTCTCCGGGCACGCTCATCATGCTATGTCTGACCACAGACAATTCAGTGAAACCCATCCGGTTGTGGATTGTTTCTCCTGTGCACAACACGCTCAGCATAATACGAACAGATGTTCGATGCTGGTCGTGGCGTGGGCGTGTCTACGACTTTGCAGACAGCGCTGGAGGACGTACCCAGCCGGCAGGCCGCGCGACCACGAAATGCCGGGGATAGACGTCGACAGTTAGCTCATTCGTGTAAAGACCTTGGCCGTCAAGAGTGAGAATCAGCTCGTGCCCTCGCTCCGCACGAAACACAAATTGGCTACCGCGCAGTTGCTCAACGCACTCTTTCGGAAGGTCGTCTCCACGCCTGAATTTTCCGATGAGCTTGGCGATCTCCCGATTCTTCAGATTGTGACTAAGAATCACTTCGATGATTCCATCGTCAATGCACGCACGTGGATTCGGCTGGAACCCGCCCCCGTAATAGGACGCGTTAGCGACGGCACAAACGGTATATTCCTGGGTCAGTTCCTTTTCTTCATCCGCAGCATCACACCACGTGACCGTCAATTCATAGGCCTTGCGCCGAGTAAGCTGGGTGAGAACACTGATCGGATAGCTCATGCCGAGTAGCCACGGGATTTTTCGGTGCAGTCGATCAGCTTCAATACCGATCACTGAATCAAACCCAATCGAGATGACATTGACCGCGAAACGTTCAAAGTTCGTCCCGGTTGTCCCATCGGGCAATCGGTACGATTTCGCTGATGTAGCCATCGCGTCAATGCCGTGAACACTGAGTGCTGATCGTCCCTGCCCCGCTTCTTCGCAGGCAGCCAAGATGGCGCGTGGATCCTGAGACTGGTTGCGATAGATCGTACGTGCGAAATCATTCCCCGTACCGAAGGGCAATACCAGTAACGGTGTATCTGTACCCATGACGCCATTGGCGGCTTCGCTGACCGATCCATCTCCACCAGCAATAATGACAAGTCCGTTTTCACCCTCAGCACGAGCAACTTCGCGCGCAAGCCGAGTCGCATCATACGGCCCTGACGTGGGGCGAACTTCGAGACGCGCCCGCGGAAAGAGCCGGTTAAGGCTCGCCATGACGTCATTCAGCTGCCGTGTGACACCACGATTACCAGCCTGCGCGTTATATACCAGCCGAACAACCCGAAAATCGTCCTGCGAAGCACGATCAATCATTGTGGTGCCGTGACCTGTCAGCTCTCACACGAGATAGTTATGAGCGCGATTGCGACACCTGGCGATAAATCCAGCGTGCGTCATCACCCATATCCGTTTCACGGATAAGCTCATCCCAAATAACATGTGGCTCGACCCCCTGTTTGAGCGCCTGTTCAGCAGTGCCTCCCAGTTTCGGCAGATAGAGATCGCCAACCAGAGATCGTCCATAAACCGAGCCGTACACGGTCTCCAGGGCAGTCCAGAATTCAGAAACGGTCACGTCACATCAGCTCAAAAGAGTCACGCCGTCGTCAAACGGCAAGTCGACCAGATCGGCCGGAACACTATCGGGGATGGCAACGCCTTCGATGGCGGCGAGTCGATCAGCGACCTCACGCAGAACAAAAGAAAGCGGAACACCAAGCGCATAGCAAATTGCGATCAGTAGCTCAGAAGAGGCTTCTTTTTGTCCACGCTCAACTTCCGAAAGGTAGCCCAAAGAGACTTGCGCGTCCGCGGATACCTGCCGGAGGGTACGTCCTTGGCTACGTCGAATCTCGCGTAGGACGTCCCCGATCTGTTCTCTCAAGGAGAGACTGTGGAGTGACGTTGTCAGCATACTTTCACCGTATCGAAGTTTGGTCTGTTGTCCCATTCCGTCTCGCATTCGCGGCTCGTCCCAGCCCGCACAATGCCTCATAATCTCGCTTTCAAAACTGCTTCTTTCACTTGTCCTATCAAGGAAAACACCGTATATGCGGAGAATTATTCCCGAATTCGAACGTGGGCAATCCCACCCTTAGACGGAGGGCTGTGTCCGAGTGAACTTGAGAGCTTCCACGACGTAAACCAAGCCAGACCATACGGTTAGTCCGAGCGCAACGGCCATCAAAACAACCGTGATACCGAAAAGAGTCGTCACGTTCGACAACGGATCACCACCGCTGATGAACGTCTCCCACGGAACGAGGAGAAATACGATGAGGAACATCTGCGACACCGTTTTAGCTTTGCCGCCGGACGAGGCTGCAACGACAATATTTCGTTTAAGTAAGAATGCGCGCAACCACGTAATACCGAGCTCGCGGAACGCAACAATAAAAGTGAACCACCAGGGAAGTAGTCCGACCACCGACAGCATGACGAAGGCGCCGAGAGTGAGTGCTTTATCGGCAATCGGATCCCAGATCTTGCCAAAATCGGTGATCAGATTGCGCGCGCGAGCGATCTTCCCGTCGTAGTGATCAGTCAAAGCTGCAGCTATAAAGACGACGAGTGCGAGCCATTGGCTCCACGTATGTCCGAGCAGGAGAAGCACGATGAACACAGGAACCAGTGCGAGCCGAATCATGGTTAGAATATTCGGAAGATTCCAGATCTCTTCATTCGTTCGCGCCTGGGAGATATTGCTGCCGTCGCCCGTACTCAACGCCGCTCCCCTTTCACTGTCGTCCGGTGAGGTCCCACGCGTCCTCAGTTTCCCCTTCATCTTCCCACGAACCGTCAGTTCCGTCGAAAGCAGTCGCCGATTCGTAACCTGACGTGTCTTCACCGCGAAGCATTGCCAGCACCCGAGGTAGCTCCTCGGGAGGTACAAGTACCTCCCGAGCCTTCGATCCCTCGGAAGGCCCCACAATCTCGCGGGACTCAAGCAGATCCATCAGGCGACCAGCACGCGCAAAACCAATGCGCAGCTTTCGTTGCAACATGGATGTCGATCCAAGCTGCGTTGACACGACGAGTTCGGCAGCTTGAAGTAGGTCATCGAGGTCGTCTCCGATATCTTCGGCAACCTTGACGGTCTTGGCCGGAGCAATCACGTCCTCGCGATACACGGGGTTCATTTGCGCTTTGACGTGATTGACGATCTCGCGGATTTCCGATTCGTTCACCCACGCTCCCTGGACCCGCATGGGTTTATTGGTTCCTTGAGGCAAGTAGAGAGCGTCACCGGCGCCGATCAGTTTATCGGCACCCGGCTGGTCAAGAATAACGCGGGAATCCGCCAATGAGGAGGTCGCAAACGCGAGACGTGAAGGAATATTCGACTTGATAATCCCCGTTACGACATCAACCGATGGCCTCTGGGTAGCGAGGACGAGGTGGATTCCCGCTGCACGAGCCAGTTGGGTAATGCGCTGAATCGACGCTTCCACATCACGCGGAGCCACCATCATCAGGTCAGCGAGCTCGTCGACGACAACGAGCAAATACGGGTAGGGAGCGAGCTTCCTCTCCGATCCCGCTGGAGGTTCAACCTGCCCGGCAATGATCGCCGCATTGAAATCGTCGATGTGTTTGAAGCCGTACTGTGAGAGGTCGTCGTAGCGCATATCCATTTCTTTGACGACCCATTCGAGGGCTTCAGCGGCCTTCTTCGGATTAGTGATGATGGGGGTGATGAGGTGCGGCACGCCTTCGTAAATCGTTAATTCAACGCGTTTAGGGTCGATGAGAATCATGCGCACCTGAGCGGGAGTGGCGCGCATCATGATGGAAGTAATCATCGAGTTCACAAACGATGACTTACCCGAACCAGTTGCTCCGGCCACCAGCAGGTGCGGAGTCTTCGCGATATTCGTGACGACGTATCCGCCTTCAACATCCTTGCCGACTCCGACAACGAGCGGATGCTGGTTCCGCTTGGCCGCAGCAGAGCAGAGAACATCTCCCAACGCTACCGTCTCTCGATCAGTATTAGGGATTTCTACACCGATCGCCGATTTACCTGGGATCGGCGATAGGATACGCACATCCGCGGAGGCCACCGCGTAAGCAATATTCTTCGACAGTTGAGTAATGCGCTCAACTTTGACTCCCGGCCCAAGAGTCACTTCATAGCGGGTGACCGTTGGACCGCGTGAGAAGCCCGTGACTTCTGCATCAACATTGAACTCTTTGAGTACATTCGTGAGTGCTTCGACGACGCGGTCGTTAGCAGCCGAACGGGTCTTGTGGGGAGTTCCCCGAGCAAGAAGTGTTTCATCAGGAAGCTCGTATGTCAGGCCCTCGTCAAGCTCGGGTTGAATCGCGCTGAGAGGTAACGGAGAGGGTTCAACCGGATGCAGTTCTTCCCGCGTAGCAACGGGTTCTGGTTCATTGTCAACCGGCTCTTCCACATAATCATCGGTGGCGAGAACACTCGTTGCGTCAGGTTCTTCCACTGGCTCAACGGGAGCGCGGAAAGCTTCATCTCCGTCGTAAACCTCCAGCATTTCTTCCGTTTCGCGGCCCGCATTTTGCCGCCGGCGCGACTCACCTCGAATCCGGTCCGCGAATGCCGTGAGTCGGGTGGGAACCTCCTGGATCGACGTTTGCGTTGACAGCAGAATTGAGTAGGCAAAAATGAGGACGAGGACGATTACCCCGCCCCACCCCGACAGGAGCACGGCGAGAGGGTATCCGAAGAACCATCCGAGTACTCCACCTGCGGCCTCAATCGCCGCAAAATCCGAGATTGGCGGATTCCCCGAACTGATCTGCGTGATCCCGGTAATGGCGGCGGCCAGTCCGGCAGTTCCGGCAAAGCGATGTGGAATCCGATAGTTCTTCCGCGCACTGATGAGATTGGCGGCCCACAGTCCGAAAACTACCGGAATAATGACCGAGTAAAGACCGACAGCTCCGGCTCCCACGTGATGAATAGCATCACCGGCACTACCGGAAATATGGAACCATTCGCGCAGGGCAAAAATCGCGGCCAGCGCAATGAGTGCCAATGCGAATCCGTCGCGACGAAGTTGCGGATCCATAGCGGCAAAGGAACGTCCAGCGTTGAAGATTCCCCGGCCAATACCGGCGAAAACGCTCATCAGTGGCGATGGCCCAGAACGCTCCTTAGAAGCTGATTTGCGGCTAGAAGCGGCGGGTTTTCTCGATTGCGTACGGGACGAAGTTTTTTTAGCCATAGCACTTTAGACATTACCCCGTGCCGGGTTGGCTAAACACTCAACGCGCCGCTAGTCGTGGAACGTCATCACCGAGGCGATTTCACCCATCGTCGGGACAGGGAAAGTGAATGAGTGAGAAATCATCACCGCCCCGGCAGCGTTGGCCAAAAGAATGGCGTCCTCAATGTCCCGCCCTTGAGCAAGAGAACCACACATGACCGCGACGTGCGTGTCTCCGACTCCGGAAGTATCGACAATGTCAGAAGGAAAAGCTGGAACCATAATCCGATCCCCTTCAAATCCCAGCCGATATTCGCATCCCATCGCCCCCATCCGACGAACGTGAATGCAGTCCTCTCGCAGATAGTCGTTAATCTCCGCCGCCGGATCAACACGTTTAAGCATTCTCGGCAGAAGGGATGATTCCCGCAGATTCATCGTCAGGACGTCAGCTCGTGCCAACAACTGCGGCCACACGTGCGGTGTCACCTGGTCAAGCATTGGTGACGGACTGAGAACAACTGTGATCGATTCGTCGATACTCTCGATCCAGTCGGCATAGTCCTTCGCAACCGATTCAACAGCGAGTGCGGAACCGTGGGCAAGGAGAACATCTCCCTCGTGTAGGGGCACTGCGGCCAGTTCCCGAACTGAGGGCTCGGTCTCGATTCCGCAAGAGACGATAACAGTCGTGTTGCCATCGTCCTCAACCATTTGAATGGCGACCCCGATGTCTCCGATCACTTCGTCTGTCAGTATTTCAACACCGTGTTTTTGTAGCTCTTGCCGAACGACGAACGAGTTCGGTCCGGTTCCGAGTACCGACAGCATTCCGGTTTCGACGCCCATTTGACGTACCGACGCAAGCCCGATGAAGCCTCCCCCAGGGCTCGCCAACACGGAACGGGCGAGCACCATTCCACCCCGGCTCGGCAAGGCCGGGATCACCGTTGGTAGGTTCAGAACAACGGGTTGTGTCGATAGAAAACGTCCCATGGTATGTCCTCATTTCGATGTGTCCGCTGTCAGATTATCAGCGGACACCACCCTCGTGGCTATCGGCTACCGGCTTAACGTAGGGGAATGCTAAAAGCTGGCGAATGTTCACACCGGTGAGTAGCATGCACAGTCGATCAACACCGAGACCAAGCCCCCCGGTGGGGACGAGCCCAAGTTCGAGATCAGACAGGAACTGTTCATCGATGCTCATCGCTTCAGGGTCACCAGCGGCAGCCGCCAACGATTGTTCGGTGAAACGTTCCCTTTGATCGATGGGATCAGTCAGTTCGGTGTACGCCGTTCCCAGTTCCATTCCGAAGGCCACCAGATCCCAGCGTTCTGCGAGCACCGGGTTTTCTCGATGTTTGCGCGTCAGCGGTGAGGTCGCGGCGGGGAAATCCGTGTAAAACGTCGGATGCACCGTGTTTGCCTCAACGAGATCGTCGTACAGCGCACCAATGAGATTCGCGTGATCGAGGACGGGTGGTAGATCAACCTCGAAGTCACGCGCTAAAGCAGCAAGCTCGTCGGCGGAGGTCTCAGTCGTTACCGGTGTACCCACGGCTTCGCTCACCGCATCATAGACCCGAATGACCGGCCAATCGCCGTCGAGAGAAAACTCCGCTAGCTCAACTCCGTCGAACGTTGCCACTGTGGGGCGCCCCTCAACTCCGCGACTCCCCGCAGGACGAAGAGCGATCGGCTTGCCGTGCATTGCCTGAGCCATCGACTTAATGAGGCGTTCGGTCAAATGTCGCATCGTCGTGTAGTCACCGCCCGCACGATAGGCCTCGATCGAAGTGAACTCCGGATTGTGGGTGGCATCGGCGCCCTCGTTCCGGAAACTTCTCCCCATCTCAAAAATGGATCCCATTCCGGCAACCGCGAGGCGTTTGAGGTAGAGCTCGGGGGCAATGCGCAAGAATACGTCTGTCGAGTAGGCATTCATATGCGTCACGAATGGTCGGGCATTAGCGCCCCCGTGAATAGCGTGAAGCATCGGCGTTTCGACCTCGGTAAACCCTTCTTCCATCATGATCTGTCGGATCTGCGCGACCCCTCGAGAGCGAAGCGTGAGCAGTTCGATGGCCGACGGCGTCGCCAGCAGGTGAGTCACGCGCTCGCGGCTACGCGTCATTGAATCAAGTTCGACGCCGTGGCTGGCAACGGGGCGCAACGCTTTGGCCGCCATGCGCCATTCACCAATTTCCACCGACAGTTCCCCTCGACGGGTGCGGATGACTGCGCCGCTGACGGCAATGGAATCTCCGAGATCAACGAATGAGAGAAGGTCGAAGAGATTCGGTGACAGGACGGAGCGATCAGCAACCACTTGGATCGTGTGTCCCTGACGGAAGAGGTCAATGAAGATCACGCCGCCGTGGTCGCGGTATGCCGACACACGACCGCCGGTGCGCACGATCGTGTCGATGCGTTCTCCCGGGGCGAGGTCGGAATATTTCACCATAATGTCGGCGGGTAGATCACCGAGCGACACCGCTGCCGGATAAGGATCCATGCCTGCCTGTGACAGTCGATGCATCTTATCTCTGCGCACCTGCTCCTGGTCGGACAGCTTGCGGCGCGGCATAGCTGCGACGATCGCGGCTCGCTCAATCTCCTGCACCGCGTTGAGATAGTCGCTCGTGGGATACCAATCGAGCTGAGTGCGGTGACCGATCTGCGGAAGGAACCCCTCAAGCGCAGCTGCGGCTAGGGAAACTTGCGATAGTTCGGTGACCCCCGGGAAGCACATGTAGCGCGGCACCCACTGGGGGTTGTAGCGCGCGTTCGACTCGTACAGGCTCTCAAGTTGCCACACCCGCGAAGCAACTCGCATAACCGAGTAGACTAGGCGATCCCACGGCCCCGCATCGACTGCTTCTCCCTGTTCAAATACTTTGCGGAACATCGCGAAGTTGAGAGAAATTCGGTCGATTCCCGACGCTGCTGATTCGTTAATCAGTTGGACGACCATTGCTTCAATAATGCCGTTGATGGAATCTGGACGCCGCCGCATGAGCGACAGCGAGATCCCGTGGCGCCCCCACGGCACGAATGACAGCATCGCCTGGATAGCGCCGTCGGTATCGCGTGCCCAGACCACCATGGTTCGCCCATCAACGTCCTCAAGAATCCGGTCAAGCGACATTGAGAAGCCCCGCTCGTCACCACGACGAAACTCATGGGCAACGGTACGTAACTCAGTCAGTTCATCCGAGGCGATATCGGATAGGCGCGCAATCGAAATATCAACGTTGTGTCGTCGCACGCGACGCACCGCGCTGGCAAGCTGCTTGGAGGCGCTGGAGTTTAGGTCAAACGTCCGTGTGTCAATGACGGCCTCATCCCCCATCAACCTCACCGAGAATCCCGCTTCACGCAACGCTTTTGCGCCACGCTCAGAGACCGAAATGGCTCCGGGAAGCCAACCGTATTTCGCACACAGTGCCAACCATTTGGCAATGGCTTTGGACCACGACTGCGGATCGCCGAGCGGATCACCGCCCATCACTGCTACACCGTTGGCGACCGCGTAAGAAATCGCTGCGCGCCCGTCTTGACTCCGCACAATCGAGCGATCATCACGCGTTGCGAAATACCCGAGCGAATCGTCCCCCCATTTGGCAAGAAGCTCGCGCGCAAACAGATCGTCATGCATTCGCCGTCCAGGCATCCGCTGACTGCGGAGAAAGAAGACTACCGCGAGAATCGCCGTCACTGCCGACAGCGTACCCAGTGGGTAGCGGATCCAGGGGGGTACCCCGAGCGGAGGCCCCGCATAGACCAGGGTGGAGAAATAGTCTCCCAGAGTTGAGGACAGCACCCACCGTGTCTTGATGTCCGTGATCGGCCCGGAAATCGCAAGATCGGTCATAGCGAGCCCGAACGCAATCGTCACGCCGAATCCGATAAGCAGAATAAGGATGGCTCCGAAGGCTGAGCCCGGGAGCACTTTACCGGGGAATGCGGAACGCAAATACCAGGCGCCGATTATGACGCCGACAGCAACCACGATTTTAACCGCCCCGATGACCAGATAGCCGTAGTGAATCGGCGGGTCGGTCACTGTCGAGTAGAGCGTGGTGATTCCGAAAAACAGGCCGATCAACTGGAGTGCGATGAGCGTCCACCACGCTACTGTCTTGCGTGTCATGAGAGCGAAGCCAAACACGACAAGGAACATGAGTTCTACAAGCGTGGCACCAACCGGCAGGTTAATGAGGAAGAATGCGAAGGCGATGACCGATAGTGGTGTGCGAAAGTGCCCTCCACCAATGATGAGAAGCAGAGACAAGAACGCCCCACAATAGGCCAGACGCGCCAAGATCCGTACCGTGCGGGCACGCCACCCAGAAAAAGCCTTAACTTGATCTACTGTCCGTTCTTCTTTTACCGGGACAGAGGTTACTGTAGCCATACGAGCCCTATCTATTGAGCAACGACAACAGGCACAATCATCGGGCGACGGCGGAGCCTACGAGAAAGCCATCGGCCTACTACGCGTCGCATAGCCTGCTGACAGGTGTAGGTATCTGCTTCCGAGTTTTCCAATGCCCGATTGAGCGCTGCGGTGACATCGTCTTGTATTTCTTCGAATACGCTATCTTCTTCTGCCATGCCGACCGCGCGGATTGTTGGCCCCGAGAGGATTGTTTCGTTTTCAAGATCGACTACCGCGTAAATAGAGATGAATCCTTCTGATCCGAGGACGAGACGACCGCGAAGTTCTTCGTCCGAAATCTCACCAATACTGCGACCGTCAACATAGACGTAGTCGCACGGAACAGCACCGACTACGCGTGCTTCTCCATCGACGAGGTCGATGACGACCCCGTCCTCAGCAAGGGCCACCCGCCCGGCTGGTACGCCGGTTTTAACGGCCAACTGTCCGTTTGCGACCAGGTGCCGGATCTCTCCGTGAATCGGCATGACGTTCTTTGGCTGAACGATGTTGTAGCAATAGATTAATTCTCCAGCGGCGGCATGGCCGGAGACGTGGACTTTGGCATTTGCTTGGTGCACAACACGAGCACCAAGCTTCGTCAGTCCATTGATCACTCGATAAACCGAATTTTCGTTGCCGGGGATGAGCGAGGACGCGAAGATCACCGTATCGTGAGGGCCGACCGTGACGGTGCGATGCTCATTCTTCGCGATGCGGGCAAGAGCCGCCATCGGTTCCCCCTGGGAACCGGTGGCCATGTAGACACGCTGGTTATCGGGAAGATCTTGAATCTGCCGTGTCGAAACAATGATGTCGTCTGGAATATCGAGGTACTCAAGCTCGTGGGCAATACGCATATTGCGTTCCATCGAGCGTCCAATCAACGCAACCTTACGACCGGTCATTCGAGCAGCATCAAACACCTGTTGCACACGGTGGACATGAGAGGCAAAGGACGCGACAACGATCTGGCCACTCGCGTGTTCAAACACTTCTTCCAACACCGGACCAATCTCCCGCTCAGGAGTGACAAATCCAGGTACTTCGGCGTTTGTCGAGTCGACGAGGAAGATGTCAACACCCTCTTCCCCAAAACGTGCAAACGAGCGTAAGTCAGTCAGACGGCCATCGAGTGGCAATTGGTCCATCTTGAAATCGCCGGTGACGAGCGCTGTTCCTACCGATGTGCGGATGAACACGGCGAGCGCATCGGGAATGGAGTGTGTGACTGACACGAATTCACAGTCGAACGGAGCGAGATCGACGCGTTCGCCTTCGACGATAGTGTGGAGATCGCGCTCATTGATCCGATGTTCGTCGAGCTTTGGTTCGAGGAAGGCGAGCGTGAGTTCTGAACCATAAATTGGAATATCTGCTCGGTGTTTAAGCAGATACGGCACTGCCCCAATATGGTCTTCGTGTCCGTGGGTCAACACCAGGGCGACGACGTCATCGAGTCGATCTTCGATGGCGGAAAAGTCCGGCAAGATAAGGTCAATGCCGGGCTGATCTTCTTCTGGGAACAGTACCCCGCAGTCTACGATGAGGAGTTTTCCGTCGACCTCAAAGACAGTCATGTTTCGGCCGATTTCCCCCAAGCCCCCAAGTGGGATAATCCTCATTCCATCGGATGGAGCTTCAGGTGGTTCGGGGAGTTCATCGTACAAAGGCATCATGCGAGATATTGTGTCACGTCTATGACGAAACAGGTAAAGCGGAGTGCGGTTTCGCAGGCTAGATCAGATCTAGGTCTGCCATAACCTGTGAGAGATTGTCGAGTTGATGTGATTCAGCTTCCACCAGCGGCAACCGCACTGTTGGCTCGGGAATAACTCCCTGCATGTGCAACGCGTGTTTAACAAGGACGGCACCTTGCCCCGTCCCCATAATGGCCTCGACGAGCGGACGTAACTTGCGGTGAATGGCGAGCGCTTCATCGGTGCGGCCCCCGCGCACAGCGTCAACCATTGCCCGGTAGTCGCTTCCAGCAACATGGCCGACAACGGAAATCACACCGGAGGCTCCCCCATTGAGGAAGCTGAAGTTCAGCCCGTCATCACCGGAGTACCAAGCCAATCCCGTGCGGTCCATTCGGGTCAAGCCCTGTTCGGTTTTCCCAGTGGCGTCCTTCACGGCAACGATGCGATCACTTTGAGCGAGGTAATCGATTGTTTCGTCAGCAAATGCGAGCCCCGTGCGCCCAGGAATGTCGTAGAGCGTAATCGGAAGGGTTGTTCCATTCGCGATTGCTTCGACGTGGGCGCGCAACCCCAGCTGCGATGGACGGTTGTAATAGGGCGCAACTACGAGGAGTCCATCAGCACCGCATTCTTCTGCTCGCTTCGCAATTCGAACAGCGTGCGCAGTGTCATTTGAGCCCGCTCCAGCCAGGACAAACGCATCACCTCCGACGGCCTCAACGACAGCCGCGGTCAGCTCATCCTTTTCGGGCTGGTACGTCGTTGGAGACTCTCCGGTCGTGCCGGAGACAAGAATCGAATCCACCCCGGAATCAACCAGGTGGCGAGCCAACTTCTGCGCAGAGTCGACGTCAAGTGAACCATCCGCATGAAACGGAGTCACCATTGCAACGCATACGGTACCAACGGGCGCATTTACTGTATTCATAGGCTCATGGTAACGGCTCTCGCCCCATCCCGCGTTCAGAGTCCGGGTACTGATCGTTCCCCGCGGCGCTGTTGGAAGCGTAGGCTCGATGTAATCGCCATTGTGTGGCCGTCGGCTCTCTCTCGCGCGTGTTTTCCCACCCAAGGCTCTCTCTAACCGCACCCAGTTTCATAAGGCAGAGCCTACAACCGCCAAAACGCACTCACAGTGAGTCTAAACCCCCCAACGTAGACTCTCTCGTGCTCAAAACTCTCACGCTACACAGAGCCTACGATCGGGATTACGCCACACCGCACCAGCAGAACCACACGAATTACACCGCACCAGCAGAACGCCGTGTCTAAATGCAGCGAAAAGAACGCCACCAGCTAACCGTAACGAAAACCCGTGCACCCTGTGCCGGCGTCGCGTAGCGCACGAAGGCTTACTCGCCCAGGTGAGCCCACCACAGATGTTGCGAAATGGAATGAGGTCCGACAGCTAACTTCCGATGTAGGCCTGCGGGACGGAGGCCAGCTTCCTGGTAAAAGCGGATGTGCTCATCGTCCCCGGCAATGAGCCAGATGGATACCGTTTGCGCGCCCTCGGAAATGGCGAGATCGGTGCACGCTGCGAGTAACCGCGAACGATGTCCCTCACCGATAGCTTGACGCTCAGCTTCTAATGCGATGATCTCTGTCCCAGGCTGGCTGAGCCATTCGTGATCGGCGATGGGTGGTGCGGGCACCGTGGCGGCAAAACCAACGACCGTGCCTCCGTCAAGTGCGGATAGTACGCGATAGCCGGGTTTGGGAGGTTGGGTGATCGTGCTCGTCCAGTTCTGTGTCATCGCTTCGGTATCAAGGCCGGCACGAACCTCCTCCGATAGGGGCTCGTCGATCCCGCTTTCCAGTGATTCAATCATCGCGGCCACTTGAATCCGAGTGATGATCGCCGCATCGTCAACAAAGGCAGGCCGAACCGATCGGTCAGCTACTGCGTGGGGTTGTTTGTCTGACAGCTCAAACACCCCTAGCGCAACGAGATGAGCTTATCGAGGCCGATGGTCAGCCCCTGCCGCTCACTGATTGCACGGACAGCCATCAGCACGCCGGGCATGAATGACGTCCGGTCAAAGGAGTCGGTGCGGATGGTTAGTGTTTCGCCAGGGTTCCCCAGCAGAATTTCCTCGTGCGCAACGAGTCCACGCAACCGAACGGCGTGAACCGGAATACCGTCGATGCGACCACCGCGGGTGCCGTGAGGATCCGTCTCGGTGGCGTCGGGAGCAGTGGGAACACCGGCTTGAGTCCGGGCATTCGCAATCTTAGAGGCTGTTGTCGCAGCTGTGCCTGATGGGGCATCAACCTTATTCGGGTGGTGGAGCTCAATGACCTCAACCGATTCAAACAGCGGAGCCGCCATCGCCGCGAACTCCATCGCGAGCACCGCCGAGAGAGCGAAGTTCGGGGCAATGAGAACGTTTGCCGCTCCCCCATCGATTGCGGCTTGTACCCGCTCGTACTTCTCATCATCCCAACCCGTCGTTCCGACAACGACGTGGACACCCAGTTCCACTAGCCTAAGGACGTTGTCTAGTGTCTGACTCGGAATAGTGAAATCAACCGCAACCTCAGCCCCATTGAGAGAAGTGGAAGTAATTTCATCGCCCTCGTCCAATCCGGCTACGAGTTCGAGGTCAGCCGCTGCTTCTACCGCCTCGCACACGGTCTTTCCCATACGCCCTTGGGCGCCTATCACTGCAACTTTTGTCATGGGTCTACCCTAGGTGAAATCTCGTTCAGTCTCTCGCTCACGTCCATTATTGAGGAGAAACGATCGAGCGGCACCACGGTTCGGCGAGCAAATCGGTAGCCATCGCGGCTACGTCGTCGACCGTGATGCGACTAATCTTGTCTAGCGTTACTTCTAGCGGCACGAAGCGTCCGTGAATAATTTCTGAGCGCCCAAGCCGATTCATCCGTGCACTCGAATCCTCGAGACCAAGGGCGACGGCTCCGCGCAACTGCCCCTGTACACGCCGAATCTCCGACTCGAGAACGCCTCCCCCGGCCAGATCCTCTAACTGCGCACGCATGATGGTTTCAACTTCCGCAATATTTTGGGGAGCGCAACCAGCGTACATGCCGAAGTGTCCTGAATCCGTATAAGACGTGTCGAAGGCGTACGTTGTATAGGCTAGGCCGCGTCGTTCCCGGATCTCTTGGAACAAGCGCGACGACGTCGAACCTCCCAGAACAGATAGCAACACCGACAGTGCGGGACGTCGCTCATCATTGGCTGCGATCCCTCGCGTTCCAACAATGATATGAGCCTGTTCGCCCACTTTATGTTGGATAATCTCGCGGGAAATGTACTCGGGCTGTTCTCCGCCGCGGCCACACGGAAGTGTCTGAATAGGAACCGCGCTGACTTCTCGATCCCAGTCTGTCGCATTGAGGGCTCGCGATACGAGGTCACACAGCTGGTCGTGGTCAACGGCACCGGCAGCCACGATAACCAGAGAATTCGAACGGTAAGCGTCGCGATAGAAATCAAAGACATCGTCGCGGCGTGCGGCCGCAACTGTGTCGTACGTTCCCCCGATTGGGCGACCGAGGGGATGCGTACCGTACAGCGCTTTGGAGAAGTTCTCGTGTACGACCTCCACCGGATCGTCATTGCCCATCGCTAGTTCGTCGAGGATGACATCGCGTTCGCGTTCGAATTCTGCGGCTTCGAGGACAGAAGAAGTGACCATATCGATAAGTACAGACACGGCCATGGGGAGGTCGGCGTCGAGGACGCGCGCCCAGTAATAGGTGTATTCCTTGGTGGTTCCGGCATTGGATTCACCACCCACTTCATCAAACGCATTCGCAATGTCTTGAGAAGTTCGCGTGTGAGTGCCCTTAAAAAGTAAGTGTTCAAGGAAATGGGTCGAACCCGACTGTTCGTCAGTTTCATCTCGCGACCCCGCCGGGCACCACGCTGATAGGCTCACCGACCGTTGGGCCGGCACGTGCTGACTCAACACGCGCACGGCCCCCGGTAGAATCGACCGCTTGATCGTCGTATCGTCATCAAGCAAAGTCAAGGTCGCGCAATCGCTCGTCGAGTCGACCAGCGGTAGCGACGTAATGTTACGCATCCGGGTCGGATTCGCCTTTCACGCGACGAGGCTGACCAGGGATCTGCGTCGATCCACCGAGCATCGGCTCGTCTTCGGACGTATGGTGATGCTCATGCCCAACGAAGGGAGTTTCCTTTTCGTCATCGCGCTCATTTTCATGGCCAATGTACGGGGTTTCATTACCGTTCGGTTTCATGTCGTCAGTGCTCCTTGCAGTAGCGTCATCAGAGGAGTGAGTTACTGCTAGCGTATCGGTTTCCCCATCCGTTGCGGAATTATCGATCGCCGGGGTTTCCGCGGAGGAACGGGATCCTCTCTGGCGAAGAACAGGCTCGGTAGGAGTTGACACTTCGGGCTCATCTTTAGTGATCGTCTTCGTTTTCTTCGCCGCTGTCGGAACGGCTCCAGTTAATCCAAGAATGAGGCCGATGAACATGGCCACGGCAACCGCTGCGAACTGGAATACCGGGAGCGAGAGCTGTGCGGGTGTCGCTTGTTGGCCAAAAGCGAGAGAGATGACCCAGATGAGGGCGGATGTCGCCGCACTCGCGATGAGGAGTACGAGATAGAACTGACGCGGCGCGATATTCCAAATTGCCCGAACCAATGCGACGCACATGGCGAGAACGAGACCTGGAAGAGCAATGAAGCCGAGATTCATCAGTGCGTAACCGATGTCGAAAGAAGTCGGATTCATCTGGCTCATATCGGGGCTGTACAACAGATATACGACCACAAAATCGATGATGAGCATCGCGGCAAAAACGAAGAAGTCTGTAAAACGACGCATAAATTTTCCTTGTGTCAATAGGTTGGCAATAGTCTAACGCGGATGACGACAATACACACTGTGGGGGCTGAACTCATAGTCCAGCCCCCACAAAATCTAGGTGTAATGATTAGTCATCGTCGCGATTGCGCCGAGTACGTGAGCGCTGACGACGCTGGCGATTGCCACCGTTCTCGCGATCTCCACGCCCCCGTCCACGACGCTGACGCGATTCGTTGTTGCCATCATTGCCGTGGTTTTCGTCATCGTCCGAGGATTCATTTTCTTCGCCCTCAACTACCGCGTGCAGTGACAGTTTGCCGCGGGAATCGACCTCTGCGATTTCAACCTCGAGCTGCTGACCGACCTGAACGACATCATCAACCGAGTCAATACGCTTGCCACCAACGAGGCGACGGACCTGGCTGATATGAAGAAGGCCGTCCTTACCTGGAGTCAGGGAAACGAAGGCACCGAAGGAGGTCGTCTTGACGACAGTTCCAACGTAGCGTTCTCCGACCTCGGGAAGCTGCGGGTTCGCAATGGCGTTGACCATGTTGCGAGCTGCCTCAGCGGATTCGCCTGTTTCGGCACCGATGTAGACGGTTCCGTCATCCTCAATCGTCAGGTCGGCTCCGGTGTCTTCCTGGATCTGGTTGATCATCTTGCCCTTGGGGCCGATGACCTCACCGATCTTCTCAACCGGCACCTGCACCGTGATGATGCGTGGGGCGTGCTTCGACATTGCGTCGGGCTCGGGGATCGCCTGGTTGATGAGGTCGAGGATCGCAAAACGTGCGTCACGAGCCTGACCGAGGGCGCCCTTGAGCACCTGTGAATCGATTCCGTCGAGCTTGGTGTCGAGCTGGAGTGCGGTAATGAAATCGCGGGTGCCTGCCACCTTGAAGTCCATGTCACCAAAGCCATCCTCAATGCCGAGGATGTCGGTGAGCGTCACGGCCTTCTGTTCGCCGTTCACTTCACCGGTGATGAGACCCATCGCGATACCCGCCACGGCGGCGCGCAACGGCACACCGGCCTGGAGCAGAGATAGCGTCGAAGCGCAGACTGAACCCATCGATGTCGAACCGTTGGAGCCGAGTGCTTCGGAGACCTGACGGATCGCGTACGGGAAGTCCTCACGCTTGGGGATCACAGGAACGAGCGCGCGTTCAGCGAGCGCTCCGTGACCGATTTCGCGGCGCTTGGGCGACCCAACTCGGCCGGTTTCTCCAGTGGAGAACGGCGGGAAGTTGTACTGGTGCATGTAGCGCTTCGAATCAACCGGAGAGAGGTTGTCGAGTTGCTGTTCCATGCGGAGCATGTTGAGCGTGGTGACACCAAGAATCTGGGTTTCACCGCGTTGGAACAGGGCGGAACCGTGAACGCGAGGAAGAACCTCAACCTCAGCCGACAGCGAACGAATGTCGGTCGGCTGGCGCCCGTCAATACGTACGCCTTCGGTGAGGACGCGGGTACGAACGATTTCCTTCTCAATGGAGCGGAATGCGGCCTTGAGGTCCTTTTCCTGCTCGGGGAATGATTCATCGAGAGATTCGAGCATATTTGCCTGGATCTCGTCGATACGATCTTCGCGCTCGAGTTTGTCAGCGATCGTGAGAGCTTGAGATAGATCGTCCTTCACTGCCTTTTCGACAGCTTCGAGGTGCTCGTCCTGGTAGTCGAGGAACAGAGGGAACTCAACGGTTTCCTTCGCGCACTTCTCAGCGACATCGCGCTGGGCTTCACACAGCTGGCGAATGATGGGTTTGGCGGCTTCGAGACCGTCAGCCACAACGTCTTCGGTCGGCGCAGTTCCGCCGTGAGCAATGAGGTCGACCATTTCGTCGCCACCGCCGGCCTCGACCATCATAATGGCGACGTCGTCACCGACGACACGGCCGGCCACCACGATGTTAAACGTGGAGCGTTCCATTTCGGAGTAGCGCGGGAAGGCCACCCACTGCCCATCAATGAGGGCGAGGCGGGTGCCGCCGATCGGGCCGGAGAACGGCAGACCGGAAATCTGAGTCGACATGGAGGCCGCGTTAATGGCCAGCACGTCGTAAGCGTCGTCGGGGTTGGCGGCGAGAATCGTCTCGACAACCTGGACCTCGTTGCGCAGACCCTTCACAAAAGCGGGGCGCAAGGGACGGTCAATGAGGCGGCACGCCAAAATGGCGTCCGTGCCCGGGCGGCCTTCACGACGGAAGAAAGAGCCGGGAATCTTACCAACCGCGTATTGACGTTCCTCGACGTCAACGGTTAGCGGGAAGAAGTCGAACTGGTCCTTGGGGTGCTTACCAACCGTGGTAGCGGACAGGATCGCAGTTTCGTCATCGAGGTAGGCCATAGCTGATCCAGCGGCCTGACGAGCCAGACGGCCCGTTTCAAATCGGACAACACGCTTGCCAAACTTACCGTTATCAATAACGGCCTCAGCTGCAGTGATGTCATCGCCTTCCATCATAGGAAGTCTCCTTTTCTGTTGGACCATCCTACGCGTCGGCCATCGATTGAGACCCACGGATGCTGTGTTCCGGAGGCCACCACCGAAGACCGCTCGCGGTGCAAGACAGTCGGGGTTTTAATGGGTGACTAAAGCGGCCCGGCTCCCTTGAGGAGTCGGGCCGTCAGTGTCAGCGACGCAGACCCAGGCGGGCGATCAGTGAACGGTAACGTTCAATATCAATATCCGCGAGGTATCCGAGCAAACGACGACGCTTACCAACCAGCAGCATCAGTCCGCGGCGGGAGTGGTGGTCGTGCTTGTGCGTCTTAAAATGCTCAGTCAGGTCTTTAATACGCTGAGTAAGGAGCGCAACCTGAACTTCTGGGGACCCCGTGTCGCCCTCGTGAGTTGCGTACTCTTTGATGATTTGTTCTTTGACATCTTTGCTAAGCGCCATGGGTTCTCCATCTACTCGTTGCACGGAGCGCCGGGGCCTGTTCTCCCGGGCATGAGGCATCCGTGGCCGATCTACGGCAACCTTTAGGCTATCACGCAGTCATCACCGCCTCCGATTCTGAGTGCGGAAACTCAGTGAAAAGGCGGGTGATCTTGCCCACGTCACCGCTCGGCTCTGCTTTGTAGCCAAAGGCTCTACCTGAGGGCTACAAGCTCAGCCTTATCGCGCCAACCACTCACTCTAGCCGGGTAATAACAGTCAGTGCCCGGCAACGCCCTCCACCTCGCCCCAGGTATCGCTCCCGCTCAGCGAGCCGTGACTGCCCGTGGATCAACGCGGCCTGATACCGCCACGCCGAGGATGGCTGCCGCTGTACGGATGTCGTCATCCATCTGCGCTAACAGATCATCGACGGTGTCGAACTTTTGCATTCCGCGCAGTCTCTCAATAAAGGTGATTGAGACTTCCTCACCGTACAGATTGAGGTCGGCGCGGCCGAGTACGTGAGCTTCAACGGTTCGGTGTTCACCATCAAACTGCGGATTTGTCCCGACAGAAATGGCTGCCGGTAGAAACACATCCGCGGGAGCACCTTCAACTTTCTCAATCAGCCACCCGGCATAGACGCCGTCCGCTGGAATGACTCCGTCGCAGCTGTCGTCAAGGTTGGCAGTTGGGAAACCAAGTTCTCGTCCACGTTTATGACCGTGTTGCACGATGCCGCGAATCCGATGCGGACGCCCGAGGACGTGCGCAGCTTCGGCGACCTCTCCATTGGCCAAGAGTTCCCGAATCCAGGAGGACGACCAGCGTCTTCCCTGTTCGGACAAAATATCCCGCACCATGGTGACATCGAAGCCGAACTCCGCTCCGAGCTCACGCATGGTGTTGATATCCCCAGAGTTACCCGCTCCGAACTTAACGTCTTCGCCGACGACAACGATCTGTGCGCCGAGATGATTGACAAAAACATCGCGAACGAACTCACGCGGAGTCATCCGGTACAACGCTTCGTTGTAGTTAAGCACTAATGTGGCATCGAGGCCGCGCCCGGCAAGCGCATCGAGACGGTCCTCCAGCGTGGTGATGAGTTTAAGATCGGCTTCTGGCGCGTGAACCTGTACCGGGTGCGGATAAAAGGTAATCGCAACCGCTGGCAGATCAAGTTCACGCGCCTGTTCAATACATGTCGCAATGACCTGCTGGTGTCCTCGGTGAACTCCGTCGTAGTTTCCCATAGTGACCGCTGTGTGAAGCGCCTCAGGGACTTCGCGCAGTCCGCGCCAGACGTGCATGACCATTGTGCTGAAGGATTCCTTAATCGTTAGAAATTAGTGCGATCCGCATCCACACGAAGTTTTCTCGGTCGCTACGGCCTTGGCTTCTCCGCGACCGCAACCGCACCCACCGTGACGGTGCCTCCGATCATGTCCATGTCCATGCCCGTGCCCATGGCTGCGGCCCTTACCGCCGCAACCGCAGCCGGATTCCTTTGGCTCTTCAACCTCTTGACACCCGCACGCCGATTCTTTCGGTTCAGATGCAGATTCCGCAGAGCGACAATTCCCCTTGCCTCCGCAACCGCACTCGCCGGAGGCGTCTTTGTCGCGCAGTCCGAGTTCGTTGCGTTCTTCAAGAAATTCTTCACTTTGTGCGGGTTCAGTCATGATCTCTCCTTATAATCCCCAATTATCTTACTCGCTGTGTACTTCGAATACGATGAGCGGCCGGTAACGGTCTTTCTGCAGTTCAATCAGTGCTTGAACGCGACCGTCATAAATGGCCGCAATGGGCACGTTCTCCGAGGTACGCGGTTCAATTGTCGTTGCGTTACCAAAGCTCAGTGCTCGTGCTTCTGCCGCAGTGAGGTCGAGGACGTCAAACATTTTCGTACACGCATCGGTCAAGGAGATCGTGTCCAATGCTGCCGGTGGTTCGAGGCGATTGGCACGATTGATTACGGCATTGCACGCGTCGATTGTCGTTGCCTCGTTGATCGTCCACTTCCCTACTCGTGTCCGTCGCAGAGCACTCAGGTGGCCTCCGGTTCCCATCATGGTTCCAAGGTCACGGGCCAGGCACCGAACATAGGTGCCCGACGAACACTCGACCTCAACATCAAATTCGATGGTCTCCACTGTGTCACTTTGTGCGAAAGACCGGACAACGGTTCGAAGCGGTGACGTTCGTTCGAAGCGCGATACGGTCACCGAGCGCGCCTGAAGTGTCACGCTCTGACCGTTCCGGTGAAGAGCATGAGCACGTTTCCCGCCAACCTTAATGGCGGAGACGGTTGCCGGAACCTGTTCGATAGTTCCTGTCAGTGCGCGAATGGCTTGATCGATCTCGACTTCCGAGATGTCACCGCAACCGTTTGTTTCGATCACCTGGCCGTCGGCATCGTCGGAGTCCGTTGCTACTCCCAGCACAACGGTTGCGGTATAGGTTTTATCGGCCCCCGTAATGTAGTGCAACAGCCGGGTCGCTTTGCCGATGCCGAGGATAAGCACCCCGGTTGCCATGGGGTCGAGCGTGCCCGCGTGCCCCACTTTCCGAGTGGCCGCGAGGCGCCGCATCGCTCCAACAACATCGTGGCTAGTGAAGCCGGCAGGCTTATCAACAACAACGATCCCATCCGCGGCAGTCACGTGCGCGCGGATCGCTTCGAGTTGCCTTCTCACTCGGTAGGCTCATCCCGCTTGTAAGGATCGGGATCACCGGCGGGCTGAGCGGACTGAGCAAGATTAGCGACGCGCTCATCTTCAGCCTTCGCCCGGGCTAGAGCATCCTCGATACGAGCCGCACTCTGCGGCAGTGCATCCGCCTTAAATTCAATGGCTGGTGTCAGTCGAATCCCGAGAGCTTTTCCGACCTCCGATCGGATGAGTCCTTTCGCGGATCGGAGTGCCCGCGCGGACTGTTCAGCCTCTTCCTCAGAACCGTAGACGGTGTAGAAAATCGTCGCATGCTGAAGGTCGCCAGTCACCCGAACATCTGTAATCGTCACAAAACCAAGCCGTGGATCTTTGATACGCCGTTCGAGTAGCCGCGCCACAGTTTCGTGGATTCGGTCTGCTACTTTGCGTTGGCGGGTTTCGTCTGCCATTTGTCCTCCTACACTCTCAAACTGAGTTTAGGTTATACCGAAAAAGACGCAAATGCGGCCCTCACCAATGTGAGGGCCGCATTCTTCGTGAGATTTATTCACGCGGTTTTTCGCGCATTTCCCACGTTTCGATAATGTCGCCTTCGGCAATGTCCTTCCAGCCGAGTGTCATACCGCACTCGAAACCTTCGCGAACTTCCGTGACGTCGTCCTTTTCCCGACGTAGCGACTTGATCTCGAGGTCTTCCTTCAAGACCACGCCGTCGCGGATGAGGCGAGCGTTGGTACCCCGCTTGATCGTTCCCTTGCGGACGATACAGCCGGCAATGTTGCCGTACTTGCCGGAACGGAATACCTGACGGATTTCCGCCGTACCAAGTTGCGCCTCTTCGTAGATCGGCTTGAGCATGCCCTTCATCGCTGCTTCGACCTCTTCGAGGGCGGAGTAGATGACCGAGTAGTACTTGATCTCGACGCCTTCTTCGTCGGCCAACTTCGCTACATGCTCAGCCGGGCGAACGTTAAAGCCGATGATTACTGCATTATCGACAGTTGCCAGGTTAACGTCGTTCTGCGTAATCGCACCGACACCGCGGTGGATGATCCGCAATGCGACCTCTTCGCCCACATCGATCTTAAGCAGGGAATCTTCGAGCGCTTCAACAGCACCGGAGACGTCACCCTTGATGATGAGGTTGAGAGTATCAACCTTGCCTTCCTTAAGGACCTTGTCGAAGTCTTCAAGTGACACGCGCTTGCGGCGGCGAGCGAGCTGCGCCTGACGCTCTGCAGATTCGCGTTTATCAGCGATCTGGCGGGCGGTGCGGTCGTCGGAGGCGACGAGGAAGGCATCGCCTGCACGAGGCACGGAAGTCAGGCCGAGAACCTGCACCGGACGCGACGGTCCAGCCTCTTCCACAGCGTCGCCCCACTCGTCGAACATCGCGCGTACGCGACCGTACGCGGACCCGGCTACAATCGCGTCACCAACGCGGAGCGTGCCGCGCTGGACGAGCATAGTCGCCACGGCGCCGCGTCCTCTGTCGAGGTTCGCTTCGATGGAAACGCCACGAGCTTCGGAATCAGGGTTCGCTTCGAGGTCGAGGGCTGCTTCGGCCGTGAGGAGCACGGCTTCAAGCAGGTCTGAGATTCCTTGACGTTCCTTAGCGGAAACGTCAACGAACATGACATCGCCGCCATACTCTTCAGCCACCAGATTGTATTCGGTGAGCTGCTGACGAATCTTGTCCGGCTTCGCCTCGGGCTTATCGACTTTGTTCACTGCCACAACGATGGGAACTCCCGCCGCCTGAGCGTGGTTAATCGCTTCCACCGTCTGCGGCATGACACCGTCATCGGCTGCCACGACGAGAATGGCAATGTCAGTAACCTGAGCACCGCGTGCACGCATGGCCGTGAAGGCTTCGTGGCCCGGGGTGTCAATAAAGGTTATGAGATGCTTTTCACCCTCATGCGTGACTCGCACCTGGTACGCACCAATGTGCTGGGTAATGCCACCGTGCTCGGATTCGACGACGTCCGTGCGACGCACCGCATCGAGGAGTTTCGTCTTACCGTGGTCGACGTGTCCCATCACCGTGACGACCGGAGGCCGCGGCTGCATGTTCTCTTCGTCGTGCAGTTCTTCAGCTTCGAGGTCAATATCGAAAGATTCAAGAAGCTCACGGTCTTCGTCCTCGGGTGACACAACCTCGACTTCGTAGCCGAGCTCTTCACCGAGAAGTGCGAAGGTGTCCTCATCGAGAGACTGGGTAGCAGTCGCCATTTCACCGAGGTGAAGGAGTACGGTAACCAGCGACGCGGGATTCACATCGATCTTGTCGGCCAGGTCGGCGAGGGACGCGCCCTGGCGGATGCGAATAACCTTGCCATTGCCGCGCGGAATAGATACGCCGCCGATAACGGGAGCATTTTGTTGCTCAAATTCTTGGCGCTTGGCGCGCTTCGACTTGCGTCCTCGCTTACCGCCGCCTCCGCGACCGAAAGCACCCTGGGTTGCACCGCGGCCACCGCGACCACCGCGAGGAGGACCGGATGGGCCACCTCCGAAGCCGCCGCGCGGACCGCCACCGAAACCACCCGGACCCTGCTGCCCGCGACCGCGACCGCGACCTCCACCGCCCCGCTCAGAAGAACGTGATGGAGTTGGCTTTTCCAAGCCGCTTTGACCGGGCATCATCCCCGGGTTGGGACGCGGACCGCGCGATTGCGGTGCGCGACCTGGGCGACCTGATCCGCGAGCTGGCGCTCCGGACCGCTGACCGCCGCGGCCTCCGCCACGACCTTGGCCACCGCCACCGGGGCGAGGCATTCCCTGGCTCGGAGCAAACGGGTTGTTTCCAGGACGCGGACCTGGCCGAGGTCCCGGACGAGGTCCACCGGTACCGCCCGGCCGGGGCATTCCCTGGCTCGGGGCAAACGGGTTGTTTCCAGGACGTGGCCCAGGAGCCGGAGTCTGTCCAGGTTTGGGCGCGTCGGCACGTCGTTTCGGTTCTGGTTTTTCTTCTTGCGCAGGTGACGGTTTACGGGCGCCACCGAGAACATCTGCAGGAGTCGGCACATTGCTCGTTGGACGAGGTGTCGACTTCTTCTTTGGCTTCGTCTTCTCAGGCTTAACGGATTTCTCCGCTTCAGCGGATTTGTCCTGCTCGACCGGCTCTGCAGTCGCCGGGCTCGCTTGATCTGCAGCCGGCCGCGGTTTGGGGGCCGGCTTCGCTGTCGTCTTTTTCTTCGCCGCTGGTTTAGCCGGCTTAGATGCCGACTCCTTGTCGGCAGACTTCTTCTTACCTAATGCTTCGCGAACGCGACGCACAACCGGTGGCTGAATAGTCGACGATGCCGACTTCACAAACTCACCGCTATCTTTCAGGTGCGTCAGCAATTCCTTGCTGGTGATTCCGAGCTCTTTCGCAAGCTCGTGTACACGCAGTTTTGCCACAATTCTCCTGTTCGGGTCCGCCCAAACAGGACGGACTACTATTTCTGCTGGCAGCTCATCGCTGGGTACTCATCGGGTGCCCATGGGCTTCCAACCCGCTTCCATCAATCGTCCGCAGCACGCGACTTGCGCACTGGATTGGGCAACAGACTCAGACGCTCTAAAGCAACTTCGTCAAGCGTTACCTGTTCCCCATTATCCACTAGTTTGAGGGCGCGTGTAAAAGCGCGCGCCTTCATGGCATGTATCACACACTGCTGGCGAGGGTGAATCCATGCTCCGCGCCCCGGCATCGTCCGCGCAAAATCTACCGTAACCATCCCGGTTTGACTGGAATATGCGCAACGCACGAGCTCGGGCACCGGCCCCTTTTGTCGACATCCGATGCACGTGCGTTCAGGCGCGTGCGCCAATGAGTCGTCTGTTCTCGCGTCAGTTAAGCCCGTCATCATCCTTCTGAGCGGAATCCGGACGCGATACGTCTGAGGGGATCGGGCCGTATCCTGCTTCCGTATCCGAATGAATGTCGATGTGGTAGCCGCACAAGCGGGCGGCAAGACGGGCATTCTGGCCTTCTCGACCAATCGCCAACGAGAACTGGAAATCGGGAACGATAACGGTGGCTCTCTTTTCATCCGGGTTGGGAATCGTCACCGACGATACCCGTGCTGGCGACAGGGAGTTAGCCACATATCGAGCCGGATCAGACGAGTAATCGACGATGTCGATCTTCTCCCCCTGTAGCTCAGCCATGACCGCACGAACTCGTCGGCCCATTGGTCCGATACATGCGCCCTTGGCGTTGACACCGTCCTTGTTCGCGGCAACTGCGATTTTCGTTCGGTGTCCAGCTTCGCGGGCAATCGATCGAATCGAGACGAGGCCGTCACCAATCTCAGGAACCTCTCGTTCGAACAGACCTTCGACGAGGCCGGGGTGCGTACGCGAAACCGTGATCCGCGCACCCTTCTCTCCTCGAGTCACATCGACAACATAGGCGCGAATGACTGTGCCGTGCTCATAGGTTTCACCAGGCACTTTCTCCGCGTCGGGCAAAATAGCCTCGAACTCTCCTACCCGGAGCAAGGTGACGTTCGGATTCCGGTTTGCTTCAACCGTTCCAACCACAATCGAGCCAGTCCGATCACGGAACTCTCCGAGAACTTTTGAATCGTCTGCTTCACGCAAGCGCTGAGCAATGACCGATCGTGCAGTTGCCGTGGCGATTCGCCCGAACTCTTTCGGCGTGTCATCGAACTCTCCGATCGGATTGTCATCGTCATCGAATTCGGTTGCCAGTACGGTGACACGACCAGTGCGTTGGTCAATATTAATGCGGGCTTCACGAATGGCGCCGGGCATCTTGTAGTACACCTTCAACAGTGCTTCTTCGATGGCGCTGACCAGCGTATCGCCGTCAATCTCGAGGGATGCACCTACTTCACGTAGGGCTCTCATATCAATTTCCATGACGCACTCCTTAAACTGTCCGTAGTTCGACGCGCGAACGAGCTTTCTTCACGTCATCCAACTCGACGACGGTGGGGGCATCGTCGTGCTGTTTCTTTTGCCCATCGGCGGTGTTAACAGTGACGGTGGTGGTCGTTGCATCAAGAACACGTCCTTTGATGCGGCGACCATCGTGGGTGCGAATCTCGACCAAATGGCCGATTGTTCGCGAAAAGTGACGCGCGGTCGTCAGTTGACGTTCCGCGCCGGGAGTGGACACTTCGAGCGTGTACGAGTGCGTGATCGGATCAGCCTCATCCAGTGCCTGCGAAATCGCCTTGGTGACTTCATTGATGGCATCTGAATCGACAGCACCAGGCCCCTCGGGAAGATCTACTGTCACGCGCACGAGCGGATTCTTTCCCGCCGTCACCGTGACAGATTCGAGAAATAGATCCCGGGCGCCAACAATGGGCGCTACGAGCTCCTCAATCTGACGTTCTACTGACTTTTTACTCACACTCTCTCCTAATACCGCATCAACCATTGTACTCATGCCATGATCGAAGACGATGATCGGAATGACTATTATGCAAGATTTAACTCGCATTTGGCACATAGTTACCACTCGGCGAACGTCACGAGAAGTCGCGCGAGACCCCAGTCGAGCACGCCGCACAGGCCTTGCGGGGGTTGCCCTGGTATCCACACTGGCTCTCAGCGGATGCGGTGGCATCTATTTTGAGAACACCAAACCCGTTTTGCCGACGCTGTCAGTTGACGAGCAAATGTTCCAAGATACGGTTCGTCAAGATCTCCTCATCGAGCAGTCTGCCCGCGACCTGGCGCAAGAAACTATCGATGACTGCAATAGTTGTTCCGACGTGCTAACCGCAATCGCCGATCATTCGATTGAGCGCTCCCAGGTACTCGGTGGCCTATGGGAGCCATGGCCAGCAGGCCCGCCCTCCGATGCTCCCACCCTGCCTGCGCTACCCGAGCCCTACCCCGATGCTCATATCGTGGCCCGACGCGCGGTTGAGTCGGGAATCACGGTTTTGCATAGTATCGACACTCTCGATGACATGGACGACCGCATTGCCGTCAGCGCAGTCGCACTCGGACGTATTGCCGACGGTCTCCGACTAGCTGACGCACTCGGCATCAGCGGTAGCGAGGTCGACACATGGGTCTCGCCAGCATTCGGTCTGGCCGATGCAACACCGTCCTCACTCACTGACGAGGCAAAGTCCGATCTTGCCACTGCAATCGCCGGCTGGGATTGTGCGACGCAGCTTATTCCGCTCTACACCGCCGGCCCTGACAGTGCGGATGGGCCAAGTTGGACGGAATACCACGGACAGGAACAAACCGAGAAACTCCTGACCCTCACCGCGAATCTCCTCGCTCTTGACGTTCCTGACGAGCGCATCCCCTCGTGTATTGGCGCGTTCGAGCACGACCTCAAGGACGCTGACGTAGCCTCCCCTGTCGATGAAATCGAACAGCGTCTACTGAGTGTTTCCCTCACGCTGTTCATCAAGCACCCTAACCTCGTACTTCCACTGGCTCAGGAAGAAAGTGTTCGCCCCCTTGGGTTTGCGCAGTTGATTGAAACACTCCGGTACTGGAATCAGCTAGGAGCTGTCCCCGCGGTCCCTGGCATTACTATCACTTCTGACGATTCGAGCGACACCGCAGTTGAGGATGCCGAGACGGGTACACCGGGCGACTCCGACGGTCGCTAATTTGGGCGTCAGCCCTCAGCCGACCAATCAGGAGCTAATAGTCGAGGCCGACACCTTCACGCAGACGCCTTTCCAGTTGGTGCGCGAGTTCTTCACCCTGTTCATCGAGCGGACCATCAGCGACAAGAGCTGAGAACAGCTCACCATCCTCGCGACGGCGAATAGAAGCCGTAATAGTCGTACCATTGTCGGCAACTCGTTGACCGGACGAGACAACAACGTACTCCACGTACTCTTGCATGCTCATCATGAACTCATGCGGTTCCTCGGCCTTCGCTGCCATAGTAATCGGTTCGCGCGTTGGATCGACCCAATCAATCGAGAGGGTCTTAGTCTCACCATCCCACTTCGCCTGCTGAATCTCATGCCAATAGGAAATAAACTGCGCGTCAGTTTCCGAGATGACGCACGGGCCTTGCCGGGCAAGTAGCAACCAGTTTCCTGATTCGAGTTCGAGAGCAGGGCGCTTGCGGTCGATCCGGTTGAATGGCTTGCGTTCAACTACGTGACTGAAGGGTTCTGGAAGTGTCGGGCGAGAAGTAAACAACATACCACCACACTAAACCACCACTGATTCTCCCGCGACGGCTCCCTCATTTGATTATCGAGGGTCAGCACTGGCATTCTTATGGTGCTCGCTTGTGTGAGCATGCTCCGATAGCTCAGTCGGTTAGAGCAGCGGACTCATAATCCGCCGGTCCTGGGT
>JAUNVP010000020.1 GCA_030537615.1 Actinomycetaceae bacterium | reverse complement strand
TGGCGCCAGATTTTGAGTGTAATGTTCACTTGTAACTCCGCTGCTTCAGCTCGATGTTCTTGTAGACGAGGTCTTCCTTATGGAGGGTGGGAGCGCCGTTCTCGCCGCCCCACTCCCACGCCGCGACGTAGAGGTATTCATCGTCGTTGCGAAGAGCTTCGCCTTCGGGGGTTTGTGATTCTGCGCGGAAGTGACCGCCACAGGATTCCTCACGGTGGAGAGCATCAATACACATGAGTTCTCCCAGTTCGAGGAAGTCTGCCACGCGGCCTGCCCGCTCAAGCGACTGGTTGAGCTCACCGATCGCCTTGCCCGGGACACGAACGTTACGCCAGAACTCCTCGCGAAGCTTTCGGATCATGCCGATCGCCTTCTTGAGTCCTTCTTCGGAACGTTCCATTCCGCAGTATTCCCACATGATGTGGCCGAGTTCCTTATGGAAGTCGTCCACTGAACGGTTGCCGTCAATCGACATGAGCTTGTCGATCTTCGCCTGCGCGTCCTGGAGTGCTTGAACAACCTCTGGCGTGTTTTCATCCACCGGGTCAAAAGTGGGGGCATCTGCCAGGTAGTTGTTGATCGTATTCGGAAGTACGAAGTAGCCATCTGACAGCCCCTGCATGAGTGCGGAGGCGCCGAGACGGTTCGCACCGTGGTCGGAGAAGTTTGCCTCACCCGCAACGTACAGACCCGGGAGGTTGGACTCGAGGTCGTAGTCGACCCATAGGCCACCCATCGTGTAGTGCACGGCCGGGTAGATACGCATCGGGGTTTCGTACGGGTTGTCGCCCGTGATGCGCTCGTACATGTCGAAGAGGTTGCCGTACTTAGCGGATACGACGTCCCGTCCCATACGCTCGATAGCTTCGGCGAAGTCGAGGTAAACGCCGCGTGCAACGCCGTCAATCTCGGGACCTACGCCGCGTCCCTCGTCACACATGTTCTTCGCCTGCCGCGAAGCGATATCACGGGGAACGAGGTTACCGAACGACGGGTAGATGCGTTCGAGGTAGTAGTCACGATCTTCTTCGGGAATATCGCGCGGATCCTTCTGGCAGTCCTCAGCTCGCTTGGGAACCCAGATACGCCCATCGTTACGCAGTGACTCCGACATCAGCGTCAGTTTCGATTGCTGCGTGCCGTGCTGCGGAATACACGTCGGGTGAATCTGCGTGTAGGACGGGTTGCCGAAGTAGGCCCCCTTGCGGTGAGCACGCCAAGCTGCGGTCGCGTTACATCCCATCGCATTGGTCGAAAGGAAGAACACGTTACCGTAGCCGCCCGATGCCAGAACCACGGCATCAGCAAGATGGGTTTCGAGTTTGCCGGTCGTCATATCGCGAGCGACGATGCCACGGGCTTTCCCGTCGACAACGATGAGTTCAACCATTTCGTGACGCGGGTGCTCGGTGACTGTCCCAGCCTTAACCTGACGTTCGAGAGCCTGGTACGCACCAATGAGGAGCTGCTGTCCTGTCTGGCCGCGCGCGTAGAACGTACGGGAAACCTGCACGCCACCGAATGAACGGTTGTCGAGGAGGCCGCCATACTCGCGGGCGAACGGAACACCCTGCGCTACACACTGGTCAATAATGTTCGCTGAAACTTCCGCGAGACGGTAGACGTTGGTTTCACGAGAGCGGTAGTCGCCGCCTTTAACCGTGTCGTAGAAGAGACGGTAAACCGAGTCCGAGTCGTTGCGGTAGTTCTTGGCAGCGTTAATGCCACCTTGAGCGGCAATAGAGTGTGCGCGACGGGCAGAGTCCTGGTAGAAGAATGCGTGAACCTGGTAGCCCATTTCACCCAGTGAAGCAGCGGCAGCGCCACCGGCAAGACCGGTACCGACGATAATAACCTTCACTTTACGTCGGTTAGCGGGCGCAACCAGTTTGGCGCTGAACTTGCGCGTTTCCCAGCATTCTGACAGCGGCACATCCATCGGTGCCTTGGTATCCGCGATTTTTTCGCCTTCGCGGTACAGGCCATGTATCAATTGATCAGTCATTTTCACAGTCCTCACGGGATGATGCCGAGCGTAATAGAAACGGGCGGCAGCATGAACATGACGAAGACGATGCCCGCAACGATTCCGGAGATCGTAATCGTAATGGCCTGCGTATTACGACGCAGCCAGCCCAACGTTTGCAGGGCAGACCAGATGCCGTGGCCGATATGCATGGCAAGCGTGCCGACAAAAACAACGTAGATCAGAAGTACCAGCGGGTTGGAGAAAGCTCCGACCATACGCTCATAGGGAGACATTTCAGATGCGGCAAATCCCAGCGGGATAGTCGCCGTCGTGAAATGGAGGATGTGGAAAACGATCAGGAACAGTAGCAGGATTGCGCTCACCCGCATGGTGCGGGCTGCGTAGGAATCTGCAACGGACTTCTTGACGTTGTAGCGGTCAGTGCGGGCTCTCCGGGAGACGAACCACGTGTGGAAAGCGGCACCGATATGGATCACGGCCATCAAAATGAGGCCGGTGCGGAAGACCCAGATAAGTCCGTGTTCGGGAAGCAATGGATAGAAGGCATCTGTCTTCAACCAGTGAGCGTAGTGGTCGTACGCTTCCTTCCCGAAGAACATCTTCAGGTTTCCATATGCGTGAACTATTACAAACATGACGAAGAAGACGCCGGAAATCGCCATGAGTTGCTTAACGAACACATTGGTGCTCCACGCTCGGCGCTTCTTCGTAGTGACATTAGTATTGGCCATGCTTTGAGGTTACCTAAACCGCCTGGATCGAGATGGGGACTTTAGGTTAGGCAGTGGTAGCTCACCGTTCATTGCTAGGAGTAAACCGGCAGTTTGCCCCGCCTATACGGGCATCCGCGCACCAAGACGCCGCACCTGTTTTTTCACATACGATCGGTGTTATTTCCGCCGAATCACGGCGAATTCTTACCTTTTACGAAACGTTCAGGTTGCGTAAAAGCGATTTTCCTCACGAGGTGTCACAATCATTTACCGAATGTGATGGAATTGCTCTATGGACAAATCGACTGATCTCTCCGATGTTTTGCAAAAAATATTTGTTACCGCTCGAACGCAGCGTTCTTTCAACCGTAAAACTGTGTCAATGGATCGACTCCACCAGGCGTATGATCTCATCAAATGGGCTCCCACCGCTTACAACTCCTCTCCCCTGCGAATCGCAGTCGTTACCTCGAGCGACAAGCGTGAAACGCTCGCCTCCCACATGAGTCCGGTTAATCAACAGTGGGTTCGCGAAGCGCCCGTTGCTCTCATTCTCTGTGCAGACGACGAGTTCACCACCGGTATGAAGCAGATGGGTTCGCCCGAACATTTGACCACCATGCTTCACGGTAATGGTGAAATTGCAGCCAGCGGCGCCCTCATGCAGGCGGCCTATCTGCTCATCGGGCTACGCGCAGTCGGCCTCGACGTCGGTCCGATGACCGGCGCCGATTTCAACGCCATCGATCGCGACTTTTTTCAAGACACATCGTGGCGACCATTCATGGTTGTCGTAGCCGGAGATGAGCCGACTCCTCAGAGCGAACGACCTCGGCTCAATCGTCTTGATACCGAGGATGTTTTTTCAGTTCTCTGATCCCGACAAGTGCGCCTCCATGACGAGCGCGTCCTCCAGCGGGTGTCGATAGTAGTCGGAGATCGTTCCAATACCGCGGAACCCGAGCGTCTCATAGAGCGTAATAGCGGCAACGTTCGAAACGCGGACCTCGAGAAGAACGCGCTCGACATGGCGGATTGGTCGAATAATGCCGACTCCCGCAGGTGGCGCAACCGGCTCAAACGAGAATTGATAGTCCGACGTAATCTGCACATGACGCACATGCGACAGAAGTTCAAGCACGAGTTGCCGCCCGATTCCCCGCCCCCGAGCATGCGGGTACACCCCCACGGTCATCAAGTCGGTGTCGATACCGAGCCGAGCACCCACGTAACCAACCATTTCGTCGTTCTCAAAGGCGCCGAGATAGAAACGATCGGGGCGATTAAGCTCCTCGGTGAGCAATGCGTCCGACCAGGCATCCTCCGGGAAGATCGCCTGCTCCGCCTCAATAACAGTAAAGAGATCCGCGGGCGTCAAACGACGAATAGTGACACTCTCGTCATTCACCGTGCGCCTTTCCCCGGATGAATATCAGGTCGGCGAAGATAGAGCGGCTCCGTTGAAAACTCCGTCCCCCCGCTGAGCAACCGAGCGCGCACGATCCGCGACGCGATATCGACCTGCACATCCATCGTGCTCTGAGAGGTGGGCAGTGCGTCCGGATAGAGCTGGCAAGCAGGCCCGGCAAAAATCAGTTCATCGTCACGGAATCGGTTGGCAACGCTATCGGGAGTTGCCACATGTGGGCCTTCCACACACTCGACGTCATTCGGCCCCAGCGGGCGGTACCGAGCCCAGTACACTTCCTTCCGACGCGCATCGGTGACCACGACGACCTCATCGTCCGGTGCCAAGCCATCGAGATAGTTGCGAGCGAGAATATCGAGGGACGGGATTCCGCGAAGCGGTACGCCCGCGACAGTGGCGATCACGCGTGCGGTTATCAAACCTGCCCGCAACCCGGTGAAAGTTGCCGGCCCGGTGCCGACAATCACCTGGTCGAGACCTGCCGTTCCCGCATGCGGGCTGAGGCCAGCCTCGGTAAGAGCACGCTCGATGAGTACTGCGAGACGTTCAGCATGAGCACGCGGATTCGCTTCACGGACCGCGTACACACCCTCGTCAGTCACGACCGCAACGTTTGCGCCGACCGAGGTATCGATACACAAATCTCTCATAGGTGTTCCTCTCCGCCGAGCGCTGACTCGAGAGCAGCTTCCAAATCAACGTCCTCCCAGCGCGGCCCAATAGCGCTAACAGTGATGGTCCGTCGCCCGTCGTCAGCTTCATCCATACTCGTCAATGCGGAGGACTCGGCGGGAGCGCTGAGAATGATTTCCAATCGATTGGTGGACAGTGTCTCAGTTTTCCCCTCCCCCCATTCAACGACGATGACCGACTCATCGAGTGCGGTATCGAGGTCAAGCGTTTCCAGATCGTCGAGGTCGGTGATTCGATACGCATCAACGTGAACGAGGTCTGGGCCGGATGGATTCGGGTGGACTCGAGCAATGATGAAGGTCGGGGATGCCACGCGCCCCGTGACACCCAGGCCACGCCCCAATCCTTGGGTGAGGGTGGTTTTGCCGGTGCCGAGGTCACCGGTCAGCATGATGAGGTCGCCTCCGCGCACGTATCGAGCGAGTGTTTCGCCGATGGTTTGGGTCTGCGCCGGGTCAGTCACGTTCAGTGTGAACAACGCATTATCCTTCGTATAGGCGGGGCACGCGTGCCCCGATCCGAGTCACAATCTCGTAGTTAATTGTGCCGCACGCGTCAGCCCAGTCGTCGGCGCTCGGACAGTCGCGTGTATCGACGCGATCTGGATTGCCAAATAAGACCGCCGTGTCCCCCGCGCGAGCCGGCGCATGGGGATGTGCACCAAGATTGATGACAAACTGATCCATGCACACTCGACCAACGATAGTTGCGGTGAGTTGTCCCGTCGAGGTGTAGACGGTGACCGGGGCAGCATTCGATGCGTGACGCGGTATTCCGTCGCCGTATCCCAACGGTACGAGCCCCACCCATGTGTCATTCGGAGCAGTCCATGTTCCACCGTACGACACGGGCGTACCAGCAGGAAGGTGCTTAACCATGGTCAGGTGCGCTGCCAGCGTCATCACCGGACGCAAATCAAGTTCACGCGTTGTCGCACGCTCCGGGTTGGGGCTTAATCCGTAAAGACCGATGCCGTCACGTACCAGGTCGAAGTGGGTTTGCGGATACCACAATTGTCCCGACGTCGCGGCTAAGTGTCGTTTCACCCCCGTCAGGCCACGCTCGTACGCCAACGCACAGGCAGTTTCAAAAATCTCGATTTGGCGATGCGTGGCGGCGATTGATTCCTCTCCTGGTTCGTCCGCCCGAGCCAAATGCGACCAGATTCCCACTGTCTCAATCCCTCGCCCTTGGGCTTGAAGTGCGGCGGCGACCAAAGCGGGGAAATCCTCCGGACGAGCCCCCGCGCGACTCATGCCGGTATCGACTTTGAGATGGATGCGCGCCGGAAGTGCGAGAGCGGCAATCGTCAGCACATCCGCAACCGACGACACCGATAATTCAATTCCCGCTTCGATGGCTTCGCGAATGACATCAGTATTTCCTGGCGGGAGTATCCACGAGAAGATGCCGACACGCTCAGAAGAATATCCGCTGCGGTCCAGCGCTCGACGAATGGTCAGCGCCTCTTCCACCTGGGCGATACCAAGCCACTGATAACCGGCGTCGACCAGGGTACGAGCGATCTCAGTTGCACCATGTCCGTAGGCAGCGGCCTTGATTATCCCCATATGCTCAGCGTTGGGAGCCGCGTCGTGGAGCCGTTTCGCATTATGCGACAGAGCGCTTAAATCAATCCGAGCCCACCCCGGATACTGCTGGTTAGGCATCGTACTCCTCAGCTTTGCCGATGGTTCGACCGCTACGCACATCCCAGCTGTGCGGGATCGCAGGTCGATAGCACGCCGAGAGCGCATGACCGATGACGTTGGGAAGTGCCTGCGCAATGCCGAGAGCAGAGATTGGCCGCCCAATTCCAGACAGCTGCTGTGGTTGAAGCGCTGAATCGGGAAAACGCAACGGCTCACCGGTGGCAGCCCATGCCGCGGTTCCGTGCAACCACACGGCTCCAGCAACAACTTCCGGATAGGGATCAATCGGCAGTTTGCGTTCTTCGTAGGCTCTGGTTTGAGCCAGACGAGCACCGATAATCCCGGCCAGCACGTCCCCGGTTCCCGCAGTCGCTGTCCATGCTGGCGCCTCACCCTGCACAAACGGAATGGTATTGGGAGCAGTAATAATCGTCGCGTGTCCTTTGAGGACGGTGATTGCTCCAGTTTCGACACTCAGTAGCGTCGCATAGTGAAGTGGTCGGGCAAGAACCTCTTCCCGCGTCGTCTGCTGCCCCGTCAAAGCAGTGACGAGCGTGGCAGCCTCCCCCGCGTGCGGAGTGAGAACAACCGGATGGCTGTATCGCCCGTGACGACGAATATCGTCAGAAACGATGGGAAGAGCGCCGGCATCGATGACTAGCGGAATGCGGCCGGTGCGAGCCGCTTTGAAAGCGGCCTCAACTCGCGTACGCGTATCGTAAATGTCGGGGTCCATTCCCGATCCAACGACAATCGTCTGCGCTTTTCCAGTCCCGGTTACCACCGACGGGCAACGAGTCAGCACAAGTTGTGTCGGCGTGGGCGTCGAGTCGAAACGAATCATTCCCACGCCGGTATAGCTGGCGGCCAGTGTCGAGAGTACAGCCGCGCCCGGATAGCGTTCGGAGCCCGTGACCAGCTGGACAACTCCGCGAGTGTACTTATGGTCCCCCGTGTCAGGCAGGTGGTACGAGCGCGCAAAATCAGCGACAGTGAGCGTTCGAGCCGCGGGGTTGCCGGTCAGCTGGAGCCCCAAATCGACGAGCCGAACCGAGTCGTGCAAATAGCGAGCAGGGGGAAAAACGAGAGAGGGTTTAACAGCTCCCATCGTCACGACGATATTGCCCCCGAGAGCGGGACCGGAGATCTCTCCGCTATCGTCAGCGGCACCGGAATGAACGTCGATGGTCACGACGCGCACTTTCTCATCTTGGAGCCGCTGTTTTTCTAGTGCTGCGATCGTCGAACGTAACGGTTCGCGGATCTTCCCCGACGTCCCCGTTCCGAGGAGGCCATCAAGCCACACCTGCGCTCCATCGACGTATTTAACTGCGTTCATCGATTGGATGAGGGCGTTGGAGTTACAGATCGATACGATATCGACGCCGACTTCAGTTGCCGTAGCAAGGGCTCTGGCATGAGGGTGCTCGGACGCAATGACCGCTCGGGTTCGGTAGCCTTCAGTGGCGAGCATCGCGGCAGCATAGAGGGCGTCTCCGCCGTTATCTCCCCCACCGACCAAGGCGACCGCGTGGACACGGGCAGGAAGGTCTGGAGATGACGATTCAATCGCCAGGGCGGGAGAGTTTTCGAGAATCTTCGCACACGCTTCGGCGACACCGGCCGCCGCCTGTTTCATCAACGCATCGGTCGGAGCCTCAGCGACCGCAGCAGATTCAGTTTCGCGAATCGTCTTCGTGGACCAAATATTTCGCACTATTCCACTGTCACCGACTTCGCAAGATTTCGCGGCTGATCGACGTCAAGCCCTTTGGCGGTAGCCAACTCACAGGCGAAGACTTGGAGTGGTACGACCGCGAGTAACGGCGCATAGAGAGTCGGCGTGGGAGGCACCCGAAATACCGTTTCCGCGAACTCGTTGACGCTCTCGTCCCCGTCCTCAGCTACCACGATGGTACGGGCTCCACGTGCGCGCACTTCCTGGATATTCGACACCACCTTGCGATGCAATTCCGGGCGACGCGGAGTCGGCACAATGATGATGACGACTTGGCCTTCTTCGATCAGGGCGATGGGGCCGTGCTTGAGTTCACCCGCCGCGAAGCCTTCCGCGTGAATATAGGCGATTTCTTTAAGTTTCAAGGCGCCTTCTAGGGCGACGGGGAAGCCGACGTGACGACCCAGGTAAATTACTGAGTTCTCATCAACGAGCGTCCGCGCCGTCATCCGCACGAGTTCACCCCGTTTGAGCACTTCGCTCACCTTGCCGGGAATTTCGGAGAGCTTGTCGAGATAGTCCTGAATCTCGTCAATGTATTTGTTACCGCGAACCTGCGCGAGATAGAGGCCGAGAATATAGGTGGCAGTAATCTGCGCGGTAAATGCCTTCGTTGATGCGACGGCGATTTCGGGTCCGGCGTGGGTGAGCAAAACCGCATCTGATTCACGCGAAATCGTTGAGCCCGGCGTATTGACGACAGCAACCACCCGCGCACCCTGTTCACGAGCATGGCGAATAGCCATGATGGTATCCATGGTTTCGCCCGACTGGGACACTGCGACCACGAGAGTTTTTTCGTTCACGACCGGATCGCGGTAGCGGAACTCATGCGCTAACTCGACCTCGACGGGTATGCGACACCAGTGCTCGATGGCGTAGCGGGCCACGTGTCCGGCATAGGCTGCTGTGCCGCAAGCAATAATGATGACTTTATCGACCGTGCGCAGAACCTCGGAGGGAATCCTCAGTTCGTCGAGAGTGAGGTAACCTTCGGCATCAAGTCGATCCGCGAGCGTATCAGCGATGGCACGCGGCTGCTCGTTAATCTCCTTTTCCATAAACGTTGGCCAACCGTCTTTCGTCACCCGGTCATGAGCGAAGTCGATTTCCAAGAACTTCTTGGTCGCCGGCTCACCCTCAACACCAATGATGGTGACCGCCGTTGGCGTCACCACCACGAGTTCGTCCTGACCGACTTCGAGAGCACGCTGGGTGTGTTCGGAGAATGCCAGTGCGTCAGACCCGAGGAAATTCTCGTTTTTGCCCAAGCCAATAACGAGCGGTGAAGACCGTCGAGCAGCAACGATGACGCCCGGTGCTTCGGCGTGCATGGCCAGCAGGGTGAACGCACCATCGAGTTGGCTCATCACGCGATTCATTGCGCGGGCGAGCGCACCAGCGGTTCCCGCGGCGTCCTCGGGTACGCCCTCAATCTCGACACCGTGACCGACCGTGTCGCCATCCTCAGAATCGGCAAGGAACTCGCGCGCCAGCAGGTGAGCGACAACTTCCGTGTCCGTGTCGGAGACGAAGGTGTAGCCCTCCGCCAAGAGAGACGCGTGTAGTTGCGTCGCGTTCTCAATGATGCCGTTGTGTACTAGAGCGAGGTCGCCGTCGAGGCTTGTATGCGGGTGAGCGTTTGCTGTCGTGGGTTGCCCGTGGGTCGCCCAGCGGGTATGGCCGATAGCGGCGCGTCCCTCGAGCGGTCCGACCGTGTCGAGTTCAGAGGTGAGATTGGCGAGTTTTCCGACTGCTTTGACTACGGTCAATGACTGCGTTGCACCAACGGCGATGCCCGCCGAGTCGTAGCCGCGATATTCCAAACGGGCTAAACCACCCATGACAACTTCTTGCGAGCGCTGAGAGTCGTGCGCACTGACATGTCCAACAATTCCACACATAGGTTTTATCGAATCATGACCCGGCCCTGTTGCGCTAGTAAGATAAGCTATTTGTCATATTTTTGGTAATTTCTCATAGAAATTCGCCTGTCCGACGCGTTCAATCCCCTTCTCGAAGTACAGAAACGCCAGCATGAGACCGACAGATACGGCACCATAGAGTCGTGTCCTTTCAGCAATGCGACTCACAACCCGGTGACGAACCATCCCCCTTCGAGCATTTCAGCCGCGAATCTTGGCAAGAGCTTGCGGGGCAAGCTCCCCTACCTCTGACCGGTTACGATGTCGAGCGAATCACGAGCCTAGGGGACCCGCTCGATCTGCGTGAAGTTGATGCCATCTACCGCCCAATCTCAGCTTTGTTGCAAATGTATGTCGATGCTAATCGCCGGCTTGGACTCGACCGAAGACACTTCCTCCACGAACCGGATCGTCCTCGCCCCCCATTTATTATCGGAGTCGCGGGATCCGTAGCCGTCGGGAAGTCGTCAACCTCCCGCCTGCTCCGCGAGTTGCTACGACGCTGGCCGTACACTCCGCGTGTCCAACTCATCACAACCGACGGGTTTTTGTTCCCTAACGCGGAGCTCAAAGCGCGTGGACTCATGAACAAAAAGGGGTTTCCCGAATCCTACAATCGTCCGCTACTGATGGATTTCATGTCGCGCGTAAAATCGGGAGCCGAGGAAGTTCAACTTCCCGTCTATTCTCACGTCGTTTATGACATCATTCCCGGCGAGTTTCAGACCGTGACAAATCCCGACATTCTCATCGTCGAAGGTCTCAACGTCCTCCAGCCGGCGCGTACCGGCTTCAACCTCACCGGCGCCGTAGCAGTATCGGACTATTTCGATTTCTCCATCTACGTCGATGCCGACCCCGATGACATTGAACGTTGGTACGTCAACCGTTTTCTCCAGTTGCGCGGAACCGCATTTGCTCGCCCAGACTCGTACTTCAAGGCGTACGCCGACCTCGATGACACGGCTGCTGTTCAGCGTGCGAAGTCAATTTGGCGCACCATTAACCTCGTTAACCTCACTGAAAATATTGAGCCGACGCGAGAGAGGGCGACACTCGTCATTCAAAAGGGCGGCGATCACCGAGTGACTTCGCTCAAACTGCGAAAGATTTAGAGTCGTACCTCCTCGGTCCGACAGGGAAAATCAACTTCTCGTGAGATTATGTTAGCGCGGTTGCGCCGAAGATATTATGCTGTCGCTAACGGTGACACCGAAGCGATGGAGCTATCGTTGATATTTTTGACCGATCGATATGCGCACACGTCCGCATTCTCTACTGCAGGCATGCGAGCGGGTGTCTCATGAACCTTCGCCGTCTCATCCTCCTCACCGTCGTTGCTGCGCTAACACTTGCGGTCGCTATCGTCACTGCCTTCGGGTTTCCACCGGGCACACGAGAGGCCGGAGCCGTTCGCCCATCGAATCGCGCGACGACCGAGACGCCCTCCCCCACCGCGGACACACCCACCCGAACGAACCTCAGCCAGCCAACAAATCCTCCCACCAAGAAACGCGCTCCCGTCACGCGCTCCCCAGAAGAGATCGACAAGGTGAGGACCGTTCTCGAACGCGCTCCCGAAGATCCTTCGCAAGTCCTAGCGGAGTCTGTGGTTGAACTCTACGGCGTCGATCTCAGCGACGTTTTCCCACCGGGGACAACCATTGAAGTTGATATCGACACGTGGACCGATATTGATGAAAACACTGCGCTTGTCGCCACACAGATCACGCGACCGGGCCACCTTCCCGAACGCTACTCAGCGGTACTCGGCAAAACGAATGGGAAATGGATGCTACTGGGGACACTCCCCCTGGAAGAAACTCAATCGACATCGCGAGGCCCACAATGAACTCGATCCCATCGTTCCTTCGCCGTGCTCTGGTGTTCCTGAGCGGGGCCGGACTCACTATGACGACACTCGTTCCCACGATTGCTCAGGCCGACGATCTCAATCCTGATCTCCCGACTTCACCGTGCGCTCAGTTCGTTGAGGTGGCGCCAATCATTTCTGGAGATCTCACTGATTCACGCGAACCGATCGTTCCCGTCCCCACCGACGATGGTCACGTCACTCCCGTTATTCTCGTCCACGGATGGACCTCGGGCGGACTCCATTCCGAGACTCGCAACTCGCCGTTTTCACACCTCGTCGATCTTGAAGCGAATGGACGGGGCGGGGAACTGTTGGCCCGAGTTGAAATCACTTCGTCTCTCATCGGTAAACTCCAGCAAGTTCCCGGCGCTGCGGTGTATCTCTACGACTATCAACAGGTTTCGTCGCGCTGGGTCACCGATCCTCAGATCGGCCAGCGTCTGGCCGGCGCTATTGAATGCCTGACGGACTTCTACGCCAACGAAGCTGTAGTCATCGGGCATTCAATGGGTGGTCTTGCCTTGCGTGAGGCGATGGCGCACAACGACGCCGCAGGCTTTCCCGTATCGAAGCGCGTGAGTCAGGCAATCACTTTTGGCACGCCCAACGAGGGCACTGAGATCCTCGATTTCGCGCATCGTGCCATTGATTCAAGCATGATGGTTCCCGGTCTCAATATTCCCGTTGGGATCGTGAAGTTGCTCCTCAGTGAGTGTTCGAAGAAGGCCGATGCGACGGGCGAGTACTGTCTGGGTCTGAGAGGCGCTGGCGGCGCGTTCTATTCGGAGGGCGCGCAGGCGATGCTACCCGGCTCTGCGGAGCTGACGCAGTTGCCGCCGTGGCCGGACAACGTCAACTACGTCGCACTCGCCGGCCACATTGAAATTGGAGGCTTTACACTCTTTGGACATTCGTCGGGCCGCCTGCTCGATCTCGGCGATCTTGCTGTTGACTATGATTCGGCGCTGGCCGGCGCGCAACACAGCACAACGGCGTCGTGTGAATACGGCATAGTGTCATCGGCTTCAGCTAACGATCTCGGGTTGCGGATTAAGGCGCTGTTCTCCCCGGATGCGTCCGAGCATCGCCGCCCCACCGGGCTACTCACTCCCACAATCGACGATCGCACCATTATGTCGCCGTGCTACCACTCGAACCTCATGTCAGAAGTCACTCTCGTCAACACGGCAGTGACCGTCACGCAACAGGCGGCCCTCACTGCGCGCCCGCTGATAACCGAGCCGGAGCCGTCACCAACGGCCCCCACCGATCCAACACCGGAGCCTTCGATAGAGCCATCACAAATCACAACGCCCACCCCAACACCCGCACCAAGTTCCACGCCGTAGGCCAGAGATGGCGCAGCGGTAGCGAAGGCGTGAGGATGGGGAGCGCGTCAGGGTAGGCTCGGGCATTTTCCAACCGCGAAGGCGTGAGGATGGGGAGCGCGTCAGGGTAGGCTCGGGCGTTTTCGAACCGCGAAGCGGTGAGAAACGGGCGAGACGCGCTCCCCGACTCACGACTGAAGCGGCGGTGAGAGCCATGCTTGGCGGCGGAAGCCACGCCAAGTGGCGGTGAGAGCCATGCTTGGCGGCGGAGGCCACGTCAAGTGGCGTTTCGAACTGCGAAGCGGTGAGAAGGAACCGGGGCGTCAGAACGGTGGTCGTTAAAGTCCGAGCTGTTGCTTGACGACCGCGGCGAGAGCCGTTGCTTCTTCGTCCGCTTGTTCCTGGGTTGCCGCTTCGATCATGACGCGAACGAGTGGCTCCGTTCCCGAGGGACGCAGGAGCACTCGGCCGCGGGACCCGAGTCTCTTCTCGGTGCGCTCGACTTCTGCAAGCAGAACTTCGTCCGAACTCGCTTGATCTTTCGCAACTCCGCCGACATTGATGAGCGTCTGCGGGAGGCGTTCAATGAAACTCGTCAGGTCCGCAAGGCTTCGACCGGTTTCTTTAACCATCCGGGCAATGAGGAGGGCAGTGAGGACACCGTCGCCGGTGGTGGCGTGGTCTGAAGCAATGACGTGACCAGATTGTTCTCCACCGAGAGAGAAACCGCTTGCGCGCATTGCTTCGAGGACGTAGCGGTCACCGACAGCAGTTTGGACAGTCTGAATGTTCTGTTCTTCCATGGCGAGAAGAAGCCCAAGGTTCGACATGACCGTGACCACGAGGGTGTCGTGAGTGAGTCGACCACGTCTGCGCATATCGACGGCGAGGGCGCCCATAATTTTATCGCCGTCAATGAGAATGCCCTCGTGATCGACTGCTAAGCACCGATCGGCATCTCCGTCGAAAGCAACACCGAAATCCGCTTCGGAGGCTTTGACGACCGCTTGAAGTTGCTCGGGATGGGTGGAGCCACAGGCATCGTTGATGTTGTGGCCGTCGGGGGAAGCATTGATGACGATGACATCTGCTCCCGCTTCGCGGAGTGCTTCGGGACCAAGTTTGGAGGCGGCTCCATTAGCGCAGTCAACGGCAATGCGGAGGCCGTCGAGTGATGAACCACAGGCGTCGACGAGGTGCTCGATGTACGAGGCTTCTGCGAGAGAGTCGTTGTATTCAATATCGCCGACTGCTTCGCCAATGGGACGTTCCCACGGTTCGTCGAGGAGCTTCTCGATGGCGTCTTCGACACCATCTTCGAGTTTGTATCCACCGTGTGCGAAGAATTTAATGCCGTTGTCGGGCATCGGGTTATGCGAAGCGGAGATCATTGCGCCGAGAACGACGTCGTCTTCGGTTGCCATCAGGTGCGCAACTGTTGGAGTTGTCACGACACCGATGCGGGTGACATCCATTCCGGCTGCGGCGAGACCAGCTGCCAGAGCGTGATCGAGAAACTCTCCTGAGATTCGGGTGTCGCGCCCAATAATGGCTTTCGGAGCGGAGCCACCGACAGTTGCCTTGTGGCGGGAGATGTATCGAGCGGCCGCTTCCCCCAGTTCTAGTGCAAGTCGAGGGGTGATGTCGCGGTTTGCGAGTCCACGCACGCCGTCTGTTCCAAAGAGCTGTCCCATCGGAGCTCCTTTCAAGGATAGTCAAATGCCTTTACATCATATGGGTCAAAACGACAAAAGCCTCACACTTGAAGCTAAGTGTGAGACTTTTGTCAACGGCGTGTGATTAACGCTTCGAGTATTGCGGTGCCTTGCGAGCCTTCTTCAGACCAGCCTTCTTGCGCTCAACAGCGCGGGCATCGCGGGTGAGGAACCCTGCCTTCTTCAAGGCTGGACGGTTCGCATCACGATCGATTGCGTTAAGTGCGCGAGAGATGCCAAGACGGAGGGCACCGGCCTGTCCGGAGATGCCTCCCCCGTTGATACGGGCGATCACGTCAAAGCGTCCATCGATATCAAGTAGTGCGAAAGGAGCCTTCACGAGCTGCTGGTGCAACTTATTCGGGAAGTACTCTTCGAGAGTCCGGCCGTTGACCTTCCATTCGCCGGAGCCGGGTACGAGGCGAACGCGCGCGATGGCGCGCTTGCGACGCCCGAGGCCCTGTCCGGGAGCGGTGATCGACTGACCGGCGCCCGCCGGAGCGGACTCGGTTTCAGATGTATACGTGCTGGGGACTGCGTCCTCTTCAAGCACGTCGGTTTCAGTGGTCTCAGCCACAGTTCTCCTCAGTTTTTCTTACGGGTGTCCAAAGCGCGTGGCGCTTACTGGGCGACCTGGGTGATCTCGTAGGGAATGGGCTGCTGAGCAGCATGTGGGTGCTCAGAGCCGCGGTACACCTTGAGCTTGCGCAGCTGTGCGCGGCCGAGGCGGTTTTTAGGAAGCATTCCACGAACGGCCTTTTCAACAGCGCGTTCTGGGTACTTGTCGAGAAGCTCGCGGTAGCTCACCGCTTTAAGTCCACCGGGGAATCCGGAGTGACGGTAGGCGAACTTCTTGTCGAGCTTGTCTCCAGTCAAAGCAACTTTGTCGGCGTTAATGACGATGACAAAATCACCCTGATCCATGTGCGGGGCGAAAGTCGGTTTATGCTTCCCACGGAGTAATTTGGCAACATTCGTTGCCAGGCGGCCGAGGACAATGTCAGTGGCGTCGATAACATACCACTGCTTGGTGTCATCCCCGGGCTTAGGGCTATAAGTGCGCACGGGCGTGGCCTTCTTCTTCTAGTCGATGCGGCGTCTTAGTGCAGTGTGTTTGCACGTAGAGCGTCCGCTTACGTTTCAGGTATTGCTCGCGTCATGGCGTCTGGGCGGATAACCAGTGAGTGGGAAGATTCTGGCACGCGCACGCTAGACGCACAACGTGTATCAGCTTAACGACTCGACTCGCCTATCGTCAAAGCACGTTGCCTTTTAGTGGCGAATTCCTCACGCTGTCTGATGAGCCCTAGTGCCCCTCCTTAGCGGCTACGGTGGTCATGATGCTACTGAGGACCCTCCCACGCGGCGGATCGTGATCTCCAGTGCGGTGAGTGACGGTCACCCGCTATCTGTCGAGCGTGCGTAACCTACGCGTTTTCTGTTGTTGTCGTTTCCAATCGGCAGGCGGTGGATAGTCGATACCGATCAGCGTGAGGCCGTGCGCCGGAGCGACAGGGGCGGCACCGATACGCGATGGCTCAGCAACGAGGCGTTCCATCCAGTCCTGTTTTTTGCGTCGGAGGCCGATATCAACCAGGGCTCCGACAATGGATCGAACCATCGAGTGACAAAATGCGTCCGCACTCAGCGCAATACGGATGTGATCGTTGTCGCGGGCAATCTCGACCTTGTGTAGCGTGCGAATCGTTGTCGCGCCTTCCCGTGGTTTGCAAAACGAGAGGAAGTCATGTTCGCCCACGAGGACGTTGGCGGCCTCCTCCATCGCGTTGACCTCAAGGACGCGATCTCCGGTCCACCACACGGTGTGTGCCTGGAGTGGGTTATAGCCGGTGGAACCGTCGGACAGCTGGTATGCGTAGTGCCGAGTAAGAGCGCAAAACCGGGCGTCGAACGTCTGGTCGACGATCTGTGCGGAGCGGATAACCACGTCCCCACCCGGGACATCGGCCGTCCGAGCGGTAAGCGCATTAACTCGGCGGCATAGCGAGACGAGCGCGTCGGATGGCCCTCCTGCGCGGGTGATTTGGGCCAGCGCGTCAGCGGGAATGTCACAGTGCGCTACCTGGTGGCGGGCATGGACACCGGCGTCGGTGCGTCCGGCTACGGTGAGAGCGACCGGGTGCCTGAGAACAGTGGTTAGTGCGGTTTCGAGTTCTCCTTGCACCGTCCGTAAGCCCGGCTGGGCAGCCCAACCGTGGAATGCAGTCCCTAAATAGGCAATCGTCAGACGGAGCCGCACTACAGTTGCCATGCGCGTACTCCTCCGCGAATCCCCGCGTCATTCGGGACGATGACAACGTCGTCTCCGAGTTTTGCACGGTGACCGGGGGTGATTCTGTACGAGTTCCCGCCCCCAAGGTACAGACGATCCCACAGGTACATGGCTCGCAGCGCGCCAACCACGCGCCGCACGCGCCGTGACCAGTGAGTATCACCGAGACGCAAGCGTTCATGCTCGCCCACGTAGTCGTCGTAGGTGAGCCCCCACCGCACTGGCCCTTGGGAAATTTCGACGTGCGGAGCGAGTTTGCCCCCGTCAAAAACGGCGTTTCCAAGGCCGGTTCCCAGCGTGATAATCATTTCCAGTCCTTGTCCGGTAATGACGCCTGCTCCGGCTACTTCCGCGTCATTGAGTACTAGCGCCGGCATTTGAAGGGCCTCGGACAGTTCGCGACGCATATCGAAGCGCTCCCATTTTTCTACGAGTTCGGGAAGCACTTTTGAGCGTGGTCCGTCTTTGGTGACATAGTGCGGAGTGGCAATCACTACCCCGTGGCGGATCATTCCGGGCATTCCTACCGTTACACGTTCAGCGCGCGGCAAGTGGGATGCAAGTTCCTTGATGGTTCCGACCAGCAGGTCCGGTGGGAGCGGGTAGGGTGTCGCCGTGCGCACCGCAGGGGCCTTCATCGTTCCACTTTCCCCGAGCACCGAGGCCTTAATCCCACCACCGCCACAGTCAACGGCTAAAGTCAACGTTTCATCCACGCCCCCAGTCTACCGACTGCGTGCAGACAGCTTTGTCCTCGCCTCCGTAGGTTCTCTCACTGTGGTTCCACCGTAGGCTCTGCCTAACCGCCCCCGAATTCACGAGGGAGAGCCTACACTCCCTAAAATCACCCCTACAGTGAGCCTCACCCCCCCTACGTAGGCTCTCCCCAGCGATCAAAGGCTCTGTCTCTAACGAGAACGAGTACTGCTCCAGAGCCTACGCACACAAGGGAAGCCGACGTTGCCGCGGTATGTCCTCATCCTTGACTTTCTCCCCTAGCGCTCCACACCAACGAAACGGCACACAAAAAGATTCCGCACCGCCGGTTTCCCAGCGATGCGGAATCTTTCAACAAATTGAGGTTACTTGTCCTTAGCGGATGTTTCCTCAGCTACGTCTTCTGCGGACTGAGCAGATTCTGCGGACTCGGTGGACTCAGCAGACTCAACCGATTCTGCCGATTCAGCCTTGTCGTCCTCGGCCGCTGCTTTCGCCGCGGTCTTTTCCGCATCGGCAACTACTGCCTTCTTCTCGAGCTTCTCAGTCACCAGCGAAATAATGCACATCGGCGCATTGTCGCCGCGACGAGGTGCAACATTGACGATGCGGGTGTAGCCACCCTGACGCTCGGGGTCGATCGACGGTGCGATGACATCGAACAGTTGGTAAAGCACATCTTTATCAGTGATGGTCTTCGCCACTGTGCGACGAGCGTGCAGATCCCCGCGACGCGCCTTGGTGATGAGCTTTTCAGCAAGGGGCTGAAGGCGGCGAGCCTTAGCCACCGTGGTCTTGATTTGACCGTGCTCGAAAAGATCCCGCGCAAGGTTGGCAAGCATCAGCTTTTCATGCGCCGGGCTACCACCCAGACGCGCGCCCTTCGTAGGTTTGGGCATGATTACTCCTAAGAATTAACGCGATGCGACTTATTCGTCGCTGAACTGAATGGAACCGGGCTGATCAGCAGCATTGCCAGGCATGACAGCATCCTTGAGGGTCATGCCGAGAGTAGCAAGCCGTTCCTTGATCTCTTCAATCGACTTCGAGCCGAAGTTACGGATATCGAGAAGATCAGCTTCTGAATGAGCAACGAGCTCGCCCACTGTGAGGATGCCACGGCGGCGCAACGCGTTGAAGGAACGCGACTGCAATCCGAGATCATCAATCGGGAGGGCGAGGTCGGCGGCCAGCGTCTCATCCGTCTGCGAAGGACCGATTTCAATGCCTTCCGCTTCGGTATTGAGCTCGCGAGCGAGACCGAATAGCTCAACCAATGTCTTACCAGCGGACGCAAAGGCGTCACGCGGTGAGATAGCCGGTTTCGTTTCGACATCAATAATGAGGCGGTCGAAGTCCGTGCGCTGTTCAACACGGGTGGCTTCAACCTTGTAGGTGACCTTCAGCACGGGGCTGTAGATCGAGTCGATTGGAATGCGTGAGATTTCAGCGTTCGGATCCTTGTTCTGAACAGCAGAGACGTAGCCGCGGCCGCGTTCCACCGTAAGTTCAATCTCCATCTTGCCCTTCTCAGAAAGAGTGGCGAGGCGGAGGTCAGGGTTGTGGATCTCTACGCCAGCAGGCGGGGTGATGTCACCGGCAGTGACTTCTCCAGCACCAGCTTTACGCAGGTACATGACGACGGGTTCGTCATGTTCGGAGGAAAGAACAATGTTCTTAATGTTGAGGATGATTTCCGCTACGTCCTCCTTGACACCCGGCACGGTTGAGAATTCATGCTGGACACCATCGATGCGAATGGACGTGACGGCTGCCCCCGGAATAGAGGACAGGAGGGTACGACGCAGGGAGTTACCCAGCGTGTAGCCGAAACCAGGCTCAAGGGGCTCAAGGGTGAAGCGTGAGCGATAATCGCTAACCTTCTCTTCTGTCAGAGTGGGTCGCTGTGCAATGAGCACGTCTTTGTTCCTTTCTTCCCAACATCCGATATATGATGTCGGGTTGCTTATCCAGCTCGTGCTGGAGCAGGTGTTCTCGTTGCCAACCGGGAGATCGGCAACTCGACGTGGAGACTACGAGGTCTCGTAATGACGCTCAGACGCGGCGGCGCTTGGGCGGCCGGCAACCGTTGTGGGGCTGAGGGGTGACATCCTGAATGGAGCCAACCTCAATGCCGGTAGCTTGGAGCGAACGAATCGCGGTTTCGCGGCCGGAGCCGGGTCCCTTGACGAATACGTCGACCTTTTTTACACCGAACTCCTGGGCACGGCGAGCAGCCGACTCGGCGGCAAGCTGTGCTGCGAACGGTGTGGACTTACGTGAGCCTTTGAAACCAACCTGACCGGAGGACGCCCAGGAAAGAACGGCGCCGGTCGGATCAGTGATTGACACGATCGTGTTATTGAACGTGGATTTAATGTAAGCGTGGCCGTGGGTAACTGTACGGCGGTCTTTGCGCCGCCCCTTGCGGGCCACCGATGAACGTGACTTAGTTGCAGCCATGAATTAATCTCCTGCGATCTGGTGAACCCGTGGGTTACTTCTTCTTACCTGCGACCGTACGCTTCGGGCCCTTGCGGGTACGAGCATTGGTCTTCGTACGCTGACCACGAACGGGCAGACCACGACGGTGGCGCAAGCCCTGGTAGCAGCCGATCTCAATCTTGCGTCGAATGTCCGCCTGGACTTCGCGGCGTAGGTCACCCTCCACCTTGAAGTTGGATTCAATGTAGTTACGCAGTTTGACGAGGTCATCTTCGGTGGCGTCTTTAACCCTCAGGTCCGGGGACACACCGGTGGCAGCCAGTGTTTGCGCTGCGCGTGTGCGGCCCACGCCGTAAATGTAGGTAAGCGCAATCTCCATCCGCTTTTCGCGGGGGAGGTCTACGCCGGCAATACGTGCCATGTTTCACTCCATAAAGTGTGGGAGGTGGTCACTTCATCTCCTGGGTATTCCCAGCCTCGGCCTCCTATCCGAGGGTCCCGCAAATACGGTCGATGAGGTGCTTATTGAGTTATGTGCGACGCCGTGGGTCTAGCGGCCCTGACGCTGCTTGTGTCGCGGGTTGTCACAGATGACCATGACTTTGCCGTGGCGACGAATCACCTTGCAGTTGTCACAGATCTTCTTGACACTCGGCTGTACCTTCATGGTGTTACCTCCGCCGTTGATTCGGCAGTGTTAGTGTCGATCACTTGTAGCGGTAGACGATGCGGCCTCGTGAAAGGTCGTACGGGCTGAGCTCGACGACTACGCGGTCCTCGGGAAGGATACGAATATAGTGCTGACGCATTTTTCCTGAAATATGCGCAAGTACGAGGTGCCCGTTTCCGAGCTCCACGCGGAACATTGCGTTGGGCAGAGCCTCAACAATGGTGCCTTCCATTTCAATGACGCCGTCTTTTTTCGCCATATCCTCCGTCTATCCCCTACAGTTGGTTAGTGCCCACGCAACTTGCGAGGGCGAGGTCGCAACATGCACCTCAGTGCATGAAGATAATGACCCGACTATCAACTCTAAACCATGACGCGGGTGCGATGAAAGTTCAGAGCTGTGTTAGCTCACTCACGGAGCGGGTGTAATACCGTACGGAGCCAAGCCAGCTTTCCCACCGTCTGGCGCTGTCAACACCCAGATCCCATTGTCCGTGATTGCCACCGTGTGCTCCCAGTGAGCGGCGAGAGATCCGTCACGGGTGACAACAGTCCAGTCATCGTCGAGGACATCAGTCTCAATGCCACCATCGGTGAGCATTGGTTCAATCGCGATAACCATACCGGTTCGCAGTTTAGGTTGGAGGCCGCGAGTGGGATAGTTAAGAATTTCCGGCGGCTGATGCATGGCTGTGCCGATGCCGTGGCCAGTGTATTCTTCAACGATTCCCGCGACCCAATCGCCCTCCCGGTACTTCTCGGTTACCGCCTCAACGGCTTCCCCTACACAACTAATCCGTTTGGAGTTGGCCAGTGATGCGATCGCGGCCCACAGGGATTCTTCGGTGATGGCGTTGAGGCGACGAGCCCGATCGCTTCCCTTGTCGTCACCTCCAACGATCATCGAAAAGGCTGCGTCTGCGTGCCACTGGCGCCCCTGATGCTGAACGTAAGCACCGCAGTCAAAGCTCACCAGGTCGCCCTCTTCCAGTGGTGTATCGTCGGGTATCCCGTGCACCACGACGTCATTGACCGATGCGCAGAGCGTCGCTGGAAAGCCTCCGTAGCCAAGAAAATTCGATTTGGCGTGGTTGCGCCGGATGGTGTCAGAACTAATGGCATCGAGTTCGAGCAGAGTGACCCCCGGCTGAGTCGCCGCCCTCAACTCGCGGTGGATGTCGGCGACGACGAGGCCCGCTTCACGCATCCAATCGATTTGTTCATTTGATTTCAGTTCAATTCGAGCCATCAAAATTCCACCCAGAGAAGTTGACCCGCCAGCTGGCGGGTCAACTGTTAGTTGTCGTATCGCTTAATACCTGATTCGTCGAGAACCGCACGTATGCGCTCCCAGACCTCATCCACGCTTCCTATGCCGTCTATCTGAACGAGCTTGTCCTGATCGGCATAGTAGGTAGCCATGGGCTCGGTCTGCTCACGGTAGACTTCCATCCGGTGCCGAATCACCGGCTCGGAATCATCAGACCGGTTCTCTTGTTGCGCACGTTTAAGAAGTCGTTGAACGACTTCTTCCTCATCGGTCACGATCTCAATTACGAGACTGACTTCACGTCCCCTCTGCGCGAGTGCGTCGCGCAAGTAGTGCGCTTGATCCAGTGTGCGAGGGTAACCGTCGAGCAAATAGCCCCCTGCGGTATCTGGAGCATTGAGTCGAGCGCTCACCATCGGGTTTGTTACCGTATCGGGAACGAACTCTCCGGCGTCCATGTATTCACGGGCACGTCGTCCAAGTTCGGTATTGTCCGCCATGTTCTGACGGAAAATTGCACCGGTCGAAATGGCGGGAATGTTCAGCGCTTGTGCAATGCGCTTGGCCTGTGTTCCTTTTCCTGCTCCCGGAGCTCCAAGCAGAATCAGGATCGGCGCACGCTGGCCGACTTCGTCAGCATTCACTGTAGGAATCCTTCGTAGTGGTGCCTCTGGAGCTGCGAGTTAATCTCCTTGACGGTCTGCAAACCTACCCCGACAACAATGAGCAGAGTGGTCCCCCCGAAGGGCATCTGTCCCGACTCGAGCTTGAGAGGAATCATCGCCATCGATGGCAGAAGCGCAACTACCACCAGGTAAATCGCTCCCGCAGTTGTAATTCTCGTGATTACGAAACGGAGGTATTCCGCGGTCGGCCGTCCTGCCCTCTTACCCGGAATGAAACCGCCGTACCGCTTCATGTTGTTAGCGACCTCGTCCGGATTGAACGTAATCGACGTGTAGAAGAACGCAAAGAATAGGATCAGCAGTCCGTTGATGAGCATGTAGAGCCACGACGTTGCGTGGAAGTTCCGTTGGATCCACACTACCCAAGAATCAGTTGGCTGACCGAAGTTTGCGATCATTGGTCCAATTGCAAGAATCGATGTCGAGAAGATCACCGGAATCACGCCGGACATGTTCAGCTTGAGGGGGATGTACGTCGCCGATCCACCCATCAGGCGGCGACCCACCATCTTCTTGGCGTACTGCACCGGAATGCGGCGCTGAGCTTGCTCAATATAGACCACAGCCATCGTGATAGCGAGAATGAGCAGAACGATCCAAAAGACCTTGTCCCATCCGCTTCCGCGCCCAACCTGGTACAGCTGCGCGGGAAGAGTTGCGGTGATCGATGTGAAGATGAGTAGCGACATGCCGTTGCCAATGCCGCGTTCAGTAATTAGCTCACCGAGCCACATGATGACACCGGTGCCGGCCGTCATGACGAGCACCATGATGCCGAAAGTCATCGGGTTATTATTCGGGACAATCGGCGTCGAACAACCGGGGAATAGCCTGTTAGATACCGCCAACGAAATGATCGTGGACGACTGCAAGACTCCGAGGAAAATAGTCAGATAACGCGTGTACTGAGTAAGTTTCGCCTGCCCCGCTTGACCCTCTTTATGAAGGTCGTCAAAGCGGGGAATGACGACGCGCAACAACTGCACGATAATCGAAGCCGTAATGTAGGGCATGATTCCGAGCGCGAATACCGACAGTTGTAGGAGCGCTCCACCGGAAAACATGTTGACGAGATCAAGCAACGAGGTTTGCCCCTGCTGGGCGATGCACTGTTGCACGTTCGGAGTCGATACGCCTGGAGTGGGGATGAAGGAACCGAGCCGGAATAGGCCCATGATCAGCAAGCTAAACAAGAGCTTATTGCGGAGATCAGGGGTTCGGAATGCCTGTGCGAATGCGCCGAGCAAGCGTCCTCCTAGGGATGATTCATGAGCCGTTTTAACTCAACTAAGGCTACCTAAAACATCGAGGCTTGCGAAATACGTAGCCGATAATGGACGAAGGTGGCTCGACCCTTTTAACGATCGAGCCACCTTCACCGCGTGATTATTCAGATTAGCGAGCGGTGATTGTGCCACCGGCCGCAGTGATCTTTTCCTCCGCAGAGGCCGACCACTTATCAACCGTGATATTGAATTTCTGCGTCACGTCGCCTTGGCCAAGGACCTTAACGAGGTGACGGGGACGCACAGCCCCCTTCTCGACGAGGTCGTCGACGGTAACGTCTCCACCCTCGGGGAAAAGCTGCTCGAGCTTGTCGAGGTTCACCACCTGGTATTCAACGCGGAACGGGTTCTTGAATCCCCGGAGCTTCGGGAGGCGCATATGCAAAGGCATCTGTCCACCCTCGAAGCCGACGGGAACCTGGTAACGGGCCTTCGTGCCCTTGGTTCCACGACCGGCGGTCTTACCCTTGGAGCCTTCACCACGTCCCACCCGCTGCTTGCGGGTTTTCGCTCCGCGCGCAGGCTTGAGGTCGTGGAGTCGGAGAATCTCGTGTTCTTCAGCCATGGTCAGTCGACCTCCTCTACCTCAACCATGTGACGGACAGCGCGAATCATGCCGCGCACAGCCGGGTTGTCCGGACGGACAACGCTCTGGCCGATCTTGCGCAAGCCGAGGCTACGCATGGTGTCACGCTGCTTCTGCGGGCGTCCGATATCGGAACGCTTGCGTGTGATTTTCAGTTGTGCCATCACTTACTCACCCCTGCTGCGGCAGCTTCGTTTTCTGCCTGCTCAGCTTCGGCGCGCTTCTCCGCTTCTCCCTCCGCACGCTGGCGGAGCATGGAGGCGGGAGCGACGCGCTCGAGTGGGAGTCCGCGACGAGCGGCGACGGCCTCAGGCTGTTCAAGTTCCTTGAGTGCCGCAACCGTTGCGCGAACAATGTTGATTGCGTTGGATGAACCGAGTGACTTGGTGAGGACGTCGTGAACGCCAGCGCATTCGAGGACGGCGCGCACGGGACCACCGGCGATAACACCGGTACCGGGAGCAGCCGGACGCAGGAGGACGATTCCAGCGGAGTCTTCTCCCTGCACGAGGTGCGTGATCGTGCGGCCGATCATCGGAACGCGGAAGAATGCCTTCTTCGCTTCTTCAACGCCCTTGGCGATAGCCTGCGGAACTTCCTTAGCCTTGCCGTAGCCGACACCGACGGTTCCTTCACCATCACCAACGACGACGAGTGCGGTGAAGCTGAAGCGTCGACCACCCTTGACCACCTTGGAGACGCGGTTAATGGTGACAACGCGTTCGATGTACTGGTTCTTATCTTCGTTGCGACGATTGTCTCGGCGCTCGGACTGGCGCCCTGAACGGCGTTCGCGACGGTCGTCGTCGCGGCCTTCAGAGGTGCCCTGCCCGTTTCTGCTTCGCTGCGGTGCAGCCATCAGTGTGCTCTCTTCCTTCTCGTCGCTTCTACAGCTCGAGGCCGCCCTCGCGGGCGCCTTCCGCTACTGCGGCTACTCGGCCGTGGTACTTGTTGCCACCGCGGTCGAAGACGACGGTGGTGATGCCAGCTTCCTTGGCGCGTTCGGCGATGAGTTCGCCTACACGGCGAGCTGCTTCAACCTTCGTGCCGGAGCTGTCGAATCCCTTTTCCATGGACGACGCTGAGACCAGCGTGTGTCCAATCTGGTCGTTGACAACCTGCGCAACCATGTGACGGTTGGAGCGGGTGACAACGAGGCGGGGGCGCTGCTCTGTGCCATTCACGGTCTTGCGAACGCGCTGATGGCGACGCTTGCGGGCAACTACTTTGCCCTTGCCTTTAACTGAGTAGCCCATTACTTACCGGCCTTTCCAACCTTGCGGCGTACCTGTTCACCCGCGTAGCGAATGCCCTTGCCCTTGTAGGGTTCGGGCTTACGGATCTTGCGGATCTTCGCGGCCGTCTCACCGACGAGTTGCTTGTCGATACCGTTGACGGAGAACTTCGTTTGGCTCTCCACGACGAAATCGATGCCTTCTGGTGCGGTCACAACGACGGGGTGTGAGAAGCCGAGTGCGAACTCGAGGTTCTTCCCCTTGGCGGTGACGCGGTAACCGGTGCCGACGATTTCCAGTGCTTTCGAGTAGCCTTGCGTCACACCGATCACCATATTTTCAATGAGTGAGCGGGTGAGGCCGTGGCGAGCACGGGAATCACGGTGGTCATTGGGACGGGATACGCGAATCTCGCCATCCTCAATCACCGCGGTGATTGGAGAAACGATGGAGTGTTCGAGAGTACCCTTGGGGCCCTTTACAGTGACGTGGGAGCCGTCAATTGTGACGTCAACGCCAGCCGGGATGGTGATAGGAGTCTTACCGATACGTGACATAGCGATACTCCTTACCAGACGTAGGCGAGGACTTCCCCACCTACTCCCCTGTTAGCTGCTTCGCGGTCGGTGAGAAGACCAGAGGAAGTCGACAAGATGGCAACTCCCAGGCCTCCACGCACGCTCGGCAGGTTGGTGGACTTTGCATAGACGCGTAGACCAGGTTTGGACACGCGCTTGATACCGGTAATCGCACGTTCGCGGTTCTTGCCGTATTTGAGGTCGAGCGTGAGTGTCTTACCCACGCGGGCATCCTCTACTTTGGAACCGGCGATGTAGCCTTCAGCTACGAGAATCTCAGCGATTGCGGCCTTGAGTTTCGAATGCGGCATCGACACAGACTCGTGGTGTGCCGAGCTCGCATTACGCAGACGCGTCAGCATGTCTGCGATCGGGTCAGTCATTGTCATCGGGGTTTCTCCCCTTCCTCATCGGGGTTTCCCGTCCGCGTGTGTTGCGTCGGGACCTTCGATGTAGTCGTTACCAGCTGCTCTTTGTCACGCCCGGGAGCTCGCCAGCAAGGGCGAGTTCGCGCAGGCAGACTCGGCACAATCCGAACTTGCGGTAAACCGAACGCGGACGACCGCAACGGTTACAACGCGTGTAGGCGCGGACCGCAAACTTCGGTTTGCGGGAGGCCTTGACTTTGAGGGACGTCTTCGCCATGTGTCAGTTCTCCTTAAACGGGAAGCCGAGGCCCCGCAACAGAGCGCGACCTTCTTCATCGGTTTTAGCTGACGTGACGATGGTGATGTCCATGCCACGAACGCGGTCAATCGTGTCCTGGTCGATCTCGTGGAACATTGCCTGTTCGGTGAGACCGAAGGTGTAGTTGCCTCGCCCATCGAATTGCTTCGGGGACAGGCCGCGGAAGTCACGAATACGCGGAAGTGCGAGGGAAATCAGGCGATCCATGAATTCCCACATGCGGTCTCCACGCATGGTGACGTGCGCGCCGATTGGCTGGCCTTCGCGGAGTTTAAACTGCGCGATGGACTTACGGGCTTTGGACACGGCGGGCTTTTGACCGGTGATTGCGGTCAGGTCGCGAATCGCACCGTCCATCGCCTTCGAGTCACGAGCGGCTTCACCAACACCCATGTTGACAACGACCTTCGTGAGGGTTGCAACTTCCATGGGGTTAGCGTGGTTGAAGTCTTTTTCAAGCTTCGGCCGGATCTCATCCAGGTACTGCTTCTTCAGACGAGGGGTCATGATCCGATCTCCTTTCCGGCTTCGAGGCCGCGTTTGCTGCCGCCGCGAATGACGCGGATGGGGTTGCGATTAATACGCTTGCCGTTTTCATCAACGTCAATGCGGAAACCAACCCGGACACGCTTTTTCGTGTCAGGGTCGACGAGCGCAACCTTGGAAATGTGGATCGGAGCTTCGATCATTTCGATGCCACCGGTGGTGGCACCCTGGGCTGACTGCCCCTGGCGAACGTGGCGGGTCTTGAAGTTCACGCCCTCAACGAGTACTTTCTGCTCGTCGGGGAATACGCGAATAACACGTCCCTGTTTGCCCTTGTCGCCTGGCTTCAGCGGTTCGAGGCCTTCGGCCTCGCGACGCTTGTTTCGTTTGTCAATCTTCTTCTGGTCGGATGTGCGACCAGAAATGACCTCGACGAGGTCACCTTTTTTAATTTTCGCTGCCATCAGAGCACCTCCGGTGCGAGTGACACGATCTTCATGAATTTCTTTTCACGAAGCTCTCGGCCGACGGGGCCAAAGATGCGGGTACCGCGGGGCTCACCATCGTTTTTGAGGATGACGGCCGCGTTTTCGTCGAATCGGATGTATGAACCGTCTTGGCGGCGACGTTCCTTGCGGGTACGCACGATAACTGCCTTAACGATTTCACCCTTCTTGACGTTGCCGCCGGGGATAGCGTCTTTCACGGTTGCGACGATGGTATCGCCGACCCCCGCGTAGCGCCGACCCGAGCCACCGAGCACGCGAATGCAAAGAATTTCCTTTGCTCCCGTGTTGTCGGCAACCTTTAGTCGCGACTCCTGCTGGATCATTCGTTACTCCTGTCGTCGAGCTGGTTCTCTGCGCAAGCAGAGCCTAGCCGAACGTATATGGACATTGACGCAACGGTAGTTGCGCATGCACTTGGGTTTCAGACTCGGGCACACCGGGCCGTAGCCGTCGGTACCAGGTCTCTAAAACCTGAGAGGCCGAGTTCCATGAGCTAGACGTGGCGGGTTGTTCCACTCAACTTCCACTAGTGTGGGCGCGTAAACGCATGGTCGCTAGCAATTACATGAAACTGCAACTTGTCTAGCTTACGTCATTATCCTCGGCTTTCAAAAGAAGAGAGTGCGCCCGCACCTGTGCCTTTCCTCACGCCACCTGCTTGTGTCGAGTGCGAGCGCGTTAACGCTCGGGATATTCGATGGGTTTGCCGGGGGCCGGCGGCTTCGATCGACGAGCGTGAGTCACGGCTCGATACCCGATAAAACTGACCACCGGACTACCGAAAGCAACGAGGAAGAGCATCTTCGAAGCGTAATCAAATAGTGAAATGTCAAAGGGCAGTGAGATGCCAGCGAATCCCGGAACTCCGAAGATCCCAAGTATCGCTAATACACCCTGGGCTATTTGAATGAGTATCGGTGCGCGATTAACTGTCAAAGCTATCCAAGAAACCACCGTTAAAACCGGGATCGTAGCAAGTACTGCAATTGCTGAGTAACCGATGTAGTCGGGACTGTTATCCATGATGGCGAAGAGAAATAGCACCGGTGCTAAGAGATACATCAATGGAAGGATGACGGTGACATTAATCCAATGCGGTGACATAATCTGACCTCCGAGTTGTCTACTTCAACGTGCGGCTAGTATTCCCAGGTTTCTGTCCACGTTAAGCCGCGGCGCCGAGTAACGATATACCCTGCGGCAGCCGCAACCACCATGCCGATGACGAGCGTTAAGGTGGCCTGTAACATGCTCGATTCAGCGTATTGGCCCTGATGATCTGCGCTCAAAAAGAATGAGATGATGGTGAATACCGCCAACATAGTCACGATGGTTTGAGCCACCGTCAAGATGATCGGCGCCCGGTTTATCCACATTGCGCGAGCGCTAATCCCGATGAGAATAGGGATCAACCACGGTAGTAGCAATGCGAATTGGATAAAGAGGGCAGTCGAGATAACACCCGCGGCGACGATGAAGCCGAATGCGGGCAGGCTAAGCGTAATGAACGGGAGAGCCAGTGGAGCGAAGATCCAGTGGTAGGACACGGCTCCTCCTTAGCGTAGTTACCTATCGATGATTTGACCACGTGACATCGAAATAACCGCATCTGCCGACGCTATACCGGTGTCGCGGTGAGTAATCTCAATGACTGTTGTTTCGGTTAGTTCTTGACGTAGTTGAGCATGAATGCGTTCATCTAACGCGGGATCGAGTTGGGAGCAGAATTCGTCGAGAACGAGTATGTCGGGAATGTTGAGGAGTGCGCGAGCCAGACACAGTCGCTGTCTTTGCCCCCCAGACACGCCGGCACCGCCCTCCCCGATGGGCTGGTCGAGGCCGGAATCAAACTCCCGAACTTCTTCCGCGATGTTCGCGAGTTCGAGAGCGCGCCACATGTCTTCTTCGTCGGCATCGGGTTGGGCTAAGAGTAGGTTTGAGCGAATGGTGCCGTGAAAGAGCGCCGAATTCTGCGTGACACAGTGTATGCGTGTGCGCAACTCATCAATAGGCAGATCCCGAATGTCGATGCCTCCGATACGAATCGCCCCCGAGGTTGGATCATCGTATCGCAGGAGAAGTCGCACCAGTGTCGATTTACCGCAGCCAGTATGCCCCGTCAGGCACACCCACTGACCGGGTTCGACTTGCATGGATACGTCGGTGAGTGCGGCGCGGTGGAAACGATGGTCTTCACCATCGCGATAGCGGTAGGTGACCGCATCGAACTCGATCACCGGCGACTTCGGCCACGAGGCGTCTCCACCGACTAAGGCGGGGCCGTGCGTGAGGCTGTAAACTCGCTCGGCGGCAGCGAACGATTCTTTGAGTCCTTCGGCGAAACCTTCGACACCACGGATCATTTCCCAGCACCTGGCACTCATTACGGTGGCTGCCAGGACAGTACCGACAGGCACCAGGCCAGTTTGCATGGGGTGATAGGCCACAAGAGCTGGGGTTGCAATAGCGAGTAGTTGAGTCGCGCGAACGAGGCCGCGGCGAGTTCCGCTGATCCGAGCAATCCGCTTTTGGGAATGGTCAGCGTCGGCAGCATACTCGTCGAGTTGATTGAGTCGCTCATATTCGCGCCCGTATCCGATGACCTCACGCATCCCCTGGACGGTATCGGTGACCGACTGAGCGATCAACGATCGAGTCGTCATTGTTTCAGTCGTCGCACGACGCTCGCGCGATTTACCCCATATCGGGGCAATAGCCGCTCCAACCAAACACCACAGGAAAAACAAGCTCGCTGTCGGAGCTCCAAGCATCAACCACAACCAGCTAAATAGAGCGAGCGGCACGACGATAACTGAGACGAGGGGAGCAAACGTATGCGCAAAAAATACCTCGATACGGTCAATGTCACGTGTGAGCCGGGTGAGGAAATCCCCCGACTCATTTCTTGCCATGACCCCCGGTGCTTGCGGGGCAAGATCGTGGTAGGCCTGCGAACGTAAGAGTTCGAGAGCGTGAAAAGCCACCCAGTGTCCGAGGAAGTGTTCGAGATAGTGCGCGAACGCTTTAATGAGTGCTCCTGCAAGGAGTACAACGATGGTGATAAGGAGATATCCGCCAATCGATTGATCCGCTCGAATCAAGTGAGCAATCCCGACCGTGCGGTACGTCGCCCACGCCAGGAGCACAAGTCCCATTCCCTGATCGACAATTCGACATAGCGCCGAGCCAAGAAGCGGCGCTAGCGTCGGACGAGTAATTGTTAGGAGCCAACGGCTGAGCTCACGACGTTTCATCGGACTCCCCCATCGTTACGATTCGATCAAATCCACCGGTGGACGATGCGCGGTGCGTCGCCATGATCACGGTGATGTCGCGACCGGCTCGCGCCAATGCTTCCATAATTTTTGCTTCAGAATTCTTATCGATCTGAGAGGTGGGTTCATCCAAAATGAGGAGTTTTCGTCCCGACAAAAATGCGCGGGCGAGGGCGAGGCGCTGAATCTGTCCACCAGACAGCATTCCGCCGCGTTCTCCGACTTGCGTGTCGAGGCCGTGGGGAAGCGCCCGGATATCGGTGGCAACAAATGCGTCCTCCAGGGCCTTCCACATCTCATCTTCACTCGCGGCTGGTGCTCCGATCCTCAAATTTTCTTTGACGGTTCCAGTAAACAGCCACGAATCTTGCGCGACCACCGCGCAGATGGAGCGGCGCGCCGCAGGGTCGTCGTCTGCAACTGAGAACTGCTGATGTCCGATTTCGAGCGTGCCAACATGAAGCGGTAGATCGCCATCAATCAGTGCGAGAAGCGTTGATTTTCCGGTGCCCGAGCGCCCCTTAATTGCGACGTGTTCCCCGGCCTCAACTGTGAGGCTGAAGGGGTATAGACTCGGGGTTTGCGCGTCGGGGTAGGTGTACTGCACGTTGGTGAGGCTGACGCGCGGAGCCTGCGTGGTGACTGTTTGTGACATGCGAGGTACGCGATCGGGAGCCCGTCCCGCCCGGGCAATGACACCACTGATTCGTCGGCCGATTGCTCGCCCTGCCATCGCGATGTAGAAGAAACTCCCAACCATTTCGAGCGGTTCGATCATAATAATGGTCAGTGCGATCAGCGCACCCGCCTGTCCGAGCGACATATGGCCTAATAGCAGACCCCACGCAGCCAGCAGGCAAGCGCCAGCAGTCAGCACGGTGGATACCACGATATCGATGACGAGAAGGAGCTGCTGGTTGCGGGCGAGGAGGCGCATCGTTGCCTGACGCTGCTGTTCCCCCATCTCAGCGAGTTGCGCCCCGATACGGTCAGTTGCCCGCAGTAATGCGAGAGTTTCCAATCCCTGGATAGCATCGAGATAGGCTGTGGCCACCCGGCCTCGCGCCCGCCTCGACTGTGCGCCGACATCGCGGTGAGTATCGGAGAACCACTTGATGACACCCATACCGAGGATTACACCACCGGCGAGTAGGAGTGCGGCAAGCGGATCGATGAAGATGCCGATGAGCACAAGCACGACGACGGGGTTTGCTGCCGCCGCCACGAGATCGTTGGTGAAACCGCCGGTGTACCGCGCCACTCGTTCAACACCGTCGGTAGCGAGAGATACGTAGTCGCCGGAACGCGAACGCTGAATGCGTGCTGGCCCGATCTGTAGTAGTGCTGAGACGAGTCGCATCCGCAACGGTGCTTCGTCCTCACTCGTGGCTTCAATCTGACGTTTCCGATGTAATCCTTCTGCGACCGCGCCCATGAGTATGCAGGCGATAACCGCGGTGATCATGGGCCACGTGAGGGGTTGGCCTTCTAAGGCACGATCGATCAATGCCCCAATCAGTAGCATAAGGACCCCGGCGCTTCCCGCTGATAGAGCTCCGCCAATTGCCGGGAAAAACAAGCGCCGCGGACGCGAGCGGGAGACACCTGTGGGCGAAGGAGCTGGCATCATAATCCTCAACGGTCACACGGATATTAGGGCAACCTAAGAATAACGCACCATCGACGTGCTTCATAGGTGCGTTTCATGCGGGCGCACTGCCGCGACTGCTCCCGGTTCGGCGCCGTAGACTCTCGCGAGCGACTGTCGGCTCTGCCGAAATACGGCTTCCTCACCCAAAACTCACAGTGACACTGCGCAGGTGCTAACAACACAGTTGAGGGCCGGCACCTCGGTACCGGCCCTCAACAGGAAAGTTATGGCTACTTCGCCTTTTCGATGACTTCGACGACGCGCCAGCGCTTGGTCGCGGACAGCGGTCGTGTCTCCATGATGCGAACGAGATCGCCTTCGCGGATCTCATTGTTCTCATCGTGAGCCTTGACCTTCTTCCGCTTCGTCATGACCTTGCCGTACAGCGGGTGCTTTACGCGGTCTTCAAGCATGACGACGACGGTCTTATCCATCTTGTCACTGACGACGTATCCACGGCGAACCTTGCGTTCACCGCGAACTGCCTTATCGGTAGTTTCGCTCACTTAGGTTCACTCCTCATTCGGGGCGGTGCGGATACCGAGCTCACGCTCGCGCGCCACCGTGTAAATACGGGCAATGTTGCCACGGACGGTCTTCATCCGACCGTGATCTTCCAGCTGGCCGAGAGCCTTGGAGAAACGGAGGTTGAACAGTTCAGCCTTCGCCTTTTCCAGTTCCTGCGTCAGTTGCGCATTATCCATTTCATCCAGCGCGGCGGTAGTCAGACCTTTGTTGTCTGCCATTAGTTCTCACCACCCTCTCGAACTACAAAGCGGGTCTTGATAGGAAGTTTGTGCTGGGCGCGACGCATGGCCTCGCGCGCGACGTTCTCGGGAACGCCAGCAAGCTCAAACATGACTCGACCCGGCTTCACGTTAGCGATCCAGAACTCTGGCGCACCTTTACCAGCACCCATACGGGTTTCAGCCGGCTTCTTGGTGAGGGCGTGGTCTGGGAAAATGTTGATCCAGACTTTACCGCCACGCTTGATGTAACGGGTCATTGCAATACGAGCGGCCTCGATCTGGCGGTTAGTGATGTAGGCGTGTTCCAGAGCCTGGATGCCAAAGTCACCAAACGCAATTTCGGTGCCACCCTTGGCCATACCTTTACGGGTAGGGCGGTGGGGCTTGCGGTACTTCGTCCGCCTGGGGATAAGCACGGCTT
>JAUNVP010000006.1 GCA_030537615.1 Actinomycetaceae bacterium | reverse complement strand
TACACTCATAAACACAGTCCAACAAACAGGACCCACCACACCCTGTGTAGGCTCACTCTGGTGTGCCTAGGCTCTGTTTTGCGTAGACAGGCCTACTCCCGCTTCTATAAGGTGAGCCGCTTCTAAATGTGAACAGCATTGACAGTTCATAGAACAGCGTTCTATATTGACTTCGATCTCAACTTCACATGTCTTTGAGGAGTGTCAACGTGTCAGACGAAACTCTAGAACCCTCGAGCGCGCAACCAGCAGGTGTTCAACCGGCCGGCGTGCACCCCGCCGGCGTAGATGCGCCAACCCGTGACGAAACCGCTTCCCGTCAGGCGCCATACGGTCAGATTAAACTCGTACTCCTCATTATGTTCTTGGCTTACCTCGGGCAGATGATCCTCAACCCCATCATTGCGCCACTCGCCAGGGCAATGGGGTTAGCTGAATGGCACATCGGGGCAACCATTTCGATAGCCGCAGTTGCGTTGGCATTACTCAGTCAGTTTTGGGGGCGTCGCTCACTGCGGGTCGGAGCGAAAAAGGTTCTCCTAACGGCTATGACGCTTGCCTTCTTTGCCCTCTGCGGATTCGCAGTCGTGGCCTGGCTGGGCATGCAAAGGCTGTGGGTGGGGGTGCCGCTCGTGCTCGCGGTGATGCTCACGCGCGGCCTCATCTACGGTGGTTCTATCGCAGCCATTGCTCCCACCGCTCAGGCGTATATCACCAGCCGGGTTCCAGGTGAAAAAGAACGCCTCAAGTATCTTGGTACTGCTGGAGCGGTACAGGGGCTTGCCGCGATTATCGGTGCTGTGCTGGGAGGTGCCCTCGCCGTCGGTGGGCTCATCGTGCCACTGATTGTTATGCCGATCATGATGTTGCTTGGGCTGGTGGTTCTCATCTCGAAGATGGAACCGTACGCGGCGGAACAGGTTGTCGAAGAGCCCCCGAGGATCTCCTTCTTAGACCCGCGGGTTTTCCCCTTCCTCGTTGTGGGGCAGCTACTTTTCCTATCCTTCTCGGCCGTGCAGATCCTCATCGGCTTCGTCATTCAAGACCGGTTCGAACTTAACGCTACAACGACAGCCAGCGTGACCGCGGCGATTATGTTCATCATGTCGATCGTCATGATCATCATCCAGGGGGGAGTAGTTCCAAGAATTAGCTGGGACACTCGCAAACTCCTGAGGTTTGGCATGTCTGGAATGACTCTGGCGATGGTGCTATTCATTTTCGCCGACGGCTACGTCCTATTCGTCGTCGCAAGTATCGTCATGGGAATTGGCTTTGGACTCGCGCTTCCCGGATACACAACCGGGCCGACACTGGATATGAGCCCATCCGAACAAGGGGGCGTCGCTGGTGTCATCAGTTCAAATAGTGGGTGGGCGTATGCAATTGCTCCCGTCCTCTTCACGAGCCTGTATGGTTGGATGCCTGTGCTGCCTTTCCTTGTGGGGGCGGTTCTGCTCGGTTTTGGTGCGGTGTTTACCATGATTCATCCGCTCCTGCGGCGCAGTCCGGCAGTCGTTGAGTAGTTGATGGAGGAGGACGAATGTGTGCGGCGAGCGGACGAGCTCCGCGGCGAATCGGTCTCGATGCGGCTCTCATTACGGCGAAAGCTCGCGAACTGAGTCGCTCTCACGGACTCGAGGATTGGTCAATACGGGACCTGGCTCGCGAGCTTGATGCCGCGCCGTCGGTTATCTATCACTATTTCCCAACTAAAGACGCCATCCTCGATTCAGTCGTCGATTCAATCAGCGTTGAATTTGAGCTACCAGATGAGACTCTCGACTGGAAAGCGTGGTTTACGCAGTTTTTCCTCAGTATCCGTCCCACGCTCCTTACCTATAGGGGGCTCTCCGACAGACTGATTGCGGGGAAAATGACAAGGGGGCTGGTGCCAATAGTTGACGCTGCGGTTGCCAAGCTCCAGGAGGCTGGATTTGGTGAGCGCACCGCCTTCGCCTACTCAATGATCTTCAACGTCGCGGTTTCTACCATTGCGGCGCGCACTCATCACGTGGGAGGCCTCAAAGGTTCTTTGGACACTGGAACAATGCTTGCGGCTTTCGAATCGCTCAGCGAATCGCAAGCCTTGCAAATCATCGTTCGCGACCTGATGGAGCCTCTCGTTGACCCGCGCACGTCAGAAGCTATCAGCCGAGAGTATTTCGAGCTTCTCGTTCGCGCGATTTTGGAGGGCGTCGAGAAAGTGCTCCTTTCCTAAAGTGCGAGCCTTCCTCTTCACGGAGGTTGGTGCGGCATCTGAGAGCCGCCTCAAAAGCCTTTGAAAACCAGGCAGAAGTGTCGTTTTAGCAAGATCTTCACCAAATCGACAAATGGGTCGAAACATCTAGTTGTGAACGCTATTCGCAATTAGATAAGGTAAGGCTGTGACTATCTCCGATTTATCGCAACAGCCGCCCCCTGTCTGCGACGCATATCGGCCGAGGGCGATGCGGTGGCCACTATTACGATTGGACCCGCGCTCGGTATTCCTTGTGCTCATTGGCGTCAATATCAGTGCATTCACCAGTAGCTCCGCGCACATCGTGGTGTTTGCCATCATCGTGACCACCGTCTTCGTCTTCAGCACGGCACGCCTCAAAACAGCCAGCGGCTGGCTCATAGCAACAGTGATTTTCGTAGTCTTGTGGACTGTCTTACCGAGTGTGTGGCATTCGAACGCCTCGGCACTCCTGAGCTACGCGGGCTACTGGTTCGTGCGTTTCTCCGTCGTCGCCGGGTGGGGAATCTACGCGGTATCCACCTTGCGAATCCCTGAAGTGGCAGCCGTGTTCACCCGTATGCGGGCGCCGGTGTGGCTTCACCTGCCAGTTCTCGTCATGATTCGATTCTTCCCGGTTGCTATCGCGGAGCTGAGAGCCATCTCTGACGCGATGGTGCTACGCGGGCTGAAACCCGGAGTCGGCGGTTTCATGACCCACCCGCTACGCACCGGCGAACTACTCATGATCCCCTTCCTGGCCTCTAGCGCTCGCATCGCCGACGAACTGGCGGCAGCCGCACTGATCAAGGGTGTCGGCACTACGCGCGAGCGAACAACTACCGTCGAGACACCATTTCGGACCGGCGATGCGATCGCCATTACCATTGTCGCGATCTTGGCGATCTGGAGAATCGTAGAAATCCTATGACCACCACACAATCCTCACTGGCTACTAATCGCCAACTATCTGATTCCCCCACTCCGACCGATATTGCGGTCAGTTTGTCCCAGGTGAGCTATACCTACAGCGGATATAGCGAATCGCTCGCCCCGGGCGACGTGCCGGCTAGTATCACCGACGTATCGTTCACAGCAAGGCCGGGGGAGATCACACTCTTGTGCGGTGCCAGCGGATCGGGCAAGTCAACCGTCATCCGCACCATCAATGGCCTCGCCACCGGATTCCACGATGGTCATCTCGACGGTGACGTGATCGTCAACGGCACTAATATGACTGAGGTCGAGCTACAGGACGTCTGCCGCTTATCCGCGACCGTCTTTCAAAATCCGCGCACTCAGTTCTTTACCACTGATGTGCGAAGCGAAATGGCGCTCCCGCTCGAAAATCTTGGAATCAACCCCGACCTCATTCGAACGCGAGTTGCCAATGTGGCGCGCGCCAGTGATCTCGAGTGGGCTCTCGATCGATCACTGGCCTCGCTGTCGGGTGGACAGTTGCAACGAGTGGCATGTTCGTGCGCCTACTGCATGGACGTGCCTGTCCTTCTGTTTGATGAGCCAACCTCAAATCTCGATGAAGAAAGCATCGACGATTTTGCCAGGCTACTTGGAACACTTAAACAGTCGGGAGCCGCCATCATTGTTGCCGAACATCGACTCCACTTCCTTACTGAGCTCGCCGACACTGTTCATCGCATGAAAGACGGTCGCCTAGTCGAAACCCTTACCGCCGCTGAGTTCTTTTCCCTCAGTGACAACGAGCGACGCGCTCGCGGCCTCAGAGCGCTGGAGATCCCCGAGACGGAACTTCCGCAACCGGAGGGAGAGGGCCTGGAAATATCGAATATCCGGTTTTCCTACGGCAACATTGAGGTTCTCGACATTGAACACGCCGTATTCCCAGCCGGTGCAGTCACGATTCTCTCCGGTTCCAACGGCGCGGGAAAGACTACTCTTGCTCGGATTCTATGCGGGTTGGCCGAACCCGATTCGGGCGGCACGATCATGCTCGATGGGCGCAGAATTAGCGCGCGTCGGCGCAACTCAACCTGCGCAATCGTCATGCAGGACGTTCGCCGCCAACTCTTTGCTGAAAGCGTGCGCGACGAAGTCCGGCTCGGCCAAGAAAAGCTCTGTGATGAAGCAACTGCAGATGAACTGCTTGCTCGCCTCGACCTCACCGTGTGCGCCGATGCTCATCCACTCGCCATATCCGGCGGACAACAACAGCGCCTCGTTATTGCGTCAGCGCTGGCAAGCCGGCGTCGTGTGGTCATCTTCGATGAGCCGACCTCCGGTGTCGATTACGGCCAACTGACCCGTATCGCCCGGCTCATCAAAGAACTCGCCGCCACCGGAACCATCGTCATCGTCATTACCCACGATCGTGAATTCATCGCCGAATGTGGTGATTTCGAGATCACGCTTCCCAAACTCCACGAATCATCAGTTTCGAAAGGATAATCCCATGAAGTTCAATCTCAACACTCGTGACCTCGTCAACGTCGGAGTGTTTACCGTCATTTATTTCATTGTTTTCTTTGCGCTCGGCATGATTGGTATCGTCGGTCCGCAGTTCATGTTCGTGGGGTGGGCCCTGGCAATTATCCTCAATGGTTTCGTCATAATCCTGTACCTCGCGCGCACACCGAAAATGGGGGCTTTGACGCTCCTCGCCCTCTTTACCGGACTCATCATGCTCGGCACCGGTCATCCGTGGTTTATTCCGTTAACCAGCGCATTGATGGGCTTCCTCGGTGATCTCATCGCGACTCGCGGAGGTCAAGCTGATCGCCTGGAACCCAACCGCGGAATCCTGGCCTACGCCGTAGCAACCCTATGGTACGTGTTCCCTCTTCTGCCTATCTTCTGGTCGGCCGATGAATACTACGCCGGAATTACCGAACAAATGGGCGCCGAATACGCCGAAGGAATGCGGGCACTGTTCACCACTCCGGTAATCCTCATGTGGTCTGTTTTCATCTTCGTGCTCGGTGTGATTGGTGGATGGCTCGGAACCCGCGCTTTCCGCAAACACTTCCAGCGGGCGGGTCTGGCTCGATGACTACTGACATCCAAGCGCACGCCGCGGTGACCACTGTCGAAGTGACAACCGATGACCAGTCGACTGATATGGACCCGGCCGCCAAACGAAAAGCGGGTAAAGCCGCACTTAATGAGCTCCTCAAACCGGTCAAGGGGATGCTCACTCTCGGCAGAGTCCTCGCTGTCATATCGTCGATTATTGCCATCGCACCCTACCTCGCCCTCACTCGAATCGGGGAAGTACTCCTGGCCGCTTACCGCGAAGGGGCTCCCGTTGATTCCGTGGCGCTTCGAAGCAACGTCACACTTCTCGTCGTTGCATTCGTCACCCAACTAACGGTGTATTTTCTAGCTCTTGGTATCACGCACTTTGCCGACCTGCGACTCGTCACCCATTTGCGCAAACAGATTCTCCAGCGAGTATCGTCTGCGCCACTGTCGTGGTTTTCTGAATCGACCTCCGGGTCGATCCGCAAAGCGGTGCAAGATGACACCAAAACTCTCCACACCCTCATCGCTCACGCGCCGGTGGAAACCACGGCAGCGATCGCCACTCCGCTCGTCCTCGTTGTATACGCCTTCACCATCGATTGGCGTCTGGGCTTGCTATCGCTGGCGACCTACCCCATCTACGCCTACCTCCAGTACACGATGATGGCCGACATGGGGGAAAAGACTGCCGAAATGGATACCAAACTGGGGGACGTATCTGCGACCGGTGTCGAATTCGCCGAGGGGATTGAGGTCGTCAAAGGATTTGGGCGCACCGGGAAAGCTCATGGTCGCTACGCGGAGGCCGCCGAACGCTTCGCTGAGTTCTATTGGGACTGGTGCGGGCCACTTATCAAGGGGTCGTCACTTTCAATGGCAGTGATCTCCGTGCCGATACTACTGTTCGTCAACCTCGGTGGCGGTGCCCTCATGATCGCAGCCGGATGGGTGAGCGTCCCTCAGGTGCTCACCTGTAGCCTCATCGCGCTCGTTGTCCCCATGGTGATCGAAGTCCTCGGTATGACTGCCTGGTCCTATCAGCTGGCTGGAAACTCCGCACTGCGGATTGTCGAAATCCTCACTACCGAACAACTGACTACACCGCCCTCGGATAAAAGCGCCGACGCCGCAGTCTGGGCACACCGCCGCTTTGCCGAACCAGTGGGAGCATCATTCGAAAATGTCTCCTACGCCTACGTATCTGACGGAACGCGCATCGAGGCGTTGAAGGACGTCTCTCTTGAACTTCCACCCGAATCAATTACCGCCTTGATCGGAGCCTCCGGCTCGGGTAAATCAACGCTCGCCACCATGCTGGCGCGATTCCGCGACCCCGATGCAGGTCGCGTCCTCATTGACGGTAAGGATATTCGCCAGATGAGCGAGGCCGAACTGTACCGCACGGTTGCTTTCGTCCTCCAAGACGCGCAACTGATGCGGATGAGTATTCGCGACAATATTACGCTTGCTCGCCCCGATGCCAGTGATGAAGAAGTTCGGGCAGTCGCTGACAGTGCCAATATTTTGGCCGATATTGAGGCACTTCCCAAAGGCTTTGACACGGTGGTGGGGGACGACACTAATTTGAGCGGTGGGCAAAAGCAACGCATTGCGATCGCCCGAGCACTCCTGGCAGATACTCCGCTACTCATACTCGATGAAGCAACCGCTTCTACCGACCCCGATTGTGAGGCGGAAATACAGGCTGCCCTCAATCGTCTCGTGGTCGGTCGCACAGTTCTCGTCATCGCCCACCACGCCGAATCCGTGATCGGCGCAGACCAGATCTGCGTGCTTTCCGCAGGGAGAGTCGATGCGGTCGGCACCGTCGCCGAAGTCAGTAAGAACGCCTACTGGCAACGGCTACTTCGCGATTCGAGCGAGGAAGGACAGGACAATGGCTAAGAAGTTTTCATCATCTAACGACCCATTCCTAGTAAAAGAATTCGGCGAGATTATCACTGTCGAAGGCCAGGAATACTATCGCCAAAGCAATCTGCTCAGCATCGTTGTCGGGATTATTGAGGGACTCAGTCTGCTGGCGATCATCCCCACGGTGAGCGCACTGGCATCGGGAGACAAAGCCTGGGGCCTTCCCCTTGTCGGTTGGATCATCGTCCTCGCAGTATTTGCTGCCACCGGTGCCATCCTCGTATACCGGCAGGGAATACTGGCCTATATGGCCGCCATGGACGTTATCAAGAACGTGCATAAGCGCATGGGGGATCAGCTGGCGAGGCTACCGCTCGGGTGGTTTGGGCCGAAGAAAACCGGGATGATTTCTCGTTTATCCTCGACCGGCCTGATGAATGCTGCTGAGGGGCTCGCGCACTATATTTCTCCCGTCATTCGCTTTTTGACGGTCACGATCGTTCTCCTTGTCGGTACCCTCATCTGGCGCTGGCAGATCGGTGTCGTTCTACTCATTGCTATTCCCATTGCCGCTTTGCTGTCGACTGCGGCACGCTGGCTCAAGGCCCGCGGAGATCAATTGACGGCGGTCACCTCGGCAGAAGCGGCTAACCGAATTGTCGAATATGCCGCCTGCCAACCAGCCTTGCGCGCATCGGGGCGAGCGGGAACTTTCGACCCGCTCGATGAGGCAATCGAAGCGGACGGTGCCGCTAGCAGAAAGGCACTGTGGCTCGGCGTCTTCGCGAATGTTCTCAACGGCATGGCGATTCAAGGGATTGTCGTCGGTCTAATTTTCATGGCTGCGCGCATGGGCGAGGCGGGAACGCTCAGCCCTATCGTCACTGTCGCATTTATCGGATTGTCACTACGGTTTACCTGGATCCTTGACCACCTGATGTCGTATTTGCTGGCAATGGAAAATACCCGAGTACCGCTCCAGGAAGTGAAGTCGATTATTTTTGCGGAGCCTTTGCCCGAGCACTCGGGGGATGCTGAACTGGTGGCTCCCGGATCCATCGAGTTCGACAATGTCTCCTTCGCCTACGACGATACCGAGGTCATTCGCAACGTCAGCTTCACTGTCAAACCGAATACTATGACCGCGCTAGTGGGCCCGTCCGGGTCGGGGAAAACAACCCTGTTCCGGTTGATTGCTCGATTCTGGGACGTCAACTCCGGTGCGGTGCGAGTCGGCGGCGTTGATGTTCGAGATCAGCCCACCGCGCAACTGATGGCACAGCTATCGATGGTTTACCAGAACGTCTATCTCTACGATCAGACTCTCGTGGAGAACATTAGAGTTGGGCGCCAAGACGCTAGTGATGAGGATGTATTGCGGGTTGCTCAGCTCGCCGGAGTCGATGAGATTGCCGAGCGGTTGCCGCGCGGATGGGATTCGCGTGTGGGAGAGCGCGGAGGGCGACTCTCCGGTGGCGAGCGCCAACGCGTATCTGTGGCCCGCGCCCTGCTCAAGGGGTCTCCGATTGTGCTGTTCGACGAGGCGACCTCCGCCCTCGATCCCGAAAACGAAAGCCAAATCGAACAGTCAGTTCGGGCGCTACGCGAACAAGCCACCGTGCTGGTGATTGCCCATAAGCTCGACACCGTGCAAGAAGCTGACCAGATCGTCGTGCTTAATGACAGCGGGGAGGTCGCCCAGGTGGGCACCCACGATCAACTCGTCGAGGAAGACGGGCTGTACCGTCAATTCTGGCAAGCGCGGCGCAATGCGACCGGTTGGCGATTGGCGGCCGATGCATAAGAATGTGCATATCTGTCGATTCCCCTCGATATAGTGAGGGGAATCGACAGATGAAAGGCACCCGCGTGAAACGCCCTCGACTCGGTCGCAAGACCGGACCCAAACCGCAGTTTTCAGTCAGCGATATCGCAGAGTGTGCGCTAAAAATCGGCCTCGACCGCTTTACTATCGGGCAAGTTGCCAAGGAACTTGGGGTAGTACCGTCTGCCATCTACCGGCATGTCGAGAACCGCGACGAAATTGTCATGCGTGGCTTTGCGCGTAGCGCCCGACTATTACAAGCGCCCAGCGAGGGGCTAACTTGGCAAGAAATTTTGCGTCACGAAACCAACGAGATGTGGGAGATGTTTGAACGGTATCCCGGTCTAGCTAACGCGGTGTCCCAAACGCCCGGTGCTCATGTTCATCTCCAGCAGTATTTTGCTGACATGACCCAGACACTCCTGGCAGCGAACTTTCCGGGGGATCGCGGTCGAGCTCTTTTCGCCATCGATTTCGTGGGCGATATTGTCCTGAGCTCGCGCATATTCATTGAGAATGTCCGAGCCGAGAATGAGGATGGCTTGCGCGGGATTGATCAGGCTCGAAAACTATTCAGCGATCGAAGCTATATTCCCGAAGGTATCGAACCGATTTATCCGCCCGATGACAGCTGGCTCGGCCGCGATTCAATCGACAATAAGGTTGAGTTCGTCATCGCCGCGCTCGGGGTATTGCCACCGCATCCACTCCACACTCGCCAGTAGAAGAACCCGCTGTCTAGTTAGGTGTTGCTTGCTAGAAGTAATGTCTTCTCACAATCTGTTGGCCAGGATTGGCATCGGTTGTGTTCCAATTTCTCTACCTTTTCGACGCATCAATTCGAGACAACAGTGTCTAGGGCGTTGATATGTCTGAGGAGAATCTGGTGCGTGCCTTCGGATAGGCGCTGGCAACCCCGGGATACACCCGACTGATCATTGCGCATCGACCGGCCGCAGTGGCCGGTGTCGACCGGGTGGTGGTGTTTGACCGCGGTAAAATCGTTGCGGACGGAACCCCCGACGAGGTCGAGCGGGTCAACGGCTACTATCGGGAGTTTCTGCGTGATGGCGCGCAGGCGCAACAGTGGCGAATCGGATAATAGGACGGGCAGACAGTCATGGTGGGTATTCTCGATTGCGATCCGGGGCAGTGCGTTCCCCGCGCCAACGTTGATGATGCCGTCGTCATTGCGGTGCTGGCGGGCTTGCGGCCGGAGCGATACATCAATCAGATCGTGACAGTCTTCGGTAACACTCCGGCAGAGATTGGCTATGACTGCGCTAGGCAACTACTCGGCGTACTTGGTTTCGAGGTCGCAGTGCGTTGTGGCGCACTGGCGCCACAGGCCGGAAACGCTGACTACTGGGCGCACCGCCTCCACCACCCGGCAGTGCCCGTAGCGCCTCGACCAGACGTTGAGCTGTCGAGATATTGCGACGCAGATGTTATAGCCATTGGCCCCCTCACCAATATCGCCCACGCGCTCGGCGCGGGATATAGTCCCCGCCACGTGTATCTGATGGGAGGAGCTCTCCAGGGCGATCTCATCGATACCAACTGTGCTGTCGATCCGCTAGCGGCGCATGCCGTTATCTCATCGACAGTCCCGCTGACGGTTGTCCCCCTCGACGTAACACGTACGACATGTTTGAGCGCGGAGCGGTGGGGACGTGTTTACCACGAGTTGGGCCGCACCAATGCGACTGTTGCCGATTCTCTTAACGCCTGGGTGCAACCGTGGATTGAGTATTCTCGGCGCACCCGGCCGGTTAACGGCATGTGGGTGCACGACCTCGTCGCACTCGTTGCCTACCTGATCGATTGCGGCGTGGTCGACGCGTCCGTTATCTCCACTGAGTCCGCGCGGCTCGGGGCTGATCGATGCACCGGGAAACTTCGTCACTGCGACGATGGGTGGACTATTCGCCTGGTGACCGCGGTGGATAACGAGCGGTTAATCGAGGTGATGGAATCTGCCCTGCTTGCCCTGTGAGGCCGGTGCCGATTATTACGGAGAATTGGTGGGAGTCGGAACGGGGCGTTTAGCCACGCGCCCGGTGCCCGAGGAGAGTCCTCGCGCATGGCGTGCCACCCAGGGGGCCACATGCTCTTTAATCCACCTCCAGTGAGACGGCGGCGGTCCGGCGAGAGCTCTGCGCCATTCGTCGGGAACATCCGCGTAGTGGGGATCATCGGGAGCGAGGCCCAGGCCAACGAGAGCCGCATTAGCGACGATTTCGTGCCCTCGGGCGGTCAGGTGGAAGCGATCGTCAGCCCACGCATTCCACGTCTGGAGCGGCTTTAGCCCCCACTGGTCGACGACCCCGCACTCGTAGCGTTGAGCGATTGACCATAGAGAGGCGTTGAAGGCGCTGACACGCGAGCGCGTTAGCTCAATGAGAGGCGAACCTGACGGATCAGAACTGGTGACCAGGAGCACATCGATATTGTGCTGACGCAACTGTCGCACAGCTTCTTCCATTTGGCGTGCTAAGCGATTGACATTAACGCGTGGACGGACGATGTCGTTGCCCCCTGCAGTAATCGAGATCAAATCTGCGCCCAGTGACACTGCGTGGGGGAGTTGCTCGCGCAGAATTGGTTCCATCGTGCGGCCCCGGACCGCAAGGTTCGCGTAGTTGAGTGGTGGCATTGCGATAACCGCTCGTCGGGCAGAGAGCTTGGCGGCGAGCCGGTCGGCCCACCCTCCCAAAGACCCATCGGCTCGCACATCCCACAATCCTTCGGTTGTTGAATCCCCAATGGCAACGTAGGTGTCCCAGTGACGTAATCGGTCGGTCGGATTAGAGATCACGGGAGCCTCCAATCGACTGGCGAGGCACCCTGCTGGGTGAGAAGCTCATTAGCCCGGGAGAACGGGCGAGAGCCGAAGAAACCGCGCCGCGCTGAGAGGGGAGACGGATGGGGGGAGGCGATGATGGGGGTCTGGCCCAGCCGAGAGGAGAGATTTTGCGCATCTTTGCCCCACAAAATAGCCACCAGCGGGAGCTGTCGAGCCACCAGCGCATCGATAGCAGCGTCGGTGACTGCCTCCCAGCCACGACCGCGATGGGAGCCGGGTGTGCCGGGACGAACGGTGAGGACTCGATTAAGAAGGCACACTCCTTCCTCAGACCAGGGCGTGAGATCGCCGCTAGTGGGGCGTTCAACCCCGAGGTCAGCCTGTAGTTCAGTAAAAATGTTCACCAAAGAGCGAGGCGGAGCTACGCCAGGGCGAACCGAGAAAGAAAGCCCCATGGCGTGCCCGGGAGTGGGGTATGGGTCCTGCCCGATAATGAGGACTTTAATGGCCTCGAGCGGATACGTGAATGCGCGCAGAACGTCGGTTCCGGCAGGGAGATAACCGTTTCCCGCATTATTTTCAGCACGAAGCATGTCTCCAAGTTCGTGGATTGTTGATTCGACTGGGGCGAGGGCCTCGGCCCAACCGGGATCGATGATTTCCGACAGTGGTTTCGTTGCTTGACTACTCACAGGCCCTAGCCTAGTTCGCTTGCTCGAATGCTGTTGCGATCCGGCGTGGTGTGAGCCCAATAGTTCAGATTTGACGGTATTCTAGGCGCGTGAGCTCACATCAGTATCCCGAAGACGAATTTGACGAGGCAGCGAAGAACTTTCCGGTGGGTGTCCATCGGCAAAAGCCATCGCAGTGGAAGTCGGTCCTACCTTTCCTCCTCGTTCTCATTATCGTGCCGCTTCTGGCGTGGGGAGCCGCCTACGTGTTTACCCATCGTGACTCAGATGGGCCGTCGGTAGAAACCTCTCCAACTCCCGAAGCAACGACGACCACCGAAGCAACCGATGAGCCGAGCGAAGAGGTGACGGAAACGCCCTCTGAGGAGCCGTCCGAAGAACCGAGCGAACAACCTTCGGAAGAACCGAGTGAAGAAGCTCCGCAACTCAATAAGGGTGCGGTTATCCGGGTACTTAATGGGACCAACGTCAACGGCCTAGCGGGTCAGGTGACTCAGACACTTACTACGAACGAATACACGAGTGTTGAAGCCGCAAACGCAACGGGCTGGTCGACCGAGCAGACAACCATTTATTTCAAGCCCGGATTCGAAAATGATGCGGCTGAACTCGGCCGGATCCTCGGCATCGATCTGTGGAAAGAGAATTCGAGTGATCTTGGCAACTCAGACATTGTTATTGTGCTGAAAGGCGATTTTCAACAGTAGTCGCTGGTCACGCGTCCGAGTAGTCAGTTGAGGCAACAAGAGTTGAGTCTTGTTGCCTCAACTTTAATTGTGCTCATCTTGCACTCTCGGCTTGAGAGTGCCAAACTTGTCTTTAGCACTCGCAAGGGTCGAGTGATAAAGACCGGGTTTCACGGTGAGGTTAACCTCGCGCGGGACATGAACGCGTAGAGGAAAACCGTCCGTCGCGGGCACTGCTGGAACCAACAACCGCTACAGCGGAGGAAAAACCATATGTCCAAGATGATTGCATTCGACGAGGAAGCTCGCCGCGCCATGGAGCGTGGCCTCAACGTCCTCGCCGACACCGTCAAGGTGACACTGGGCCCCAAGGGCCGCAATGTCGTGCTTGAAAAGAAGTGGGGAGCTCCCACCATTACCAAGGACGGCGTCTCTGTCGCTAAGGAAATCGAGCTCGAAGAACCGTATGAGAAGATCGGTGCCGAACTCGTGAAAGAGGTCGCCAAGAAGACTGACGACGTCGCTGGTGATGGTACGACGACCGCGACTGTTCTCGCCCAGGCTCTGGTGCGCGAAGGATTGCGCAACGTGGCAGCCGGTGCGAACCCGATTGCGCTCAAGCGTGGTATCGACATTGCGGTAGAAAAGGTCGTAGCTCAGCTCCACAAGGATGCCAAAGAAATCGAGACCACCGACCAGATCGCCGCTACCGCTTCCATCTCCGCCAACGACCGTGAGATCGGTCGCCTCATTGCCGAAGCAATGGAGAAGGTGGGACGCGAAGGCGTTATTACCGTTGAAGAAACCAACTCTTTCGAAACTGTCCTCGAAACCACTGAGGGTATGCGTTTCGACAAGGGCTTCCTCTCCCCGTACTTTGTGACCGATGCTGAGCGTCAGGAAGCAGTTCTGGAAGAAGCCTACGTCCTCCTGGTTGAAGGCAAGGTTTCGAACGTTAAGGATCTCCTCCCGCTTCTCGAGAAGGTCATGCAGTCCGGCAAGCCGCTGCTCATCATTGCTGACGACATTGAGGGCGAAGCACTCGCAACTCTCGTCGTCAACAAGATTCGTGGCCTGTTCAAGTCCGTAGCTGTCAAGGCTCCCGGCTTTGGTGACCGCCGCAAGGCCATGCTGCAGGATATGGCTATCCTGACCGGCGGCCAGGTCATTTCCGAGACCGTTGGTCTCTCGCTGGAGACCGCCGATCTCGACGTCCTCGGCACCGCCCGTAAGGTCGTTGTCACCAAGGACGAGACGACCATCGTTGATGGTGCTGGAACCAAGGAAGCTATCGATGGACGCGTCGCGCAGATCCGCGCTGAGATCGAGAACTCCGACTCCGAATACGACAAGGAGAAACTCTCCGAGCGTCTCGCCAAGCTCGCCGGCGGCGTCGCCGTCATCAAGTCCGGTGCGGCAACCGAGGTTGAGCTCAAGGAACGCAAGCACCGTATTGAAGATGCCGTTCGTAACGCGAAGGCCGCAGCCGAAGAGGGTATCGTTCCCGGCGGTGGCGTCGCACTGCTCGAAGCGGCGCAGGCACTCGAAGAGCTTAAGCTCGAAGGTGACGAAGCAACCGGCGCAAACATTGTTCGCGTCGCTGTCGAAGCCCCTGTCAAGCAGATCGCTGTCAACGCGGGACTCGAAGGTGGAGTAGTCGTCGACAAGGTGAAGCACCTGCCGAACGGCGAAGGACTCAACGCTGCCACCGGCGAATACGAGAGCATGCTCGATGCTGACATCGCTGATCCAGTGAAAGTCACCCGTTCCGCGCTGCAAAATGCTGCGTCGATTGCGGGTATGTTCCTCACCACCGAGGCAATCGTTGCCGACAAGCCTGAGCCTCCGGCGCCAGCACCTGCTGGCGGCGGTGACGAAATGGCCGGCATGTACTAAGCCAATAGCAAAAGTGGCGGGGTGGTTTTCTACCCCGCCACTTTTCGTATGTGCCCTAGCCGGGGGCAAATAACGCTGAGGTCTGAGCCTCGGCATCGGCGTAGGTGGTGGCGGCAAGAGCCAACTGACTACTGATGTCGTCGAGGGACTGTTCAACGAGAGCCTGGGTGGCTCGCCACTGTTCAGCAGTGGCGGTGAACTGGTTTGACGCGGTGCCAGACCATGAAGCTTCAAGTGCGGTAATGTGAGCCATCATCGTATTGACCTCGGCACGTAGCGCGTTGGCGCTTGCGCTGATCAGGCCGGAGCACCGCGCGACCTCAGCGGTATCGACGTGAAATAGGGACATGAGACCTCCTCAACTGATTGGTGTCATTTGAGGATGGCGCAACGCCACCATCATGTCTCACGGCTTGCAACAGGGTGTGGAAAAACAATCTCTGGGGACAACCGAGGAACAGTTGATCAGGATTCGGTGTCCCCGTCAGATTCTTCTCGTTTGAGCGAAGCTTCATCGAGTTTGCGTTGCAAACCGGTTTCGCGAGCGAGCTTCTTTGCCGATAGCCGCTTGGGAGGCTCGGGTTTGATCGGCTCGAGAAAATCGGGTTCCGATTCGAGAGACGACGCGGTGTCGTGGGAATCCGAGTCGGCCGACTCAGCGCTGTCGGCACTCGGAGCGGTAGCTTCCGATTCTAAGTTTCTCTCTCGCTCGAACGCTGTTGATGGTTGAGCCTCGCGCGGAGCGCGTTTCACGCCACTACGTTTGAAAACAAGTGTGGCGGTCGTCGGTTCGTCGGCATGAGGATCAGGACGATCTAACTGGGAATCATCGCCGATTGTTGGGTCGAGCTTACTGATTGAACAGTCGAGATTGACGAGTTCGGCCTCGAGGTTTTGACGTGCAATCGGCTCCCACTGACTGCCTAGCGGGGAGCGGAAAATAATGGAGCGGTTAAGGAGTGCGCGAATATAGCGCCGGCGTTTTACTTGATACTCAAGATCCGTCAGGTGAGGAAATTCCTCACGAATCAACCGTCGGTAACGCTTATACTCTTGAGGCATGGCTGCCAAAACTGCGCAGTTCGCATCGATGAGGGCATTGGCATCAATGTCGTCGGCTGGCGCATGATGGTGGAACAACTGCTGAATGAGCGAACAGACCCGGCCACATACGTCCGAATCGAAACCTAGTTCGCGAAGCATATCGGACACGTAGGAATGGCATACGTCGATTTTCTTCTCGGGGGCTTCGCCTCCGAACTCGACCGAATGGAGATTGAGAGAACCGAGGAACCACGCCGCCAATCGGAGTATGTCGGGGTCATGGGTCGATGGAGCAAGCTCATCTATACGCGCGATGACATTGGCTAGATGCTGAACATTGTGGAAGGTTCGAAATGGCGCGTTCCACCGTTCGATAAGGTCATTCCCCACTCGAGTAATTGTCTCTACCGGAGCGTTTGACCCTGCATTTTGAGCAGCGTCGATAAAGGAACGCAACAGCCAGGGAGGTGTGGCGGGCTTGCGAGCAGGATCTAAATCGTTGTCGTGCACTACTTCATGCTAAGGGGAGTCGAGCACGAAATGAGAATCTTGAGAATTCTGGTGGCGACGAGACTGATGAACTGGGAGGATCAAACGCACCGTTAAGCCACCGCCCGGAGTGTGATCGATCGTCGCGTGTCCAGAATGCAAAGCCACGATTGATGCAACAATGGCGAGACCGAGGCCGGAGCCGCCCGATGTGCGCGAACGAGATATATCGGTGCGGTAGAAGCGCGCGAACACCTTTTCCCGGTCTGCGTCAGTGATTCCGGAGCCGTGGTCGCGCACTTCGATAACAGCATTGTCCGTTACTGTCCCAATAGCAATCTCTACGGGCGTGCCTTTAGGCGTGTAGCGAACGATGTTGCCGATGAGGTTAGTAAATACCTGAGTCATCTGATCGGAGTCAGCTTCGACAGTAAGCGATTCAGGAGGCTCGTCGTCCTCCAATCCAATAATGGTGACAACGCGTGACGGGTCTAGGGCATTAAGATCAAACGCAGCGTTGTTTGCCACCGTCACGAGATCAATTTCTACGGGGTTGATGGAACGGCGTTCATCGAGGCGCGCAAGTGTGAGCAGATCCTCGACGAGCGTCCCCATCCGGGTCGACTCCGATTCAATGCGCGCCATGACATCGGGCACGTTCGATTCGGGAACGCCACCCATCCGGTAGAGCTCACCGTAGCCGCGGATTGCCGCGAGCGGGGTACGAAGTTCGTGTGAGGCATCGGAAACGAAACGGCGCATCCGATTTTGAGATTCATCGCGGTCGGCAAAGGACTGCTCAATCTGTGTGAGCATCCGGTTGAGGCTGTCAGCAAGGGAGCCGACCTCAGTTGTCGGTGGTTGTGGATCGATTCGTTGCGAGAGGTCGCCAGCGGCAATTTTCCCGGCCACTGTTTCAATCCGCGACAAGGGGGTGAGTGTACGACGAATGAGGTAATACGAACCAGTTGCCCCGACGGAGATGATGACGAGGCCGAGGAGGCCAAAGTAGCGCGCCGTGTTGCTGAGCGTCTCGGCAACACCGGTGAGGGGGAGGGCGACGGTGACGACACCGAGTGGTGAATCGTCAACCGTGATCGGTACGGCAACTGCGCGCCAGTAGGCTCCGGGTTTAGTTGAGGGGATATTGACGGGCCGAGTAATTTCCTCGGGCGGGTAGACGCCCACCGGAAGGAGCTGTCCGGGAACGGGAAGACCGTAGCGGTTCTCTGTCTCGCCCGTGATTCGGGCAGTAACCGAGGAGTTAATGTCAACGAACTGAATGAAATAGTTCGAGGGAATATTTGGCTCTGCGCGTTGGAGAAGCGATACGGCGGTGGAGACTGCAAGTGTCTTCGCTGAGGCCTGGAGTTCGCGATCAACCTGGTCGACGAGATGGGCTTGCAGTATTCCGAGCATGGCGGTGCCTGCCAAAGCGAAGCCGAGCGTGAGAACGGAGGTGAACAACACGACGAGTCGGGTTCGCAGGGGCGTTCGTTGCCATGCCCCTGCGAGACTACGATCCTTACGAGGTGTTGTTCGAGAGTTCATATGCCTACTGGTCGGCGCGGAGCATATACCCTACCCCGCGGCGGGTGTGGATGAGGTTCCCTTGTGAACCCGGTACTGCAAGTTTACGTCGCAGGTATGAAATATAGGACTCGACAATAGCTGCTTCCCCGTCCCAGTCGTATTCCCACACGTGGTCGAGAATCTGCATCTTTGAGACGACGCGTCCTTCATTAATCATCAGGTACCGTAGGAGCTTGAACTCAGTCGGGGAAAGATCAATCTCTTGGCCGGCTCGACGTACTTCGTGGGCATCTTCATCGAGTTCCAAGTCGGCAATACGGATAATGCCGTCATCTCCGTCAGTTGCCATCGTGCGACGCAAAATAGCGCGGATACGTGCGACTACTTCTTCCAGACCAAATGGTTTCGTCACGTAATCGTCGCCGCCAACAGTCAGGCCTTGAATCTTGTCACGCATGTCATCGCGGGCGGTGAGGAAGAGAACCGGCATACGTAGTCCGGCATCGCGGATACGACGGGTGACGGTAAAGCCGTCCATATCCGGGAGCATGACGTCGAGGACGATGAGGTCCGGGTGTTCCGTCGTCGCCAGATGGAAGGCGCTGGCTCCGTCTTCGGCGGTTGAAACGTCGAAGCCCGCGAAGCGAAGGGAAGAAGCGAGTAGATCACGAATATTCGGTTCATCATCAACGACGAGCAGATGTGCTTCGCCCTGTCCGTCAGTAAGAGAAGAAGTTACTTTCATACCCTTATCCAACATGCTTTGGCTGGAAGTTTTCTGGACGTTGGGTGAATTGGGTGGTTGGGGGACGGTGGTACAGCATCTGATTTCCTTGACTGAACCACGATATCCGGTTGGAGTAATCATAAAATCTTTCAGCCCAAGACCACTTAGGCGCATAGAAACGATGCGCGGCTTGTGCGACAATTACCGCGGCAGAAAGGAACGGTAGTGACCGATCAACATTTTTCACCCAGCGATGCAGAATCTGCGTCGGTGGTGCAACCGGTGAACCGGCGCGTGCGTGACCCGCAGCAACCAGAAGACCCCTTTAATCCCAGGGGAGTTGAGTTCCGTGGAGTTTCTCCCGCACTGGTTAAAGTGCGCGTAATCGGTATCTTAATTTCTGCCGCGATACTGGTTATCCCGTTTGTTGTCGTTGCTCTGATGTGGTGGGTGTGGGCCTGGATTTTCGTTGGCGTATTCGTCGCGCTACACATCTGGCTCCTATGGCTCGTTCCTCGCCAGGTTCGGGCCATTGGCTATGCAGAAACTGATTCTGATCTTCTTATCCGCAAGGGAATCATGTTCCGATCCTTGACGGTGGTTCCCTACGGGCGGATGCAATACGTCGATGTGTCCGAAGGACCAATTGCGCGTGCCTACGGAATTGCGGAAGTGAATCTTCACACTGCCTCGGCCTCCACGGATGCCACCATTCCGGGACTTCCTGCAGAAGAAGCCGCTCGCTTACGCAACCAGCTTGCCGAGCGCGGCGAAGCGGAAATGGCTGGCCTGTGAGCGTGGAACCAGAAGAAACGATCGGCGCCGAGACGGAACACCGACCTCTGCGCAGAAGAAGCAAGCGCTTGCCGCGCGAAACGGCCGTCGGTAGCGGCGTCGATGAATCAGCGTGGCGGGCTGTTCATCCACTGACTCCGCTGGCCCAAACCTGGGCTGTGATCGCGGGTGTGGCGGCTTTCTTCACCTACCAGTTTGCCGATCTGTTGCGAGATATCCGCGAGGTCGTCGAGGAAGTGTCTGGCGAGGATACGCTCTCCAGCTTTGGCTTACCTGAGATTCTGATGGCGGTCGCAGTGTTCATTGTTGTCGTCATTGCGATCGCGGGAGTGTACTCGTGGCTTGCCTGGCGGCGCATCAGCTACGCCATCACTCCGGAGGCCGTTTACTACCGGTCGGGTATTCTTTCCCGATCTCAACGGCACGCGCGGCTTAACCGCATCCAGGCCGTCAACATCACCCATACTCTGATTGGACGACTGTTCAAACTGGGAAATATTGACATTGAAGTAGCCGGCGGAGCAGGTTCATCGTTGAAGTTCGGCCTACTCAAGACCGATGATCTCGAGCGCGTTCGCCGTGAAATCCTTCTTCGTGTGGCCGAGGTCAAGGACCAATCGGAACTTGCGGAGACAGCTACGACATCAGGTGAGACACAGGATCACTTAGCCCCAGGGCCCTCGAGAATCGCTGAGCCATCACTGTCGACAGGGGGAGATGATGGTCAGCTCATCTATCGGGTTGACACGACCCGATTGCTTTTGTCGACACTGCTCAATATGGGGATCCTCATCGCTATCCTCGTGTTCCTAGCCGCCGTAGTGCTCGGGATCGTTCTCGTCATCTTGTTCCCGATTAACATCATGAATCTGCTGTATCTCGGTGTTTTTGCGCTGTCGATTGGCGGATTTGCGTGGAATGCGTTCGCGAAGAGCTACGGTTTTCGAGCCTATGTCACCGACGACGGTATTCGGATCCGAGCGGGACTGACCAGCACTCGTGCGCAAACTGTTCCCGTCGATCGAATTCACGCGGTCGAAGTCATTCAGCCTTTCTTCTGGCGCTTCTTCGGCTGGTACAAGGTGACAATTGCGCAGGCAGGATTTGCTGGAGACGCTGAACAACAAGAATCAGCGAACGTCCTCCTTCCCGTGGGATCGAGAGATGAGATGCTCCGCGCAGTGTGGATGGTCTATCCCGAACTCGGGGTCACCGACCCGATCGGAACACTCAACTTTGGTATCGAAGGAACCGGACCAGGCTACGATTTCTTGCCCAATCCGCGGCGCGCCAGGATCTTTGATTGGATTACCTGGCGGCGCCGGGCAATCTTGCTGACCGATACTGTCGTACTGATCAGAAGCGGTCGGATTACCCGAAATCTGACCGTGCTGTCGTACTCGCGTCTCCAGTCGGCCTCACTCCACCAAGGTCCCCTCGACCGGCGGCGAAAACTGGCAAATATTAGTTTCCACCTCGTGGATGTAACAGCAGTGAATGACAGTCAAATGCATATGGATGAGCAACTCGCCATTGACGTATTTGGCCGAATCACCGCGTGCGCTCTTGACAAACGCAAGCGTGAGTCGTCCCGTGAATGGGAGCGTCGCATGAACACGAACGTCGGAAGAGCCGGAGAAGAGCTGTTCAATTCCCCTCATCCTGAGCGGCGACCGACGATACCGACGAGTCTGCATTCTGACGAAGAGGAAGTATGAAACCGGGACGATTGCGGATATCGGTGATTGGTGCCGGTCGAGTCGGGCCAATCCTCGCCAAAGGGTGGGCAATATCCGGACATGAAGTGGTGGCGATTACCCGTTCGAGTAATCCCCTCTCCAATGACCGTGTTCAGGCTCTCCACCCGGGAGTGCCGCTGGTCGATACTGAGGACGCCACCGATGCCGATCTGGTCCTGGTCACCGTGTCGGACGACCAGATCAAACCGGTCGTTGATGGCCTGGGCGGACTGGGGGCGTGGAAACCTGGCCAGATCGTACTCCACACCTGCGGCGCACACGGTACCGATGTTCTCGATACCGCCCGCGCGGTAGGAGCAATCCCCATCGCCTTGCACCCACCGATGAGCTTCACGGGCTGGAGTATCGACCTCGAACGACTAATTAACTGTCCGGTAGCCGTGACCGCGCCAGCTATCGCCCTGCCGATAGCTCAAGCACTCGTCTATGAACTCGAAGCCAATCCTGTCATTGTGGAGGAGCACCATCGCGGCCTCTATCACGCGGCGCTTACTCACGGTGCGAATCATCTCCACACACTAATCCTGCAAGCCGTGCGAGCGCTCGGCGAGGCCGGGGTCGAGGAACCGGAGAGGTTTATCGAGCCGCTCGCCTCCGTCACTGTCGAACGAGCACTATCCGAGGGTGTCGGCGGACTTACTGGCCCGGTTGCTCGTGCGGATACCGGGACCCTCACCTCTCACATTCAGCGCCTGCAGGCAGCTGGCCTCGACGATATTGCCCAAACCTACATGGAGTTGGCTCAGGCAACCGCGGCTCTCGCGCTCACACATCGAAAACTCACCGACGCTCAATATCGCGACGTTGTTGCGGCGCTACTCTTAGCTGATTAAAAGCGGCGCCTGTGAATGCTCCGCGAGGGACATCGGCCACAAAACGAGAAACCGGTTCGCATTGATACACAAGTCTCACTCACAATGGTGCTAGAAGGGAGCCCGTCGTGAATCACAGCCCATCAGTTGTCCACACCCGTACCGCCTTGCGTGAGGCACTCAACGACCTACCGGGAAAACGTGGTCTCGTGATGACGATGGGGGCGCTTCATGAGGGACATCTGAGTTTGGTCACCGAGGCGCGTAAACACTGCGATCACGTTGTGGTCACCGTGTTTGTGAACCCGACCCAGTTTGCGCCAGGGGAGGACTTCGACGCCTATCCGCGTACCCTCGATGCTGATGTCGCGGCCCTTACACGCGCGCATGCTGATCTCGTATTCGCCCCGAGCGTCGAGGACGTGTACCCGCACGGTGATGCGCAGGTAACTATTAATCCGGGACCAACCGCGCAAGTTCTTGAAGGTGCCACGCGTCCCACCCATTTCGCCGGGGTGTGCTTGGTAGTCCATAAGGTCTTTAATCTCATTCGCCCGGATGTCGCGGTTTTTGGACAAAAGGATGCTCAACAACTCGCAATCATCCGCCAGATGGTGCGCGACCTCGACATGGGGATAGAGATTGTCGGCGCTCCGATTGTGCGGGCAGAGGACGGACTCGCACTCTCGTCCCGCAACGCCTATCTTTCGGCTACTGAGCGCACGCAGGCACTGGTGTTGTCGCGTGCGCTGCAGGCAGGACAACGAGCGGCCTCGAGCGGAAAAAACGCGGAGACAATTGTTCGCTCAGCTCGAGAGGTGCTCGCCTCAGAACCGGCCGCCGATGTTGATTATGTGGCTTTAGTTGACCCGACGACATTCCTGCCCGTCTCACGCGGAGAGGCCGTATTGGCGCTGGCCGCTAAAATAGGAACGACTCGACTGATCGACAACACCGTGCTGGAGGTGAACGATGACTGAAATAAGCCGAACAATGATGACCGGTAAGATCCATCGCGCCACCGTGACGGGAGCCGATCTGAACTACGTCGGGTCAGTGAGCATCGACCGCACTCTCCTCGAGGCGGCAGACATTCTTGAAGGCCAGCAGGTCGACGTCGTTAATGTCACCAACGGTTCTCGGCTGACGACCTACACGATAGAAGCTGAAGCCGATTCAGGGACGATTCAGCTCAATGGGGCCGCCGCTCATCTGGTTTCGCCAGGGGATATCGTCATTATCATCTGCTATGCGCAGGTACCTGACTCACAAGCGCGAGAGCTCCATCCACATGTGGTCCTCGTCGATGAGCACAACCGCATCATTGATCGAGGAACCGATCCCGGTGGAGTTCCTGCAGGCTTGACCGGTGCGACGGGTGGGCCCGGTTCGCTCCGGAGTCCGAACCGCCCCACCTGAGCTAACCCTGCCGGGCTTTGAAGCGCGGATTCTTTTTGTTGATGACGTAGGTTTTACCCCGTCGGCGAACGACGATTGCGCCGTCTTTATTCTTGAGGGCGCGGAGTGATGCGCGAACTTTCATCGTTACCTGCTTTCTTTGAACTCAACGTGCTGACGCACGACCGGATCGTATTTACGCAGTACTAGTCGGTCGGGGGTATTGCGTCGATTTTTGGTTGTGACGTAGGTGTATCCGGTTCCGGCCGTCGAGACGAGTTTGATAATGGGCCGTAGATCGGCGCGTTTTCCTGCCATGATGTCCTTCCGTTTGCAATGAAACACCAGTTTAGATAATGATAATGGTTATCACCAAATGGACTGGAGGGCTTATGCGTCGCTTGGCTATCGCAACCGCGCACGATGTTATTTCACGGCACACTCTCGAACTGTCGCTTTTTACCGGAGGCGTAGACGGACACGTCCTCAGCCTCGACTATGACGAGTCATGCGATCACCTTCGGGTGCGCTGGCTTTATGCGGACGGAACGCGTCGTACCGACACGATTCCCCGTCCCGTCAACTGTTTGACGTGCGCCACCCGAATCGCGATGGAAGATGAACTGATTGCCGCTGATGATGATGAGCTTCCTATCCTTGCTGTTGCTCCAGGTGGAATCGAACTGACATCCCTCGTGCCACACCTCATTGACGATATTGAGGACTCGCGCCACCCGCTGGCCGGCGTCGTCGTCTCGCATACTCTCACGTGTGTCGATAGCACCGTGGCAAGCGCACTGCTGCTCGGCACGGGCCATGCAATACACAACTGGGTCCGATCGTGCCGACTGAGCTCTCCAGGCGATGACAACTGGGTCGATGAAAGTGACAGCACCATCGGTGACGTCCTACTCGGTGATTTGCTTTACGCCGATACCATTGCCGTCATCGGTGAAGCGGGCGTCGGGCGCGATTTAATTGAACATGCATGTGATGAGACGACAGATCTCGTGACCTCGGTCGAAGACTTCGACTTCCGCACTATTTTGCGCGGGGTTCACGACCTGGACAGTGCGCTCGAGCGCGCTCACCCGGCGACGATGCGAGCCTGCGGCGGATCAACCGCGCACGGTGTCCACACCATCGATCTGTACAGTAATCGCCCCGTCCATCCCGACAGACTCATTGAACACCTCGGTGAGGTAATCCCGAATCACGCGTTTGTACGCGGATGTTTCTGGGTGCCCACTCGTCCGGACTCGGTGTGTACGTGGAGCGGAACCAACGGGAGTGTCAGTATTGGAGAAGCCGGCTATTGGGATGGTGACGCGCACACCCGGCTCATTATCACCGGAGACCATCTCGCCGAAGCACAGTCCGAAATCGAGGCAGCATTTCGCGATTTGCTCGTCCCCGAAACACAATGGAAAAACGGTCTGTGGCAGTGGCTGGGCAAAACTGACGAACTTGAACCGTGGCTCGGAGAACGGTAATAGAAGGTATCTGAGCTCACACGGAGTTCGACAGGCGCGAAATGCCCGGTACGATGGATTCTGTGGAAAATAAAGATGCCGCCAACCAGGCCCCCGAGCAGATTCGTATTCGTCTTGAAAAGCGCGCGCGAATTCTCGCCGAAGGGCGTGACCCGTACCCCGTCGAGCTACCGATTACGAGCACTATCGCCCAGGTGCGCGAGAAATATGACTACCTAGAGATCGACGAACAGTCTGACGAGACCGTCGGCATAGCGGGTCGCGTCATGCTCATCCGCGGTTCGGGCAAGCTCCAGTTTGTCGTCCTTCAAGACGGTGAAGGCAACCGCATTCAAGTCATGCTGTCGGCCAAGGAGGTCGGAGCGGACTCCCTCAAATCCTTCAAATCCGACGTCGACCTCGGCGACCATCTGTTCGTGCACGGCCCGGCCATGCGATCGCGACGCGGTGAGCTCTCGGTATTCGCCCAGCCTGGCGAGGACGTTCCCGCCTGGCAGATTGCCGCGAAGGCGATTCGACCTCTTCCCAAGACGTTTGTGACCGAGGACGGCGAAGAAATGTCGCTGTCCGAAGAAGCGCGGATTCGGCGCCGCCACCTCGATATGATTACTCGCCAAGGGGCGCGCGACATGGTGCGCTTGCGCGCCAAAGTGGTCCGTTCGTTGCGACAGTATTTCGATGATGAGGGCTTCATTGAAATCGAGACGCCAATGCTCCAGAACATCCACGGCGGGGCCGCGGCGCGCCCGTTCCAGACGCATATGAATGCGTATGACACCGAGCTGTACTTGCGTATCGCCCCCGAACTATTCCTCAAACGCGCAGTTGTTGGCGGCATCGAAAAGGTTTTCGAGATTAACCGCAACTTCCGCAACGAGGGCGCAGACTCGTCACACTCGCCCGAATTCACGATGCTCGAAGCCTACGAAGCCTACGGCACGTACAACACGATGGCGACACGCACGCGCGAGTTCATTCAAAGAGCAGCCCGCGACGTATTTGGTACCGAGATCGTCACGCTTGCCGATGGCACGGAATACGATCTGTCGGGCGAGTGGCGTGAGATCAGCTTCTATGAAGCAGTTTCCGAAGCTGTCGGAGAAGAAATCACTCCTGAGACCCCGATTGAGCGGTTGCGAGAAATTGCCGAAGAACGGGAACTTGCCATCCCAGACCATGCGGTTGCCGGCAAAATCGCGGAGGAAATCTTTGAGGACGCCGTTGGCGATGACCTATGGGAGCCGACTTTCGTCCGCGACTACCCGGTCGACACCTCACCGCTCGTGCGCGGACACCGCTCCCTCCCCGGTCGGGTCGAGAAGTGGGATCTGTACGTGCGTGGTTTTGAGTTGGCAACGGCGTATTCCGAGCTCGTTGACCCTGTTATCCAGCGCGAGCGCTTTGAAGCGCAGGCTCTTGCCGCCGCGCAGGGAGACCCTGAAGCCATGGTTCTCGATGAAGACTTCCTCGAAGCTATGGAACAGGGCATGCCGCCAGCCGGCGGCATGGGAATGGGGCTTGACCGCCTCCTCATGGCGCTGACCGGCTACGGGATCCGGGAAACCATTACGTTCCCGCTGGTGAAACGCCTATGAACACAGACAGCTCCGAGGCTTCTTCCGAACGGAGGGAGCGCAAGCGCCTGTCCAACGAGTTTCAACCTGCTCGCGCATCCGTAGTTGCGCTCGCCCTCGTGATATTTGTGGGAACAGTTATTCTCATGCTTCCCATGTCACGGTCAGGAGCACCGCTGTGGGAAAACGGCGAAGCGATCACTGCTGGCCCGTCCCTACCCGGAGGTGCCCCACTGTCGGTCGCCGTATTCACCGCGACGTCAGCTACCTGCGTTACCGGCCTTATCGTTGCCGACACCGCGACTTACTGGTCTACTTTCGGCCAGATTGTGCTCGCCGTGCTGATGGAAATCGGTGGTCTGGGAACCATGACTTTCGGCGCTCTCATGGCGCTCGTGGTAGCCAAGCGACTCAACCTCAGACAGCGCATAGCGATAGCGTCGGCGACGGGTTCGGTTACACTCCGAGACGTACGCGGAGTTGCTCGGCGAATCGTCCGCTACGGATTCGCGTTTCAAGGCCTCCTCGCGATCCCGATTTTCATCGACCTCATCCGATCGGGGGAACCCTTCCACCGCGCTCTCGGGCATTCGGTGTTCCTGTCTGTATCGGCGTTCAATAATGCCGGATTCTCTATCTACACAGACTCGCTCATGTCGAAGGCAACGAGCCCACTCGTCATCATTCCCATCTCCCTGCTCATCATTATCGGTGGTCTCGGATTCCCCGTCCTGCTGGAAATTCGTCGTTCCATCACCAAACGCACAACAAGCGCCCTCATCCACTGGTCCCTCAATACGCGTCTCGTCCTTTTCGCCACTGCCTTCCTCATCCTGTTCGGGTGGATTTGCATCGGGTTCCTGGAATGGAACAACGAGCACACGCTCGGCGGAATGAATGGAGCCGAGAAACTGCTCGTCACCTTCTTTACTGCAGTGTCACCGCGCACTGCCGGATTCAACACGATGGACATTTCTCAGCAATCGGACGTGACCTGGTTTGTTACCGAGTTCTTTATGTTCATCGGTGCGGGCCCCGCAGGTACCGCCGGGGGCGTAAAAGTGACGACGGCGCTCGTTCTGTTCTTCATGGTCCTGACCGAAATCCGCGCCGGACGAAGCGTTCACCTCTTTGGGGCGCGCGTTGGACGTTCGGTGCATCGTCAAGCCACCACCGTCCTCGTTCTCGCATTCTCTCTACTGATCGTCGCAACTATCCTTATTCTCGGCCTCACCCCCTACACGCTCGATAGAGTGTTGTTTGAGGTCGTATCCGCGATGGGCACAGTCGGACTCTCCACGGGTATTACTCAAACGCTCCCGATCAGTGCGCAACTCATTCTTTGCATACTCATGTTCTTCGGCCGCGTCGGGCCGGTCACGATTGCGGCAGCGCTCGCGGTCAAGCCCGATACACGGCTGTGGGAACTTCCGAAGGAAAGGCCCCTCATTGGCTAGATTCATGTTTTCCGTGCGACCCCAATCCGATGCGATTGAGGGCGGAGTCGTCGTCATTGGCCTGGGGCGTTTTGGGCGCGCTATGGCCGATGAACTCATGGCGTCGGGAGTGGAGGTGCTCGGCATCGATAAGGATGAGGACACCGTTCAACTCATGCAAGGACGCTTGACGCAGGTGGTTCGTGCCGATGCGTCAAACGAAGAAGTCCTGCGCCAGCTCGGGGTCGACGAGTTTCCCAACGCTGTCGTCGCTATCGGTGCCGACCTCGCCTCCTCAATCCTCGTGACCTCCGCTCTCCTCAAACTTGAGGGGCCCGAGATCTGGACCAAGGCGTCGACCGAACAGCAGGGTGAGATCTTCGCGCAGATGGGGATTCGCCACGTATTCCACCCTGAAAAAGACATGGGAATCCGAGCTGCCCATCTGCTCACACGCACCCTGTCGGACTACTTCGACCTCGGACACGGCTTCGCCATGGCAACCACCACCGCACCGCTGTCGATGGTGGGGAAAACTCTGCAGGAGATGAACGTTCGCGGTAAGCTCGGCATCACCGTGATCGGGGTGCGCGAAGCGGATGGGACGTGGACATCGGCGCGACCCGATACGGTTATCAATGAAGGTCAAACCGTTCTAATCGCGGGTCCAACCAAGAAGCTGGACATCGCCTTTCGTCAGTAGGAGGACATATGGATCTGAAGATCGCTGATCGCGTCGCTTTCGTGGCCGCATCGACATCGGGTCTGGGGCGGGCCAGCGCAGTTGCACTGGCAGCCGAAGGAGTTGCGGTGTGCGTGACAGGCCGATCCCTCGAGCGGTGTGAACCCGTCGTTGACGAGATCACTGCGGCGGGAGGCCGGGCAACCGCGTGTGTTCTCGATGTGGAAGATCCTGATTCGGTTGCTGCCGCATTGGGGCACTGTGAATCAGAGTTGGGGGCTATCGATATTCTTGTCCTCAATGGACCCGGTCCCAAGCCAGGACTGCCCTCGCAGGTAGTGGCCGAGGACGTTGATGGTGCGGTGCGACGCCTCGTGTCCCCTCACGTACAGATGATTAATGCCGTCTTACCGGGAATGAAAGAGCGCGGCTGGGGGAGGGTTATCGGTATCGGTTCCACAGCCGTTATTACTCCCAGCGAACAACTCGTGCTGTCAACGATGGGACGGCAGGCGCTCGCGGGATACCTCAAGGCACTGTCGACCGAAGTTGGCAAAGACGGCATCACCGTCAATATGGTTCACCCCGGGCGTATCGCAACACCCCGCATTGATCAGCTGGACGCAGACCAGGCAGAGCGTGACGGTGTATCTGCGCAGGATGTACGCACGCGGTTTGAAAACGCGATTCCGGTTAAGCGTCTCGGCGATCCGGCGGAACTCGGGGCTACCGTCGCATTCCTTGCATCCGTTCACGCCGGGTACATTACCGGCGTTGGAATTCGACTAGACGGGGGAGTCACCCCGGTTCAGTAATTAGCAGAAAGTAGGGTTTCAACGGTGAAATCATCAACGATTAATTCTCCTCTCGTCATTGGGATTGACTCGTCAACGTCGGCTACGAAAGCTATCGTCGTCAACGACCGGGGCGATACTGTGGCAACGGGACGCGCTCCGATCGATCTGCTCACTCCCGGTATGCACCGCTACGAACACGATCCGGTGCAGTGGTGGGAATCGACGCGCATTGCTATTCGGGACGCGGTCGCGCAACTGGCGGACTCGGATAAGAAGCGAATTCGCGCTCTCAGCATTTCGCATCAGCGTGAGACTTTTGCCTGTGTCGATGCGGACGGTGAGGCCTTGCGGCCGGCAATTCTCTGGTTGGACTCGCGTGCGGGAGAGCAGATTTTGCGTTATGGGTCGGACGAGATCCACCGGCTCTCCGGCAAGCCGGCTGACACCACTCCAGCGATCTATAAAATGGCGTGGCTCAAAGAACACGAACCAGAGACGCTCGAACAGGCTACCTATGTTGTCGATGTCCACGCTTATCTGACCTATCAGCTGACTGGGCGGTGGGTATCGTCAACTGGGAGCGCGGATACACTCAACCTGTTTGATATTGCCGCGCAGACCTGGTCCGATGAACTACTTGAGATCGCCGGGGTACGACGCGATCAGCTTCCTGAACTCGCTCATCCGGGTGAAGTCATTGCTCCACTGGCACCCGAGTTGGCTGATGAGTGGGAATTGGACGAGGTCGATATTGTGGCTGGGTTGGGCGACGGGCAGGCCGCCGGACTGGGCACTGCCGCCACCGAAGAGGGAATCGCCTACCTCAACGTCGGTACATCGATCGTGTCGGGTATCCACGCCGACGAGTACCGGTTTGGCCGTCAATACCGCACGCTGGTTGCCGGCATTCCGGGGTGGTACGTCCTTGAGTCCGTGCAGAACTCCGGTTCGGTGCTGGGCAACTGGTTTAGAAAAGAGTTCGGCAATCCAGCACTGGAGGGCGCTCCCGATCCTGAACTGGAACGCGAGGCCGCCGCAGTTCGTGCCGGTAGTGAGGGCTTGCTGACGCTCCCGTATTGGAATGCGGTGCAATCTCCATATTGGAATCCGTTTGCTCGTGGTGCTGTCGTCGGTTACGGCTCATCCCACACCCGCGCCCACGCCTACCGTTCGCTGCTGGAGGGGATGGCGTTTGAACTTGCCCTCAACCTCGAGGGGATGGCCGAGGGCGCTCACACCACCATCCGGGAACTGCGGGCGGTCGGAGGGGGATCGCGTTCCGATTTGTGGCGTCAGATTCTATGCGATGTCACCGGCATCGATATTGTTCAGTCCACTATCGACGAAGTCTCCGCGCAAGGTGCCGCGGTGTTGGCGATGGTAGCGACCGGGCGATTTGATTCGGTTGGCGAGGCCGCTCAGGCAATGGCCCATCTGGGACAGCGGACAATCCCTAATCCGCAGGCTCAGGCGCGTTACGATGCGTGGAAACCGGTTCATCGCAAGCTTTACCCCGCTATCGAAGAAATCTGCCACGATATTCAGCGGGTCAGCAAGGAACTCGGAGACCTCTAGGCTCTGTTTTGCGCGCGTAGGCTCTGTTCAGCATTGCCGAGTAACTTTATGTCGAGAACGCGCTTGGTGTAGTCCGGTTGTTGTTTATACTGAAGCCACTTGATTGGATCCCTTGGTTGAGGATGTGGGGTGGTAAGTAGGTGTGAGAAAGCGTTAAAAGTGCTTGTACTGTGAACAGGCTCTGACCAGCGCAAACGTGTGTTTTTCGAGAGGTTGTCGTGTGTGTTGCGAGTGGGAAAACAGGCAAGTGTGTAATGCTCTTCCGTTTATGCAGATCAGAGGCTATTTATAAAGGGTAGGGTCCGAAACTACGTCACGCTAGAGAGCGTCTATTGCGGGCATACCCCGAGTGAGCCAGGTGCCGGGAGCTGTCCCCGAGATCAGCGAAGTTTGAGCCTTCGCCGCAAAGCGTCAACGACTCCGGGTGTCACCCTGCAACGATGACGGTGGCCCCGGATTCTTCCAGTTCAGACAGTTGTTCGTCGGTGACGGCCTCGTCAACGATGATGGTGTCGAATGAATCAAGTGGGGCAGTCTTTTGCCAGGCATGGCGAGCAAACTTTGAGCTATCAATCATGAGGGTGCGGCGGGTTGCTTGAGCGAGCATGGCTCGTTTCATGTCGATGACGTAGTCCACCGGATTGTATATGGCTCCTGCCCACACTGCTGCGTCGGACATGAAACACATATCGGCGCGCAGTTCCTTGACCTGTGAAACGGCCAGCGTGCCGTAGAAGGCGTGCGCCCACTGCTGGTATCTGCCGCCAATGAGGACGAGTTGGTGCTCGCTCCAGTCCCGGATGGTGTCGGCAACCGTCAGTGAGTTGGTAATGATGGTGAGCGGGACGATGTTGCGCAAATGAGTGAGTAGGGGCAAAGCTGTAGAAGAGTCATCAATAAGAATCGCGTCTCCCGGTGCCACAAGATCGATGGCCGCCCGTGCGACGACGGCTTTTTCGGCCGGTGAACGGGTTTTGCGAATCTGCGGGGGAAGTTCGGCAGTCGACGATGCTCGCACTCGAACTTCGCCCTTCACCCGTTCGACAACCCCTGTCTCTTCGAGAACCTGTACGTCGCGATAGACGGTAACGGGGGAGACACCGAGACGGCTAGCAATGTCATCAATGCGGAGGGCGCCGTCGGACAAGACACCTTCAACGATGAGGGATTGGCGCTCAGAAGGCGTTGTCCGCTCGTTCGTGTTGGAAGGCTCACTCATGCCTCAAGTATTGATGATAAGCAGAACCAATGTGAACCGATCGCACAGTTTTCCAACATATGTGAAAAGCCGGTGCAATTATTTGCAACATTCTTGTTAATTATTCGAGATCGGCCTATGGTGAAAGAGACCCAAGACCTGTCTTTTGCTCCGCGAAGCAAGTCCTGGTACGAAAACACATCGTCTCAATGAGGAGTAAACGTGAGTGAAATCGTAATCGGTATCGATGGTGGTACCACAGCGGTCAAGGCAGTAGCTTTCGACCTTGACGGCAATATCCAAGCAACGCACCACGCATCGGTTCCGGTGCAATATGGTTCCCACGGCGAGGCTGAACAAGATATGAACCTCATTTGGGAGGCCGTCGCCGAATGCTTAACCGAAGTGCGAGCAAAGCTGAGCGATGCCGACGTTGTCGCAATCGGTCTTACCGGGCAAGGCGATGGAGCCTGGCTCGTCGATGCCGACGGCAATCCCACTCGCCCTGCCGCCAACTGGCTCGATGGTCGCGCCGCCGACCGTGTCAATGCGTGGGAGGCAGATGGGCGAGGCCGCAAAGTCCTCGACGTGACCGGAACAACCGTTTTCGGCGGTCTATTCCCCGTCCTCATCGAAGAGCTCAAAGAAACCCAGTCCGAAGCGGTCGAGAAAGCCACCAGCCACCTCAACTGCAAAGACTGGATCCGCTTTAAGCTCACCGGCGTGCGCGCCACCGACTACACCGAAGCCTCCCGCTCTTTCCTCGACGTTCGCGATGTTTCGGGCTTCTCCAAGGAACTTGCCACCGAACTCGGCCTCGAAGACACCATGCGGCTCCTGCCCGAAATTCGTCACGCAGACGGCGAAGCCAGCCCGCTCTCTGCCGAGGCCGCTCAGCGTACCGGTATCCCCGAAGGAACCCCTGTGGGTGTCGGCATGATCGATGTAGCCGTCACCGGCATGGGACTCGGCGCCATTAACGACAACGACACCTGGCTGATCCTTGGGACCACCGGTTTCGTCGGCACTCTGCTGCCCTCGGTGGCCGATCGTAAATCTGACCTCTCCATGGTGCTCGCCACCGGAAACGGCACTCAGGTACTCGAGTTCATGGCTCCCATGACCGGCACCCCGAACCTCGACTGGATCCGTCGCACTCTCGGTCTCGAAGATGAAGAATGGCCAGCCATTGAAGCCAAGGCCCGCAAGGCCGAACCGGGGTCGCACGGCGTCATTTACCTGCCCTACGCTTCCCCCGGCGGCGAACGCGCACCGTTCCTTGACACCAACGCCTCAGCATCCTGGCAGGGCATGTCCCTGACCTCAACCCGAGAGGACATCCTCCGCTCGGTTTATGAGGGCGTGGCATTCTCTCTCGTCGAGTGCGTCAACGCCCTCGAAGTCGAAGCAGATCTCGTCGTCTCAGGCGGCGGATTCCGCTCCGATCTACTGTGCGAGATTCTTGCCGATGCCACTGGCAAGCGCGTCATTCGCCAAGATGCCCCCGAGGCGGGTGCGCGCGGCGCCGCAGTGCTCGCCCTGGTATCGGCCGGCCGTTTCGCCAATGTGATGGAGGCCGCCGAAGCTCTCGGTGCCACCATGGCCACCTTCGAGCCCAACCCCGAGCACCGGGAGATTTACGACCTTACCCACAAGATCTTCCTCGAAACCCGCGACGCCATCCAACCCGTGTGGAAGCGTATGCGCGAGCTTCGCAAAGCCGTAACGAACTAAAGGAGACAACATGCGTGTACTACTGGCCAGTGACGGTTTCCTCACTGATGAGGTGATGCGAGAGGCTCTCACCGCGGAAATCCCCGACGTCGAAACGGCGGCTATTGCCTCAACGTGGCCCGTGCCTCCGTTCCATGATGTCGCGGAGGTGAAAGAAGCACTCGGTGATGAGGACGAACTCATTGACGCTCTCCAAGGATGCGAGGTCGCGTTCTCCCACACCTTCCCCTTCACCGAGAAAGTGATCGCCGCCTGCCCCGACCTCAAGCTCATCACCATTTGTCGCGGAGGCCCGGTCAACGTCAATATTGACGCGGCAACCAAGCGCGGTGTGCTCGTTTCCTATACCCCCGGGCGCAATGCCACCGCCACTGCCGAACACACCATCGGTATGATCCTGGCTGCCGCGCGTCAAATCCCGCAGCGCCACAACGAGGTCATCGGTGGGCAGTGGCGCTCCGACTACTACATCTTCGACAACGTCGGACCCGAAATCGGCTCATCGACTGTCGGAGTTGTCGGATATGGGGCGGTGGGCGCCAAGGTCGCCAACATCATGGCTTCGTTCGGAGGCCGCGTTCTCGTGTTTGACCCGTGGGCTAAGAACCGCGAGGGCGCCAGCAATATCGAGTTCGTTGAGGATGTCGACGACCTCCTCGCTGGAAGCGATATTGTCACCCTCCACGCCCGGGTCACTCCCGAGAACCAGCACATGATCAATGCCGCCACCATCGCCAAGATGCCGAAGAACTCGATCATTATTAACTGCGCTCGCGGCGCGCTCGTCGACTACGACGCGGTATGCGACGCGATCGATTCGGGGCATCTCTTCGCCGCAGCATTCGACTGCCTCCCCGAAGAGCCACTACCGGCCGATCACCGTTTGATGTCTACCCCGCGGGTCACTTTCACCCCGCACCTCGCCGGTGCATCGAAGGAAGCCTCGCGGCTTGCTGCCCGTATCGGTTCAGCCGACATCGCCGCCTTCATTCGCGGCGAAAAACCCACTCATCTCGCAAACCCCGAAGTACTTGATCAGGCATAAGGAGCCACTCGTGTTAATGGAAAAAGAACGCCAAGAGATTGTCGATACCTGCCTATTTATGCAGCGGGAAGGACTGATCGTTGGCACCGCCGGTAACGTATCGATCCGCAAGGACGACCTGGTTGCTATCTCTCCCTCGGGAGTACCGTATGAAACCATGACGGCAGAGGACGTAGTCGTCTACGACATGGATGGGAACCATGTCGAGGGCGTGCTCAAGCCCTCCTCGGAACTTCCTTTGCACCTGAGCGTCTACCACGCCACCGATGCGAAGGCAATCACCCACAACCACGCTCCGGCCTCGACCGCGCTTGGCCTTGTAGTCGATGAGATTCCCACCTCGCACTACTACTCGGCGATGTTTGGCGGGCAAATCCGGGTGGCACCATACGCGGGATTCGGCAGTGACGACTTGGCGAAGTTCGTTACCGAAGCGCTGAAGGACCGCACCGGTGCGTTGATGAAGAACCACGGCGCGATCACCATTGGCCCCACCGCATCCAAGGCGGTCAATATGCTGCCGATTCTCGAATACGTGTGCGAGATTCACCTGCGCGCCATGGCCACAGGAGCGCCGATCGCACTACTGTCCGACGAGCAGATGGAGAACGCCAAGGCGGGAATGGCGAACTACGGCAAACAGCCCGGTCGCGACGAGAAGTGAACGTCTAGATAAACCTCGATAAAATCGGCCACCGCGTCATCGGCGTGGTGGCCGATTTGTGCTCGGCACACCTCGACAACTTCGTCGCGCGCATTTTCCATAGCGATGGGCCAACCGACCTCGCGCAACCAATTCACGTCGTTGCCGCCATCGCCGAATCCCGCTAGACACTGGCGATCCCAACCGAGTTTTTCGGCCACCAAATGTAACGCCTTCTGTTTACCTTCCCCGTGCCCCACAATCTCAAAATAGTTCGGGAGGGAGCGCTGAAAATCGGGGAAACGTTCGAGAACCGAGGGGGTCAATTCATCGAGATAGTTCGGATCGGGGTGGGCATACATGATTTTGAAGATGTCGCTCGGATCAACCTCGTCAATGGGGCCGATGAGCACGGCCTCACCATTGTTGGCATCGCGCAGGAAGTCCGAGGAGAAATCTTCCTCGTCCGCCATCATGTGTCGCAGGAGAAACAACGTCACGGTGAGGCCATGTTGGCGTCCAAAGTCGATCACGTCGCGGCTGAGCGCGGTGGGCATCGGGCTCGAATACAGCACTTCGTCGGTAGTTCCATCACCGACCACTGCGCCATTCGAGGCGATGACAATCCCCGGGCAGTGGGCGTCGTGCAGGATCTGAGTGGCCGCAGGGAGGATCCGTCCGGTGACGATAATCGGCTCGATGCCGTGTTGTTCCAACGCGTTCAGTGCAACCAGGGTGCGTGCACTGACGGCAGAATCAGCACCGGCAAGAGTGCCATCGACGTCAAAAGACATGGCCTGCACCGGACCCATGGCCGACGCTAAAGCCGCCAGGAAATCATGGGAAGAGCCGCTCGTGGAGCGGGCATGAGAGAACTCCAAACTGCGAGTATAGGAAAGAAAAGGTGGCCGGCCGTAATGGCCGACCACCCGAGCGGGTATTTACACGCGAGTTGTTTCCGCGGCGTCGAGCGCGCCGTCAAGAAGGTCGTCAGAAAGACCGTAGGCCCAGTGAATCAAAGAAATTGGGTGAATCATCTTCGCCCCAGATCCCTTTGAAATTTGCCAGCGACACGTTTCGGTATCGCATGCGGCAAGTTGTGGGTTGGTGCGCTTAATCATGTCGAACAGGGGTTTACCGACAGCTTGGGCAATGTCGTACTTTTCCGATTTGAGGCCGTACGTGCCCGCAATACCACAGCACGGTTGTCCCGATTCGACGACCGTCACACCGGGAACCAGCTCCATCAGCTCAATGGCGGGCATACCCATGCCTTGGCTCTTCACCTGGCACGGTTGGTGGTAGGGGATCGTCATATCCAAACGTCGGAACTCGGTTGGCAGTTCGCCATCGTAATAGAGATCGAGCAGGAACTCGGACGTCTCTCGCGTACGCACTCCGACATCCTTCAGACGCGGATCCTTCACCCCCATGATCTCCTGGGCTTCGTGCTTGAGCATGCCCGCACACGAACCCGATGACGACACAATCGTCAGGTCTTCGCCCGCGGAAATGAGGTCGTCACACAGTTTGAGAACCTTCTTCGTCGCACCACTGAAAATACCGTTCGACTGTTCGGCGAGACCACAGCACCCCTGTTTGGGAACGAGTACCTCGTAGCCGAGGTACTCAAGCACTTCAATGGTGTGCTTTGAGGTTTGCACTTCGAAGTATCCGCCCGCACATCCGTGGAAGAACACGATGGGGCCGCGCGTTGGCGTTGTGGCGGACTTCTGTCGCTTCTTCAACCACGACTGTAGCGTTTGGTTGTGAGCCGTCGGCATCGGTGCGTCCTCATCAATCTTCATGACGAGATCGACGATTTTACGCAATGGTTTGATGCCGAGAGCGGTATTGGCAATCGGAGCCAGCGGAGTCATCGCTTGGCCCATTAGGGTGGTCTGGGTAATGAGGCGGTCGCGCACCGGCATACCGTGTTGCGCTTTCATGACAGCGCGGGCCTGGGCGTTAATCTCAGCGATTTTGACACCCTGGGGGCAGACCATTGTGCAAATTCCGCAACCTGAACAGTAGTCGAGTGAGTGATCGACGGATTCCCCATGGCGGTATCGCTCCGCCTGGGGGCCGACAAACTTCGGTCCGGGGAACAGCGGGGTGACACGCGCTACCGGGCACTGCGTCTCGCAAATCGTGCATTTGACGCAGTTATCGAGTGTGGCGCGCGCGAGAGAAGCGCGGGCAATATCCAATGGATCAGTCATCGGTTCCTCCCGAAATTGAATCGGTTGCGCGGATCATTGAGCCCAGGGCAATGCCCTCGCCCGACTTCTCCTGCCAGCGCATGGCGCCGGCGATCATTCCGCCTATGACGCGGACGTTTGAATAAACAACGGAGCCAGCTCGGTCGAGGGGTCGCATATCGGCATCGACCGCGACTCCGACCCTGAACAGTGCCTGCTGGTCGCCCCAGTAGTCACCGTGAATGAGATCGGGGAGCTCACCTCCGGTAACCGGAAGATCGAGAGCTCGCTCAAAAACCTTTCCGTACGAGTCCATGGTGAGGGCTCCAGACTCAAAACCGCCGCCCGCCAGCACCAGGTAGTCGAGCGGAATCTCCCGCGGTGCACCGGCGGTGTCCGTGGAGACGTGAGTGACTCGATTCTTGTCCGTTTTCACTCCCGTGATCTCTGTGCCGAGCATGAAACGAATCCGCAGGTCCTTCACTTTTTGCGTCAGTTTCTGATTGAGCCGCATTCCGGGAACGGATGGTGGGGGGAGCGGAATTTCGAACACCGGGTGTCCGAGGATTTCTTCAAACTCCTTCCACACGCCTTCGCCGTTGACTCCGAGGATTGCCGGGAGGCCAACGACTTCACCCTTGGCTACATGCGGGCGGATTTCTTCGGCCAGCGCGCGCAGGAGGACGGGGTTTTCCAGTGCGCGAGCAAAGACCAGAGCCGACGAATCGATCTCGCCTTCGCGTACCTCGAAGTCAAGTGAGAGTGCGCGCGCTTCGACTTTTCCGCCCCATTCGAAGGCAGTTCGTTCAAGGTTGCCGGCTACGAACTGCGGGTAAAAGTCCTTGAGTTGGCGGAAGCCAACGATGAGGAACTGTTTGCCTGGCTCACAGTGGCCATTAACCATTGACGGTTGGGCGAAGTTCGTTGGCCGCATGGCGCCGACGGCGGTGGGGAAGAGGTAGTTCTTTTCCGGATCTCCTACCAGTAGCCCGCTGCCGACGAGTGAGGCCATATACTCAACGCCTTCGCGCACGGCCTCCGCTCCGATGATCGAATACGGGTGATCGCCTTCGGGCGTCCCCTTCTCGAAGGGATCGTCGCTGATGGCCGCGAGGGGATTATCTATCCGGTCGGGGGCGTAGCCGAGGACATCGATTGTTCCTTGACTGAGCTGTAGGCCACCGATGCCCTTCGATACCAGGGTCACGCGGTGACCGGCTTCTCGCAGGCGAATCGCGGCGGTGAGGCCGGCGATTCCAGCTCCCATTACTACAACTGAACTCATCGCACTGCCTTACTCTTGATCTCTTGATCGTCCGCGGTGGGGACATGTTCGATGTCGAGGATCCCTTGGAAGATCCAGTCGTCGAGCGCGGTTTGCCGCACCTGCCTGCCAAACAGAATCGGCCACAGGCCGATCCACCGGTTCTTGAGGAACAGGCGCATGAGCTCGGTAATGTCTTTGACATCGCCGCGCCCGATTTCTTGTGTGATACCGGCAGCCCGCATCGAGCAGAATCCGCCTTGGCACGGTCCCATGCCCAGACGCAACTGACGGCGCAAATCGTCAAATGTGGCGTTTGGCTGTGAGTCGAGCAGCTGCGTAAACATCTTGCGGTTCATCAGCTCGCATTCGCACACGATCTGTGACTCGAAACGATCTTTTTCTCGATCGGCTAATCGATGCGTCACCGTGTAATTGTGGCCGCGTTCAGTGCCAGGCATGATTTCTTCCGTGGTGCGGCAGGGGCGATGTTCACCCATCTGGTCGCACATGACGTCGACGATGTTCTTCGCCATCAGACGGTAGGTGGTGAGCTTACCTCCGGCAATCGTGAGTAGGCCGGAAATGCCGTCGCGGGCCTGGTGGTCGATGATCGACATGCCGCGCGACATGTGTCGGGTATCGTCAGCGGAGACTCGTTTATCCTTGACGAGCGGTCGGGCTCCAGCCCATGCGTGGACTGCTCGGGCATCACGGAATCCAGGAATAAGGGCTTCTCCAGCATCGAGCATTTGCTGGACCTCATTGCGAGGGATCTCAAGGTGGTCGGGATCGTCGACTTTCACGTCGGTGGTTCCAATAATGCACACGGTGTGTACCGGAACAATGATGTCACCGTCGGCAGGATAGATGCAGCGGTTAACTACTCGGTTAACAAGTCGGTGGTTCATGGCGATCATAATGCCGCGGCCCGGTACCACATCGACCTCTTCGGCCCCCGCCATTGCTGCAATCTGACCGGACCAGGGGCCGCCGGCATTGATAACAAACCGGCAGTCGATTTGTACGTCTTCTCCGGTCTTTGTCCCGTGTGCCTTTACTGCAACAACCTGACCATTGTCCACGACGATGTCATCGACGCGGTGATAGGTCAGTACTTGACCGCCGTGTTTGCGGGCGGAGCGCACTGCGCCCCACAGCATTGCCCATCCGTCAACCGTCTTGTCGTTGACAGCGAAGGCTCGCTTAATGCCGGGATTGAGGCGCGGTTCGCGTCGAAGGGCTTCTTCAACGGAGATTTCTTCGGCCCACACGCCTGTAGCTTGAGCGCCTTTGAGGAACTCATCGCCGAAAGCAGGATCGTCGTAGGGAGTAACGACGAATAGGCCACCGGTCGCTTCAACGGCATCGGGATGGAGGGCAGTGATAATGTCGTTTTCTTCGGCGCATTCTGTGGCAGAACGGGGATCCGATACGACGTAGCGGCCTCCCGAGTGGAGGAGTCCGTGGTAGCGACCCGTCGTCCCTTGGCCGAGATCGGCTCTTTCGACGAGGATCGCTCGAAAGCCTCGCATAGCGAGATCTCTCAGTGCGCCGACGCCAGTGGCCCCTCCGCCGATGACGACGACGTCTGTTTCGAGCTTCTTCATTGCTGCTCCTGTGAATAGAGAAGCGGACCGCGCTGCGGGGTTCAATACGCGGTGCACGAATGTTCAGGACACTTTCATCGTATGTGCAGTCTCGTTACTTAGCTGACACTGGCTCGGATTCTCATCCGAGTTCCGGTCGGTGTGAAAATCTGTGCAAATTTTGCCAGAATGAAAAACTGTTTCCGCAGGTCGGAGACTGTTTCAAATTGTGTGCGCATTTGATGGTCGCTGTCTGAGCGTGTGGCGTGGTGGGTTCGCTTACCCTAAAAATTCGGCATTATTGTGACACCGTAGTTACATAAATGTTCGTGCATTGGCGTCGTTACCGTGTTCTAAGGAACGCGAAGCAGATTGTGAACCGTTTGCACGCATTAAAAATCTGTGTCATATGGCTTTCGCTTTCGGCGTTGTGGCGACTGTCCCTTCGCGAACGTAGGCTCTGTTAGTGCCCCATTGTCGTAACGGAGATTCTGCGCGACGCAGAAGGGGCCCCTCGGAAGGGGCCCCTGATGAAACTCTATAGTTTCACACGGTTATGCGTTGCGAACGTCGTCGTCTACCCAATCGAAGGTCCGGGTAACGGCCTTCTTCCACAGGCGATAGGTGCGCTCGCGCTCGGCTTCGTCCATGTTTGGCTTCCAGCGTTTGCCTTCGGCCCAGTTGTTGATGACGTCTTGCTCGCCTTCCCAGAATCCGACGGCAATGCCGGCTGCGTAGGCTGCGCCAAGAGCGGTGGTCTCAGCAACTTCGGGAGCAACAACGTCGACTCCGAGGATGTCGGCTTGGAACTGCATGAGTGTCTCATTGGCGATCATGCCGCCGTCGACGCGTAGCTCGGTGAGGTCAACACCAGAGTCGGCGTTCATTGCGTCAAGCACTTCGCGCGTTTGGAAAGCCGTTGCTTCAAGAGTCGCGCGGGCAATGTGCCCGGCGTTGTTGAAGCGGGTGAGACCGACGATGGCGCCGCGGGCGTCATCCTTCCAGTACGGGGCGAAGAGTCCGGAGAACGCGGGAACAAAGTACACGCCGCCGTTGTCCTCAACGGTGGAAGCGAGTTCCTCGATTTCCGGAGCTGAGGCAATCATCTTGAGGTTATCCCGCAGCCACTGTACGAGGGATCCGGTGACGGCGATTGAGCCCTCGAGGGCGTACTTGGCCGGCTGGTCGCCGATCTTGTAGCACACCGTGGTGAGGAGGCCGTTCTCCGACTGTACTGGCTCTTCTCCGGTATTAATCAGCATGAAGCAGCCGGTGCCGTAGGTGTTCTTTGCCATGCCCACTTCGAAGCATGCTTGTCCGAATGTTGCTGCCTGCTGGTCGCCGAGAATACCCGAGATGGGGGTGTCGATGAGCAGGCCTTGCTTGCGACCGTAGCCATAGACTTCGGACGAGGAGCGAATCTCCGGGAGCATAGACATGGGGATGCCCATGTCGGCGCAGACATCTTCGCGCCATTTGAGGGTCTTGACATCCATGAGCATGGTGCGCGACGCGTTGGTGACGTCAGTGATGTGAACTCCGCCGTCGACTCCGCCGGTCATATTCCACAGCGTCCAGGTATCCGTGTTGCCGAACAGGAGGTCGCCGCGCTCAGCCTTTTCGCGTGCGCCCTCAACATTGTCAAGAATCCACTTGACCTTGGGGCCAGAGAAGTAGGTGGCAAGGGGGAGGCCACACCGTTCCTTGTACTTGTCGTTACCTTCATCGCCTGCCAGCTCGCGAACAATGTCGGATGTACGGGTATCCTGCCAGACGATCGCGTTATACACCGGTTCACCCGTGGTCTTATCCCACACGACCGTAGTTTCACGCTGGTTCGTGATGCCGACAGCAGCCAGGTGGTGGCGGTTAATCTGCGCTTTGGAGAGCGCCTGTGCTACGGCTTCACGAATATTGTCCCAAATCTCCATCGGGTTGTGCTCAACCCAGCCAGCCTTGGGGAAAATCTGCTCGTGTTCGAGCTGCCCGACAGAAACGATCTTTCCGCCGTGGTCAAAAACAATCGCGCGTGACGATGTCGTACCCTGGTCAATCGCGAGTACGTACTCTTTTTCAGTCATGTTTACCTTTCACTTCGTTGTGGAAAACAACTGTTGTTTCGGCTGTGCCGTGGGTGACCTCAGCATATCGACTCTCGGTTCAACCTAAGCTGTGCATTACATATGTCGGGGTCGCCCTTGGATCGTGTCAGAAGCAATACGTCTCAAGAGTGGAACTCTGAGCGAGTACTGTCGTCTATATTGTGGCATAGATTGCAATACTGACCGTTCAACTAGATGAATTGAACAGCCGTGCATGGCACACTAAAGACTGTGACCATTCGTGATAATGATGCCCATGAAGCCGCCTCAATGTACTACTTGCAGGGCGAAACAATGGAGACAATTGCCCGCCATTTAGGGGTGTCGCGATCTTCAGTTTCTCGTCTTCTAGCCTACGCCCGCGAAACCGGTCTCGTCCGAATCACTGTCTCGGCAGCGCCGGGGGAACGGGGGACTCTCGCCGGTGAACTCAACCGGATCTTCGGTATTGAATCAACCGTTGTCCGAGTCCGCGATTACGATACCGGCGTCAATCGCCTCGATAACGTTGCGAAAGTTGCTGCCGAGCGTCTTCTCGACATGATCGAACCCGGCAATGTCATCGGAATTGCGTGGGGCAATACCACAGCAGAAGTAACCCGCCATATTCCACCGATCGAGGTCGCGAATACCACTGTTGTCCAACTCAATGGTGCAGCTTCCGCTCAAGGGACGGGAGTACGCTACATCGACACGACCATCTCGCAAGCAGCCGAATCACTCGGCGCCGACATGGTGCATTTCCCCGTCCCCGCTTTCTTCGATTACGAGGAAACGCGAGAAGCACTGTGGCGTGAACGTGCAGTTAAGTCCGTTCTCAACCGCATCGAAAACGCGGACATCGCGCTATTTGGAGTTGGCGCTTTTGACGGGGATGTTCCGTCGCACGTCTATTCAGCGGGATATCTTGAGGACACTGAAATTCAGCGTCTTCGCAAAGATGGGGTCGTGGGAGATATCTGCACCGTTCTCATCCGGGAGGATGGGTCGTACGAAGACATGGCGATTAATCGCCGAGCGTCGGGGCCTCCGCCGTCAATTCTCAAGAGAATCCCGCGGCGCCTGTGCGTGGTCGCCGGTGAATCGAAAGCAATTCCGTTGATCGGAGCGCTCCGAGCCGGAGTAGTCACCGACCTCGTTGTCGACGATCGGACTGCCCGCCGGGTTTTGGAACGCATTCGCACATCAGGTCTTCGTTCACGCACAATGTGATGCGTGAGTAAAAGTTCGAGTCCCGCCAAACCTACTGACAGCATCGTGATCCGACCGGCGATGCCGAAGGACGTGCGCGCTATTGCCGCGCTAGTCAAGCCGTATGCCGACAAACGGGTACTTATCGAAAAGAAACTCATTAGCTACTTCGAAGACGTCCAAGAGTTCCTCGTCGCGCAGTCACAAACCGGAGACATCATCGGGTGCGGCGCTCTCCACGTCATGTGGGACGATATCGCTGAAGTGCGAACACTCGCTGTGGCCGCCGATTATCAGACGGCGGGGATTGGTTCATGCATCCTCACCGCGCTGATTGAACGAGCGAGGAATATGGAGCTCGAACGGATCTTTTGCCTGACTTTCGAAGTGGATTTCTTCTCTCGGCACGGTTTTATTGAAATCAGTGGGATGCCCGTCGGCATCGATGTATATGCCCGCATGTTAGCCAGCCACGATGAGGGCGTGCGAGAGTTTCTCGACCTCGCAGCAGTCAAGCCCAACACGTTGGGCAACACGCGGATGATTCTTGAACTGAACCAAACGCCCTGAGCTAGCGCAGAAAATCGGTGGGATCGAAGTCGTCGAGTTCGATGATCTGGAGGCGGGGGAGAGGCACCTGGAAAGCGTGGATGTCGTGTTCCATGTCAAGAATCTCAAGCCCGTCATTGACGAGTTCGTGGAGCTGACTGGATAAGAACTCGGGGAACGCCATGATGGCAACTCGGCGTCCATCATTTAACAGTTGTTGAATTTCGGGAACGAAATCGCCATCGTGGCTGGCGAGGATTACGTCGCCGTTACCCTGTTCACAGATGGCTTCCAACATCCGCTTGATGCCTTCGTCCACTACCTTGACATGCGAGGGACCGGCCAATGGGATGGGGCGGTAATGCATTGCCATCAGTGCCTGGACAAACCCCATCGGCATATATCCGCTTGAGGCGTTGAGGAAGAATAGTCCTTTAGTTTCCTGATCCCACACGTGGCGGGAGGACTCCAGTACACGATCCCAGCGAGGGCGCTCTTCGGGGAGGGGTTTGTGATCAAGGACAGAAACTCCGAGCGTGGCATCGATGTTCTCGCCATCGATCACGAGGTAGGTCAAGGCATCCATAATGAAAAGCTTAGCGGGTACGACACCGATAAGTGTCGTACCCGCTTAAGTGGTGAACGATTAGGAGTCTTTGTTCTTCAGTTTGGCAAGACGAGCTTCGATCTCCAGTTCAGTATCGGAATCTTTGAGCTCGTCGAACTGTGCGTCAAGTGAGTCCGCTGCAATCTCTGCACGTCCCTGAGCCATCGCCTCTTGGCGCCGAACTGTTTCTTCGAAGCGCGAAAGCTCCGATGTCGGATCAAGAACATTGATGGAAGCGACCGTATCTTGGAGCTTCGTTTGGGCTTCAGCCGTCCGCTGTCGAGCAATTAGCTGATCGCGCTTGGTCTTCAGTTGTTCAAGCTTGTCGCGCGATGCGTTGAGACCGGCCTTGAGTCTTTCGACAACTTCTCGCTGAGATTCAATGATCGGCTCTGAGTCAGTCGCGGACTGTTCAGCATTGATTTGCTTACCGAGAGCAACCTTGGCGAGGTTGTCCCACTTCTGTGCGCCAGCGGAGTCTCCAGCGGCACGAGCTTCTTCAGCCTTCTGGGAAGCCGCGGCGGCTTTGTTCCCCCACTCGCGAGCTGCGCTGCGGTCGGATTCAAGATCCTTTTCCGCTAGACGAAGATTGCCAATGGTCTGTGCGACGGCCTCCTCAGCTTCAGCAATGGAGTTCGTGTAGTCACGAACGAGTTGGTCAAGCATCTTCTTGGGGTCCTCAGCGCGATCGAGGAGGGCGTTGAGGTTGGCCTTAGCCAGTTGCGTGATACGACCGAGAATTGTTTGCTTCTCTGCCATGAAAATACCTTTCTGTGGAAGCAGTGACGGGCGTGCGCCGTCACACGTCGTTTCGATTATATGTGGCGCTCGGCACTTTATGCGAGCTTGAATCAGAAACTACCGGAACCGGACGATGACCAGCCGCCGCCGCTGAATCCGCCGCTGAATCCGCCGGACGATCCCCACCCGGAGCTAGAGCCCCACGAGGAACTTGATGAGCCACCGGAGCTGCCGCCACCAAAGAGGATGCCACCGAGAATGAGAGAACCGATGTCGATGCCTCCAGAATCTCGGGAACTGTAGGTGTGATGCCCGCTGAAAATATCGTCAATACTGGCCTCAGCTTCGGCCTTGGCTTCGCGTAGTAGGTCGAAAGCCTTTTCTGAATCTTCCTGATAAATGCGGGCTGCATCGTCGCGGTGGCGCTTGGCTTCGGCAATAAGCCGACGCGAGCGGTGAGAGGCAATGCCTCTGTTTGTCGAGACATAAACGTCCGCCCGTTGGATAGCGTCATCGACCTCTTCAAAGCGCTGAATGAGCTTGTGTTCCGTGTGCGTCTCGCGTGTCTCACGATCGCGCAGAGGATCAAGCGCGGTATCGAGGGCGTCTTCCGCCGTCCGCAGTTGGGAAAGTGCCGCAAGCGGGTCGCCGTTGCCGTTTTTAGCGGCGGTTCCCGCCGCGATAGCTGCCCTCGCATCATCGACGAGAGGAACGAAGGCGCTGTCATCGGAGGCAAGCCGCTTGACGTCGTTAATATCGGAGCTGATTGAGGCAATCGCGGCAGTCAGACGTGTCCCGGCCTGAGAAAGATCATTCGACGCGTCCATGACTTCTTGGATCTGCACCATCGCTTGACCAAATGTTCGCTGAGCTAGATTGACGTGGAACAGCGCTTCACTGCGATCAGATTCGACATACTCAGCAGCGGTATCGAGGGCATCGGTCGCCGCGGCTAGGAGTTTGCTTGCTTGGCCGGGATTATTAAGAATTGATCGGAGCGACTGCTCGGAATAGGTCAGCTTGAGAGACTTGATTTCTTCTTGAGCGCGCTTATTCTGCACGGTTGCTTCATCGATTCGGACCCGCAGATCCGCTATCGATTTTTCAACGTTTGATTCGAGGGCGCGTAAGGCACTGAACTGTTCGATGTGGTCGGCAAGGATAGTCTTCACTTGCTGGGTCAGCTCAGTAATCCGATTGGCGACATTGTGTTTTTCCCCTTCCGAAGCCGCTGTTTCGGATTCTTTATGGATAACGAATGCTCGCGCAATGAGGTCCTCAGCTTCTTTCAAAGCGTCCGCAAATTTCTCAGTTTTGAGTTCGCCGAACTGTGCGCGGGCAAAAGCGTAGTCATCCCGCGCGGCGCGAACTTCGTCGTCCGCATTCATCAGCTCAACAGCAGCTTGATCGAGGCGACTTTGTGCTGTTTGTTCGATGAGGGTTCGCTGTTTACGGAGACGTCGACTGCGGATCGCAAGTGAAATGCCGGCCACCAGAACAAAGATGATGACAATGACAACGATGAAAGCGAGTGTTCCAACGGGATCGCTGGTGGAACTAGAGGAGGTCGTCCCCGTCGATGAGGTCTCGGAGTCGCCTTTGAGTTTGGCAACCAGCTCATCTCCTAGGACACGAGTAGCATTGACAACGGATGGGTTGTCGAGCGGCTTAGCACTGAGTTCTCGCGCTGCAATTTCACCGGCTCGAGCAACATTGCCAGAGGACACTTCTGCGGTCGGTCCTTGACAGAGGGCGTAACGGCGCGCTTCAGTCGCGACTGCGTAGACGATTGCGCTGTCGGGTACATCGGAATCTCGGGCGCTGATCACACACCAGTCCGTTGAGTCCATACCGCTGAAATCGTCGGTAAAAGCAACGTAGAGGTTGATCCCGTTTTCAAGAGTTTGATCAAGAATCATCTGGATCTCAGATGTGGCGTCGCTAGAGAGGAATCCATCGACATCGGTCAACCGGCTCTCGAGGTTGGCAGGCGGAGCTGCGTACCCCGTCACCGGTACGAGAAGAATACTTGTGAGGGCAATGAGTACTGCCAGTACGGCACGTGGATACTCGAGCAACTGTTTCATAAACCAAGTGTGACGGATTTATTGAGCATTGTCATGGGGTTATGGTCTCTGTGCCAGTTAGTTCCGCAATTGCGTCGTCGGCTGTCTCGACAATCGAGCGGTACGTTCGGTAAGGGGTGTGCGTCCCACTAGCGAGGACGTGGCTTCGTCCAAGCTCCGTCAACGTCTTGACCGCAACGGTGTCGCGTTCGAGATCAACAATGAGATTCGCCAACAGAAGCGCTGAATCTGCCAACTCGCTCCACTCGTCTCGATCGGTAGTGGTCAGTGCCCACTCGCGGGCGGTGAGGTAGGAGACCGTGTGTTCTATGAAGCGTCTCCACCACACGGCTTGAGCTATGGAACGCTCGAGTCCGAGGAGTTCATCTGGTGTCGGCGTGTAACTTGGTGTCGCAACGAGTGTTTTTAATCGTTCCTCGACGGAACGCAGGGTGCTCGTGGCCTGTGTGAGGCCGCCGCGTAGCCGTCGAGAGGTCGTTGAACCGGCAGTTGGTGATACCCGGGCGATTTCGAGTCGGGCTCCGTCTAGCCCGTAGCGGGTCTCACTGAGAAGACGATGAAGGCCGTAGGTTGGATCAGGACTGACTTCGTGATTGGTGCGAATTGCTGCCCGATCGGGATTGATATCTTCGGGCTGGTCGGCGCGCATGGCAGCGAGAGCGTGCTGGTATTTCGTTAATCGGAGGGATCGAAGAGGGCGTGCCGCCTCTTCTAATCGGGCGATTACCGAGTTCAGGCGCTGACAATCCGGTGGGCAGTGGACGTCGGAACCATTCTCCACGGTCGTCTCGGACAGGCAGGATTGCGTCATTGCCGTCACGCAGTCGAGCTCGGCGTTGAGTTCAGCGCAGGCATCTTCTCCGAGCATCCATCGTGAAACCCACAGCTCTTGCGAGATTGATCGCGTAACCGAGTCGAGATCGAAGGCATTTTTCGGAGGGCTCGCTTCGATGATTACGTCGTCAAACTCGCCCTCTGGAGTCGTCTCGCTCGATTCTTCGTCGGAGTCGTCTCGCTCGTATTCTTCGCTCTCGTTTTCTTCTTGCGGAGTTATTTGTGGGACTGGCTCCACTTCTTCTCTCGCCGACTGATCGCCACTACCGGGGCTGTGTTGCACAGGTGTATCGGTCGTTGAGTTCGCTGTTCGCGCTCCGCTGTCGTCGCGCGAAACTGAGTCGGTTTCGCCTTTCGACGCGGGCTCAGCCATCGTGCTGGGATTGGTGCGCACAGCATCTGCGGATGTGTTGCGGCGTTTTCGGAGTAGAATAACTACGACAACCGCTCCGACGAGTAGTGCAGTCCATCCGGCATAGACCCACGCGGTGTTCACGCGCCCTCCTCGATTGAACGGTTTCGATTTCATAGCTAGGTGTACGAGCGTCACGGCTGGAAACGCTTCATTCTTGGCAGTGACAGTATCTATCGATCTATCATATGACGTAAGGTCCGCCCCGCGTGGGACGGACAGCAAGTAACAAAGGAGAAGGCTGTGCCCACCGGTAAGGTGAAATTCTTCGACACCGAACGCGGTTTCGGATTCATCGATGGCGATGATGGTGAAACCGTTTTCCTGCATGCTTCTGCACTACCTGAAGGCGCTAAAGCACCCAAGGGAGGGACACGGGTCGAATACTCGGTGGTTGACGGTCGCAAAGGACCCCAGGCAATGTTCGTTGAAATATTGCCGGAAGCGCCGTCGATCCAAAAACTTCGACGTCGGCGCCCGCAGGAGATGGTTGGTCTCGTTGAAGATCTCATCCGTCTGCTCGACATGTCGTCGGATTCCCTTCGACGCGGGAAATACCCTGATAATTCAGTCAAGATCGCGAAACTTCTTCGCGCAGTAGCGGATGATTTTGATGCCTGATTCCCCTCGGGAAAAACCACAGCGGAAAGTGCGAGCTGACTACGTCCTCAAAGACGCAGTCGAAGAGGTCCGCACCATCGTATGCGAGGTCGTTGACGATGCCGAGGTTGGGGACCATCTCGGCTACCGGGTTGACGAGGAGCGATTGCTGACACATTTTTTCGACTGTCTCAAACCCGGCTACGTTGGCTGGCATTGGGCGATCACGGTATCGCGCTATCCACGGTCTAAACGAGTGACCGTCAGCGAAATCGACCTTTTGCCCGGTAAGGCCGCACTTTTGGCGCCCGAGTGGGTGCCGTGGGAAGAGCGCCTCAAGCCCGGCGACGTCGGTCCGAGCGATGTGCTTCCCTACCGGCAGACCGATGAACGTCTCGTGCTACGTCGCGACACCGATCGGGATCCGGATGAGGCTCCACTCGCTCGCTTGCGCATCCTTTCAGAAGAAGGAGTTGGAGAAACTAAACAGCGGTGGATGCGCTTCGTCCGCTCGCGGACCAAACAGGCGAAAAGTCCTGCGTCGTGCGCGTCGTGCGGTTTCCTCGTGTCGTTGGAAGGGAGCCTGCGAGAAGAGTTCGGAGTGTGCGCAAATGAATGGTCGAATGATGATGGGCGGCTCGTTCCCATCACGTACTCGTGTGGTGCACATTCGGAAACGGACGTTCAAAAACGCGGGTCAGAGTGGCCGATTACGCCGCCGCGGATCAATGAGCTCGATCTCGAAGTCATAGAGGACGTGGAGGACGCGTCGGCTGATTCGCTTACGTGATGATGATCACCGACCACATGGTGGTCGGTGGTTTGGTTTCACCGCACGATATTTGACACGATTTCGGTGTGGAAACCATCAATACTGAACAAAAATCCGCACTTGATTCGTACTTCCAAATCACTGAACGTGGCTCGACTGTAGGTCGCGAAATTCGCGGCGGTATCGTCACCTTTTTCGCGATGGCCTACATCTTGGTACTCAATCCGATTATTCTCTCGGCTGCTCTGCCCGACGACGGTTCGATCTCCATCTCAGCCATCGCGGCGGGCACGGCCCTCATCGCGGGATTAATGACCATCCTCATGGGAGTGGTCGCCAACTTCCCGATGGCGTTGGCAGCCGGCATGGGACTGAATGCAATGGTTGCGTTCACTCTCGTCCTCGGCTCCGGCCTGACGTTCCAGGAGGCTATGGGGCTCATTTTCTGGGAAGGCGTACTCATCACGATTCTCGTCCTCACAGGATTCCGCGAAGCCGTATTCTCAGCGGTTCCCAACCAGCTGAAAGTTGCCATTTCAGTTGGCATCGGCCTCTTTATCGCCTTCGTTGGGCTAATCAACGCCGGCATCATTCGACCGGGGGGAACACCCGTTCAGCTCGGCATTAACGGGTCGATTGACGGCTGGCCGGCACTCATATTCGTATTCGGCCTCTTCCTCACCATTGTGCTCCACGTGCGCAAGGTTCGTGGCGCTATCCTCATCGGAATCGTCTCGTCGACCGTTTTGGCAATCATCGTTCAGCTGGTCGCGCCGCAGGGGGTGCGCTCGGATGAGAATCCGACCGGCTGGGGCGTGACAATTCCTGAACTGAGCGGCTCTCCGATTTCACTTCCGGACTTTTCCTCGTTGGGGCAGATTAACTTCTTCGGAGCGTTTGGAAAACTCGGTGTTCTGGCGGTCGTCCTCCTCATCTTCTCCCTCATGTTGGCGGACTTTTTCGACACCATGGGAACGATGGTTGCGATTGGCTCGGAAGCAGGACTACTCGACGAGAACGGTACGCCGCCGAAGTCGCGACAGATCCTCTTTATTGACTCGATTGCGGCAGTTGCCGGTGGTCTTGGTGGTACGTCCTCGAACACCTCGTACGTGGAATCGTCGGCGGGGGTCGGTGAGGGCGCTCGCACGGGGCTTGCATCCGTGGTCACCGGCGTACTGTTCCTACTGTCGATCTTCATTGCGCCAGTTGTGGAGCTGGTTCCGACTGAGGCCGCATCAACCGCGCTTGTGTTCGTCGGATTCCTCATGATGACGCAGGTGGTTGATATCGACTGGAAGGATGCCGGTATCGCCATCCCCGCATTCCTCACTATTGCGTTCATGCCGTTCGCCTACTCGATCTCCGTCGGTATCGGAGCGGGTTTCATTGCCTACGTGGTGGCAACGGCCGCGCAGGGCAAGGCGAAAAAGATCCACCCGCTCATGTGGGCGGTTTCCATTCTCTTCGTCGTTTACTTCGCCCTCGGACCAATCCAGGCAGCACTGGGGAACTGATTCGAGATCACCGCAGCATAATCGTGCGGGGCCTCACTTTCAGTGGGGCCCCGCCTTCATACCCTGTCAATGGAAGAGGCCTCGACGACTGCCAATTCGGCCGAGTTGCCAGTTGTTGTCTGGCGGATTCGTCTACTTCGCCACCTTTGACGGTTCTGACGTGAAAAACATCAGCGAAGTTGAGAACATGAGCGTAGAAAGGAGTTCATGAGTGTCGTCTACATTTGCATCCCTCAAATTCTTTAACTACCGGTTGTGGTTTGTCGCGAACATCATTGCTTCAACGGGGATGTGGATGCAACGGGTCGCCCAGGACTGGGTCGTCCTCACCGTCCTCACCAATAACAGCGGTACGGCACTCGGCATCACCACTGCGCTCCAGTTCTTACCGACACTGTTCCTCAGCCCGTGGGCCGGGGTGTTGGCCGACCGGACGGACCGGCGCAAACTCCTCCAGTTCACCCAAACGATGAATGTCTTTACGGCGTTCATCCTCGGAATCCTCATCCTCACCGGAGTTGCCCACCTGTGGCACGTCTATGCTCTGGCTCTCCTTTCGGGAATCGTTTCGACGATCGACTCACCTGCTCGTCAGACCTTCGTGTCCGAACTCGTCCCGCTATCGTCACTGCCCAATGCGGTTGGTCTAAACTCGGCCGCTTTCAATACGGCGCGGCTACTGGGACCAGCGTCGGCGGGCCTCGTCATTGCGAGCGTTGGCCCCGGATGGGTCTTTATCGTTAATACCGTTCTCTTTCTCGCTCCGGTTGCCTCGCTCGCTCTCATGCGGCTGGCCGAACTACGGGAGATGGAACATGCAGTGCGAGAAAAGGGACAAATCCTCGAAGGATTCCGCTACGTCAAGAATCGCACCGACATCGTGGCCATTATGATCATTGCCGGAGTGGTGTCGGCATTCGGCATGAATTTCCAGATGACCTCAGCGGTCATGGCAACCGAAGTGTACGGTAAGGGCGCGGGCGAATATGGGATTCTCGGGTCATTCATGGCTATCGGCGCTCTCACCGGCGCCCTCATCGCCGCGCGGAGAAAGTACCCGCGAGTGCGGCTCGTCGTGGTGGCCGCTTTCATCTTCGGCCTGTGTGATATTGCCCTCGCTCTGGCTCCAACTTATGAAGCGTATGCTCTCCTGGCGATTCCGACCGGGCTCGCCATGCTGACGATGATTACCGCGGCCAACGCCGCCATTCAGATTTCAACGGATCCCTCGATGCGAGGTCGCGTCATGAGCCTGTATGTCATGGTGTTCTTGGGGTCAACACCAATCGGTGCTCCCATCATTGGCTGGGTAGCGGATCACTTCGGCGCACGCTGGTCAATCGGAGTCGGAGGAATCGCATCCATTGCCGTTGCAGTGATCGTCGCGCTGTGGGCAATTAAGACGTGGGACGTGCGGGTGAAAGCACGACTCTCACGCCACCCCATCACCACCTACGGTCCGCGAGAGCGCGCTGCCGATATGCGCGCAGCTCGCGAGCACCGCGACTAAACGACCGAGCGCAGGGCGTCAACGACCCAGTCGATTGAGGTGAGCAGTTTCTCGACGTCCGATGTCTCAACCGCGGGGAACGCGGCAATACGGAGCTGATTTCGCCCGAGCTTGCGATAGGGTTCGACATCGACAATTCCGTTGTCTCGCAGAATAGACGCGATGCGACTGGCATCGACTCCCTCGAAGTCAATGGTGGCGACAACGGGGGAGCGGTAGGTGGGATTCGCTACGAAGGGCATCGCGAACTCGCGGTTCTCGGCCCACTGGTAAATGGCATCCGTAGAGGCGCGGCTCCGTGCCGCGCACGCTTCGAGTCCCCCAATGTCGAGCATCCACCGCAACTGGTTTCTTAGGCTAAGTAACGTCATCAGAGCAGGGGTGTTGAGGGTCTGGTTCTTCACCGAGTTAGTCAGTGCAATTGACAGGTCGAGGATCTGCGGCATCCAGCGGTCGGTGGCCTCGTGAAGCTCACGTGCACGTTCTTGTGCTGCCGGGGAGAGGAAGGCTAGCCACAGTCCACCGTCGGAACCGAAACACTTTTGAGGCGCGAAATAGTAGGCGTCCGTCTGAGCTATATCGACCTCAATCCCACCCGCAATCGACGTCGCATCGACGAGCATGAGCGCATCGGTGGTAATGCGCTTGACCGGGGAAAGGACCCCCGTCGACGTTTCATGCTGGGGCCACGCGTATGCATCAACCCCATCGGTTGGCTGGACTGTAGCGAGTTGTCCCGCTTCGGCTGAGAAGAGCACGGGAGCTTCGAGATGCGGGGCTCGTGCGGCTTCATCAACAAATTTCTGTCCAAACTCACCGAAAGCAGCGTGCGCACTCCGGTGCTGAATCAAGGAGGTCGCTGCGATCGCCCAGAACGCTGTGGAACCGCCGTTTCCCAAGGCAACTTCATAGCCGTCGGGAGCGGCAAACAGTTCGATAATCATTGCGCGAATGTCTGCGACAACATCTTTGACTGGAGCTTGCCGATGGGAGGTCCCGACAATTAGGTGACGTCCATTTGGCGTATTGCGGCGGGAAATCTCGTCCGTTTGACCCACGCGTACTTTCGATGGGCCGGATCCGAAACGACCATCGTCGGGAAGCAAATCGGCTGGAATCTGGAATTCAATGCTCATAAACACGAATTTAACGCGGTTTCTTACCCAATTTCACCACGGGTCACCTGGCGAAATTTCGAGACTCCGAAATTGGTTGATAAGACCGAGCGGTTCCGCCGCGTATTAGACCGTGATTTATGGCATGTTTAGTGTAGTGAACTGATTTGAAGGGAGTCACGGTGGGCGACCTCATTGATACGACTGAAATGTATTTGAAGACGATCTACGAACTGATCGAAGATGACATTGTTCCGATGCGTGCGCGCATTGTTGAGCGACTCGGCCACTCGGGGCCAACCGTGTCCCAAACGATCGCGCGCATGGAACGAGACGGACTGGTCGTCGTAGGTGATGATCGTAAGCTGAACTTGACTGACAAGGGCTCAGCTATCGCGACTGAAGTCATGCGGAAGCATCGTCTAGCCGAGCGTCTGCTCATTGACATCATCGGACTCGAGTGGGAGCTGGTTCACGACGAGGCCTGCCGCTGGGAGCACGTCATGTCCGATCAGGTGGAAGAGCGCTTGCTTGAGATCCTCGACTCTCCCTCTTTGGATCCGTATGGCAACCCAGTTCCGGGGAAAGGGGAGCGCGAAAAAAGCGAAATGCCAATCGCGCAGATCCGTCAGGAAACGGCTGACGGTGATGTGATTGACAACCTCTCTGTCGTACGCATCGGGGAACCAATCCAAGCGGATCCTCTGACCATGCAGGCGTTTGCCGCCCTGGGATTGCGCCGCGGTGACCATATCTCGGTCACTTTTTGGAAATCCTCCTGCGAACTCAAATCTCAGGAAGGGAAAGCCCGTTCGAGCCAGGTTGCAACCATTCCCACGTGGATGGAGGCGCATCTGTTTGTTGCGCGGACATAGCGCGCCAGTGCATCGTGACACATTCGCGTTATCAATACGTGACATTAGAGGAGCGCTCGTATAGAGTTAGGCGTGGTTGGACTGTATTTAGTTCGACTAGCTCGATGAGACCAAACTCCATCTCCATTGAGTTTCAGCCGTGAAAATTTAGTAGATGGAGTGCGGGGGAACCAGATTCCCGGGATACGTCCCTTGGGGTGAAGTCGCGAAAGCGGCGGAGATGCTCCATCTCTAACCCGACAGCTCACCTCGTAGGTCTCAAGGAGAACGTTGTGGCCAAAAAGAAGATTCAGGCTCGTCATCGCAGGGCCTGCCGTCCAGTAACACCACTGACCGATATCACCGATAATTTCAACCCGGTTCGCGGTGTAGCCGCTACTTCAGTTACTGGTATCGCACTGACAGTGCTCAGTGGAGGGATCGCAACCGCAGCCCCGGAATCCACGATTGATGTGACTCCGAAGTCGTTGGCGGCTGTCACCGGCCCCAACACCGCTACCCCTGTTGCAGTCAATCCGACGGTCACTGCTCCGAAGGATCTGGAGTGGACGGCCGGCGATGAAATCTCCGTCGAGGCCGCAGCTCCAGTTGTTGAGGTCGTTGAGGAAGTTGCCGCTCGTGGAGGAGCTGCCGATCGCGGTAGCCGTCCGGCAGCCAGTGTTCAGCAGGCCATTCCAAACGCAAGTGCTGGCGGTGCTGTTGGCATTGCTAGCCAGTACCTCGGTGTCCCCTATGTATGGGGCGGAGCGTCTCCGGCAGGATTCGACTGCTCGGGTCTCGTGCAGTACGTGTACGCACAGTTGGGGTACTCACTCCCGCATGGTGCTTCAGGCATCGCGGCAAGCGGAACATCAATTCCGGGTTCCGCCGCTCAACCTGGTGATCTTGTGTACTACCCGCACGGGCATATCGGCATTTACGCCGGCAACGGCATGATGATCCATGCACCACGCCCGGGGCGGAGCGTCGAGTACGTACCGGTTTACGGTAGCGCGTACTATTTCGTCCGACTTTAAGTCTTTTAGCAAAAGGCCCGAGCTGAACGCTCGGGCCTTTTGCTATGTTGGCATTTTCGCTATTGTAAATGTGATCTAGAACTCTGATTTTGCTCCGATGCGATCAAAACGAAGGCAAAATAGTGGTATCGGATTAGGAGGACAGATGTCGAGACAACATGTGATTTTAGTTGGTGTGGACGGATCAGCGGAGGCATATAACGCGGTTGATTGGGCGACTGCGCGAGCGGCTTGTGATGACTCCATGGTTCATATCATCTGTACGTATGCTCTCGCCTCATACAGCGCGGCGGCTCTCGATGGAGGGTATGCCGCACTCGACGACGATGCCTTAAAAGAGGGTGCGCAGCGAGCCGTCAACGAAGCGGTTGCACGGGTGAAGAAAAGCGGCGTGAAAGTCACGGGATCGACAGAACCGGGTGACGCCGCAGGCGTGATGGTGGAAATGTCTCAAGAAGTCGACATGATCGTCGTCGGCTCGCGTGGAGGGGGCGGTTTTGCTGATCGTCTCCTCGGTACGGTTTCCTCCGCACTCCCGGCACACTCGAAGTGCCCGGTCGTTGTGGTTCCGAAACATACCTCAGGCTCACCGTTCACGCCCGTTGAACGCATCGTGGTCGGAGTCGATGGCTCGGAGGTCGCCTCAGCAGCGCTTAAGAAAGCAGTCGATGAGGCTGTTACATGGAAAGCCCGCGATCTGACTGCGGTTGGGGCAGTTCCGATTGCTTCGGGATCAGGGATGCTGGCATGGCTACCGGCAGCTGTTGATCGCGATGCGTTAACTGCTGACATGCTGAAAGGACTCAACTCTGCCGTCGAAGAAGCGGTTGCGGGCCGTGACGTGAAAGTCAATCGCCACGTACTCGATGGCTCTGCGGCGGCCCTGTTGACAGAATTCTCCACGGCGGTCGACCTCGTGGTCGTCGGGAATCGTGGGCGCGGCGGTTTCCAAGGTTTGCTCCTCGGATCAACTTCGCAAACTGTTCTTGCGCACTCGACCTGTCCGGTGATGGTTGTGCCATCACGCAGGGAAAGTGATGACCCGTCACCAACAACCGCGTGGGAACGTCGCTAGAGCGTAAAGACCGCCTGGAGAGTGGAGGGAACTCCTTACGCCAGCTCTCCGAACACGATCGTGTAGGGGTGCGCGTCTCGGTTCTTAATGAAGCCAGCAATATAAAATGGATCCTCGTTGAGAGCTTGTAAAGCGCCTTCGCTACTGTCGGCCTCGATAATGATGAGGGCTCCCGGTGCAGGATCTTTCCATGAGCCAACGAGCCGGATAATGCCTGCGTCGTGCAGTTTTGACAGGTGTGCGCGATGGGCGGGACGGACCTCGTCCATCTCCGTTGCCCGACTCGGATCGTACGTGTATTCAACAATGAATGTAGCCATATGTGAACGATACGCCTCTTATGTGCGGTAAGCGAGTACAGTCGTAGTGAGTCCATTGAGAGGAGCTGTCGTGACGCCGGCACTATTTCATCCAATCACTTTACGATCGGTCGAGTTTAGAAATCGGCTGTGGGTGCCACCCATGTGTCAGTACTCTGCTGAAAACCGCGACGGCATGGTCGGAGACTGGCACCTGGTCCACTACGGGGCTATTGCACGAGGCGGCGTTGGTAGCATCATCGTTGAAGCCACAGCGGTTAGCCCTGAGGGGCGGATTACCCCGCACGATTTGGGCCTGTGGAACTCGGAGCAAGAAACAAGTTTTGCCCCTTTGGTACAGATAGTTCACAGTCACGGGGCGAAGGTCGGTGTACAAATCGCTCATGCTGGTCGCAAAAGTGGGGTCTATCGAGCGTGGGGAGAATCAGATTCAGGCCCAATTCCTTCCGAGCACGGTGGCTGGCAACCGGTAGCGCCGTCGGCTGCCGCATATCCGGGTTACGCTGAGCCGCGAGAACTGAGCGTTGACGATATCCAGCGCTTGACTCAAGCGTTCATTGACGCAGCGGTGCGTGCCGAGCGTGTTGGTTTTGATTTTATTGAAATCCACGCGGCACACGGATACCTGCTTCATGAGTTTTTGTCACCATTGTCGAATAGCCGAGAGGACACATACGGCGGATCGATCGAAAACCGGGCCCGTTTTCTCTTGCAGGTCGTCGAAGGAATTCGAGCCCGTATCTCGACTGAAATGCCGCTTCTCGTACGAGTCTCCGCCACTGATTGGACCGATGGGGGCTTAACCGTTGAGGAGACGATTGAGATCGTCCGTTGGCTTAAAGACCTCGGTGTCGATCTCATCGATGTGTCAGCAGGAGGAAACGTATCGAAAGTCTCCGTCTCGGCTGGGCCGGGATATCTCGTTCCGATAGCCACCGCAATCCGCGAGGTGACGGGGGTTCCAACGGCGACGGTTGGCTTGATTACTCAACCTCAGCAGGCCGAACAAATTGTCCTCACGGGCCTTGCTGACGTTGTTCTCGTGGGGCGCGAGATTCTCCGTGACCCTCATTTTGGCCTGCGGGCCGCTCGGGATCTCCGCGCCACTATTAACTACGTACCTCCGCAGTATGCGCGCGCATTTCGCTGAGTCTCGATGAGTTATTTGTTGGGCGTGACGCTGTTGTAAGCTGGGACCACTTGCCCTCGTAGCTCAGGGGATAGAGCACCGCTCTCCTAAAGCGGGTGTCGGACGTTCGAATCGTCTCGGGGGCACTGTAACCAGCCGTAAATCGACTAATAAGGCGGTTTTAGCCAACGCTCTCAAATTGTGTCGTTACGGAGACGACTCGTGTATCGTTCACTTCATCGTCGAATGAATCGAACGTAGCCAATCCGATAATGACTGAAATAACGCTACCGATGATGAACAAGATCATTGCTATTGCTATGGTGACGAGGATAATGACGGCTGGAGTGAGCTGTTTTTCAGTCGGTGCGGGCATTCCTCGGAAATTATCCATGGTGATTGTGTCCTAGGGTGTGTCGGTGTTGTCCCCGACACCAGGATCCGAAGTGGCTGGTGGGTCAGGTTGGGGATTGGGCTCCGGAGCTGGATCCGGCACGTCAGTGGAGTTTTGGGAAGGCTCAGGAGCTTGAGTGGCGGGTGAGCTGGGGGTAGACGTAGAGGAATCCGACGGTGCCGGTGTACTCGACGACCCCCCATTTTGGCTGGGAGGATTTGGCGTCACTGACGGAGGACGATAATAGTTCGACTGACTTCTCTGGCGTCGAACAGGAGAGGGACGCTCAACTCGTGGAGGCTCCGGTGAGATGCTCTCATCGTCGCTTTCTTGGTTCGCGTTATATTCCTCCAGGGCCACGCGCAACGTTTCAATATAGGAGCGCAACTGATCAGTGGTTTCCTGTACCGTGGCGATACTCGCGCTTGCTTTTGTGAGTTCGATGTGGACCTTAATCTGTTCGTACGCTTCGGCAACGGCCGCGACTAGGGGATTCTCATAGTCTTCCTCACTGAGGTTGTCTATCAACTCAGAATTCTCAGTCAGCAGTTCCTCTGCTTCGGCGACGACTTTATCCCGTTCTTCTTCGACGGTGGACCACTCAACCGACTCTCCGGCCGACAATAGGTCGTCTTTCGCCTGTTGAAGTTGTGTGGGATAAGCGCGCATCGCGTGAATCTCGGTTCGCATCGTTGCCGAATCTGCCGCTTCATTGCATTCGGGAACATTATTGAGAAGCTCGTTGAGAGTAGTCCACTCTCTATTGGTGGTTTCTTTATCTGCACTACTGAGAGCAGTCCTCGCGGTTTTCACTTCCCTCTCGACCAGAGAAGTTACTGTTTGACAATCGATTCGCGCGACTTCAGTCGCTTGAGACTTTGCGTGCGCTTTCCATAGAGCAAAATGACCGCCGATCACAAGTGCGGTGACGACCACAATTGCGATCCACGTAATTCTATTGCGATGGGACAACTGGAGTGTAGGTGTCATTTCTTCTCCCAATAGTGGAACACCGCAATTATCTCATTGATTCGGTGGTTTCCACGAGCGGTTTATTAGGAGAATGGTCTCTTCTCGTAGTCGTCACGCCCGATTGACCGCTTGGTAGATTCCAAATGATAGCGGTTAGACGAGATTTATCGACGCAAGTTTTGCTAATCTGACAGCGAAGGTGGCATTGACGAAACTAGGTGCATAGTGGTTACTCTCCCTGTAGTCGCGGTCGCCGCACTCGGCGGAACAATAGCAATGCGGCGTCCTCAACCTGGTGAACCCGTTACTCCCAAACTCTCAGCCGACGATTTGCTCGCGGCTGTTCCAGCGATCAAATCACACGCGCAAATTGTGGCAACGACAGTGACGAGAGCGCCCTCTCCGTCAATCACAATCAACGATCTGTTGCGCGCACTCCAATGGGCGAATGAGCAAGTTGCGCAAGGAGCAACAGGGGTGGTCTTTACCCACGGCACCGACACACTCGAGGAATCGGCATTCTTACTTGATCTGCTGTGGGATCACCCCGAACCGCTCGTGCTGACGGGAGCGATGCGCTCATCTGATCTTTTGGGAGCCGACGGGGAAGCCAATCTGTATGACGCCGTTATCTGCGCAGCGAGCGAGCATTCGCGGTCTTACGGTGTTCTCGTCTGTCTTAACCAAACTATCCATCTCGCATCATCAGTTGTGAAGAATGACTCCCACGCTCTTGAAGCGTTTCAGTCGCCGGGGCGCGGACCGGCCGGCTACGTGCGTGAGGGAGCTATCGAGATGCTCTGGCCGGCACCGCCGAGATCCTCACGCTTTGCTCGCCCATCATCGGAGTCATGTTCTATTCCAATCGTCGAGGCGTCAGTTGGGGAAGACGGAGCCTTTTTGCATACGGTTGATGCGACACGAATCGATGCCCTCGTAGTAGCGGGATCAGGTGTCGGTCACGTATCGGCACCGCTCGCGGATTGTCTCGAACGCTTTGTTGACGAAGGGCTTGTCGTTGTCGTGGCTTCTCGCACTGAGCGTTCCGGCACTGCTCGCGCCCTTTACGGGTATGTGGGGTCCGAATCCGACCTCGTGCGCAGAGGAATTATCCTCACGGGACAACTGTCCGCCCGCAAAGCACGGCTCGCGCTCTTTTTGATGATTGAGGCGGGGTATTCCCGCGAGGCAATTCGAACGTACTTTCAACACCAATGGCGAGGCAATTAGTCACGAAGTAGTGGCTCAGTCGCGAATCAGAAAGGAGATTCAGATGACGAAAGATATCAAGGTATGTGTAGGTGTCCATGTCGATGCGGTAGCCGGCTGGCTCGGGTCATACGAGGGAGAAGACTCTCCGAATGACATTCAGCGAGGGGTTTTTGCCGGAGAAGTGGGGATGCCGCGGCTTCGCAAACTCCTGGAACGCCGCAACATGCCGGCAACCTGGTTCATTCCCGGGCATTCGATGGAGACGTTCCCCAAGCAGGTTGAGGATGTCGTTGCCGCGGGGTTCGAGATTGGGTTGCACGGCTATTCCCATGAGAATCCGGTAGCCATGAGTGAACAGCAGGAGGCTGACGTTCTCGGCTACTGCATGGAGCTGTCGGAAAAACTCACGGGGAAGAAGCCTGTCGGGTACGTGGCTCCCTGGTGGGAAATGAGCGCATACACCGCCCAATTGCTCCTTGATAACGGATTCAGCTATGACAACTCGCAGTCATACGATGATTTCACACCGTTCTACGCTCGGGTGGGGGACAAGTGGACGAATGTCGATTATTCCAAACCGGCAAAGGAGTGGATGAAACCTCTCGAGCATGGCAAAGAGGTTGATCTCGTCGAGATCGCGGCAAACTGGTACGTCGACGACCTTCCTCCGATGATGTACATCAAGAAGTATGCGAACTCTCACGGCTTCGTGGCTCCGCAAGTCATTGAGAAACTGTGGACCGATCAGTTCGACTGGATTTACCGCGAGATGGATTACGCGGTATTCCCATTCACGATTCACCCGGATGTGTCCGGGCGTCCTCAGGTGCTCATGATGCTGGAGCGGGTGTTCGATCACATTAGCCGCTACCCCGGCGTGCAGTGGTGCACCTTTGAGGAGGTCGCAGCGGACTTCCGCGAGCGTTTCCCCTTTAAGGGGTGAAGTGACGGATCATGAGAATCTGGCTCTAATGAGTCAGATTCTCATGGTCTTGGTGGTGAACGGAATCAAACTGGAACGTCGTGTGATTGATCGCCAGGGGGAAATGCTCAGCCGTGCAGTCCTCGAGTTCGTGCAGCAGTCGGTTGCGTTGAGATACATCCATCCGTTCATCGACTGATAGGTGCGCGGTCAGGGCGATGATGCCGGTTTGGATGGTCGAAACGTGGAGGTCATGAACGTCCTCCACGCCGTCGAGCTCGAGCATGTGGTGTCGAACTTCTGCGAGATCCAACTCGGGTGGGGTCTGTTCCATGAGGATTTGTATCGCGCCGCGTAAGAGGACGTAGGCGCGCGGCGCCATCATCGCGGCAATGATGAGTGAGGCAATGGAGTCGGCACCGATCCATCCTGTTGTCAGCGCCACGAGGGCAGCAACGATGACTGCCACTGAACCGAGCGCGTCGTTGAGCACTTCGAGGAATGCCGCGCGCATGTTGAGGGAGGCGTTTCGATCCGAGGAAAGAATCGCCAGTGAAATGACGTTGGCGATCAGGCCGATAATGCCAATGATGAGCATGGGAACGGGCATGAGTTCCTCGGGGACAATGAGACGCCGAATCGCTTGCCACGCGACGATGCCACTGATGATGATGAGCATTCCGGATTGGAGTGCGGCGGCAATGACTTCGGCGCGCCCCCATCCCCAGGTGTGGCGGTCGGTGCGTGGTTTGAGCATGAGTTGAGTCGCGACCAACGCCACGATGAGGCCGGAGGAATCGACAATCATATGGCCGGCATCGGCGGCGAGGGCGAGAGAACCGCTGATCCAGGCACCGACGAGTTCGGCGAGGACGATCGTCAAGGTGACGGCTAGCGCCCACGCTAATCGAGTACGTGACTGCGACGTATGAGTGTGGCTATGAGAGTGCCCGTGAGAGTGATGGTGAGTCAATGAATTTCCTTAGCAATTGCACGAGTCTTCACAGGTGTTATCACAGGTCGTGAGTGTCGGTCGGGCGCAGCAGGATTCTCCCTTCCACGCGTCGCGACCTTCTTTGAAAGCGAGTGCGGCAATCCCGAGAGCGGCGACAGGGTCTGCCCACGTCCACCCGAGGGTGCTATTGAGGAGGAGTCCGACGAGCAGGACTGCCGATAGGTAGGTGCAGATGAGGGTTTGTTTCGAGTCGGCAACCGCCGAATTTGAGCCGAGTTCACGCCCGGCGCTTCGCTCTAACCATGACACGACCGGCATAATGACGACGGAAACCGCAGCCAAGATAATGCCTACTGTTGAGTGTTCTGGATGGGTGAATCCCAGTAGTGCGCGAATGGAGCTGATGGAGACGATAATGGCTAAACCGAAGAATGATACGGCGATGAGGCGCATTGCTTTTGTTTCGCGCTCGTGCGGGTCGTCGGCTGCGAACTGCCAAGCAACGGCAGCGGCGGAGAGAACTTCGACGCTCGAATCTAAACCGAATCCAAGGAGAGCAGAGGAGGAGGCCACCTGGCCGGCAATGAGTGCGACGACAGCCTCGATGATGTTGTAGGTGATGGTAAAAGCAACGATGAACCGGGTTCTGCGAATCAGGATCGATTGGCGTTGCGGGTTGATGGTCAGATTAATGCTCGTCATAGCAGTGCTCCCCACTTCCGATACAGCACGGGCACGAACCCGGTTCACAGTTGCAGTCGTCGTTTGAACAGCACTGCGGGTCAATGCTGAGGGTAACTTTCAGCATTTCGTCAAGCGCGTGAGCGATGTGCGGAGAAGCTAATTGATAGGACACCCGCTGCCCCTGTCGGGTCGCAACGACGAGGCCGTGGGATTTGAGCCACCCTAACTGGTTGGACATCACTTGCCGAGACACGTCCAAATGGTCGGCGAGGTCGGATGGGTAGGACGAGCCGAGACGAAGCTCCAGCAGGATTTTGGTGCGGATATCTTCGGACAGCGCGTGGCCGAGTTGCGAGACGGCTCTAATATGCGTTTCGGATGCGGAAAGATTAGGCATGACTTAACAGTACACGCCACCGTGAATACATGACAAGCTGTACTGCGTGTTAAACGGTGTGCTGACGAGCACATGAGCAAGGGGAGGGGTGGCACTGTCAGGCCATCCCTCCCCTTGGCACTGCGTTATTCGGTGGGAAGTGCCCAAGCTCTCGACGGATCAAACGTGACGCGAGCCCAGTCGCCCTCTTGTTTGATTGATTCAAGATCGGGGTCTGATTCGATGATGACAATCGTGCCTGAGTCGCTCTCTGCTTCGTACTCAACGTGATCGCCGTAGAAGACGCAGGTCAGTACCCGAACGACATTGCCGTGAATGGATCGGGTTTCGTCTTCGGGAAGTGATTCTAGGCGCATTGATTCTGGGCGAACCAAAACCACCGTGTCTCCAGTTTGGCGCACTGTGTGATGGGCAGCAATCGTCATTTCTGAACCGAGAACGTGAACAGTAGCTTCAGCTATATCAGTCGAGTGTTCGTCTCTGGGGGCCAAGGCGATAACATCGCACGGCAAGAAGTTGGCCCGACCAATGAAATCGGCAACGAATACCGAAGCGGGGTGGCGGTACATTTCCTCCGGTGAGTCGATCTGCTCAATCCGGCCGTTATTCATGACAAGAACGCGATCGGATAGAGTCATCGCTTCAGCTTGGTCATGGGTGACATACAACGAAGTGATACCGAGTCTGCGTTGCATCTGGCGCAGTTCGATACGCATCCGTTCGCGCAGTTTCGCATCGAGGTTAGACAAGGGCTCATCGAAGAGAAGAACTCGCGGTTGCATGACCGTTGCGCGAGCGAGTGCGACCCGCTGCTGCTGACCGCCGGACAGTTGCGAGGGGGAGCGGTCTTGGAGGCCGGTGAGACTCATTGAGGCTAGGGCAGTATCGACAGCTTCGGCCATTTCCTCCTTACCCATTTTCTTGATGCGCAGACCGTATTCGATGTTTTCGCGAACCGTCAGGTGGGGGAAAAGCGCGTAGGACTGGAACACCATCGTCATGGGACGTTTGTCCGGAGTTAACGAAATCATATCTTTACCGTCAAGCTCGATAACCCCCGACGTGGGAGTCTCAAAACCAGCCACCATCCGCAGCGTTGTTGTCTTACCGCAACCAGAGGGGCCGAGGAGCGTCAAAAACTCGCCGGGCGCTATATCTATATTGACATTATCGACGGCGCGGAAAGGCTCTCCTGACGTAGGGAATTCTTTAGTCACGTTGCGCAATACGACGTGGCCGACGGATCCGGTGTTGTTGGCGGGAGTCCGCGATGTAGTTGAAGCCATGGTATTCACTTTCGGATCAGTTTCTTCTTGAGCTTGGTCCAGCCATCACCGAGGATGAGTTGGATGAGAATAATGACGAGGAGGACGATGGCAAACAAAACCATCGAAAAAGCGAATGCGTTACCGTAGCGTCCTGCGTCGACCTCCGCAAAAATCTTCTTCGTCATGATTTGCACTTCGGGAGTGGCGAGGAAGATGACCGGTGACAATGTTGTCATCGCGCGTGCGAAGGCGTAGACGAGACCGGTGGCGAGTGCTGGTTTAATGAGCGGTAGCGTCACCTTTCTGAAAGTCTGGAAACTGTCAGCTCCCAGTGACGCAGAGGCTTCCTCAATGGACGGGGAGATTTGCTGAAGGGTCGCGACCGCTGTCCGTTGCCCGGATGGGACCGACCTAATGATGTAGACCATGACGATGGCCATTGCACCGCCAAAGATCGCGCCGCCACCGCCGAGCGCGGGTAAGAACATCCGGTTCCCGAAAATGACGGGGTTGTTGAAGGTGATGGCGTAGCCGATACCAACGACGGTTCCGGGGACGGCCAGTCCGAGCATCCCGAGGAAGTCGAGAAGACCATTACCGTGGCGTAGCTTGCGAACCACGAGCCAGGCAATAACCATTGAGAGGAACGCCGCTAACGGGGTAGCTATGAGAGCCATGAGCGTCGTGTCCATAATGGCTTCATTACCGATGCCTGATAGGACGTAGCGATAGTTGTCGAGTGTCCAGGTGTTATCGACTCCGAGAATGTTGACGAACGAACCAATAATGACTGTGGCGTAGAGCGTGACGATGACACCGACAATAAGCGCAACTACGGAGAGGATCGGAATCCGCCACTTATTGTCCTTAATCAGTTTCTTCTGTCCCGCCGGCTTACCAGTGACCGTCACAGTCGATTTCTTCCCGATCCAGTACTGCTGGATAACGAAGACGAGAATCGAGGGAACTAGGAGGATCAGCGAGTAGGCCGCACCCGCAGCAATGTTGTATTCACCGGTGATCGCAAGATAGGCACGCAGGGCCAGAACCGTGTAGTCGCCGCCGATGACGAGGGGATTGGCGAGGTCAGCAATGGCCTCGACGAACAGAAGTAGGAAGGATGCCGCGAAGCCGGGAGCCATGAGCGGCAAGGTGACTCGGGTAAAGATATTCCACTTGCTGCCTCCGAGATCGGCTGCCGCTTCTTCGAGCGAGGGGTCGAGGGTGGACAGCAGGCCCTTAAAGTTCATGTACGACACGGGGAAGAACGACAGGGTGAGGACGAGTGCCATCCCTTTGAGTCCATAGATCTGGAAGTTTTCGAGACCGAGTAGATGATAGGTGATGATCCCATTGCGACCCAGGAGCGTAATGATGGCGGTTGCCACGGCAAACGGCGGAGAGACGACCGGAACGAGCGCAAGAATGTTGAGGATTCGCTTTCCTTTGAACTCGAGTCGCACCTGTGCGAACGCGAGAATAAATCCGATGAGGGTTCCCGCTGCGCCGACAACCAGGCCGAGGACGAGGGTGTGGACGATGATTTGACGTGGATATGGGTCGGACACCATAGATTTCAAAACGGCGAATCCTTCTTCACCGAGTGCTTCAACGAATACCCGGATCAGCGGGAATACGGTGAGCAGGAGAAGAATCGCAACCACGACAGTGGTGATGATGGCAGTCGGCACGTCACGACCGCGCCGTTGCCGCCGCCGGATACTCTTTCGCACTTCTTTCGGAGTCGAATTGTGAGCGGTAGGGGGCTTGTGAGTGGCTTCCACAGGCGGCTGATCCGCCGTGCCGACTGCCTTATTCATCGATTCACTTCCTTAGGTGTCGGTCGTGTTACTTCGACGGGGGAGCAACAACTTCGTTGTCGAAGCGGGAGGTGAACTCCGAACGCGCTTCGCCGGCCTTAACGAAGTCCCAGGGGAGGAGATTCACTTCGTCCAGTTTGGTGATGCGAGGATCGTCCTTGCATTCGGGGTTCGTGTGAGCCTGGTAGGAGCCGGCATCGGGGCCAAGATCCTGTGCCTCTGCTGAGATCGCCCAATCGACGTACTGCTTGGCGGCTTCGAGATTCTTAGTGCCCTTGACGATTGCGACGCCGCCGACCTCATGGCCAGTTCCGTCTTTCGGCGTGGTGATGACGATATCCGACATGCCCTTTTCCTTGTAAAGGGCGCAGTCGTGAATGAATGAAATTCCGACGGCGATTTCACCGCGGCCGGCCGCTTGGCCGGGGGCAGTACCGGACTTCGTGTACTGCAAGATATTCTCATTCAGTTTCTTCATGTAGTCGATGGCTGCGTCCTCATCGCCGAGTCGAACATTTTGGGACCACAGAGTTGTGTATGCGGTTCCTGATGTTGACGGGTGAGCGGATTCGACCTGGCCTTTGAATTTCGGATCAAGCAGGTCGTCCCACGACTCGGGAGCATCGACACCGAGCTGTTCGAGTTTCTTCGCGTTCGAGCAGAAACCGAGAACGCCGACGTAGACACCGGTCCAGGTTCCATCGCTTGACTTGTATTCGGCGGGGATCTTCTCGGCGGCGGGAGATACGTATTTCTCGATGAGATCCTGGTCGCCCGCCGCACTGTACCCGTCAGCGGGACCTCCATGCCAAATATCGAATTCCGGATTGTTCTTGGTGGCTCCCAAGCGAGCGACAGTTTCACCCGACGAGAGTCGGACGAACTTCGTGGGGATTCCGGTCTTTTCTTCGAACGTTGATGTCCATGCTTGGCAGAGTTCGTCGAGTGCGCCGCAGGCGACAGTTAGGCTTTCTTTCCCCGCTGCGCTTTGCTGTCCTTCGTCGACAGCGCAACCGGCGAGGCCGAGTGCACCAACAGCAAACGCTGATAATAGGGCTGTTGCGGTACGAAATGAACGTCTCATAGGTCCTCCTCTTAGTTCACTTCTTCGTGACGTCAACCACATTGTCACAGTGGGGGAGGAGACTCCATTACGCAATCGTTACAGTTCGTTACAGACTTATTGCGAGTAGATCACGATTGTTCACGCACGCGGTATCCGGTGCCGCGAACCGTCTCGATCAGGTCTGGTCGAACTCCGATCTCTTTCAGGTGATTGCGGAGTCGATGGATTGTAATCCGCACCATTTCGCGTCCGCCAACGGCTTCATCCGTATTCCATACCGTCGATAGCAAATGGGAAAATGTGACGGTTCGATTAAGTGTTCGTAGGAGCGTTGCGAGCACTCGAATTTCCATAGCGGGCAGCACAATCGTCGTGTCCCGGTACGTGATTTCTCCGGTGATGGTGTTGGCTCGAATACCTACGGCTTCAATAACGGGTGCGACTCCGGATTGTCGGCGCAATATGGCATCGACTCGCAGACCGACCTCGCGGGGGGAAAATGGTTTGGTGATGTAATCATCGGCTCCCGCCTCCAAACCTGCGATTCGATGGTCCTCGTCACTCAGTGCAGAGAGCAAGATAATGGGAATAGAGGAAACCTGCCGAATTCTGTTACACAAGTCGATACCGGAGGTATCAGGAAGCATGACATCGAGAATGACCAGATCAAAAGTGCCGGATATGAAGGAGGTCCATGCGTCGGTGCTTGTTGCAACCTCCTCCCACTGATATCCGGTGGTGTCGAGGACGTAGCAGATGATGGCGCGTACTTGCGCCTCATCATCAACGACGAGAACTCTCGGTTGCTCTATCACGGTTGTCCTCCAGTATTGACGCTGAGGTTGTAAAGGGAACCGTATTCAGGAATTTGGATGAGGATACGAGTACCTTTCCCGACGGTCGTATCAACAATTAAACGACCCCGATGAGCCGAGGCTATGCACTTGACGATATTCATCCCTATTCCCGAACCCGATTTCGGTAATTCGATATCGGAGTCAGCAGTGAGTTCGGGGACGGTCGGAGTTTCAGGCTGAATACCGCGACCATTGTCTTCGACTTGAAGAAGAGCAATTCCGTCTTGTGCAGAAACCCGAACATCCACTGTTGTGCCCGGACCTCCGTGACGAAGCGCATTGGTCAAGAGGTTCCATACCGCTTGTTTCAGCAGGCGGATATCGGCATCGAGATAGATGGGAGCGCCGTGATTGTCGAGACGGACATCTGCCGGGTGCATGAGACGAAACTCTTGGATAGCTTGTCGCATGGCATCGCGCAGTTCTGTCTTTTCGACCCGTAAGTCCGCGAGAGTTTTTTCGAGGGAAAATAGGACGAGATAGTCCTCGGCAAGGGCAATAGCCGTGGCACAGTTTGTCGTAATCGTGTCGAGAAACTTCCGCTGGGTGTCGTTGAGCGTCCCCATGCTGTCTTCAGCCAGTAGCTCGGACGCTCCTTTCATTACCGTCAAAGGAGTGCGAATCTCGTGCGACAAGTAGGCCGGAGAAATGAGGTTATTGAGAACGCGTGAACGCAGGTTGTAGTTCTTCCGTTTTTCTTGTTTCCATCGGAGGGCGAAATACGCGGTACTCAGCGCTGTGGCACACAGTGCAAGACCGAGAATGATGAGAAGGAGCGACGTTCGCTGTTCAAGCGCCATTAGTTGAGCATAACAGCACCGAATAGTTTGACGTTCCTCCCCGCTCATGCGTGTGCCCGGCCCACCGTAGTGAGCCGGGCACAGCTAAGAACTCGCACTCGGGTTTAGCGCAGTGCCCCAATGATGTCGTTCAAGGTTGTCGAGGGGCGCATGACCGCAGACGTCTTGGACTCGTCGGGGCGGTAGTAGCCCCCGATGTCGACGCTGTTGCCTTGCACGTCAATGAGTTCGTCATTGATCGTGTCAGCGTTGTCCTTCAACTGCTTGGCAATCTCGGAGAAGATCGATGCGAGCTCGGCGTCGGATGTTTGCTTGGCCAGTTCGTCAGCCCAGTACACAGCGAGCCACATGTGTGAGCCGCGGTTGTCAATCTTGCCAAGTTGACGAGCGGGTGACTTTCCTTCGTTGAGGACGCGTTCGGTTGCCGCGTCGAGAGCGTCAGCCAATACTGCCGCACGCGGATTGTCGGCAAAGCGAGACAAGTGACGCAATGACTCCGCCAGTGCGAGGAATTCGCCGAGAGAATCCCACCGCAGGTAGTTCTCTTCGAGTAACTGCTGAACGTGCTTGGGAGCGGAACCACCAGCCCCGGTTTCGAACAGTCCGCCGCCGTTCATCAACGGGACAACCGACAGCATCTTCGCGGATGTTCCCAGTTCGAGAATGGGGAAGAGGTCGGTGTTGTAGTCTCGCAAAACGTTGCCGGTAACGGAGATGGTGTCCTTGCCAGCGCGCATGCGCTCAACGGAAATCTTTGTGGCTTCAATCGGGTTTTCAATCGTGATGGACAGACCCGCGGTGTCGTGTTCAGGCAGGTATTTTTTGACCTTTTCGATGAGGGCGGCGTCGTGGGCGCGATTTTCATCGAGCCAGAAGATCGCCGGTGTATCGGACAGGCGGGCGCGCGTGACGGCGAGCTTGACCCAATCGCGGATGGGGGCGTCTTTCGTTTGGCAGCCGCGCCAAATGTCGCCCTTTTCGACGGTGTGCTCCATGAGGACGTCACTGTTGGAGTTCACAACTTCGACGCGTCCGGCTGCCGGGATTTCGAAGGTCTTGTCGTGGGAACCGTATTCTTCGGCCTTTTGTGCCATGAGGCCGACGTTCGGCACGGTTCCCATCGTTGTCGGGTCGAAAGCGCCGTGGGCTTGGCAGTCTTCAATAACGGCCTGGTACACGCCGGCGTAGGACGAGTCGGGAATAACCGCGAGGGTGTCATCTTCGTTTCCGTCCGGGCCCCACATGTGGCCGGAGGTGCGGATCATGGCTGGCATGGAGGCGTCGACAATAACGTCGGAGGGAACGTGCAGGTTGGTGATTCCCTTGTCGGAGTTCACCATCGCGAGGCGCGGCCCGGTGGCAATGGCTTCATCGAAAGCGGCGCGGATCTCGTCAGCTTTTTCCACAGCGCCGGATTCAAGGCCGGCAAAGATCGCTCCGAGGCCATCATTGGCCGACAGGCCGGCTGCGGCCAGCTCGTCGCCGTAGCGCTCAAAAACGTCGGCGAAGAAAGCTTTGACAACGTGGCCGAAGATAATGGGGTCCGACACCTTCATCATGGTGGCTTTGAGATGGACGGAGAAGAGGACGTCGAGTTCCTTCGCCCGCCTGATTTGTTGGGCAAGGAAGTCAGAGAGTTTCGCCACCGACATGAAGGTTCCGTCGAGAACTTCGCCCTCGAGAACTTTCAGCCCCTCTTTGAGGACGATCGGTTCGCCCTCGGTGGGGACAAGACGGATAGTGACGGTGTCATCGGAATCAAAGACGATCGACTTTTCATTCGACGCAAAATCGTCCGAGTCCATCGTCGCCACGGCGGTTTTCGAATTGGGTGTCCACACGCCCATGCGGTGAGGATTCTTGCGGGCAAAGTTTTTGACGGCGATCGGCGCGCGTCGGTCGGAGTTGCCTTCGCGCAGGACGGGGTTGACAGCCGAGCCTTTAACGGTGTCGTATCGCTCGCGCGCGTCACGCTCATCATCAGTAGTTGGGGAGTCAGGATAATCAGGGAGGTCGAATCCCTGTGCCTGGAGTTCTTTAACCGCGGCTTTCAGCTGTGGAATTGAAGCGGAAATATTGGGGAGTTTGATGATGTTTGCTTCGGGAGTTTGTGCGAGTTCACCCAGTTCCGCCAGAGCATCCGGGACACGCTGATCTTCGGGGAGTTGATCGGCGAACGCGGCAAGAATACGCCCTGCCAAGGAGATGTCGCGCGTTTCAACAGACACTCCGGCTGCTGAAGTGAATGCCTCAATGATTGGAAGCAGTGAGTGTGTTGCCAACATGGGCGCTTCATCGGTGTGGGTATAGATGATGGTAGCCATCGTGGTGGAATCCTCTCCATCGGGTACATCATTGAGAATATCGAACTCAATCGCCGTATGAGTGACGGACGAGAATTTATCTTATCGTTAAGTCTCTTAATGTCGAGATAGTGTGAAGTGCGGTTCAATGCTCGATCAAGACCGCCTGACGAACCATTAAAACTTAAACAAACTTGCAGCGGTCAGAGCCGTCTTTGCACGTTTTCTTACACTCTGTCAGTTTCCTTGCGTTGGGGATGCTGGTCGATCGTTGTGTGCGTGTGGAAAGACTGAATTCGCATACGATTTCAGTCGCGTTAGCATGGCGCAATTGGTGAAATCTCGGGACAAAAGACCTGACGTGACAGGGTGTCAGATAGTAGGGTTGGAGCATAGGGATATTTGCATCTGCAATGTTCCTCGAAAGGGTATGTGCCGTGCGGGAGGCGAGAAGAATGGCTGGGCGACAGAGCTCAAATCGAATCTTGACACCATCCTTCATCCTCACTGCACTGGCGGTCTTTGTTATCGGTTCGTTCATTGGCGTATCTCTATTTACATTCGTGTACGCCAAAGGGTATTCCTATCTCGGAAACGATCCCGAAACCTGCATTAACTGCCACGTGATGGAAAGACAGTATGACGGTTGGCTCAAAGGATCACACTCCAACGTTGCAACGTGTAATGACTGTCATGCTCCACATAACAACATCGTGCACAAGTACTACGTCAAAGCTGACAACGGATTTTGGCACGGAATGAAATTCACGACCGGCTGGTACCCAGAGAACATTGAGATCCGTGAATCCAACCGCAAAGTCACCAACAATGCGTGTCTGTACTGCCACGCAGACTTGACGTCGGACATGCACCTGACAAACGGTGACGAGCAGATCCAATGTACCCGCTGTCACGTATCCGTCGGACATGAGAGTAGATAAGGCTGATTCCCATGGCTAGCACAACGAAGCAGACGCGTAAGAGAACGATGATACTCATCGTCGCGATCGTCATCACCGCGCTCGTGACCATGAGCATCACCGCCTTGCTGATCAACATCATGCAACGTCAAACCGAGGCGGGTGACACGTTCACGAAGGTTGTTGAACTCGACGAAAATACTGTGGATCCCGCTGAGTGGGGAAAGAACTTCCCCATCCAGTATGAGGCGATGAAACGAACCTCAGAGATGGTGCCGACTACGCACGCGGGCTCGGTGAAGGTCGATCATGAGCCGACCGACAAAGATCCGCGCACCTTCGTCTCCTCCAGTCGCGTCGAAGAAGACCCGCGTTTGAAAGAAATGTGGGCGGGATACGCCTTCGCGGTTGACTACCGGCACGCTCGCGGACACGAATACATGCTCGACGATCAGCGCTACACGCTCCGCGTCACCGAATTTAACCAGCCGGGCACCTGCCTGAACTGTCACGCCTCGACAGTGAAACTCATGAACGATCTTGGCGACGGCGATATGAACGCCGGCTTCGACAAGATGAACCTCATGGACTACAACGAAGTGACGCAACTCGTCGATCACCCCATTAGCTGTATCGACTGCCACGATCCGGAAACGATGGAGCTGCGCATTACGCGACCGGCATTCATCAACGGTATCCGCGCACTCAAGGCCTCTCAGGGCGTAGAGGACTTCGACGTTAATCGCGATGCCACCAACCAGGAGATGCGCACCTACGTGTGTGCCCAGTGCCACGTCGAATACTACTTCAAGGGTGAGGAACGTACCCTGACCTTCCCGTGGGCAAAAGGTATTCACATTAACGACATTTGGGACTACTACCAGGAGGACGGCCACGTCGACTGGGTACACGCCAAGACCGGCGCTAACGTCCTCAAAGCGCAGCACCCCGAGTTTGATATCTGGAGCAACGGTGTGCACGCCGATAACGGTGTGAGCTGTGCGGACTGCCACATGCCGTATGAGCGTGACGGAGCCAAGAAGGTATCGAACCACCATCTCCAAAGCCCGTTGCTGATGGTGAACTCGTCATGTATGACGTGCCACCACTCAACTGAAGACGAGATGAAGAACCGCGTCGTTGGTATTCAAGACCAGTTCATTCATACTCGCGATCAGGCGTTTGACTCGCTGACCCAGCTCATTTCCGCTTTGGAAAAGGCTGTCAATGACGGATCGGCTACAGACGAACAGATTGAGGCAGCCCGCGAATTCCAGAACAAGGCGAGCTTCTATCTCGACTACGTCTACTCAGAAAACTCCTACGGATTCCACGCTCCGGCGTACATCCAGACGATCTTGGCAGATTCTCTCGATGCTTCACGTAAGGGGCTGCTGGTTCTTCAGGGAGTCGATGTCTCGACCCTCCAACCGACTGAGGTATCCATCGAAAACGCAAAGGCCGCACAGGAACGTGGTAACTAAACCGGACAACGCTACCGGTCCCGGGGCGCACGGATCTTCCGAGCGCCCCGCGGGGCTGTCTGAGGCGACTATTGATCAGATCTGCGAATTTCTCGATCACGCTCCGCCGCAGCTCCAGGCGTGGGCGGAAGCACGCGCCAAGGCGGTGCGTAGCGGTGAGGACGAGGCACTCAACTTGCTTGTCGTACCGCAAGCCGAAACTGGGGTTGTGACGCCGGATCCTCGAGCAGCACTTGCGGAACTTGGAGAAGATGATGGTCCCACCATCGTCACGCCGCAAGATCGGCCGGCTCGTCCTCATCCGCGCGAAGGCGCGAAGGTCTCGTCCGGAGTCAAGGCAATTATTGCCACCGTCGTTGCCGTTGCCTTGGTTATTGGAATCTGGATGATCGGGCGCACACCCGAGCCGTCTAACACCGATATGGGACAAGGCGCCGAACAGATGGCCGATACGCAAGGTCGGATTCTTGAGCTTGAAAAAGAGAAGCAGGACAATCCGGATAATCTCGATCTGTCGCTTGAGCTAGGGCTCTTGTATTTCAACCGCGGTGACCTCGATAATGCCCAGGTGAATTGGGAGTATGTCACGGCTCAGGATCCGCAAAATATTCAAGCCTGGTACAACCTTGGTTTCCTCTACGTCTCGTTAGATCCACCCGATAACGACAAAGCAAAGACTGCTTGGGAACATGTGATTGAGATTGATCCGCGGTCACCGCTGGCGCAAACGGTACAAAACCACATGGGGGCGCTTTTGACGGAGCCATCCCCGTCTGGGGACGGTTAATGGATTCGACGCTCACACTACCTATTGCCCTATTTGCCGGATTCCTCTCGTTTGCCTCCCCGTGCTTCCTGCCAGTTGTCCCCGTTTTTGCCAGCTACGTTGCCGGGACAAACCCTCGAGAATCTGCGCGTGCCCGGCGAGTCGCACTTCTCCATTCGCTCGCTTTTGTCAGTGCGTTCTCGGTCGTATTCGTTGCTCTGTGGCTGATTGTCGGGACAGCCGGATCATTCATCATTCATTACCGCGATGTCCTGCGTATCGCCGCCGGTCTGCTCATCGTCGTCCTCGGCGTCCATCTTGCGGGTATTGTCCGCATACCCGGACTCGATCGAACCATGCGCCCCACTGTTGAGGTCAACCCGGAGGAGGGGCCGAGCCTCAGACGGTCGGTGCTCCTGGGTTTGGCGTTCGGCGCCGGCTGGACCCCCTGTATTGGACCTGTGCTCGGCTCGATCATTGCTCTGGCTTCGACCACGGGATCAATTGGTCGAGGCACGCTTTTGCTCGTAGCCTACTGTATTGGGCTCGGTGTTCCATTCGTCCTCATCGCACTGGGAACCCAATGGGTCACCACGCGCATGCAGTGGCTTCGAACGCACCAGCGAGCACTGTCATTGACAGCGGGAGTACTCCTCATTGTGACCGGACTACTGATCATCGCCGACCTATTCGCGTACCTCGCTGCCGCAATACCCCAGCCCCTGTAAGGAGGATGCATGGCTAATCACGAAGGGAACGTGAACCCACCGGAGCAAGCCGACGCCAAACCTGCGCAACCGACGGTCACCGTCGGGGAAGTTTTCCGTCGGGTTTATCGTCTGCTGTATTCGAAGCTCCTCGGTGTCCTCGTCATCCTCGCCATGGCAGCAGTTTCGCTACTTGGCACCCTCATCATGCAAGCGCCGATGGCCAAAGCTACCGATCCACAGGGGTATGCGCAGTGGCTCGAAGTGGCCCGCGGGAAATACGGTGGCTGGACCCCGATCTTTGATGCTCTCGGATTCTTCTCAATCTGGACATCGCCACTATTCCTTGGCATTACCGTTCTACTCGCCATGTCGATCATTGCCTGCACCACGCACCGATTGCCGTTACTGATCGACAAAACCATCCATCCCCGTACCCACGTTTCAGACAACTTCTTCCGCCACGCGCAGTATCGCGCGTCGATCCCCACGCATGACACCGCAGAGGACGCCCTCGCGCGCACCCGCGAAGTTATCCGCTCTCAGCACTATCGCGTCCTTGAGGACGAGAAAGCGCCCGATACGCGCCTATACGCGGATCGATTCCGATTTGGACCCTTCGGCACCGTCATCGCTCACGCCAGTTTCGTCATTATTCTCGCTGCCTTTGCGGTTTCCGCATTCACGGGATTCGAGATGTCGATCGAAGCGCCCGTGGGAGAACCGATTGCGGTTGGCCACGAGACCGGCCTGACCATCGAAGCAACCTCATTTGAAGATTCTTACGACGACAAGGGACGCCCCCTCGATTACGTCAGTCACCTCGTCCTCAGCCGAGATGGACAGTTCATCAAAGAACAGGATGTGCGGGTCAATACGCCTCTTGTTTACGACGGCGTGCGCTTCCACCAAGCGTCATTTGGTATTGCCGCACAAGTGGAGATTATCGATAGCGTCGGAAACATCGTCGTAGACCAAGCGGTGCCTCTCAAATGGACGAGCAATGACGGAATGAACGCGGTGGGGAGAGTCGATCTGCCCGACATTGATCGGCAGATCATTGTTGTCACCCCCGCTTCCGGACAGGCCATGTCACCTATTGACCCGGGAACCGCGGTCTTTGAGATCTACCAGCTTTCTACCGGCAACAGGCTGGGAGCAGGTCCCGTTAATCAGGGCGAAAGCGAACAAATCGGGGATTTGACGTGTGCGTTTGAACGCGAACAGCAATACGCCGGTCTCATCGTTCGCCGAGACCCCGGCACCATGTGGATGTGGGTTGGATCAGCCCTTCTGATTATCGGCATGTTCATGACCTTCGGGTTACGCCACCGCAGACTGTGGGCGCGCGTTGAAGAACGTGAGGAGGGCGCAGTTATCCACATCGCCTCGGTCGAAAAACAAGACACTATTTTTGAACGCCAGTTCCGTGACCTCGCGTCACACCTCAGCGGAGAACCGGCCGTTGATGATACCGAAAGGACGAATCATGCTTGAGATCGCCCAGTACGCACTCGTTGGAGCTATCGTATTTGTGCTTCTCTCATTCATCGTAGAGATCCTCATTGTGACCGCTCGAAACCGGGAGGTCCAGCGCGAAACCGGGCAAACACGGCGGCCCATGGCGTTCTATGCGACGGCATTCGCAGTGGTCGCCCTCGCGCTCCTGACGTTCTACCTCATCGTGCGTATGATCCACACCGGACACGGACCGTTTGCGAATCAGCACGAGTTCTCAGTGTCGTTCTCCTGGGGGATCTTGCTTGCCCTGATCTTCTTTGTCTACCGCTACCGCCTGCGTGTACTGTCGCTCGCGGTTCTTCCCGTGGTCATTATTTTGCTGGCTTACTCGACTCAGCTCGATACGGAAATCAAACCGCTCGTTCCCGCTTTGCAAAATAACCTGCTCCTGACTTTCCACGTCGGTTTTGCGGTTGTCGCATACGGAGCAGCCTGCGTTTCGTTCGGTGCTGCTGTACTGTACCTACTCCATCCCTATCTCAAACTTAAACACGGCCCTCGGCCCGAAGTTCTTGACGAGGTCGGATATCGAGCTGCTGCGGTGACATTTCCTCTCCTGACGATCATGATCGTACTTGGTTCCGTGTGGGCAAATACCGCGTGGGGCCGATACTGGGGATGGGATCCGAAAGAAACTGCCGCGTTCGTCACTTGGCTCATCTACGGCGCATTTCTCCATGCCCGTGTCGTGCGAGACTGGAGGGGGAACAAGGCGGCGTGGTTGCTTGTTCTCGGTTTTATCGCCGTCCTCTTTGCCTACTTCGGTAACCACTTCTTCGGCGGCCTGCACTCCTACGCTTAAGGAGCAATATGACCTCAACAACTAAAGCACCGTGGATTCGCGCAGTCGTCCTCGCAGTCATCGTTGTCCTGGTTCTTGGCGCGGTCTACCTGGGAATGAAAAAGGATGAAAGCACCGTCGAGGTCGCGGAGCCTGCGGGCCCTGTGCTTGAAGTCGGCGATTCGGCACCTCGATTCACCGCGCTCGATAAAGATGGGCTTCCGGTTGATTCCGACGCGCTCACCGGACGCATCTGGCTCGTATTTAATGCCACCTGGTGTTCAAGTTGCCGCGCAGAGATTCCCGAAGTACAGGAGCTTGCGAACCGATCCGATGTTGAGGTGGTTGCGGTTTACCTGCGGGAAAATACGGCCGACGTGCGAGCATTTGCCGATCGGCTCGGCTTGGAATACACGCAGGTAGCCGACCCGAACGGCGAGATCTCATCGGCCTATGGAATCAGTAGCGTTCCCTCACATGTGCTCGTTGAAGACGGTGTAGTGACATTCAAGAAGCTTGGCGCATTGCGTGCCGACGACATGAATGCAGCGCTCGACTAGCTACTGGGACATGAGGACCGCCAGGTAGTGATCACATCGGTCTGGCGGTCCAGACACAACGAGTGGCATTTGTACCGCCAGTGTTTGACTCGGTCGAATTGGTGGAGGGCTTTCTTCGCCACCACCGATAATGCGGTCTTGTTCGTCGTAACATACGACGCTCAAGCGGGTTTTCATCGCCGTTAACTGCGAAGGATTATGGAGGTTAAATGCCAGCGTCGGATTACGTTCGGACGCGGTGAGAACCCTCGAAACGATCTCAACGTCGGCCTGATCCTCGGGGGCGGGGATTTCGTCACTCTTTGGTTCGATCGATATTTCGACAGCAGCAACAGCGGGCTTGACATCCTCGGGTATCTTCATCAACACCGCCATATTGACGCCCTCACCGGTCCAGAATCGATATGATTTCTTCGCACTGGACAGGATCTCGCCCTTCTCATTGCGCACGGTGAAATGCCCGGTGACGAGATCGCCGATGGAATGGCCCTCATCAGCAACAATGGCCGTCAACCAGACTTTCACACCGTCGACACCGACTCCGAAATCGAGGCCGTCAGAGGACACAATGGTCATTGCCGGAGTCCCCGGATGTTCAGCTGTCGCGAGGAGGAATTCTTCCCCGGTGGAACTTGGAGACGGTGTGGGAGATGGTGAGACAGGCGCCGCCGAACTCGTTGATGGTCCGGTTGGTTCGGACGATACCGGCGTACTATTCGGCGGGTCGGTAGGTGCACAAGCAGACAGCACGGTGCACAGTGCGAATACAACGCCGGTGCGTACGATAGCGGATCTCATTAAGTGGGCCTCCTCACCACTACACACCCTATAACGATACTGTTCCTTTGATTTCTCGACGTGCCTTACGGAAAACTCGACAGTGTCTCGATACCCTGGTCAACGTGGTATCAAATTTTTTCTCTCGTTCTAAATCAAACAGCAACGAGGAGTCGCGTTCGGACAAAGTCCCCAGCCGCGAAGTAGACGATAACGCTGCTTCGCGCGTGGACTTTATCCAGACTGTCAATAGATGGCGCGGCGAACTGGCCGACATCACGCGCATGCGTGCCGACGGTGTCGACCGCCCACACCTCGACTTAACGCACGCCCATCCCGGGGGGATGGCACAACTATTCGCTGAACGCCCCACGAGGCTGTCCTCTCTCGTGCGTGAAAGCGGATCACGAGAAACAGCTCGTGCGCAGGCGCGCGCACTGATGGATCAGAATCGAGCGATGGCCTCTCGCCACGGAGCCTCAACGCTTCACCTGGCGATGGGGCGTGCCCAGTGGAACTCGGAGAACGGAGTCGAGCACGCTCCGCTCCTCCTTCGACCGGTGACCATCACCATTGATTCCCTCGGTGACCCCGTTATCCAAATTCGGGGAGACTTGCGTGTTGCGCCCGCCATAGTCGCCGCAATGGATCTGATGGGCGATCCTCTCGACGAAGCGGAAATCATTCGCTCAACCAACCAGTCGCACGGGTTTACGCCCGCACCCGCACTTCATCGGTTGAAGTCGGCGCTGACCGGAGCCCTCCCTGGATTCGACATGGGAGAGCAGATAGAGATAGCTCAGTTCCTCCACCCCGCCCACGTCCTCCAATCGGAGTTGCGAGCAACCGACACGCTCTATACCAGCGTTTTTGTCCGTGCTTTAGCCGGGGACACCGAAGCGGCCTCAGCCATTCCTTCGGAACTGCCTCCGGCCGACCCGCACGATCGCGACCCGTGGAGAGAACGCGGAATCGGTGACCAGCTCCCCGAACAGCTCGATCACGTCGAAGCGGCTGCGGCGGGGACGAATATCTTGTTTGATACCACCGGAGGAGTCGATTCATCCGCAACGATTTCCTCCATTCTCATCGACGCCGCAGTGAACCGGAAACGGTCACTGTTTATCAGTGCGGATAGAAACCATACGTCGCACCTGTGGGATGTGTTCGTCGAACACGACCTCGCTCACGCGGTCGCTCGCATCGACGGGACGGAAGCCTCCCAAGAGGCTTTCCGCAGGTCACTCAATGAAGTATTTCGCGAAGACGTGACCTTTGTTGACCGTGACTCCATTGAAATGACCCGCACCGATCTGCGGCGAGTGCGCGACACTCTTTCCGCGCATACCGAAGAACTTCACCGTCCGCACCCGACGTGGGCGGTGAGTGCACACGATGCCCTGCAGGTGCTCACTGACCTCATGTCGATGAGGCCGGGGCCGAGAACCAAAGTGCGTTTTAACGCCGACACGTTGACCAAACTCTCCAAGGACGATGAGGACCGGGCGAAAGCTGCGTTACACGAAGCAGCTACGCAGGGAATGTTCTCACCGTCATCTGCGCACGACACGTGGTTCGGCGCCGTGATTTCCACAGCGGAACAAGTGGGACCGGTGCTCGAGCGAGTCAAACGTCTCGCCGAGGAGTCCATCCCCACGGTCCGTGTCAATATGACTGCAACTGCCGGGCAAACTGGCCTCAACCCCGCGTCGACGTTTGCCGCGTGGGAGGAACAGCTTCGCATGCTCGATGGAATTCGAGAGGCACTCGACGTTTTCCAACCGGCGATTTTCGAGCGTTCCGCGGCCGACATGGTGATTGCCACCTCGTCGAAACAGTGGCGACGTGAGCACGGTTTCGATATGAAGCGCTCGGTGCGCAACCGACTGAAAAAGCAGGCGAAGGATCTGCTGCGTCCAGGCCGATACGTCCAGGACCTCAATGCTGAACTACGCAAGGTACAAAAACAACGCGAAGTGTGGCGGCGTCATTGCGAAGCCGGAGGGTGGCCAAAACTTCCCGCAAACCTCGACGAGATGGCCGAGCACGTTGCGCGAGTGCGCGTTGATTTAGAGAAGCTTAATCCCCATTTGGGAACCGCGTATGGTGATCTGACACGAATGGAGATCAGTGAGCTCTCCCTCTTGCTGGAGCGGCTCGCGTCAGATCCGGCAGGAGCAGCGCAAATTCCCCAGCTCCTCGAAACGTTAAAGACATTGCACACGTTCGGCCTCGATCCGCTCGTCAAAGATTTGCGTAAACGCCACGTTCCTGCGTCGCTTGTTGAAAAAGAACTCGATCTTGCGTGGTGGGCATCGGCGCTGGCGATCATGATTGAAGAGAAACCGAGCCTTAACGGGTTTAACCCCGCTAAACTCCACGGTCTCATTGCAGAGCTACGACGACTCGACTACGCCCACACGCAGTCACTCCATGCTGTCGCTGCCGATACCATCCGACGTCAGTACGGTGATGTTCTCGCTCGCCACTATGACGGCGAGAAGGAACTGCGCGATGTCATCCCCGCTGCGAATATCGACCCCATTGCGATCTACAGTCACTCGACACTCGCACGCACACTCTTCCCGATCGTCATGAGCGCGCCGGTCCTCGTACCGGCGGTGTGCCCACTCGATGAACCAGTCGATCTTGTAGTCATTGACGACGTCGATTCACTTCCCCTCTCGGAGCTGATTCCGATCATTGCGCGAGCACGACAACTCATCGTGACCGCGGATATGACGAAGTCGTCGGCTACGGTTGACGCGCTCAAGCCACTACTTGCGACGGTTCGGCTTAAACCTGGTCCCGTTCGAGTCAATGAGTACGTTGGACAATTGTTCAGCCGCTACAACGTCCGCCATGCGGGGGTTTCTGTACCGGTGCCTCGCTCCGGTTCAAAACTGACGATTGAGTACGTGCATGGGCGCGGAATGCCCGCTCCCGACGCTATTGCGGTTGAATCCTCGAAAGAAGAAGTGAACACCGTCGTTGATCTCGTGGTTGAGCATGCCTTGACGCGGCCGGAGGATTCGCTCGCCGTCGTCACCCTCGGGAAGCTCCATGCCGATCATATCCGCGATCAGATTCGTCAAACGACAGCGTCCTCTCCAGCGCTCGTCGATTTCTTCCGCCCCGACAGACCCGAATACTTTACTGTCATATCACCGGGTGAAGGAGCGGGGATCTACCGTGATCGGGTGATTCTCTCCGTTGGTTTTGCAAAGACTCCGCACGGCCGCGTCCTCCACGATTTCGGGGAGATTTCAGCCGAAAATGGGCTCGATCGCATTGCCGATGTGCTCGGTTGCGCAGTGGGAGAACTATCGATCGTCTCAAGCGTGCGTCCCGGAGAGTTCGACCGAGAACGTTTCAGTGAGGACGGTGCGCGTCTCCTGCTCGACCTGCTGGCTCGCGCGGAGGGGACGACGGAGATTGACGATAGCGATTGGCCAACGACTGAGCGGGCTCCCGACCAGCTCCTCATCGACCTCGCTGACCGTTTGTATAACGTCGGTCTGACAGTGATACCGAATATCGGCGTCGAAGGTGGGATGCGGATTCCGCTCGCGATTGGCCACCCCCAGATTCCCGGGGAGCTACTCGTCGCGATTTTAACCGATGATGACGCCTACGTGGCGGAGCCGAGCTTGCGTCGTCGTGATCGGCACTGGCCTGCGCTGTTGGAAAGCTACGGGTGGAAAACTCGAACCGAGCTCGCCATGGCGGTATTTATCGATCCGCAGGCTGAAGCTGATGAGATCGTTAATCTCGTCCTCGATGCCGTTGATGAGCGGATTGCAGAGAACCCTGAGTTAGCGCCGCCTAAGCCTGCGCCGGCAGAAGAGACTGAAACGACTGCCGAGCATGACGAACCCGAGAGTGAGCCCGTTCCCAGCCCGCCGGAGGCTGATGAACCGGGGGTGGAAACTGCCGCTCAACGCAAGATTCGAGTGCAGGCAGACGAAGATATCCACGGAACTGCAGAAGAGACTATTTGGCAACCGGTTGATTCTGATAGCCGCGGCGAACGGCCTGCGGTCGCAATCGGTTTGCCGCTCGCCGCCTACAGTGACGACCAGCTCGACGATATTGCACGGTGGATTCGCTCGGACGGTGTTGAGCGATCGGAGGACGAGATGGTGGAGGAAATCCACCAAGTTCTTCGTCTGACTCGACGCGGCGCCCAAGTTGATGCCGTGTTACGTCATGTTGTGCGACGCACGAGTGGCAATGGGTGAAACACAGAAGAAACGGAAGCCGCGGCGCCGCGCGGTCGCTGTTTCTCGAGTCGATCAGCAACTCATTGCCCGCGGCAAAAAACCGTCGTGGGAAGCAGTGCGCCCTCCGCAGCCAGTAGCGGAGTGCGAAACCCAAGTGGAGTCGGCACGAGACCGCGAACTACGGGATAACGTGCCGCCCCACTGGTGACGATTGCGTTAGTTGGGACGCCGTTCCTCGGCGAGAAGGTCGCGGATTTCAGCGAGGACGGATAGCTCGGGAGACGGGGACTCTTCAGCCGGTTCGTCGCCGGCAGCCGAACGTTCAGCCCAGGCGTTCATTGGGACGATGACGAAGATATACAGGGCGAAAGAGACCAGGAGGAAATTCACGAGTGCAGTAAGAACTGCGCCGGGCTGAACCGTCGCGGTGTTCTCGCCAGTGCCAATGGTGAATGCTAGTACTGAGTCAAAGTTGGGTTTTCCGACTAATCCCGCAACGAAAGGATCGAGGACCTTTTCCACAATTGCAGTGACGACTCCGGTGAAGGCGGCACCAACCACCATCCCGACTGCAAGATCGATGGCATTACCGCGGGAGATGAACTTCTTGAACCCTTGTAGCACGACAAACTCCTGTTTAGTTAGGGATGAGAGGGGCCCGCCGAATCGATATCTTGATCTGATCCTGGAAGCAGGACGATTGTGAGAACCGTCGGGTCGGGCACTCCAGCGACTACGCTAGTGTCTGCCGGGTCGATTCCAATAACCAGACTCGCCGATTGTGCTCCGTTCCACCCTGAATCATCGGGAAGGTCGATGTCTAAGACGAGCGCGCGGTGAGTGAGCATGACTGCGCCGCAATCACTCCCGACCTCACATTCCGATGGAGCGTAGATGTCGATGTAGTCTCCGTTGCTGAGTAGGCCGGCAGTGTGCGGATTAACCGGAAGGGAAATGGTGTCGAACGTCCTTTGCTCGCGCGCACGGGGCCGTACGTAGGCGAAGCGCACGGGAGTCCCCGGTGGGATATCAACGAGCGTGCGTTGTCCGATGAGGGAGTTCGTGTCGGTTACTGCATCGGGAGGAATGAGAGGAGCAGTGGCTCGAACAACTACCGCGTCCGCGGTCACAATATCTCCGGCATGGAGTTGTCGTGTGGCGACGACGGCCGGACGCAAGGGCGTGCTGAGGATAGAAGCGGTGATGAGGGCAACGGCCACACCCACGCATAAGGCCATGAGTGCTATGCGGTAACGGAGAATTCCTGCTCCGATCCGAGAAAAACGTGAAGATTGTGTCATGCGCCTATCGTTATGGATGCGCATTGCTGTGGCTACGAGGAAATCTGTCCCTGTGGATTGTCACTGCTGGGGACGAGGCCGCAACGGGCCCACCCGTGTTCGGTCACTACGTAATCGACCGTCACATCGTGGTCTTCACGCGGTATGACTCCGGAGACGACAAATCGCTGCGATGGGACACAGCCGATGAGGACCAGATCAGGGGACGTGAGGCGCAACGCAGCTATTGCACGGTCATACCAGCCGCCTCCCTGTCCGAGCCGCACCCCGTCAGCATCTATCGCCAGGGCAGGAAGTAGCATGGCGTCGAGACAGATGTCGAGACGCGCGACGCCCTCGCTCTCGAGACGAAAACCCAGCGGAAGATTCTGCAATGGCCCTGTGGCGTGCCCAACGGCAGGCAACCACAGCGAGTGCGAGCGCTCGGCGAGAGTGTCATTAAGCACGGTGACATTGAGTTCGTGGGGGAGCGGCTCATACGATGCCACTGCCGCGGCCCCCAGGTGATCGAGGAGATCGAGAATACGAGGTGAAATGGCTGGGCCAGTGCCCAGTTGCACCCGCAGTCGGCGACGCAATTCGGCCTTCGACAGTCCACGCGTGTTATTGCTGAGGGGAGTAGGGGAAATCCGTCGATCCATGGTGTCATTGTGACACAGTGCCAGAGCACACCATGTTCGAAGGCTCACTCATATAACCTGGACGCATGGTACAAAAATCAGTGACGCACGGCGTCGTTCCCGCTGCCGGCAGAGGCACGCGTTTTCTCCCCGCAACCAAAGCCATCCCGAAAGAGATGCTTCCGGTTGTTGATCGTCCCGCAATTGAATACGTAGCCCAAGAAGCTACCGATGCTGGGCTGACGGATTTACTCATCATTTCGTCCTCGACGAAACACGCAATTGATGATCACTTTGATGCGGTTCCCGATCTCGAAGATGCGCTCGCCACGAGTGGCAAGACTGAGCTACTCGAAGCGATCAACCACTATCAAAGTCTCGCGCGAATTCACTCAGTGCGCCAAGGACACCCCAAGGGGCTCGGCCACGCCGTCTACCAGGCGCGCCAACACGTGGGCGATCAGCCGTTCGCGGTTTTGCTCCCCGACGACCTCATGCACCCCGAAGATCCGCTCTTGCGGAAGATGCTGGAAGTCCGCGAACGGCTCGGTGGTAGCGTGGTAGCACTCCTTGAAGTAACTCCCGAGCAGGCCACCGCCTACGGTTCAGCGGATGTGACCCCCGTCGCGCTCGACAAAGCCGGCCTCGGTGACATTGAGGGACTGGGCGAGGACGATGTTTACCGGCTTAACCGAGTGGTGGAAAAACCGCCGATCGACCAAGTTTTGTCGAAGTATGCGACGGTGGGACGTTACGTCTTCGATCCGGCTATCTTCCCCATCTTAGAAACCCTCGAACCAGGACGCGGTGGAGAAATCCAGCTCACCGACGCTTTCGCCAAACTCATTGACGTGCCTGCCGAAGAAGGTGGCGGAGTACACGGTGTGGTCGTTCGAGGGCGCCGATTCGATACCGGCGATAAGCTCGGATACCTCCAAGCTCTTGTTACTCTTGGCCTCGAACATCCCACCTTCGGGCCGGAACTGAGGCAGTACATCGAACAGATGGGTCTTTAATGCGATCAGTTGCCAACTTCTACCAGGATTGCCAGGAGGCCGTCGGGCCGCAACCGCCGCTCGACGTCCTCCTTCCTGACTCCGTCGGGTGCGTTCTGGCAGAAGATGTCATCGCACCATTCGACCTACCCGTCGCTGACCTCGCGGCCTGCGACGGGTATGCGGTCTCCCACACTGATCTCGCCGAAGCTAGCCCGGAAAACCCCGTAACGCTTCGCGTTCTCGCGGAGTTGCGGGCCGGAGAGATCGACCCGATGGCTAATATCCGAGGGGGAGCTGTTCGTATAGCCTCGGGGGCACCTGTCCCCTCGGGGGCCACAGCGGTCGTGGCACTGGAGTTTACCGACCACGGTGAAGCACAAGTGCGAGTAACCACCCGGCCCGAGGCAGGGGAGAACATTCGTCCCCAAGCGCAGGACGCAAAAGCTGGCGACATCGTATTGCGACGAGGAGCTCGTCTGGGGGCGCGGCAGATCGCACTGATCGCCGGGGTTGGTCGCAACCGAATCCGGGTCCACCCCAGACCCCGAGTTGTCATTATTTCGATCGGTGACGAAATCGTCGAACCCGGACAGGAAGCGCGCCCCGGAGCTGTTTTTGACGCCAACGGTCACGCGTTATCGACGGCAGTTGCAGACGCCGGAGCACAAACCTTCCGCGTGGCGGCCGTCCCCGATGAGCGCGCAACCTTGCGGCAAACCATCGAAGACCAGCTCGTGCGCGCCGACCTCGTCATCACCACGGGTGGGATTTCCTACGGTTCTGGCGATACCGTGAGGGAAGTGCTCGGCGCGCTTGGCACCGTGCGATTTGATTCAGTGGCGGCCTGGCCCGGGCACATTCTCGGCGTCGGGCATGTCGGTGAGGGAACCCCGATTTTCTGCCTCCCCGGCGACCCGGTATCGGCGCAAGTCGCTTTTGAAGTCTACGTGCGCCCGGCGGTGCGCGCGATGCAGGGGTGGAGTCAGCTCAACCGGCCAACCGTACTCGCACGTGTGGACCGTGGATGGTACTCCCCGAAAGGCCGACGCGAATTCGTTCGCGTGAAGCTCTCTGGCGACCCGCGCAGCGGCTATCGAGCCACCGTCATGGGCACACCGCAAGCACTATTGCTCTCGGCCCTAGCAGAGTCCAATGCGCTCGCGGTCGTTCCCGAGAACGTCACCGACGTGCACGCCGGAGACTCGCTACGTTGTATGGTGCTCGACTAAGGCATCTATGGGTTGGCTTGGTCGATATTTAGGAATACGCCCCTCGCGCGTATGGGGCGTTCCCATCGAACAACTCACTCTGTCATGGCACTATCCAGCCGCTCACGGTCTGATCCGCCCCGAAGGTTCTGCCATCGCAGAATTACGAGTGAGCCCCGCCCTTGGGCGCGACATCGATCGAGTGGAGGCCGTCCGACTCCACGATCGGGATTGGTTGGCGCAGTGGGAAGCCACCCTCCCCCCGGGAGTCACGGAGAAACTGCCAACTATTGAGCAATATCGGATCAAGACTCAGCGTGAAGCGGAGCAAGGCATCACGTTACCGATGATGATTGAGGCCGATGGAGAAGTCATTGGCCTAGTCACCGCGTCAAATACCGTACGTGGCGCAATGTATATGACGACGCTCGGGTACTGGATTACGTCCGAGTTCGCCCGGCTGGGAATCACCAGTCTGGCGGTAGCTGCTGTCATTGATCTATTGATCGGCGAACTGGGGATGCACCGCGTCGAGATCAATATCCGACCGGAGAACACTCCCTCGCTCGGCCTCGCCAAAAAACTACAACTGCGCGAAGAGGGCTATAAGAAGAAGTACATGTGTATTGCCGGTCGATGGGCCGATCACGTGATCTTTGCAATGGACGCAGAATTACTGCCGCCAGGAGGTCTGGTTCGTCACCTGTGGGGTGACACGCCCGTGACCTTCCCGTGATCGAATTACAATGATGTAATTATGGGAGCGTGAGCTTTGCAGGATGGATTGTCGTAGCATTGGCGGTTTTAGTCGCCGTCTACCTCACTCCTGCACTCATCACCAAGCGGCAACGGATTGTGGAAACTCCGGTTGAGGACAGGTTCTCCGATCGGATCACTATCGTCAAACCGGCTAAATGCGGTTTGAGTGTGCGCGGCGAGCCACAGCGCCAACAGCCTGCTATTTTGAGACAATTGACCGAGCAACCAAGGGAACCTCGACCGATTATTCACGTGGACGCACGCGACATTGAGATCGAGGTAGCGGAAGAGGGGGGACGCGACATGCGTGAGAACACCGAGGACACCAGGAGTGTGATTCGTCGCGGCGTACCATCGACATCTCGCCAGCTTGCCAAACTGCGTGCTGCTCGCGCGGCTCGCATCGCGCGTGAAAATGCTGCCGGACAACGCCGCTTTGTTCTCGCGGGAGTATCGTTGACGCTCCTGGTTGCTTTTGGGATCGCGGCCTGGTTCTCCGCACTCAGCCCGTGGTGGTTGCTCGCTCCGGTTGCACTCATGTCTGGCGTTATTGCTTCAGGCCGCATCGCCTACCAGCGTTCGGTGGCCGCCGCAGAATATGAAACTCTTATGCTCCGCAAGCTTCGTGGAGAAAAGGGTCGTGAAATACCTCAATTCCGCCCCCTGCCTTCCACGGAATCCGAAGCGGTTGAACCGAGTGTGGAGATTAACGAGGGTGAAGTTCTTGGCGCGACGGTTGACGAGATCGCCCCAGTCGATGAGTCCGCGGAAGAACCCGTCGCATCCGATTGGACTCCTCAGCCGATTCCGCAACCGCTCTACGCCACGGATGCCACCATCCGCCGCGCGGTAGCGGAAGAACCGAAGGAAACCGAGGACGAGGCCGACGAAATCCCGGCAGAAATCTGGAATCCAGTGCGCCCCGTTGCGCCGTCTGCCACTCCCGCGGATGCGGTGTCTTCGGAAGAAGCGGCCGCCCAGGCACCTGTCGCCTTCAACCTCGAAGAGATCCTCGACCAGCGTCGCGCACAGTAATCTGCTACTGATGCCGCGCTTTGTCTGCGGGCTTCACACTCTCGGGCGCCGATGCGTGAGTAATGCGACACGATCTCGCGCCGAATAGACCGTATCTGATGTGCGTTTGCTACGGCGACAGTGCTAAGCTAGTTCCCGCATCGAGGGGCTATGGCGCAGTTGGTAGCGCGTCTCGTTCGCAATGAGAAGGTCGGGGGTTCGAATCCCCCTAGCTCCACAGATTTCGCCTCGTTGGGCAAATAACTCCTAAAGGGTCTTCGACTGTAAGAGTCGGGGACCTTTCCACTTGCCTTCTGTGTGATATCGCAAGGTGATCGCGAGTCTGCTGTGACGTCAGCGGTTGTAGGCTCTCCTGAGCCGCCACTATTTTCGTTAGGCAGAGCCTTGAACTCCCGAATTCATAGTTACAGTGAGTCCAGATACCCGGTGTAGGCTCTCTTACAGTTTTAGGTGCTGCTGCACAGAGCCTAGGGGGAAGAGAATGCGCTTTTCGAGGGCGGATGCTACTCCCAGAGCAGTTCAGTTTCTCAGTTACGCAGTGTGTCCGATGCGTCTATATATGAACGGAAATAATTGCCTGAGCCGCAATAAAACTCCGGATCCTCCGTAGCACTTCAGTAACAAATAGTGCAGACCATAGCCTTTTCACAACCCTGTACCTACGATCGAATTATGAAACGCCTTATTGCCACGATAGTTCCGGTCGCCCTCGCCCTCGCATCGTGCGCAAGCACGCGAGAAGCCCCCGAACCCGAGCTCCAAGCCGAAGACATCGAGTTTGTCAACGTTGCGCTAGAGCCGGGCAAAGATCTGCAATCACTGGTGAACAGTGCACACCGCATAGGACGCGAACTCGTGATTCACGGTGAGCCGGGCGAAAACGTCATTAGCTCTCCGGTATCGCTTATTCTTGCCCTCGGAATGTTGGCAGAGGGCGCCAGTGACAACGCCTTGACAGAAATAGAATCTGCGATAGGAGTCAGTGGCGACAAGCGGTCGGAAATGATGGCCGCGGTAATCCGTTCGTTACGGGAGTTTGACGGAGATGTGAGCTCGTTTAACCCTGAGAAAGAGTTAGGGGAGGAGCCGTTTGTCCACGTTGCCAACCAACTTGTCATTGATGACGATTTCACGCCGGAGAGTGAGTTCCTTATCAGTCTCAAACGCTTTCACGATTCCGGCATCGCACTTTTGGATCTATCAGATGAAAGCTCGATAGAACCGCTCAGTGTCTGGCTCAGACACCATACCGCTGGACTCATTAAGAAAACGAGTATCGTACCGAACAATAAACTGCGGTTGGTGATGCAAAATGCGGTGCTTTTTGCCAGCAGATGGAGTCAACCATTTGATGAGCAATTCACCAAGGACCATCCTTTCTACACCCTCGATGGGCAAACCATCGATGTTCCCATGATGGATGGAGAAATTAAGGTCAGCCTAGGTGAAAAAGACGGCTGGAGGATCGCCTCTATCCCATATCGGCAACGCTTTGCGGCGACGGTGGTTCTTCCTCCAGAAGGTGTCGACCCAGCAGATATGACCGATGAATTGATGGCCGCTCTTATAGAAGATGTAACAACTAAGTGGAGTCAGAAGACTATTGTCATGCTGCCGCGACTCGACCTCCAATCGAAACTGGACGTGGCCGAATCACTTGAAGCCCTCGGAGTAACAAAAATCTTTGATCCCGAAGCGGACCCACTGCATCGAACCTGTGCCGACGAGGTTCTTATCGTCGATCAGATGAGCCAACAGGCGCGGCTTAAAGTCCGTGAGGATGGAACTATTGCGGCGGCGGTGACTGAAGTCGGAGAGGTAGGTGAGGTTCGAGCTCCTGAAGAACCTGAACCGTTCATTGTTGATCGCCCCTATTTGTTCCTTGTGCACGATATGGAATCGGGATTGCCGCTGTTCTATTCCGCAATCCGAAACCCAATCGCACAATAGCGTCACCTGGCACAAATATTAAAATCGGGGCCGAGGACGCATCGGCATCCTCGGCCCCGTGGCTAGTAGATCGATTACCGGGCGAGGTAGTACGGTACCGGGGTGCGAAGTGCATTGGTTCCACAATGCACTTCACCGCCGTGGACGTACAGCACCTCGTAGGTGTTGACGTACGTGGTCGTCATTCCTGCCTTCGCGAAAGCGTTGGTCACGGCCTGCTCGAAAACATCAGTGCCATCAATCACCGGACCCCATGTTTTTGGAGCAATAAACTCACGGTTCTTCATCACCACACCGTTGATCGGGTTGGGGATGAAGTCTGCCGCGTAGTAGTCACCGTCAAAGTTCACACCATCTGGCCCATCATCATCGAGTTCGGCACGATAGAACATGGGCACACGCACGATGTAGTCGTCGGGAATGCCGATTTCGCGCTTCACGGTAGCGATGTTCTCGTTAATGATGCGTTCGGCATTGAGATTGAGCCGCTCGGCATGTCCGCCCTCTAGAGCCATGTCGATCGTGGTGCCCTGACCACCGGGCGCAGAGATGAGTGATTGAGCGCCGTGGCCCTCGTCCTGCAGTTTCTTGACCAGGTCGAGCCCGTCTTTCGGCGATGCGACAACGAGCTTCCAACCCCAGGCGTTATCGGCCGGAACGGTCGTCATGAACTCATCAATGTGCCCAACCGCGAGGAAAGAGGTATCGAGGTAAATCGGTTTTTGCGCTCCCTGAGCTTCAAAAAACCCGCGCACGGCTGCCGAAGGCTCGAGTGGTTCGGACTCATCGACATCTTTCGGCATATTTGTGGCCGTGCGGTGCCCAATGACAATGCGGCCTGCAGGATAGCCGGGCATCGGTGGGAGCGTTTCGATATTCCCCGATGAGTCGAGGGTGTTGGCGACGGTGGAATCTCCGATATTCAACACGGCGACTCCTGGGCCGCGAAGGCCGTACAGCGCCTGGTAGATGCCGACCTTATCGGCATCATCAACCCCGCCGTCAGCGTATTCGTCCTCGTACACTCCGCGGACCTGATCGGACTTGAGCATGACGCGCATGGTCCGAGTGCCCTCAACGGTTGGCAACGATTGGTACATCGGTTCAAATAAGTCTTGGACCCACTGGTCGGCAGACGGTTCAAACCGCTGCGCACGCGTACCGTTGGCCTGGGCCAATGATTCCAGGGCGGTCGCGAGTTTCCCGTTGTAGTACCCGCCTTTATCGGTCAAGGTGAACAGTGTTTCAATCTCCTGCGTGTGGTTATGAGCCAGCAGAGGTGCTGAATGCAAAGTTGCCTGTACCTGCTTCGAAGCCTCGCCGTCAGTGATGGTCAGCGTGACGGTGACACTCCCGTCCCAACTCGCGTCTTTGACGACATCTGTACCTTCAAGACCCAGGGTGATTCCTGCGCGGAGTTGGTCGGCGGTAATGACCGTGTCTGCTGTGAGTAGCTTCCACGAGTCGTTTTCTTTGAGGAAAATATTCACTCGGTCACGTGCTTTCTCGTCAGTAGAAATCGTCGCCGAGGCCGTGCGGGAAATATCAGGTAACGGAGTAGTTGCCAGGGGAGCTAGATCTTTTTCGTCTTCTGCTCCATTGACTTCGGAATCGTTGGCGTCGCTACAATCTTTCATTTCTTCGACTCCGAGTAGTCGATCGCCGTCTTTTAGTGGACACCGGCCAGACGAATCGTCGATATTGGCGAGGAATACCGCGCCAGAATGTATGGTCGCGGCATTGTTTTCGAGGTCCGAATCGTCCTCAACATTGGCGATACCGTCGCGATTCGTATCGGACACGATGCGAGCATTTTCAGTTCCTGCTGGCTCGGCAGTGGTCGTTGGCTCATCAATGCTCGGAGGAGCCGTTGGGTCTGCGCTCGGCGCGGGCGTCGAAGGCGTCGAGTGCGTGTTAGGTGATTCTGGGGAGGTCGGTTGATCCTCCCCTGGAGTGGTCGCCCCGGGGGTCTTATTGGCGGGATCTTTCTGCGCAACATAGTGGTATCCGGGAGGGCAGGGTTTGGTGACATCGTCGCTCGCGTGTGCGGCAGTGTGCGGAAGCGTCAGCCCTGCTAAAACGAGTAATGCAAGCGAGGAGGCAGCGACTGCCCTGTACCGTTTTCGAGCCATGAAAACAGCGACGATCCCGGCGGAAAGTATGACGAGAGCGATTGTCGCGATGAGGGCTGTCGGAGCGCCGGTAACCGGTAGGTTCGGCTCGCAATAGTCCGGCACTGCTCCTGGCAGAGGTGTCAGTGGTGACATAGTCGTCCTTTAGATTTGAAGGGAAATGCCCCGAAGGGCACGCTTGAGCGTAGTAAGTGTTCTACTGCGCTGGCGTAATGATAATCAATATGATTAGCAAGGTCTACTATCTCTGACTGGCACGTGCTATAGGTGGATGGACGTCTGACGGCCCGAACTCTGCTAGGGCGAGTCAATGGTTGAGATAAACTCCCCGATAGCGTTCACGGCTCTGTCATGCCCAATAACAAAGGGGGAGGCCGGTGGCTGGGGTACTATCGTGCGATGGTGGAGATCGAGACAAACGAGCCCGGCCTCTGCACACAGGAGCCAGCCGGCCGCGTGATCGACCGGGTTATAGCTGCCGATCATGGCCGCATCCGCGGCTCCGACCGCGGTGTAAGAGAGAGATAAAGTCCCCGACCCCATGACCCGCGTTGTCGCATCCGCTGAAGCAAGAAACTCCATGAGAGAGTCTTGTCCCGGGAACGGGCGAGCGACATTCCATTCGGTGAGAATGAGACTTCCCGCGATGGTCTCGTGCTGGCGAGAGCGGGTCGCGGGGGTATGAGAGAGTTGTCGGCCGCGGATCGTTGAGGCAAGGAAACCGGTTGCTGGGTTGTGCACCACGCCGACGACGGGCTCGTTGCGAAACGAGAGAGCGATTGAGACGGCATACCAGGGAAGTCCGCGTGCATAGTTCGTTGTCCCATCAATGGGGTCGATATACCACGTCCAGTCGGGATCGTGGCCGACATCATCGAGTTCTTCTCCGACTATGCGGTGAGAGGGGAAAACAGAGCTAATATGGGCGCGAATTTGCTGTTCAGCTGCGATGTCGATGTCTGTCACGATGTCGGACGCGGAGGATTTTACGGATACCTCGGACGGGCCGGAAAGCAAGAGAGAGCCGACGGACTGAGCGGCTTCACGCGCGCATGAGAGAGCCTTGAGGCAGATTGATGCTGACGGCTCACTCATGGGTTTTGCTCCCCCAAAGCGTCGTCAAGCCAATTGACGAATACCGGATCGCACAGTGACGATACCCGCAGGTCGCAGGCGATTGAGATAGCGGGATCAGGATTCACGCCGATGACGTAGCACCCCGCTGCCCGCGCCGCTCGCGCACCCATGGGAGAGTCTTCGAGGACGACACATCGCTCGGGGCGCACCCCGAGATGTTCAGTCAGCCACCAGTACAGGTCGGGTGAAGGCTTCCCCGCGGCAACATCGTCCTCGGCCACGTGCACGTCGATCTCATGGATGAGCCCTGAAAGTCTGAGCGCGTTTTCGAGGATTCGACGCGGTGAGTTCGACGCCACCCCGATCGGTACGCGCCCGCGCACCTTCCTCAGTGTCTCGATCGCACCCGGCATGACACTGATTTCCGATTCTTGATACTTCGCAATGAGATCGACATAGCGGGATTTGAGGGTATTGTGCGGAGCCTCGATGCCCGAGGCCAGAAGCAAATCAACCATGTCATCGGCAGTGCCGCCGAGCGAGTCACCGCTCGCCGGTGTTACACCGTATTCCGTTATCAGGTCGTCAAAGGCGTAGTCCCACGTTTTCTCCGTATCCGCTAAAGTGCCGTCAAAATCGCATAGCAGAGCCGTGGGGCGGGTGAGTAACGTCATTGCGGGTTCGTCAGCCTCAAAAGGAGAGGGGTAACATCGATTGGACGAATCTCGTCGCCGAGATCGGGTAGTTCGCGCCCGAAGCGGTTGAGGACGAGGAAGGAGCGCCGCACGATTTCTTCGTCTTCACCGTGCCCGCCCTCGGGCTTGTGGCCGTGGTCGGTGGCAATGGCGATGAGCCAGTCTTCGTCATATAGCCGGACACGTTCATCGACAGCTTTCCAGATGCATCGGATAATCTCGTCGATCCGGCTGATTGCTTCGGTGTACTCGCGGCCTTCAGACCCGTAGTTGTGGCCAGCCTCGTCGACGCCCTCAAGATGAATGAAACTACCGTCCGGTCCTTCCTCTCGAATCACTCGCGCGGCTACCGCTTGCACTTCTTCGTCGGCGCGCACGCAGCCGTAGGTTTCACCATCGCGAATGTGGAGTTGATGGAGTTTTGCTCGAATCTGATCGGGGCGCGTATGAATGACGGGAGCTCTGCCATGCGGATCCGCCAACTGTCGCCACGTCACCGCAGCCATTGTGCGGGTGGTGTAATCCCGGAACCACATCTGCGACAGGAGGTCGGGGCAGTGCCCGAGCCGATGTGCAACGAACTCGTTGTCGTAGACGTTGGTTTCCTCGTGGGGGCAGCCGGTGAGCAATGTTGCCCACCCTGGGCCTGAATCGGTTGGCGGCACCATCCACATGGGGGTCACTGACCCTTCGCGGGCCAGTTTCATCAGCCACGGGGCAACATCAGGCGCGGATGCTTTGTCCCAGCGCACGCCGTCTATTCCGATGAAGCACAGTTTGGTCATGATTATCTCCCTAGCTGATAACGAAGCGGATAGTGACGAACTTGAAAGCCGAGAGTCTCACGTGAGCAGATCCGTCTCCAAAGGAAACGGAAGGGGCCACGGAGGACGGCTCCTCGTAAATATTGGTTGCATACGCGTCGGCGACTTCAAAAGTCGGGGTAATGCGCGCGTGAGCGTAGTTTCCGAGTGCTTCATAGGCTCGAACGATGACGTCGCCGGAACCGTCCTCAGCGAGCTTAACGGTCTCAAGGTACACGCCCTCGCCCTCGACTCGGAACAGCGGTTCGACCTCGGCCCCAACCTCAACTGACGCGCAGTTGAGGGCGTACCCGCTCTCGATCGCCTCGGACGTGTCGGTACCAACACCGACCGACCACCGGCGCCGATGTATCCCGGGATCGCCGGTTGGATCGGGGAATTGGGGGCCGCGAAGAACCGAAAGACGAGGAGTGGTGCACACCGTGCCATCGACGACACTGCGGCGTACGTCGTAACCGTAGGTGCCATCATTAGCGATAGAGACGCCGTAGTTGGGTTCGGCAATGCGCAACCAGCGGTGTGCGTATAGTTCGAACTTGGCGTCCTCCCACGACGTGTTTTCGTGCGTTGGGCGATTGACGTGCCCAAATTGGATTTCCGCCTGGGACGCGGGTGCGTGCAAGGTCGTGGGGAACTCCCACTTGAGGAACACCTCTTTTTCGTGCCAGTCGATGTCTTGCTCAAAATCGATCCACCGTGAACCTGGCCGGATCGTCACAGTTTGAGTAATGGTTGAGTCGTTGAAACGGCGGTGGATCCGAGCAGTGCACGCATCGGAATCTTCGACCCACTCAAAGGAATCGAGATCGCGTAGCTCACGGCGCGACTCAAGATAGAACCTGTCGACATCCCACGCATCCCACATGTTAGGAATATCGCTGTGGAGGACGAATAGATTAGCGTCTTGGCCAATGATCTCGCGGTTCTTTTCTTCATCGATGATCGAGCCAATAGTCCCGTCACTGTTGAAACGAACAGTGAGCACACCATTCGACACGGTATTGCCGTCGCGAGTGACGTTCTGCGTACACGTTACATCACGGGTGGTCGTGGAATAGGGTGCGGTTACGCTGATCGATGAGGCTGCGGGCAAGCGACGCGATGCGGGGGAGATGTTGAGCTTATGGCCGGTTCCGGCGAAGCCGGCTGCCGCAACAGCGTCACCGATTGACTGGTTGATCTCCCCGAGCAAACGTTGGTACGCTTCGCGCGCCTCTCGGTGCACCCAAGCAATTGACGAGCCGGGCAAAATATCGTGGAACTGGAGTAGCAAAACTTCGCGCCACCACTCGTTGAGCTGGTCGTTCGGGTAGGTCGCACCGGCACGTATAGCCGCCACAGACCACAGGTATTCTGCGGCATGGAGGGCGGCCTCGCACCGGCGGTTGCCGAACTTAATCGAGGCTTCTGAGGTGAAAGTGCCGCGGTGAAGTTCGAGGTACAGTTCCCCGACCCACGTTTGGGCGTCATCCGCGTATTCGTCCATTGCTGTCGCGAAGAAGTCGCTCGGCGTATCAATGGTGACGGTGGGGAGGCCGTCGAGGTCGCGTGAGCGGTGGAGTCTTTCCATCATGGCGCGCATCGGACCGCCGCCGCCGTCCCCGTGCCCGAAGGGCAGGAGCGAATGGGAGGCACGCCCCTTATCCATGAAGTTCTTTTGCGCGTGGAGCAGTTCTTTCGGTTCGACAACAGAGTCGTAGCAGTCGACCGGGCAGAAATGGGTGAATAGCCGGGTGCCGTCGAGTCCTTCCCACCAGAATGAGTGATGGGGGAACTTGTTCGTTTGGTTCCAGGAGATTTTCTGGGTGAGGAACCACTGCATTTCAGCCTGCGCCGCAATCTGGGGGTAGGCAGCGGTATAACCGAACGAATCCGGTATCCACATGCCTTCGCACCGCTGTCCAAATTCTTCCAGGAAGAGCTTTTGTCCGAGCAGGAGTTGGCGCACGAGCGCTTCGCCAGAGGGGAGATTCCCGTCCGGTTCAACCCACATTCCACCGACGGGAACCCACTGTCCGCGTGCAACGGCATCTTTGATCCGTCCCATTAACTCCGGGTAGTGGTCTTTGACCCACCGATACTGTTGGGCGCTCGAACACGCGAACCGGAAATCGGGATACTGCTCGGCAAGCCACAGCACGTTGGAGAAGGTGCGCGCAGTTTTGCGCACGGTTTCCCGAAGTGGCCACAGCCATGCGCAGTCAATGTGAGCATGACCAATCGCATGCAGGTGGTGTGCAGAGGATGCGGCGTGCCGCTCGAGTTCAGGGCGAAGAATCTGACGCGCACGATCTGCGCTCTCCAGTACGTTAGCAGGATTGAGAGCGCTGGCCGCGCGGTCGAGGGCGGCGACGATCTGTGCTCGTCGGGTGCTCGTCGGATCGAGATTACGGGCGAGGCCGTGGAGTACCTCGAGATCGAAGTACAGATCCCACGCTTCATGATTAAACGTCGCTACTTCCGCCCGTGTAAACGTATAGAGCGCATCGTCACTGGAGGTGAGTCGATCCCCCTGGTTTGTGGGCACCCAGCCTTTCGCCATAATGTCTGGGTTGGCAGCAGCCTCAAAGTATACGGTAACTTCACCGGTCATGTCCGACGGGATCCGCCAGGCGTAGTTTTGCGGATTGACCGCTTTGAGAATCGTGCCGTCGGATAGGCGTAGCAGTCCTTCAGATTGGTTGCCGGGCCAGTCCCCAATGAACCCGGGGTCGATGAGGAGTTCGCGGGGGCGTTCGGAATTGCCATTAACTGTGAACGTCAGCGTAAACCACCACGTTGACCACGCTTTCCCCCAGGGGGAGCCAAGCTCGAACGGAACGAACTCCTGTGCTTTGGCTTCGTCGAACGAGACGGGTTCGCCGGGGGCTTCCCACGCCCGTAGCGTAACGGGAACGGGGTCGGTGTAGATTCTTTCTTTGACGAGCTTGAGTAGTCGATCGATACGATCAAGGGTCAACGAATCAATGGCGTGCACGGACGAGTCCTTTCACTGAAGGGATTGACGATGTGAGGAATCACCCTAGGTAATTGAGTTCTGGAATTTGATGCGTGTACTCCTCGAGGAGGAGGCGGGCAACATTGATGGAATCGACGAGCGGATGTTCGGCGAAAGCGCGGAGTGCAGCTGTGCGCGATCGGCTGGTTGCGGCCTCGATTTCATGGTGTTCAACGTTTTTCACGCCGCGCACGAGTGGCCGAGCGTGATTCGGGAGGTCGGGAACGCGCCGTGCGTGTGGACCATCGCGGTCTACGATGCACGGCACCTCAATAATGTCGTCGTCGTCAAGGTCGCCAATAATGCCCCGGTTGGGAACATTGAGAATGAGTTGGGCTTTCTCATCGCGCGCGATGGCTCGCATGAGGGCGAGCGCTACCCGATCATAGCCACCCGATTCCAGATCACTTCCGGATCGTTCAAATCCTCCGGCCGATTCACGATTCGTCGCCATGTAGGTTTCTTCACGGTCGAGTCGGGTCTTTTCCCACAACGCGAACGGGTCGGCGACTTCATGGTGGAAACAGTCGTAGAAGTCGGTCTGTTGCTTCTCCAAATAGGCTCCGCGTGGGGATGCACTAGCTCGGTCAGCAAGGAGCTGTTCGCGCGTGTAATAGTAGTAATAGAGGTACTCATTGGGGATCGACCCGAGTGTTTGAATCCACTCAGCGCCAAAGAGTTTGCCTTCTTCAAACGTTTCGATCAGTTGGGGGTCTGCCAGCACCGTGGGGAGGACATCGTGGCCGTCCACCGTGAGACCCCGCAACCACCCGAGATGGTTCAGACCGAGGTAATCGATGTCGACTTCCGCACCGGGGTGGGCATCTACGGCCTCGAGGACGTGTCTAGCGAGGCCAACGGGGGAGTCGCAGATACCGATCACGCGCTCGCCGAGTTCACGCGCCATTGCCTGCGTGATGACTCCGGCGGGATTGGTGAAGTTAATGGTCCAGGCGTGTGGTGCGCGCTCACGAATAGTTTTCGCCATATCCATGGCTACGGGAATTGTGCGCAGTGCGTAGGAAATTCCTCCGGCACCAACGGTTTCTTGACCGATGACACCGAGGTCAAGACCGATGCGCTCATCGAGGGCGCGCCCTTTGAGACCGCCAACGCGAATGGCGGAAAAGATGAAGTCTGTGCCGTCTACTGCGCTCCCTAGATCGCTACATGGCACGAGACGCGGGGCGTCGGGCACCCCTTCAGCCTGTTTAGTCAGAACCTTCATCATGGAGGTGAGGCGGTGTTCGGAGGTGTCAAAGAGCCGAACTTCGTCGACTCGACCTTCTTCATGGTCGTGAAGAAGGGCTCGGTACACTAGGGGAGTGCGGAAGCCACCCGCTCCTACGAGGGAGAGTTTCACGCAACGACCTCCTTAACGTCGTAATTCTGGCAGTATTCTTTCAATTCGGGTGGGAGCGCTTGGTCGGTGATGATGGAATCGACTGTTGCCAGTTGTTCGACGGCGTGTATGCCGCGACCGGGGAACTTGGTGTGGTCGGCAACAACGGTTACTTGGTCTGCATGTGCAATGATGGTTTGCTTAACTTCGACCTGGTTGGCTGTCGTGTCTCGAATCGTTCCGTTGAGAGCGATTCCTGACGCTCCGATAAAAGCATGGTCGACGTGGTATTTGCTCATTCCCAGAGCTGTGAGGGAGCCGCCGAAGCACTCGTAATCAGGGTTGTATCGCCCTCCGAGCATGATGATTCGAGCTTTCGCATCTGGCGCAAATAGTGTGAAAACCGGGACCGAGGCAGTGACAATGGTCAGTTCTTTTTCGACCAGCTCGGCCGCCACAGCCAGCGCTGTCGTGCCGATGTCAAGCATGACGGTTGCCCCTTCGGGAATCATCTGTGCCGCGCGTACGGCAATCGTACGTTTTTCTTCAGCGCGGTAGAGGGCCACATCGCGGAGGGGGTCTTCTCGTTCGACCTCGTTAATTAGAGCTCCACCGTAGGTGCGTTGGATGAGTTGCTGTTCTTCGAGGCGCTCCAGATCGCGCCGGATCGTCGAGGTGCTGACTTCCGCAATTGCGGCGAGTTCAGCAACGGTTGACGACCGGTTCTGCTGGAGGAAGTCGAGAATAATTCTCTCTCGAGCGAATGGAATCATATGCTCAAGTTTAGAGGTGATGCAGGTCATAATCAATCGGAATATGAGAATGAATGATTAACATTGCGCAACAAGTGGCAAAGTGTGTTGCTTTGGTGGAAGACTTTGCGCATACTGGAAGAGACCTGAGTCACATCGGTGTGTCTCGTGTGGCTCTTACTTCACTCAATGAGGACTCTGAACAAGGAGAGATCATGACTTTTACGAGACGCGATGTTTTCAAAGGAACATTGCTATTAGCGGGACTCACCGGCGTAGCGAGCTTGACCTCGTGCTCATCTGCCCCGCGCGGCGATGGTGGCGGTGGTTCTGACGGCGCCGGTGGAAACATGCAGGTGTGGAACTGGCCGTCCGGCTTCTCCGACCCATGTATGAAGCGCGTTCAAGACAAATTCCCTGATTACGGGATCGAACAGGTAGTCATTGGTGGCGATTTCAAACAGAAACTGACAACGACGTTTGCCGCCAAGTCTGGTCTGCCGCCCATCACAGGCATCAAGGGAGAAGACATCGCATTCTTCCGCGCCAAGCCCGACTACTTCATTGATCTGAACACGCTTGGCTTCGACAAGATTGCCGATGAATTCCTCGGTTGGAAAGTTAAGCAAGGACAGTCGGTTGATGGTAAGCAAGTGGGCTTCCCGATGGATATTGGTCCCACTGTCATGTTCTACCGTCATGACATTTTTGACGAGGCTGGACTGCCATCCGATCCAAAGGAACTTGAGCCACGTGTCGCCACCTGGGACGAGTATTTCCGTCTCGGCGAAGATCTCATCAAGGCCAAACCCGGTCACTACCTCGTGCGTAATGCGGGCTCTGTGTTTTCGATGTCGCTTGCCCAGCAGCCCTACCAGTTTGTTGACGAAGATAAAAACCTCATTGCGGATGGGGACCATATCAAGAAGTGCTGGGATTTATCTGTTGACTGTCTCAAGCGCGGAATCGTCGCCAAGATTCAGTCCAATACTCCCGACGTGCAAGCCATGGTCAACGAAGGTACTCTGCCGGCGGACTTTGGCGCGTCATGGCACCTTGACGACCTCCAGGGAGACGCTCCGGACACCTCCGGTAAGTGGCACATCACGCAGTGCCCGGGAGGTGCGGGTAACATCGGCGGATCGTTCCTCGCGATTCCCGCTGGCATCGATAATCCGGAGAAGTCGTTTGAGGTTATCGCGTACATGATGGACGCTGAAGGGCAAAACATCGAGTACGTCGAAAAGGGACATTTCCCCTCGACTCACGCCTCTCTCGATTCCGAGGCTCTGGCGGGAGAAGTTGAATTCCTCGGTGGGCAAAAAGCCATTGAAGTGCTCAAGCCCGCTGCTGAATCCGTGACCGAACAGTTCGTCGACGAGAACAACGATGCTATTGGCGCATCGTTCTTCACCGAACTTGGTCAGGTTGAGGCGTCGGGCAAGGATCCCCAGAAGGCATTCGACGACGCTCTCGAAGCGGCGAAGAAACTCGCCGGCCAAATGGGAGTGAATGTCAAGTGAGTAAGCGCCGCGTGGTCTATGAAGACCCGGTTCCATTAGGTAAGAAACTTCGCCGCTCAATACCGGTGTACCTGGGTATTTCTCCCTACTACCTCTTGTACATCGGCTTCTCCGCTCTCCCCGTGGCATTCACCGCATGGCTGGCTTTCCAGCGCTGGGATGGTTTCGCCGTTGGAGAAGCTCAGTTCGTGGGGCTTGATAACTTCAAGTACTTGATTCACGACAAGGTCTTCTGGCACGCGGTTTCTAACACGTTCATCCTGTGGTTCATGTCCACAGTCCCCACCCTCGTCCTCGCCATGATCGTTGCTCTGATGCTCAACGCATCGATCCGGTATTCGACGACGTTTAAGGTGATGTACTTCCTGCCGAACATCACCTCCATCGTCGCGATGGGTGTGCTGTTCGGGTCGATCTTCTCCTCTCGTTTCGGCATGCTGAACGGCCTCATCCACCTGTTTGGGATCGACCCCATTCCCTGGATGCAGACCGAATGGGGGACGAAGATCGCGATCTCAGCGCTCTCGGTTTGGGCGTGGGTGGGGTATAACTCCCTCATTTATCTGGCTGGATTACAGGCTGTCCCGGGAGAACTATACGAGGCCGGAAAACTTGATGGTGCCGGCACCTGGCAACAGTTCAGGTACATTACGCTCCCGAACATCCAGCCGATCATCTTATTCACCATCATCATGTCCACTATCGGCGGTATGCAGTCGTTTACCGAGGCCCAGGTTATGACTTCGGGTAACTCAACGAACTCTCTATCCGCCGGTGGTGTCGGCCAATCCGGCCTCACCATGGTGCTGTACTTCTGGGCAGTCGCGTTCAAGGACAATAACTACGGTTACGGTGCCGCGATCGCCTGGGGCGTGTTCATCATTGTCATGCTCTTTACCATCATCAACTGGAGGTTGACCAAGCGAGGAGACCAGAACTCATGAGTGCAATAACTCCGAATCCACTGGCCTCGAAACAGAATCCGGCTGTGCCAGGACCAACTCCGGGAGAAATCGTCGATCCGAACGCTCCGGAAGATGCTCCCGCGACGAATAGGAAACCGATTCGGCCCATCCGGATCCTGCTGTACGCGGCGATTATCTTCGGTGCGGCAGTATCGCTATTCCCGTTCTACTGGATGTTTGTGCTCGCCACGAACAAGTCCTCGACGATCTACGAGTTCCCGCCCAAGGTTCTGCCTGGACCCGAGCTCAAAACCAACCTCTCTCACGTATTCGAGAACATCGACTTCCTCGGATCTCTCGGGAATACGGTGATCGTTGCCTGTACGGTGACATTCCTCGTTCTGTTCTTCGACTCCCTCGCAGCATTTTGTTTCTCGAAGTTCGACTTCCCCGGTAAGAAGTTCTTCTTCGGCCTCATGATGCTGACGTTCCTCCTGCCCGCACAACTCGCGACCATTCCTCAGTTCCTCGTCATGGTCAAGCTCGGCTGGGTGTCCTCGTTGAAGGCCCTGATTATCCCGTCGGCAGCGAATGCCTTCGGTATTTTCTGGCTCAAACAGTACATGGAAACCGCGGTACCGGCGTCTTTGCTGGAGGCAGCACGCTTGGATGGGTGCGGCTTCTTCCGCCAATACCTCCACGTTGCGATTCCGACCTCCAGGCCGGCACTTGCGTTCCTCGGGATCTTCACTTTCATCGGCGCATGGAATGACTTTATGTGGCCGTTGATTGTGTTGAATGACCCGAACAAGCTGACCCTGCAAGTGGCGATGAGTCAGTTGAACGTCGCTCACGGCCAGGACTACGGCATGTTGATGGCAGGCGCTTTAATAGCGGTTGTCCCGCTGATTGCCGTGTTCATCCTCGGAGCACGTCACTTCATCAATAACCTGACAGCGGGGGCTGTCAAACAGTAGGAACCAACGAAGCGGAAGTGGGCTGGCGTTGGAGGATACGTCAGCCCACTTTCTTGAGTGGAGAAATATGGACGACTTCAGCATCATCGTGTGGCCAGACACCCAGTACCTGTTTGACGGTGAGCGAACCCATCCGGAGTTTATTACCGAATCGATCCGTGCACTGGATGGCGATAGCGCAGTTGTCAATCCTCAGCTCATCATTCACGTGGGAGACGTCGTCGAACACGGATATCAGGATGAGTTGGATACTGCCTTAGACGCCTTCGATTATCGGGATACACGCTTCGCCAACTTGCCGCAATTGTGGATCTCAGGAAACCATGACGTCGATCATTCCTCCGATGACCAGCGCGGGACAACGCCTTTTCGCGAGTCGTTTGGGCCGGCCGCCTCCGAGCGCTTCAATCTCAACGGCATCATTTTCGATGAGACAGGGTACTCCTGGATTTACACTTTGGATTCGCGGTTACAGGTTATTGGCATCGGGTGGGGAGCTCGATCCTCCACTCTCGAATGGGCATGCCAGCAAGCTGAATCAACAATGCCGACAATTGTCGTGAGCCACGACCTCGTCTTCAACAGCGAGCTGACCGAGAATGGACGGCGAGTGTGGGACGCCCTCATTGAGCAGATCCCCGGCGTGTTTCTCGCGCTCGCGGGCCACGAATGGCCATCATCTCGGGTTCGTCAGCAAACGCGCGACGGTAGATGGGTTGAGTGTCATTGTTTTAACGCGCAGGATCTCGTCGCCGGTGGAGCCGGAATGGTGCGGACGTACACTTTTCGCCGCGGTATCTGCGATGTGCGAACATGGTGCCCCGCTCTCACAACGGATGAGCGTCTCAAACGCAATCTTGCGGCTCGTCGCCAGTTGGCTGTAGCCGATGAGGCCAATCAGTTACGGTTTGTGCCCGCACTTCCAGTAACGAGCGGTATCGAACTTGGTCGTCCCGACTTCGCTTTTTATGGAGGAGAATGCCGCACGGTTGAGATGGCCCCGGCGAGCCGAATGATAATGCGACTGCGGTTCACCGCTCCGAATCAAGGGCGGGACTGGCAGGTGCTATTCGCTAAATGGGGGCAGGCTCCGGACGGTTCGAATGAACCGCTGTTACAGGTGTCGCTGTCCTCGGAGCGTTTCGTCGGTTTTCACGCTTTTACTACCGCTGGCCAGGAGTGGGTGACTTCTCACGCTATTGATGACGGTTCAACTAATGAGGTGGTGATTAGCCTCGGCGGGTATCGAGCCGGACACAGGCTCAAGCCTGGAGTATGGCTCAACGGCGATCGAATCCTCCGTTCGACGCTGACTCAATCCACTCAGCTCATCGAATCCGACAGTACGACGTGGTCAATTGGGTGTGGTCAATGGGGAGATGAGATGGCCGACCGGTTCTACGGCACAATTGAATCAATCGAGATTTGGAACCTCGAGCCGTAGGCTCTCTCTTACCGCCGTAGGCTCTCTGTAGCAACCCCCACTTTCTCTAGGCAGAGCCTACGACCCCAGAAATTGCGGTCGGAGTGAGGCTAGACCCCCTGCGTAAGCTCTCCATCGTAGAAGCTGAGGTCGTATTCGGCGGGGAGGGGAATATCGAGGGAGCGAATGTCTGCGGATGTGGGCGTTGAGCCAGCTCCTCCGGTTCGAGTAACTGATAGTCCAGATACGGTGCTGGCGAGCGAAACCGACTGGCGCAGATTGGCGCCAAGAGCTACGCCCGTCGCTAGGCCTGCGCCGAAGGCATCTCCAGCTCCCGTCGCATCGACGAATTTAACGTCGAGGGCGGGAAATTCAAACCACTGCTCATCGTGGGCGATCACGCCCTCCGGACCACGTGTGACAACAAAGGAACAGTTCGGATTGAGGCGGGTCTGCAAGTGTTCTGCGGCCTCGAAAACGTCGTCAACCCTCGCGTAGTTGCGCACTTCTTCTTCGTTGGGAACGAAATAATCGCACAGACTAAGAGGAGCAAGATCGGCGAGGTCCCACCTGCCGGTTGCATCCCAGCCAATGTCGCCAATCACTGTCGTTCCTGCTGTACGCCAACGGCGGATGAGTTCATCATTTGCTGCCAGATTAGGAAGATCGCCCACAAGGACGTCCGGTGCAGGTGACGAATCAGGGAGCATGGCCGTGTGCAGTTCGCCATGTGAGACGAGGGCGCGATCACCACTCCAACTGAGAGCCACGGTCATCGCTTGATCTCCGCCCCCCTCGCACAGGGTCGTATCAACTCCATACCCGGTGAGAACGTCGACGACGATCTGCCCGGGTAGATCGGTGCCGATGTGTGAGCATAATGATGCGTTGATACCGAGGCGAGTGAGTGCAACGGCTTGGTTAGCTGCGCCGCCAACTGTTAGTTGGGAATCGGATACCCACTGCTCTTCACCGAGTCGGGGCGGTCCGTCGAGACCCGACATGACTACGTCAAGAAAGACGGGGCCGCAGACGATGACGCGAGGCATAGGCGGAGACCTTTCGCAGTATGTGAGTCAATTGGACCGTGAAATCCAATTGTAGCTTCGATTCATGAAGCGAAGCTTCCATAATCAATCGTGACGGTACAGTGCGCTTTCTCGACGCTAATTCTTCTATTGCCGGCATCAATGAGCTCTTCCGTGCAAATAGGACAACCGGCGGAAGAGTACGTGAAACACAATAAAGCATTGTGACCAAATGGTTGCGGTTGTCATTTTAACAGTGTTTGTGTGAACTGTGGGGTCGCGGTGTCGGTGTGAAATTAATGTCCGCTTGAATCACGATTGAGACTTTGAATTTTACTGACATGCCGCCAAATAAAGCGACTTACACGGCGAGTTCCGTAAGTAAAAGGGGCTTTAGTCACCTATGTTTTGTGGTGTAAATCAACGTGATAGTAACCACAATTTTTGAAACAGTGTAATCTGTGTTGTGACGGTATTTACCGTGCTAACTTTATAGTTCCAGCCAGCACATTTGCGATTGATCTGCTCGTCGCCGCTGATGAGTTCGGAAATGGTTGAAACGAATTCTCCGCGTAGCAACCGCGCTAATGTCGCCGGTCACTACTCATGGCAGAGAGGAATTGTCACAGTGAGTGAAAGCGATACTGTTGCGAACGGAGACGCTCGCAACGTTGACTCATATCCGCGCCAAGTTCAGCTTCGCGCCCCATTAACGGGGGTGATGCTACCGATTGAACAGGTGCCTGACCCAGTTTTTGCGAAGAAGATGGTTGGTGACGGTGTATCTATCGATCCCATCAGCAACGTACTGGTCGCACCGATTGCAGGCGAGGTCGTTGATGTTCAGCCTTCCAGCCACGCAGTAACAATTCGGAGTGAAGAGGGCCTCGAAATCCTCATGCACATCGGGCTTGATACCGTGCGGCTCGTGGGTAAAGGTTTTACGCCCAAGACGAAAGAGGGCGCAACTGTTGCGGTGGGTGACCCGCTTATTGAGATTGATCTCGATGAGGTGGCGCGTAAAGCAAAAAGCTTGCTGACACAGGTCGTTGTCACGAATACCGAAATAGTTGAGTCGATCGATCCCGTAGAGGGGCTGGTCAAAGCGGGTGAGGACGTTGTCGCGACGATCGTGATCGCCGAACCGGATTCGGCCGGCGAAGACGGAGAAGCCGCAGGTAATGCCAAGACCGTCGTCTCGGGTGGTTTGCTTGTTCCGAACCCGACGGGTCTCCACGCCCGGCCTGCAGCGAATCTCGCGAACCTAGCGAAGAAGTTCAACTCAGACATTCGTTTGCGGCGCGGTGATGACTCAGCCAATGCCAAATCAATCGTGTCGATTATGGGGATGGCCGTTGCTTACGGGCAGAAGATCACCATTACTGCGCACGGGGTCGATGCTGCCGAAGCAATCGCGGAACTCACTGAGGCTGTCGAAAGTGGTCTTGGAGAAGATTGTCCGCCACTGTCGGGCACCGACGACACCGGTACGATCCCGGCCATTAAAGCGCCGGTTGAAGAGAAGCCTGTCGAACCGAAGTCTGGCGATTGGAACCTCCTTCTGGGTGTCTCCGCTTCGCCCGGTCTCAGTATCGGGCGAGTCCACCAGATCGTTCGCGAAGACATCGAAGTTGAAGAGTTCGCAGAAGATCACCATAAGGAGCGGCGCAAGCTAAATAAGGCGATTGACCGCGCTCTGCTTGATCTCTCGGCACTCGAACAGCGTCTTGAAGAAGAAGCCTCCGCGGATAAAGCGGCAATCTTTGCGGCTCACCAAGAGATTCTTGAGGACCCCGAACTACTCGACCTCGCAGTCTCCGCTATTGACAAGGGGAAGTCAGCCCCGTTTGCCTGGCGCGGAGCTTTCAACTCCTTCGCGGAGCAGCTTGAGTCCTTGGCAAACGAAATTCTCGCCGCTCGCGCGAACGACGTGCGTGATGTTGGCCAGCGCGTGCTCGGAGAACTAACCGGCCACCGAGCCGAACAGCCGGACCTTCCTGAGAACACGATCCTCATCGCTGAAGAGCTGACGCCGACCGATACCGCGCAGCTTGATCGGACGAAGGTTATTGGCTTCGCGACGACGACAGGTGGCGCGTCCTCTCACGTAGCAATCATTGCTCGCTCACTCGATATTCCCGCAGTTGCCGGAATTGAAGGCCGTGCGCTCGACATTGAAGACGGTACTCTCGTCGTTCTTGACGGCACTGCTGGCTCGCTCCAAACCAACGTGAGCGACGAGCAAATCGCGATGATTCAAGAACGTGCGAAGAAACTCGAAGCACGCAAACGCGAAGAAGAGTCCACCAAAGATTTGCCGGCTACCACGACTGACGGTCATCGTCTCGCGGTTGTCGCCAATATCGGCGGTGTTGCTGATGCGCAAGAATCCAAAACGAAGGGCGGCGAGGGCGTCGGGCTGCTCCGCTCAGAGTTCGTCTTTATGGGACGCAATTCCGCGCCAAGCGAAGAAGAACAGGCGAAGGTCTACGCCGATTGTGCGCGCGCACTCGGTCCGAATGAGCCTCTCGTCATTCGCACCCTCGACGTGGGTGGGGATAAGCCACTGAACTACGTTGATATTCCTGCTGAAGAAAACCCCTTCCTCGGTATGCGAGGTGTTCGCGTCGGACTCGAAGAACCCTCTCTATTGCGCTCGCAACTGAGGGCGATCTTCACCGCCGCTGACCAGGTGGCGAAAGAATCTCCCATGGGTTCAGCCAAGTTCCACGTCATGTTCCCGATGATTGCCACCGTCGATGATTGGCTTGCCGCTAAGAAACTATTTGATGAAGAACGCGACAAGGGCGGCTATACCGCTGAAGTCAGTTGCGGCATCATGATGGAAGTTCCGTCAGTTGCTGTCATGGCCGAGCAGTTCGCGGACCTCGACGGCTGTGACTTCTTCAGTGTCGGAACCAACGACCTCACGAGCTACACGCTCGCCATGGATCGCGGGCACCCCAAGCTCGCACCGCAAGTTGATCCGTGCAACCCCGCGGTTCTCGCTCTCGTCCACAACGCAGCCGTGGCACTCCACAAGCGCGGCAAGTGGTTGGGAATGTGTGGCGGAATCGCCTCAGATCCCCAAGCAGCACCGATTCTCGTGGGTCTTGGACTCGATGAGTTTAGTTGCTCAATCCCAGCGATTCCCAGCGTTAAAGCAATGATTCGCAAATACTCGCTCGAGACGTGCAAGCAACTGGCCGCTAAGGCACTCACTTGTTCGTCTCCCGCGGAAGTTCGTGCCCTCGTCAGCATCGATGACAGTGATGCTGCCGACGCCCCATCAACACGTGGCAACTAGGAGGTTGCATCAATGAGTACAGCACAAGAAATCGTTAAGGCAGTCGGAGGGGCCGACAATATTCTCAGCCTCACCCACTGCGCAACGCGACTGCGGTTTGAACTCGTCGACGCCTCCGGAGTGGATGTTGCGGCAGTTGAAACAATCAAGGGCGTCATGGGGGCGGTTCCCCAGTCGGGTGATCGTTTCCAGGTCATTATCGGCGGCGCAGTACAGACCGTCTTTAATGAGATCAACGCTCTGCCCGAAATGCAGAAGAGCGGAGAACTGACCGACGAGCAAGTCAAGGCGATGGAACGAGCGAAGACAAAGGGCAAGTACGCCTTCGTCGACAGCTTCTTCGAATACCTGTCGGACTCGTTCCGGCCACTGCTCGGCGTCCTTCTTGGCGCTTCGCTTATCATCGCGTTTGCCGCGGTGCTTGACGCACTTGGTATCGTCGACTTCCGTGCGGCAGATAAGTCTGCCGGATGGGTCTTCGTTGACGCCATGTGGCGGTCGGTGTTCTACTTCCTGCCGATCATGGTCGCCTACAACGCGTCGAAGAAGCTGAACGTTGACCCGTGGGTTGGTGCCACCGTCATGGGCGCGCTCATGACACCGGAGTTCGTCAAACTGGGCGGACTTGAATCGACAATGTGTACCAAGACCGAAACGCTGGGCACGGAATCCTGCGTGGCCGACATCTTCGGACTTCCCATGCAGCTCAATGACTACGGCGGCCAAGTGTTCGTGCCACTCATCATGGTGGCGATCCTCGCGCTGGTATACAAGCTATTTAAGAAGATCTTCCCCGAGAACGTTCAGATGGTGTTCGTTCCCTTCTTCTCGATGGCGGTCATGATCCCGATGACGGCATTCCTCATCGGGCCGATGGGTGTGTGGCTGGGTACCGGTATCGGTACCGGCCTTGCCTGGCTCAACGGTAACGCGCCGATCGTATTCGCGATTCTCATCCCGATGCTTTACCCCTTCCTCGTTCCGCTCGGTCTCCACTGGCCGCTTAACGCCCTCATGCTGATCAATATCCAAACCCTGGGATACGACTTCATCCAAGGCCCCATGGGTACCTGGAACTTCGCGTGCTTCGGAGCGACTGCCGGTGTGCTCGTCCTGTCGATTCGCGATAGGGATGTCACCATGCGTCAGACGGCAACCGGTGCGCTCGCGGCCGGTCTGCTCGGTGGTATTTCAGAGCCCTCCCTCTACGGTATCCACCTGCGTTTCAAGCGCATCTACCCGCGTATGCTCGTCGGTTGCTTCGTCGGTGGCGTCATCGTTGGTGTTGGCGGCGGCCTGAAGACCCAGGCATTCGCCTTCACGTCGTTGCTCACCATTCCGGTGTTCGATCCGATCTTCCTCTACATCATTGGAATCGCGGCGGCGTTCGCTACGGCCATGATCCTCGTGATCGTCACCGACTACCGTACGCCTGAGCAAAAGGCCGCGGCCCGCGCTCAAGGTGGAGTCGATGCGACGCCCGAACCCGAACCGCGCGTCATTGTCGTTGGCGATGCCGAAACCAACCAGGCCAAACAGTGGGTCGCTGGACTCGGTGGAGAAGAGAACATCGAGTCAGTCGAGCTCATTGCTGAGACTCGCGTGCGCGCAGTCGTCAAAGACTCCTCGCTCGTCGACGTCGAAGCTCTTGGTCGAGCCGGTCTTCCGGGCGCAGTCGAAGTGGCACCCGGTGTGTGGCACTTGATTGCGGGACTTGAAGCCGAACAGTACTCGACAGCAATGTCGCGTCGACTGGTTTCCATTACCTAACCTAATCAAACCCAAAGGGCGCTGAACCAACAGGTTCAGCGCCCTTTGTCCTATCCGTCACTGACCGCAGTCACGCCCCGGATGCAGCCGTGTTAGAGCAGTGACGCATACAGTTCGCGGATCTCGTCTCGTGTCGCCTCTCGTGGATTTCCGGGAGTGCACACGTCCGCAAAGGCGTCGTCAGCCAGTGCGTCAAGGCCCTCTTCGGTTACTCCAACCGCAGAGATTGAGGTCGGATTGCCAATCGCGACAGTCAGTTCTGCCACCGCGTCGCAGGCCGCCTTGCGCGCTTCATCAAGCGGCATGTCATAGGCGCCTTTGACACCGAAAGCGTCGGCAATGTCACGGTACTTCTCTCCGGTGTATTCAGCGTTGTAGCGCATGACTGAGGCCAGTAAGATACCGTTGGCTACGCCGTGGGGTGCGTCGTACTGTCCGCCCAGCGGATGCGCCATACCGTGCACGAGGCCGAGGCCAACGTTCGAATATCCCATGCCCGCAATGTAGCTGGCGTAGGCCATCTTCTCTCCAGCATCGAGGTCGCCCTCAACCGACTTCTGCAAGTTTGCGGCAATCATCTTGATAGCGGTTAAGTGAACGGAATCCGACAGCTCCCACGCGCCCTTGGTGATGTAGCCTTCAATCGCGTGTGTCAGCGCATCGAGTCCTGTTGCCGCCTTGAGACTCCGCGGCATCGAATCCATCAGATCGGGGTCGACGATAGCGAGAATGGGAATGTCATGCGGATCGACGCACACGAACTTCCGCTGATTAGCTACGTCGGTGATGACGTAATTGATGGTTGTTTCCGAGGCCGTTCCGGCTGTTGTCGGAATACCGATGATCGGAATCGAGGGGTTCTTCGTATCGGCGACGCCCTCCAGTGATAGAACATCGGAGAATTCGGGGTTCGCTACGATAATTCCAACGGCTTTCGCAGTGTCTTGTGGAGAGCCTCCGCCGAGTCCAATAAGGACGTCCGCGCCTGCGTCCTTGAACTTCTCGACACCGGCTTTAACATTCTCTACCGGTGGGTTTGGAGCGACGTCAGAGAAGACCTCGTAGGGGAATCCGGCTTCGTCAAGAAGGTCAGTTACCTTCTGTGCAGTGCCGGTTTCCAGTAAGACAGCGTCCGTGATGAGCAGTGCTTTAGTGAGATTACGTGAGCGTAGCTCGGGGACGAGATGAGAAATGCTTCCGCGACCGAAGAACGCAGTTTGGTTGAAGATCATTCGATAAGTCATGGTTCATCTACCTTCCTGAGACCGAGTGGTCAATTCGAAGCCTAGATAAAAAGCCGCCGCATACAAGGGAATAAAGACCCTGGTACGCGGCGGCAAAGTAGCGAGTTACCGCTTCTTATATAGCGTCTTCACCATGTATTCCGGCTCCGAGGTCACGAGGCATCCGAGATTGCGGAAAATGCCTTCATCGACAGATCCGAGAATCGTCGTGGTGTGTACTTCACTGCCGCGAATATTGCGTAGTTGTTCGAGGGCGCGCCGGGCGTACTCATCCGAGTTTGCGGAAACTGATAGCGCGATGAGCACTTCATCCGTGTGTAGTCGTGGGTTGCGACTCCCCAAATGCTCTGTTTTCAGTGTCTGAATCGGTTCGATTGATTCGGGCGCTAACAGGTGTACTTCGGGGTCAATGCCTGCGAGGAACTTGAGGGCATTGAGCAACATGGCAGCCGAGCAGCCGAGTAGCGCGGAGGTCTTACCCGTGATGATTGTTCCGTCACCGAGTTGTAACGCTGAACCGGGGGCTTTTGTTTGGGCCGCGATATCGAGGGCGGGTTGGACCACGCGTCGGTAGTTACGCGTAATCCCCAGCTTGCCCATCAGTAGCGCAATGCGATCGGATTCAATCGGGTCACGCTCTTCTCGGCGCTCATCGACAAGAGCTTTGTAATACCGTCGGATAATTTCCTGCTTCCCGGCTTCGCGGCAGACCTCGTCGTTGCTAATGCACATGCCCACCATGTTGACACCCATGTCGGTGGGGGACTTGTACGGGCAATGTCCAGACAGCTGTTCAAGTAGCTGGCTGAGGAGCGGGAAAACCTCAATATCGCGGTTATAGTTAACGGTCTGTTCGCCGTAAGCCGCGAGATGGAAATGATCGATCATATTGACGTCGTCGAGGTCGGCAGTCGCCGCTTCATACGCTAAATTCACCGGATGGTCGAGCGGTAGATTCCAGATCGGGAAAGTCTCGAACTTCGCGTATCCGGAGGAGATTCCGCGTTTGTAGTCGTGATAGATCTGCGACAAGCAGGTAGCCAATTTGCCTGAGCCGGGTCCGGGGGCTGTGACGATAATGAGGTCGCGGGTGGTTTCTACGTAGTCGTTTTTTCCGAGACCGTCTTTTGACACGATGTGAGCCGTGTCTGTCGGATACCCTTTGATGGTGCGGTGGCGCGCCACTGTGAGGCCGAGTCTCTCGAGTCTTTTACGAAAGGCTCGGGCAACAGCATTATCGCCGTCCATCTGCGTCATCACGACGTTGTTGACAAGAAAACCACGCTCGCGGAACACGTCAATGAGTCGCAGGACATCCTCTTCGTAGGGGATACCGAGGTCAGCGCGGACCTTCTGGCGCTGGAGATCTTTGGCGTTGAGCGCAACGATGATTTCGAGCTCATCTTTGAGCGTCTCTAACATGGCGATCTTGTTGTCCGGAGTGAAGCCCGGGAGTACTCGCGAGGCGTGGAGGTCGTCGAAGAGTTTCCCGCCCATCTCCAAATAGAGCTTTCCGCCGATGGCTTTGCGCCGGGCCTCAATGTGTTCGGATTGAAGAGAAATGTACTTGTCCCGGTCAAAACCAATGGCGTTAGGAAACATAGGGTCCTCTCTGTTCGAAGTCGCGCGGCAGTACCGCTACGGCACACCACCACTCCGATAGTAAAGCATGTTCAAAGAGAATCTTTTGGTTGTTTCAGCGTGCGGCACGCAATTGTGGGGGATACCAAAGGAGTAACTGTGGTGGCTACACTGGTGGCGTGGAGATCGGCAAACCCAATCGTTATCCTGTCCCGACGCATTACCCCGCATATCAAAGACTTGACATGCCCCAGCGGGGTGGTCGTCAAGTGTCGGTCTTTGCTGTTCTTGACGCAGTTTTCATCGGGATCGCTCTTTTGCTTACGCTGTGGTTTGCTGTCATCTTGCTGACCGGCTCGTTCACTCTGCGTTGGCGTTCCCTTACGCTCCTCGTCCTATTTTGGTTTGTCGTCTCCTATCTTTTGCTCCCGCGTCTCCACCAGGTTTTCGCCCTCGTGTACGTGCCGGATTACTTCATCGGACGAACAAAAACTCAGGATGGGGTACTCGGGGACCCTGTCAATCTCGCGTTTGACGGCTCTGAGTCCGATATACACGTCGCGATGCAACGTGCCGGTTGGGTTTTAGCTGACCCAATCACGCTCGGATCGTCGTGGAAAATCGTTGTGTCATCGCTGTTGGGGAGGTCGTATCAAAAAGCTCCCGTCTCCGATCTGTATCTGTTCGGGAAGCCGCACGACTTCGCGTATCAGCAGGAGGTAGCGGGCTCCGCTAAGCAACGTCACCATGTCAGGTTCTGGAAAGTGCCGGAGGGATGGATCCTCCCCGGCGGTCACCGGGCGGACTGGCTGGCAGCGGGAACCTACGACCGCTCTGTCGGATTGTCTGTCTTCACGTTTCAAGTGACCCATAAGATCGACGAAGATACGGACCTGGAACGCGATTACATCGTCAACACGCTCCGTTTTACCGATCCGCTTGTTCGGGTGCGAGTAATCGAGGACTTTTCAACGGCCTACCATCATCGCAACGGTGGTGGTGATCGGGTGCGGACCGATGGGCACCTGCCCGTCGTTGACGTTGGAGGCGCGACCGAGCGTGGCCAGAGCGAACTGAATGAGATCGACTATTCAAGTCAAAGCAAGCGACGCAAAAGTGTGGTTGACCATGCGGTTCCGCCGATGTCGCTCATCGGTGCGGGGACTCTTGTCGTCTTTCACGCGGCGTCAATCGTGCTATTTTGGGTGACGTTTATCACTTCACGCATTAGCTTTGCTGAGGTCGGGGGCTGGTCAGGCTTGCTGACCAGTATCGCGTTATCGGGAGGGGTGCTGCTTGAACTCTTCTTATGGATTGCTATGCTGGCGCGGCGCAGGTGGGCGCGTATCGGACTGATGTTCTTCTCCATAGCATTGGCTGGACGAGCGCTCCTTGACCTGGAACTGAATACGAACCTGCCGTTCGTCACGCTTCTGCACGCGATGATCGCCGTGTTAGTGGTGCTTATCATCAGTGGGAACTCGGCGCGCGAATGGGTGTCCAAAGGATCGAAAGACCGTGAAATCGTCATGGTTGAACCGTTGCGGTAGCTGGATTTCCCGCCCTGAGAAATAGGTCTACGCCTTGCTTTCTGTGGTGTGTTGAGTGTCACTGTGGGTTGATTTGACGGTGTGTGGGATTGCTGAGTAAAGTCTTATTTCGTTGCCGACGCGACTCCGATTCGGAGCGTTGAGGTAACGGTCTACCGGCAGGTGGGCGGCATGAATCTTCTGGTTTGACACCGCTGAATAATCTGCTAAGGTGGATAAGCCGCTTCCTGCGTGGTGGTGATTCTCGATAGGGAAATCGCGCGGTGGGATGTGGTTAATCATCACTTCAACGAGGTCCAGTTTTAGCTGGTGCTTGTTGTGTGTGGGGGTTGTTCTGTGAACTCGATAGTGTGTTTTTTTGTTTTGTTTTTTGTTTTTTTGGTGTTTTTGTTTTTTTGGTTGGGATTTTGGCTGGCTCCTGTTTTTGGGGGTTGGTTGTTTTCTGGACTGTTTTTGTTTGGAGAGTTTGATCCTGGCTCAGGACGAACGCTGGCGGCGTGCTT